>CAKSQF010000013.1 GCA_934486825.1 uncultured Eubacteriales bacterium | reverse complement strand
ACCTGAATCTTACGCGTCTGCCAATTCCGCCAAACCCGCTTATTATGTTGCGTTGGCATCATTTCGGCTGACACCAAACACAACAGTTATATTATACACAAAAAAAACGGTTTGTCAATACTTTTTTCAAAATTTCCGATCCATTCCGAAGGCTGATATAAACAGCGCACTACATCAGAAATTCCGCATCGCCATCACAAGCCCTGACCACTATCTCAGCGTTTTTTTCAGCAAAGAATCGCGGCCAAAAGCATTTCTGCTTATTCATATAAGCTTCTCCCGACTTTGAAATCGGTATCAACACGGTTTTTGCATCTACCTTTGCATAGAAATCGGCACTACCGCCGTTCAACCCGTGATGTGCAACCTGACAAAAATCGCTTTTCAGTTCGTCCCAAAAATCAAAGCACACCCGTTGTGTAACACAGGCATATGCATCTCCTGTAAATACTACGCTTTTCTTCGGACCGTTTACCCTAAAAACAAGTGACAATTCATTCGGATCATTCAGAGTGTCAAAATCGTTGTGGGTCGAAAGAAAACGTATTTTTACATTTCCGAAATCAACCGCATCACCCGTATACGGTAATAAAACCGGACAACCGAGATTCTCGCGAATCCGCTCGATTTCCTTCAGTTCCCTTTCGACAGAATATCCGCTTCCTGGAAGTTTACCGTCTTTCGGAATACTGTAACAAAGCCTTTTGATATCGACCGATGACCTGAGACGATCATTCGTCGCAACATGGAAAAGTGCACGGTAATGATCTTCATGCGGATGTGTGATTATCCAAAGCCTTACACATGGGACGTTCTCACCCGAAAGCTCTTTCATTTTTGATATTAACGGCTCCGCATCCTCTTCGTATCCGCCGTCAATCATTACAAAACTGTTATCCGACAGGCAAATCATATATGACATGCCGGCAGCCTGCCATTTGAATTCACCGTCGAATTCAGATGCTTTGGTACAAAGCTGAAATAATTTTACTTCGTTCATATTTCACCCTACGGCGCACGGAAATATTCCATGCACGCATACATTTTCATATTTGGTGCGGATAGTGGGACTCGAACCCACAAGCGAAAGCACTGGTTCCTAAGACCAGCGTGTTTACCGATTTCACCATATCCGCATAGATTTACAAGGCAATTATACAATACATTTTCGTTTTTGTCAACATTTATGTCCGACTTCCCCACCGGATATCCGATGAGGAAGTCGGTTTTACAGATTATTTATTAAATGCAATAAACGCTTTATACGTCATATACAAATCTGCTTTCGCAATCACCTCGTACGGTGAATGCATGGATATAACAGGTACGCCGAGATCGACAACGTCGATATTTTTATTTGCTATATATATTGCGACCGTTCCTCCGCCACCCTGGTCTACTTTACCGAGCTCGCCTGTCTGCCACACAATATTATTTTCATCAAATATTTTGCGCACAAATCCTACGAACTCAGCTGTTGCATCCGATGTCCCGCTCTTCCCTCTTGCGCCTGTATATTTTGTCATCACAACGCCTTCGTTTATATAGCTGCTGTTCTTTGTTTCATATACTTCTCCGAAATTCGGATCATACGCGGCATTAACATCAGCCGAAAGACATTTTGAATTTGCCATAAGCGTATGGAAGTTGGTTTCTTTTGCTCTTGCGATTTCCTCAAGAATGTCTGTGAATACCGCCGACTGCATACCTGTGGCTCCGCCGCTTCCGACTTCTTCCTTGTCTGCAAGAATAACCATAAGCGTATGTACCGGCTTTTCAGCCTCGGTTATTGCACGGAGTGCAGGATAGGCACAGACTCTGTCGTCATGTCCGTAGCCGCCGATAAGCGAACGGTCAAATCCGATATCTCTTGCTTTGAATGCAGGAACAAGCGACAGTTCCGCCGATATCAGATCGGATTCGGTTATACCGTATTTTTCGGAAATAATCTTCATTATACCGAGCTTTATATCTCCGTTTGCGGTAAACGGCTTTGATCCGATAAGAATATTCAGCTTTTCACCGGGGATTCCGTCTGCGAGCGATCTTGAAACCTGATCCTTTGCGAGGTGAGGAAGAAGATCGTTGATATAGAATAACGGATCGTTATCGTCTTCGCCGATCACAATATCAACATATCCGCCATCGGAGCGGACAACTCTTCCGTGAAGCGAAAGCGGCGTTGCCGTCCACTGGTATTTCTTTATACCGCCATAATAATGTGTTTTGAAGAAGCCCATGTTCCCTTCTTCATAAAGCGGATGCTGCTTCAGATCAAGTCTCGGAGAGTCTATATGAGCGGCAGAAATACGCACACCTTCGCTTGCGGGCTCGGTTCCCATAACAAAAAGATATATTGCCTTACCGCGGTTATTATAATAATACTTTCCGCCATCTTCGAGTTTGTCTCCGAAATGATATTCGACAAATCCCGCTCTGCTCGCATGCTCAACCGCCTGTTCAACGGCTTCACGTTCCGTTTTCGAAAGATCAAGAAACCTTTTGTACTCCCGTGAAAGTGCTTCCATTTCCCTTTCATCATTTTCGTCAAGAACCTCATAGACATTTTTCTTTTTGAAGAGAATTTCTTCTTTCAGGTTCTTTACTTCTTCGTCAGTTGCAAACATTTTTTATTTCTCCTTTGTTTTATTGATTATTTCCTTATATTTTTCGGATGCCGCTTCAACTTTTTTTACGTATGATGCCGTCTCTTTAAAAGGTATATTTACGAGATGTCCGTCCGCAGAATATCGTTCATCCTTCAGCCATTTTTTTACATTCCCCATTCCGCCGTTATATGCGGCAAAAACAGTTTCCCAATCACCGAATATATTATACAGATACGAAAGATAGTAACAACCGTATCTGATATTTACAGACGGATCGGAAAGTGCACTTTCGGAATAGCTTTCACCGAGTCTTTTCTGAAGATCGGCAAAGGTTGCCGGCATAATCTGCATGAGTCCGACCGCGCCTGATCGTGAAACAACGTCCGCTCTGAAATTACTTTCCACAAAAATGACGCCGTAAACTATATGCTCGGGGACCCCAAATTCGGCAGAGAATGTGCTCACCTGTTCTCCGTATTTTATCGGATAGCTTTTCTCCGCAATTTTTATATCCAAATGCAGAAGTACCGACATAAAGCAGGCAACAGCGACCAAGACAAGCAATATGACGAGGATCAGTACAACATTCAACTTCCTGTTCATTATTCAATCACTCACATATGCAGATATTTCCGTATAAAATCGGCAATTTGTTTTTCAGCGTCATCACCTGCGTTATTATAAATAACAAAGTCGCAATTTGAGATAAAAAAATCATCTGAATGTTGATTTCCGAGTCGGAGAGCCGCGCTTTCGGCTGATATTCCGTCACGGTTCATTATTCTTTCGATCTTCGTTTTTTCATCTGCAACAACCGCAAGCTTTATATCGCATACACGATCAAGTCCCGATTCAAACAGCATGGGAGCGTCTATAACAAGCGCTTTTTCGTTATTTTTTTTGCACTGATCGATCAAATCCGACACAATCGCAGCCACGTAACGATGCACTGTATGATTCAGAAGATCAAGTGCGGAACGATCGCCGAAAACAATTTCGCCGAGTCTTTTCCGGTTTACGCTTCCGTCGGAAAAAATAACGCCGTCACCGAACGAATGTCTGATTTCTTCGACACATTCGTTTCCACCCTCATAAAGCTTATGAACTATCTTATCCGTATCGATATACCGTATATTATTTTTTGCAAAAACCGAATCCACATAGCCTTTTCCGCTGCCGCTGGAACCGGTAAGTCCGATTATCAACATTTTATCTCCGCAAAAAACATAAATCAAATACTGCTGATATGATATCACAAAGTGCGAAAAAAATCAAGATGTACGATTCAAATTTAAATCAGTTAAGCAAAATAATACAGAAATTGATAAAGAGGCAATAGATCAACCAAACAAAATACAGGCAAAGGATTACAGTCGGAAACAATCCGATCTTTATAAAGCAGTTTATCGTAACAAGAGTTATAAGCAAATGCAGAACAAGAATCAAAAATGCAAATACAATCGATCCCAGCCCGAAAAAGATCGGGTACCAGAGAAGATTTGACAACATGAACAGTGAAAACCAAAAAATCCCGGAACGCAGATATTGAGATGAACAACAGAAATAGTTATTCAGCACGCAACCGAAAGCCACACCGACAAGCAGATACCACATACTCCATATTATGATAAAAGCCGATGCACTGAGCGCTCCCCTCGGAAGGCACAGGCATCTGTATGCTATACCGCCCGATCCGAATACCCCGGTAAGCATACCGAGCAAAAGAGATGATACAGCGCAGATTATGATATAGCTCCATCTCATACACCGCATTTCGCGAAAGATACTCTGTTTTATTTTCAAAAAAATCACCTCACAGAAATTCTATGAGGTGATTTTTTATTATATTACCGACTTACCCATCCGGATTTTCGGTCGGATTTTCATCGGTCGGATCCTTGTCCGGCTCTTTATTCAGATGATAGGTACAATATCTGTTGTACTGTCCTTCCGTACTGTATGATTTTCCCGAATATTTGCCGATTGCGTTATAGAGATTCCAATAAAACGGATAGTTCGGACTTTCTGTATACGCCGGAGTTCCGTTAAGCTCAACATAGGTATACTGACCGTCGGTCACATATATATTTACGGGGAAAGACCTTTTCTTTTTCAGAAGTCCGACCATCCTGCAGGAAGATTCGGGACAATCGGGACCGGCTACACCGTGTCCCGTGCAATATCTGACAAGCACGTGACAGTCACACTCCTCCTTCGGAAGAGTCTCCTTTGTAAAATAACCGATTTCATAACGATTTCCGCGCGGATCCGCCTCGCACGCTTTTGTAACAAGCTTTCCGGAATCGATACAATAGGTTGCCTTTATAAGCAGGTCATTGTCAAACTTCTTCAACTCTTCCTCGCCGCGTGCCACCCGTTCGAGAATAGGCTTATGGAGGTCCACCATTACTTTATTCCACATTATACAGTGCTGATTGCTTACCTTGCTTCCGATATCCTGAAGTTCGACATAACCTGTCCACACACCGGCAAGGTAATACGGAGTATAACCAATGAACCATTTATCGTAGTTATTGTTTGTCGTACCTGTTTTGCCCGCAACATCAACCATCTTTCCTATCTGTGAAAGACTTACCGATGCCGTTGCACCCGGATGATAAATGACCTGACCGAGCAGCTTGGTCATGACCTCGGCATTTCCCTCGCTGAGTACAATTTCCTTTGTCGGCTCGTTATCGATAAGAACGTCTCCGCCCTTATCCCTTATCTCAATTATCGTCCTTGACGACGTATACACTCCGTTATTGGAGAAGATCGAATATGCCGTCGTAAGCTCTTTAAGCGTTACACCGTACGACAGACCGCCGAGTCCGAGCGACGCATAGTTCTTGTCCCCGTTTACAAGCGTTGTCAGATGCAGCTTTTGGGTCAGAAAATCGAACGAATTTTCAAGCCCGAGCGAATTGAGCACATGAACGGCAATCGTATTCTTGGACATTGCGATCGCATATTCCATCGTTGTAAGTCCGCGATATGCATTATTTGAGTTTCTCGGCCACCCCGACGGCTTCGAATAGACTTCTTTCCCGGATGCATTGACCTTTACCGTTCCGAAATTGAAAGGGACATCATCGTAAACCGAACCGTAGTTTATCACGCCCGCCTGCATTGCCGGAGCATATACGGCGATCGGCTTGAACGCCGATCCGGGCTGACGCACGGCATCTGTTGCAAGATTGAAAATACGGTTCTGCTTCTTTTCTCCGCGTCCGCCGACAAGTCCGAGAATATTACCGTTATGCGGGTCGATTATTATCATTGACGACTCAACATTGATAACATTTGATACCGGGAAAACCGAGGTTTTTGTCATATCGGTATAATATTTATCAAGAACCGCCTGAACGCTCTTATCCTGTGCGGTCACGATCGAATATCCGCCGTTATAAAGCATCTGCGTTGCTATCCGCTTTGTCACATTATATTTCTTTGCAAGCAGCTCCACAGCTTCATTTATTACGGCATCGGTATACCATGATGTCGTACCGAGAGACACGCTTTCGGTCTCCGATCTGTCAATTACAAGAGTTGCATCGTAAGCATCGTCATACTCCGCCTTTGTTATAAGACCCTGAGTATACATTGCGGTCAGTATATCCTTGCGCCTCGACTTATTGTTATCCGGATTGATAATCGGATCCCATTTCGTCGGTGACTGAGTAATTGCGGCAATCGATGCACATTCAAGAAGATTCAGCTCACTCACATCCTTATTGAAGTAAGTGTGCGCCGCCTCCTGTACTCCGTATGCTCCCTGAGACAGATATATGACATTCAGATAACCTTCCATGATCTTCGTTTTGTCACCGACCTGCTTTTCAAGCTCCATCGCCTTGAATATCTCATTCACCTTACGCTGAATGGTATATTCATCATCACCGGTAACATTTTTTATAAGCTGTTGTGTGATAGTGGAGCCGCCTCCGCTCTTTCCGAGCGGGAGCAGAAATTTGGCAACAGCCTTCACCGTTGTAATGAAGTCAAAGCCGTTATGATCCCAGAAACGCTTATCCTCAATTGCGACAAAGGCATTTACAAGGTTCTCGGGGATATTTTCATACGAAACCCAGAATGAATTTCCCTCGGAGCTGAGGCGCTGGGATTCATCTTCAACAAGATTTCCGTCACTGTCGTAATAGAAAATCTTCGTAGCCGTTCCCGCTCCCTGCTCTGTCACAAGCACTATATCATCAACATTTTTATCGACATTATTTGCAAGATATATAGCAAATGCACCCACGACAACGCATCCCGCTACCGCACACACGAGCAATACCGAGAGAAATACGCCGAGCACAACCGAAATCGCCGAGCGAAACAGTCTGAATGACGTATGAACCGCATCATCTACTTGTTTTTCTATATTATCTTTATCCTTATCCGGCATTTTCCTACCCCGTTTTCAAAAATACAGATTTACAGAATACCCATATGTGATTATAACCGATCAATTTTAAGTTTGTGTGAATAAAATATTTGTATTCTGAAAAAACAAACAAAAAATCCCGCTTTTTATTTTACCACGACATTTTCGGCTCCGCCGCAGATACCTGCAAGCTCCGACAAAACATATTCGTCTATATAAGCTTTACCTGCATCATACTTTACGTACTTGCGGTCCGATCTGTCGAAAAACACAACCTCGGTGTTTCCGTCGCAGAATATTTCAAGCATATTCACTGCCTTTTCATACATATCCGAACCGAATTTATCGACGCGGATATACAGTCTTCCGTGTCCCGCACCGACATGTGCGTTCTGCTTCATGTCGCTGTCGGCTACAAGAAAGCCTACCTTTGAAGCCAGCAGCTTCGGCTCATTATCATCCTTTACCGACACCTCTCCGGTTATCGTCACCGCAGATTCACGGACAAGTTTTTCGGAAACAGCGGCATAAACCTTTGAGAAAAGAATCGCCTCTATCTCACCCATCCGATCCTCTATTGTCACAAAAACAACAGGATCCCCGTTCTTTGAAGTCTTTTTCACTATTCCCGTAACGACACCGGCAACGGTAACGCTTTGCTTTTCGGCAATAGTACCGAAATCGTCCGAATCTCTGTCAAACGAGCCCCGTATAAGCGATACCGGAGTAACGCTGAGTCTGCTGAGACAGTTTCTGTAATCGTCAAGCAGGCTGCCTGAAAGATAAACACCTATATTTGCTTTCTCCAGCAGCAGCTTTTGTGATGCGGAAAGATCGGGAACATCCGGATAGTCGTAGCCAAACTCCTTCTCTGTTGCAGAAGAATCCGAAAAAATATCAAGCTGACCGTCATTTGCCCTCTTATAATCGGCAAGTGCTCCGGTTACAACCGCATCCGACGCAACGATAAGCTTTCCCCTGCTTACGCCGAGTGAGTCAAAGGCACCCACACTGACAAGCGCGTATGCCTGCATTTTTGAGAGTTCCTTCTCGACCATACGTCTGCAGAAATCGGCATAGGATGCAAACGGTCTTTTGCCGCGCTCGGCAATTATTTTTTCCACAAAGCCGTCCCCTACCGATTTAATCCCGGACAATCCGTATCTGACACTGCCGCCTGACGCGGTAAATCTGCCGAAGCTTTCGTTTATATCCGGCGGCAGAATCTTTATTCCCATCGACTGACACTCCGAAACGTACTCCGCCGTTTTGACCGAATCGCCCGAAACCGAGCTCATAAGCGCCGCCATAAACTGTGCGGGGTAATGAGCCTTAAGATAGGCAGTACGGTATGTTACAACGGAATAAGCGGCGGCATGGCTCTTATTGAATGCATATTTTGCAAAACCCGCCATTTCATCGAAAAGATCATTTGCATCTTTTTCGTCAATGAAATTCTTTTTCGCCCCTTCAACGAAAGCGACTCTTTCCGCTTCGAGCAACTCGCCTTTCTTCTTTGACATCGCCTTTCTGACAACATCTGCCCGTCCGTAAGAAAAACCGGCTACCTTGCGGCAAATCTGCATTACCTGTTCCTGATATATTATACAGCCGCATGTACTGTCAAGTATTTCGGCAAGCACCGGTATTTTGTACGAGATCAGCGAACGGTCAGCACGGTTTGCCATAAATCTCGGTATCGAATCCATCGGACCCGGGCGGTACAAAGCAATAGCCACCATGATATCCTCAAGGCAAACAGGCTTCATATTCGAAAGCATACGTTTCATTCCCGCCGACTCAAGCTGAAACACTCCGTCGGTTTTTCCGGATGCTATGAGTGCAAACGTCGGCATATCATCGGTGGGCAGATTCTCAACCGAAAAACCGCTCTCCGATTTTTTTATCTGCGCTTCCGCATCCGCAATAATGGTCAGATAGCGAAGCGCCAGAAAATCAAATTTAAGAAGTCCGATTTTTGCAACGGTATCCATATCATACTGCGTTACGGTCGTCGAGCCGTTGACAGACAGCGGCAGATACTTATAAACCGGTTCTTTCGTTATGACCACGCCTGCGGCGTGTGTGGAAGCATGACGCGGCATTCCTTCAAGCTTTTTCGATATATCTACAAGTTTTCTTGCCGCACTGTCGTTATCATATACGTTTTTGAACGATTCGACGGATTCAAGCGTGCTGTCGAGAGTGACCCCTCCTGTCTGAGGTATCATTTTTGCAATTTCATCAACAGTATTATAGGGCATACCGAGTGCTCTGCCGACATCTCTGACAACCGCACGTGCAGCCATCGTTCCGAAAGTCACTATCTGTGCGACGTGGTCATGACCGTATTTTTCTCTGACATACGAAATAACCTCATCGCGTCTGTTATAGCAGAAATCTGTATCAAAATCAGGCATTGATATCCGCTCGGGATTGAGAAAACGTTCAAAAAGAAGGTCGTATTTTATTGAATCGATTTCGGTTATACCTATGAGATATGCTACAAGCGAACCGGCTCCCGAACCACGACCGGGACCGACCGGGATTCCGTGTTCCTTTGCATATTTTATAAAATCCCATACTATAAGGTAATACTGCTCATAGCCCATCTTTCCTATAATAAGCAGTTCATATATCATGCGTGATTTATAATCATCATAGGTATGATTATCGTCAAATGTTATTCTGCCTTCAGCGATTTTGCTGTCAAGTCCGTCCTTGGCGAGCTTTTGAAGAAATGCCTTCGGAGTCATCCCGCTTTCTATCGGATAATCGGGAAGGACAGTCTTCCCGAATGAAAATCCGAAATTACACATCCCGGCAATTTTCACCGTATTGGCGATCGCATCCTTATACATTCCGAACAGTCTCTGCATCTCTTCGGATGATTTGAGATAAAATTCGTCGGTATCGAATCCGAACGGCTTACCTTCGGCAACCGTTTTACCGGTCTGTATACAGAGAAGCACCTCCTGTATATCGGCATCCGATTTTGCAAGGTAATGCACGTCATTGGTTGCGACAAGCGGGATATCGAATTTTTCGGAAATCTCCGCAAGTGCAAGGTTCACCTTTTGCTGTTCGGGGATACCGTGATCCTGCAATTCAAGATAGAACCTGTCCTTGCCGAAAATATCGCGGAGAGTTACCGCGAAATTCTCTGCCTCACGGACATCGTCAATCACTATTGAACGTGCAATGCGTCCCGAAAGGCACGCCGACAAACAGATAAGTCCCTCCGAATGTTCGGAAAGCAGCTTCAAGTCAATCCTCGGTTTTACATAAAAACCTTCTGTAAACGATTCGGACACGATATACGAAAGATTTTCATATCCCACCCGGTTTTCACAAAGCAATATAAGATGTGTATTAAAGTAAGGAGCGGTCCTCACATGATCGGACGCACTGCCTTCCGCAAGATAAACTTCACATCCGATTATCGGCTTTATCCCCTCTTCAATGCATGCATTATAAAAATCAACGGCGCCGTACATTACCCCGTGATCGGTTATCGCAACCGCCGATTGCCCCAAGGCTTTTGCCGCCTTGGGGATATCCTTTATTCTGCAGGCACCGTCGAGAAGACTGTACTCGCTGTGAAGATGCAAATGTACGAAATCACACATAAAAAATAATTATTCCTTCAAATCGCTGCTGTTTACTGTCTTTTCGCAAAAAGAGATTATTTTTGACAGTCGGTGACTGACACCGGATTTTGTTATAGGCGGATCATGCAACGCGGCAAGTTCACTCATCGACAGCTCCGGATTATCAAGTCTCAGCTTTGCCGTTTCCGCAAGCTCTGCAGGCAATTTTCCGAAAAGATTATGTTCAATCAACCGATTGATTGCCTTTATCTGCTCAATCGCTGCTCCGGTTGATTTATAAATATTGGCGGTATCGCAATTGTTGCGTCGGTTTTCATTGTTGCGTATCTCGCGCATTATCTTGACTTCCATTATGGTAAGCGATGTCTGAGGTGCGCCGATATAGGTAAAGAAATCCTCAATCGCTTCGCTCTCCTTTACGTATATCGCGCACACCCCGCGTCTTGATGTCAACCGCCCCGGTACACCGATGGTTTCGAGATATTCACAGACAACCGAAGCTTTTTTTTCATCCGACACGGCAAATTCAAGATGATAACCGCTGTTCGGGTCTGAAATTGTACCGACTGCAAGGAACAGACCTCTGAAAAATGATTTCAGGCAACCGTCGCATTTCGGAAGTCGGTCAAACGATGCATCATATTCCGAAAAGCAATCGGTCATTTTTATAACATCGCTGTCGCGCGGCATGAGAAACTTATATCCTACGGCAGGTCCCCCTGCCCTTGTCAGTTTTTCCGAATCTTCAAAAACCGACTCAAATCCGAACACGGATTTAGTCAGATAGGAACACAGGGACGCTATTTTTTCGTTATCTGTCGAAAATCGGATCACCCGGTTTTCAAAATCGGACTGTGTAAAAAAAAGTCCGTACAGCTCCGCCTTTTTACAGCATACCGATTTTATCGGCAAGACGGCAAGAGCTGTTTTGGTTTCGGATGCGAATGACATCGGCACCTCCGTTTTTCGGGTTATTTTTTCAGATCTCTGTGGACAGTCACCGGATATATCCCGGATTTTGCGGTCAGATGCTCATACAAAGCCTGTACAATTGCAACCGACCTGTGTTTGCCGCCGGTGCAGCCGATTCCGATCGACAGGTGTCCCTTTCCTTCTTTTATGTACAACGGAAGCAAAAAATCCACCATATCATAGAGCTTATCAAGAAAAGATCTTGTTGTGTCGAATGAAAAAACATATTCGTTGACGCATTTTTCAAGTCCGGTATGATTTTTCAGTTCGGGAACATAATACGGATTCGGGAAGCATCTGACATCAAACATAAGATCAAGATCATGCGGTATCCCGTATTTATAGCCAAATGAGATACACGAAACAACGAGATCGTCATTATCCGGAATACGAAGTATATCGGCAAGCTGCTCTTTCAGTTCCGTGGGGCGCAGATTTGACGTATCTACAACAAAATCCGCATATTTTTCTATTTCCGACACGATTCTTCGCTCTGTCTCAAGGGCATTTTCAAGCGACGCACCGGTCGATCGCACCAGGGGGTGGACATGACGCGTTTCTTTATACCGCTTTATAAGTACATCGTCCGAGGCATCAAGAAAGAGTATCCGGCAGGAATGTATCCCGCCTTTTTTTATATTCTCAACAACATCAATAAGCTTTCTTATATCATCCCCCGCCCGTATATCAAGCGTAAACGATACAAGCGTATTCTTCTCCGGATTCTTTTCGTAAATCTCAAAGAAACTCGATATAAGCGATATCGGCATATTATCAATACAGTAATACCCCATATCCTCAAGCAAATGTGCGGTTGTCTTTTTTCCGGCACCCGACATACCGGTTATTATTACAACATCCATGTCAATCCTTTACTTCCGCTTTTTATTTCCGCATTTTTCACAAACTACGCTTTTTCAGGTACGGATATAATTTCACACTCAATGTTTATACCGTTTTTTTCGTATATCTTTTCTTTTATTATCCTGACAAGCTCATGAACGTCGGCAGAGGTCGCGCCGCCCTTATTGATTATAAAGCCGGCATGCTTTGACGAAACCTGTGCACCGCCTACCGAAAAACCCTTAAGTCCGGCGTCATCAATCAGTTTTGCTGTGTAAAAACCCGGATATCTTTTGAATGCAGAGCCTGCACTCGGGTATTCAAGCGGCTGTTTTTCACGTCGCTTCTGCATAAATTCATCCATTTTTGAGCGTATGACCGCTTTTTCGGCGGGAATCAGTCCGAAGGTTGCCGAAAGAAGAAATCCGGCACCCTCCGAATATGCGCTCTTTCGGTAGCCGAACCGATGATCGGCTCCCGAAAGACAGCCGACAGCCATATCGCGGGTGACAAACTCGGTCGACAAAACAACATCCGACATTTCACCGCCGTAAGCGCCGGCGTTCATATACACGGCTCCTCCGACCGAACCGGGAATACCGTATGCAAATTCAAGCCCGGACAGTCCCGCTTTTTCGGCGGCAAGTGTCACCGAAACAAGAGATGCGCCACACTCAGCCGTCAGTATATTACCGCTCACAGTCACCGAAGACATATCTCCTGTCAGAATAACCGCTCCGCGGTACCCCTTGTCGTCAAAAAGGACATTTGAACAGTTACCGAAAACATCGTAACGTACTCCGCACTCTTTTGCGCCCGCAATCAGGTGCTTTGCGGCAGATAATGTCTTCGGATAAACAATCACGTCGGCATCTCCGCCGATTCTGAATGTGGATATCTGCGAGAGCGGACTGTTGTACCTGTATCTGACAGCCCCGCTGCCGCTCATATCCTCAACAAGCTTTTTAAATTGATCGGGAAGGATCAACTGAATACCCCCTCTGTCAACCGATTAAAAATCTGTGATATACCTTTTTACCCTTCTTTATTACCACATCCTTGTTCTCAAAGAACTTTTTATCAAGCAAAAGGTTCACGTCACTTACTTTTTCATCGCAGAGTGTCACTCCGCCCTGCTGTACAAGACGTCTTGCCTCTCCCTTTGAAGCGCAGAGTCCGCCTTTGACCATGATATCGAGAAGACCGATCTTTTCGTCGGTAAAATCGGCATCGGCAAGCACTGTTGAGGGCATATTTTCGGATGAACCGCTGCCGGCAAACACAGACCTTGCGGTATCCTGTGCCTTATCCGCTTCCTCGCTTCCGTGAACAAGCTTTGTCAGCTCATATGCAAGAATTTCCTTTGCCTTATTGAGCTGTTCTCCCTGCCATGATGCCATTGCCTCTATCTCTTCGATCGGAAGGAATGTAAGCATGCGTATACACTTCATAACATCGGGATCGGCAACATTGCGCCAATACTGGTAAAACTCGTAGGGCGACGTTTTTTTCGGATCAAGCCAAACGGCGTTTCCTGCGGTCTTTCCCATCTTCTTTCCCTGAGAATCGGTAAGCAGAGTTATGGTCATTGCGTGCGCATCTTTTCCGAGCTTCTTTCGTATAAGCTCGGTTCCGCCGAGCATATTGGACCACTGGTCGTCACCGCCGAACTGCATGTTGCAGCCATATTCCTTAAACATATGATAAAAGTCGTATGACTGCATTATCATGTAGTTGAATTCAAGGAAAGAAAGTCCCTTTTCCATTCTCTGCTTATAGCACTCGGCGCGAAGCATATTGTTCACAGAAAAACAGGTGCCGACTTCGCGGAGCAGATCAACATAATTAAGATCAAGGAGCCAGTCGGCATTATTAACCATCATGGCTTTTCCGTCTGAAAAATCTATAAAGCGTTCCATCTGTCTCTTAAAACACTCTGCGTTATATGCTATATCCTCTTTTGTGAGCATTTTACGCATATCGGTACGTCCGGACGGGTCGCCTATCAGAGTCGTACCGCCGCCTATCAGAGCGATCGGCTTATTTCCTGCCATCTGCAGACGCTTCATAAGCGTAAGTGCCATAAAATGTCCCGCTGTCAGGCTGTCGGCAGTGCAGTCAAATCCGATATAGAAGGTTGCTTTTCCTTCATTTATCATATTTTTGATTTCTTCTTCATTTGTTACCTGAGCGATAAGTCCTCTGGCAACAAGCTCGTCATAAAGTTTCATTTCTGTAATTTCCTTTCAGTATGTTTTTCAAATCTGTACTCCGGCGTTGCGGAGCATCTCAACAGCACTTTCATATATTTTCTTCGACGGTGTCACGCCGCCCATTATACGGGCAAGTTCTTCCGCACGTTCGTTTGCATCAAGGTATCGCACGGTTGTCTCCGACATTCCGTCAACCTCATTCTTGACAATCTTCAGATGATCGTCGGCGTTGGCGGACACCTGTGCGGAATGTGTTATGCATATCACCTGCATATATGCAGAAAGGTCGTGAAGCTTGATTCCTATTTTCTGCGATGTCTTACCCGAAACCCCCGTATCTATTTCATCAAATATAATGGTCGGAATTGCCTCGGCATCAGTCAGCACGCACTTGACCGCAAGCATTATCCGTGACAATTCTCCGCCGGACGCGATCTTTGCAAGCGGTTTAAGCGGTTCACCCGGGTTTGTTGATATAAGAAACTCCACATCATCCATACCGTTTCTGCACAATATGTCCTTATCATCAACCCGTGCTTTTACTCTTACGCAAAAATCCACCTTATTCATATCCAAATAGGCAAGGACCTCGCATACACGTTCCGACAGCAGGGATGATGCGGATTTTCTTTCCTTTGATATTTTCTCGGCAACACTCAGTGCCGACTTTCTGTTTTCTTCATATACCTCGGTATACTCCCTGATCCTCTCATCCGAAAGCATTATTTCGTCAAGTTCTTTTTTTGCTTTTGCGAGATAATCAAGTATTTCCCCGACGTCGCTGCCGTACTTGCGTTCAAGCCGATGTATACAGTCAAGCCGATCATTTATCTGTGCTATTGCCTTTTCAGGGTCATCATAGCCATGCGGGATCGCGGCATATGCCGCTTCGGCGATCGATGCAAGCTCGTACTGCATATCAAAAAGTCTGTCGGAATAATCCTGTGCATCGGGGAGTATTCCGCTGATCTCATCAAGCGATTTTTTTGCGATTTCTATCATTCTGTAAGCGGACATTCCCTTTTCGTTCTTGTAGAGTGCCCGATACAAGGTCGTAACCTGTTTTGTGATCTGCTTTGCATTGACAAGCAGTTCTCTCTCCGAACGCAGCTTTTCTTCTTCCCCCGACTTCAGCTTGGCAGACTCAATATCGTCGATCTGAAAGCGGAGCATATCGATACGTTGTTGCTTTTCGCGCTCGTTTTTTTTCAGCTCGCGTATTGACTGCTCTGCATCGGTCATGGCTTTATAGTATATTCTGTATTCATCGAGAAGCGGCGCAACAGCCGCAAAACCGTCAAGATATACTATATGTTCATTGCTGTCAAGCAATGTATGGCTTTCATGCTGACCGTGAACCGAGATAAGCAGTCTCCCCGCCTCTTTCTGGAGCGAAAGAGAAATTGCCCTGCCATTATATTTTGTTACCGAACGACCGTCAAGTGAAACCGAACGCTGTATAAACACACATCCTTCTTCATCGGGAGGAAGTCCGATTAAATTCAACTGCTCCACCGCTTTCTGAGGCAACGAAGAAAAAAGAGCACTTACCATTGCATGTGTCTGACCTGTCCTGATAAGCTCTTTTGAAAATTTATCACCGAGAACCAGTCCGACAGAATCAATTATTATTGATTTTCCCGCGCCGGTTTCACCTGTCATAACCGTAAACCGACCGCCGAAATCGATATCTGCTGATTTTATAACGGCAATATTTTCGATATGAAGCGAGTTCAGCATATCAAATTACCTCTCGACAATAATTTTATCCGATTCCCATGGACTCTTTTATCTGACGCACGATTATCTGTGCCGACGTCATGGTATGAACAGCTGCAAAAATCGTATCGTCTCCCGCTATCGTTCCGAGTATCTCATCACCGAACAATGCATCAATTGCCGCCGCCGCTGCCTGTGCCATCCCGGAAAAAGTCTTTATAACGATAAGATTATTGGCATAATCTATCGAAACGACCGTTTCACGCATAATATTCATATATTTTGCGTTCGAACGCTGATCTTCCTTTTCACGCGCGGCGTATTTATATCCGCCGTCCTTTGACGAAACCTTTATCAGTTCAAGCTCCCGTATATCGCGCGATACCGTCGCCTGCGTAACGTCGTAACCCTTACTTTTCAGCTTATCAAGCAATGTTTCCTGCGTCTCGATATCATATTTTGATATAATTTCAAGTATCGCTTCCTGTCGTTTGTTTTTCATGCACTCTTCCTTTCGCAATGTCTTTTATGCTCCGACAACATTTTTTATCAGAGTTTTATCAATCTGCCGCTTGGTCATGCCGCTTTTATCACAGACAAAATATGCAAGATACTCGGTATTTCCGTCCCCTCCGGTTATTGGGGATCTAATAAGTCCCTTACAGAACAGCCCGGATTGTTCGGCTTCGGATATAACCTTTTCGATCACAAGCTCATGTACCCGTCGGTCTTTTACGATACCGCCCTTGCCTATGTTTTCTTTACCGGCTTCAAACTGCGGTTTTATCAGGCTCACAAATTCCCCGCCGTCGCAGAGAACCGAGGATATCGCCGGGAAAACAAGCGTCTGCGATATGAAAGACAAATCGCTTACAACAATATCACAGAGACAACCGAGCAGAGAAGAATCAAGCTCTCTCGCATTTTGCGACTCCATATTTACCACTCTCGGATCGGAGCGAATATCCGGATGAAGCTGTCCGTGTCCGCAGTCAACCGCAAAAACACGTCCAACTCCCGATCTCAGCATTACATCGGTAAAACCGCCTGTCGATGCACCGACGTCGCATGCGGTTTTGCCGTCAAAAGCAATGCCGAATTCCTTTTGCGCCGCGGCAAGCTTAAGTCCTCCCCGGCTGACATACGGATAAGGTTTCCCGGTTATCTCAATCAAATCCATCTCCGAAACATCGGTGCTTTCCTTATTCACAGTACGGCCGTTTTTTAAAACAAAACCGCCCGAAACCAGCTCCTTTGCCTTCTGCCGACTCGGAGCAAAACCGTTTTCCGCAAGGTATTTATCTATTCTCATTACTTTCTATTCTCATTACTTTTTTCTGTCCTTCAGAAAAAGCGCAAAATCGCACAGGCATTTACTGTTTTCATAATCCTTCAGAGCTTCTATGGCCTTTTCGGTCATGACATCCGCGAGTTGCTCTGCAATTTCGGCAGGCATGAAGCTGAGATAGGTTGTTTTTTTATTCTTTTCGTCCGAGCCTGTCGTTTTTCCGAGCTTTTCATCGGTCGAGGAAACATCAAGCAGATCATCAACAAGCTGGAACACCCTGCCGATACCTTCCGCATAGCAATCTATATCGGCAAGCGTTTTTTCATCAGAAATATCAGCCGCGATCGCCCCGAGTCTGCATGCACATTTTATCAGCTCGACGGTTTTCAGCATATGGATTTTGACCATTGTTTCATATTCGATATGCTGTCCTTCAAGCGCGATATCCATTTCCTGACCGCCTATCATTCCGGAACTGCCTGCGCATTTCGATATTTCATACAGTGCACGTACACGATGTCCGTCAGGCACCGAACTGTCGCCGGATACAAGTTCAAATGCCATTGTAAGCAGTGCGTCACCCGCAAGTATCGCCCTTGCTTCCCCGTATGCCTTATGGCAGGTCGGCTTTCCGCGTCGCATATCGTCGTTATCCATCGCGGGCAGATCATCATGGATCAGCGAATACGTATGTACCATTTCTACGGCAGTTGCATAAAGCAGCGCCTCTTCGACATTTCCCGAAAACATATCGCATACCGCCGTCACAAGAAATGGGCGTATCCTTTTCCCTCCGGCAAGTGCGCTGTACGACATGGCGTTATAAAGCTCTGACAGATCAGGGTCACCCGATTTCAGGCATTGTTCAAGCCTTGCGGCAACAAGCTCTGCCGAGCCGTGCATTTTTTCTTCAAGTGCAGACATATACAGTTGTTCTCCGCTCATATTCAGTCTTTGGGTTCTTTCACAAAATCTTCTTCATGAAGTCCGTCCCCGCCGTCAACGAGAATCTTTATTCTCTTTTCGGCATTTTCAAGTCTGCTGTTGCATATTCCGACAAGCTTTACGCCTTCCTCATACAGAGCAAGCGATCTGTCAAGCGGAACATCGCCGTTTTCAAGACTTTTTACTATCTGTTCAAGTCTCGCAAGTGCATCTTCAAAAAGAATCTCTTTATCTTTGTTATTGCTGTCAGCCATTATTGACAAGCTCCTTCCCTGTTACGTCGGCATATATTTGCCCGTCGGTCGTTCTGACGGTAATCTTATCTCCGACGCAGATATCACCGGTTTTTCTGACAAGTGCACCGTTTTCCGAAAATACCGCTGCATACCCGCGCGAAAAAACGGCAAGCGGACTGAGCGCATCCAGCTTTGACGCGCTCTGCGACAGTCTGTATCTGTTTTGCGAACAGACATATTTCATTGCCCCGGCAAGCCGTGCCGAATCGGATATGACCGCCATCCTTCTTTGATCGAGCATTGATGCGGGGTCACGCAGTACCTTTGACTGTGCGCATCTTGATACAGCCTGTTTTTTCAATGACAGCTGTTTTGACAAAACAAGCTGCATATGCCTTATTATATTGTTTATTTTTCTTTCAAGGTCATCGGTATCGGGCAAAGCAAGTTCAGCCGCGGCAGACGGCGTCGGCGCTCTCAGATCCGCCGCAAAATCGCATATCGTAAAGTCAATCTCGTGTCCGACGGCGGATATGACCGGTATATGCGAAGCGCAGACCGCTCTCGCAAGTCCTTCGTCATTAAACGCCCACAGATCCTCAATCGATCCGCCACCTCTTCCGATGATAATCACATCGACCGAGTCGGTTTCATTGAAATATGTTATACCCGATATAAGCTGTGCGGGTGCATCGTTTCCCTGAACCAGTGACGGGTATATAACCAGTTTTGCATACGGAAAACGTCTTCCCGAAATATTTATTATGTCGCGCACCGCCGCCCCTGTCGGAGATGTTATGATGCCCACTCTTGTCGGTATTTTGGGTATCGGCTTCTTTTTCGATGCATCAAAAAGTCCTTCGGCGGCAAGCTTTTTCTTAAGCTGTTCAAATGCGAGCGTCAGGGCGCCTATTCCGTCAGGCTCCATTGACATGACATATATCTGATAACTTCCGTCGCGGACAAACACCGATACTCTTCCGCGTGCGACAACCTTCATACCGTTTTCGGGTGAAAAGGGCAGTTTGGACGCTTCCCTTGCAAACATCACGGCTTTAAGGTTTGATGTCTCATCCTTCAGCGTAAAATACAGATGCCCGGTCTTATGATGCGTAAAATTCGATATTTCGCCTTTGACAAAGACGTTCGAAACAGTCCGGTCGTTATCGATTATTGCTTTTATATATTCATTCAGCTGTGTAACCGTCAGTGTCGGTCTTTCATTCAAAATACAAGCACACCCTTTCAGTCACCGCTCTTCAAATGTTCTTTCACACAAAAGTGCGATCCCCGCCGCATTGTCACTTGAAAACTGAGGCTCGGAAAAAAGCGCTCCTCTGTATTTTGCGAGACCGCACTGAATAAGCTTATTGCTCATTACTCCGCCGGCGTACAGAACAGGCATTTCGCCGAATTTATCAAGTGCGTTTTCTGTAAGCTTTTTCAGCGTTTTCAGGATGCTTTTCAATGTAAAAGCCGCAACAGCCGGGCTGTCCGCACCTTTTTTTATCATATCGGCTGCTCTGTTTTCAAGTCCGGAGAGGTTACATTCAAGTCCTCTGACATGTGAAATACAATCGACAGTGTCAAACGGCGCCGCAATCCTTTCAAGCTCTGCTCCGCACGGAAATTTCATCCCGAGCATAACGCCCACACGGTCTATGACCTGTCCGGCATTGAGATCAAGGGTTCCGCCGACTGTCGTTATATTGCCTCTGTCCGCAATCAGCATCTCGGTAGTTCCGCCGGACACGTGAAAGGCAAGAAATTTTCTGTCCCACAGATCGGTTCTGTCCGCCGAATAGAGCGCCGCCATCACATGTCCCTGCTGATGTGCAAACTCGAAAAGCTTTATATTGTTCATTTCCGAAATCGATTTCGCAACCGAAAAACCCGCAAGAAAGCACGGCATATACGAGCCTTCAACAGAACGCGGTCTTACGGACACACCGATTGCATCCGGATTCTGCGCTCCGAGTTTTCCGAAAAGCAGCGGCAGATTTTTTACATGAGAAAAAACCGCGTCCGACTGTCTTACGCCGCGCTCGCCGTCCTTAACATACACCGGCATTTTTTCGTTGGCAATTATTTTACCGTTTTCGCAAAGCGCCAGCGACGTCGTATAATTACTTGTGTCCACACCGAGGAAAAGCCCGCTCATTTCTTCTTATCTTTAAGCTGTTTTTCATCAGCAATCCTGTTGAGTATTCCGTTTACAAACGCGGGAGCTTTTTCGTGATCGTATTTTTTTGCAAGCTCAACCGCTTCATTTATCGCTATTGTGACCTGCAGGTTATTGAAGACCATTTCATATACCGCAACTCTCAAAATCGCATGCGTAACCCTTGAAAGTCTCGAAAGCTTCCATCCGTTCGCACTTTTTTCGATCAATCCGTCTATATCGGTGAGAGCCGACAAGATTCCGTGATAACTGTTTATTATATATTCGGTATCATAGCTGCGTTCTTCTTTTTCAATCGCAAGAACATCCTCCGCAGCGGTCAATTCAGAAAAAGACATTTCAAACAAAAGAGCAAAAAGAGCTTCTCTTTCCTCGCGTCTGGTCATTATACTATCCGTCCTTATTTTTATTCATTGTATTATACAATAAAAACCGCGGCATGTCAACCTTTATTATCCGAAAAGGGATTGAAACGGTCAAAAAAATATGATATAATCGGTCATAACAAATATTTCGGAGGAAATTCGGATGAAACACAATTATCAGACCGAATTATCGGCAATCATTGATGGTCTGACATACAGACCTAAGCTTCTGCTCCACAGCTGTTGCGGACCGTGCAGCAGCTATGTGACCGAGTATCTTGCAAAATACTTCGACATTTGGATATTTTTCTACAACCCGAACATATATCCGGAAAGCGAATACATATTAAGACTTGATACTCAGAAAAAGTGGCTTGATGATACCGGCTATGCGGTTCTTTCGGACAGCGGCTACGATCACGTCGATTTCATCGAAGCTGTAAGCGGACTTGAAAGCGAGCCGGAGGGCGGAAAAAGATGTGAAATATGTTTCAGGCTCCGACTTGAGGCAACAGCAAAAAAGGCAAAGGACGAAGGCTTTGATTTCTTTGGAACGACGCTGACTGTCAGTCCGCACAAGGATCAGGATCTGCTGAACCGCATCGGCGAAGAGCTTTCCGAAAGATACGGTGTATGTTGGCTGTATTCGGATTTCAAAAAGCGGGACGGTTATAAAAGATCGATAATTCTTTCAAAAGAGCACGGTCTGTACAGACAAAACTATTGCGGATGTGAATTTTCAAAAGGCGAAACCCAATAAACGCAAAACCGTCGGAGCTTCACTCCGACGGTTTTGCGTTTATTGTTCAGCAAATAAATCCGATAAGTGTTTTCAGTACATTTTCGACACCGTCGATATGACTGCGCTCATACCCGTGCGACGCATATACGCCCGCACCGATAAGTGCATGTCTGACATCATATCCGGCACGCAGAGTCGCTTCGACATCAGAACCGTAACTCGGATACACATCAAGCGCATAATCTGCCGACATTTTCTTTGCCGCCTCGATAAGACGTGTTGTCATTGAATAATCATACGGTCCGCCGCTGTCCTTGACGCAGATCGACACCTGACGTTCGGTACAGTTGAGCCCTGCTCCGACGCAGCCCATATCGACCGACAGAGCCTCGGTAACGCCGTTCGGAACGGACGCCGACCCTCCGTGACCGACCTCCTCATAGGAAGTCACATGAACATACACCCTGCGTCCGAGGTGTATCTCTTCGGTTGCCACATAATTTGCGAGTCCCATCACGATTGCAACCGACAGCTTATCATCAAGAAATCTGCTTTTTATATATCCGTCAGACGTTACCCTTGTGCGCGGATCAAAGCATACAATATCGCCTACATCTATCCCGAGCTTCTTTACATCGTCTGCGGATCTCACATTTTCATCAATGACAACCTCGGTAGTATCAAAGGTACGTGCGGTTGAACTGTACGCACCGTTCACATGCAATGAAGCATTTACAAGCTGAAACGTGCCTTCGTACACTTTACCGGAACGTGTATAAATTTTCACGTTTTCAGCCTCCGTATTGTTTGCGCTCAGACCGCCGAGCGGACTGACTCTCAGTCTTCCGTTTCCTTTAATCTCGGCAACAATCGCGCCCAATGTATCCATATGCGTTTCGATCAGAAGCCCCCTCTCGCCGTCATCGCCGCCGAGATCAACAAGAACTCCTCCCTTATGCGTCAGAACCGCATTGAATCCGAGCGCCGTATACTCATTCCGCACATACTCCGCCGCTTTATCGGTAAAGCCGGTAGGACTGTCAATCGCCAGCAGTTCACGCAGCTTTCGGATTATGTAATCAATATATTTCTTCTCCATTGAAATTGCTCTCCTTAGGTTATTTACTTTGTATTTTAGCACAATGATGTCGGTATATCAAACTTTTTTTGCCGAGTTTACAATTTGTTCATATAAAAACATCGGATATGTGATACTATCAGAATGACTTTTTACAACGGAGAGAAACATGATCGACACGGCAATTCTGTTTTCAAATGTATTGATTCTTTTTTTAATGGTCATACCGGGTTTTATGCTGAAAAAGACCGGACTTTGTCAGAAGTCCGCGCAGATTTCATTTGCAAATACTATCCTTTATGTTACGACCCCGGCAATGATTATTATTTCTTTCATCAGAGATTTTGACATGACCGTACTGACCACATGTCTGTGGGTATTGTTTTTTTCTCTGATTGCACACCCTCTTTTTTACCTCATATCTTTACCCTTTTTCAAAAAATGCGGGATAGATAAAAAACGCGTATTCAGATTCTCTGTCGTTTTCGCCAATTCCGGCTATATGGGGATTCCGCTCATAATGTCGCTCATGGGAAGCGAAGCTGCGATTTACGCAACATTTTATGTTGTAGGCTTCAATTTTTACATGTGGTCACTCGGCGCATACATCTACACCGACGACAAAAGCTACATATCGCCGAAAAAGATGTTTTTGAATGCCGCCACAATTCCGACATACATCGGACTTATCATATTTGTTCTTCCGATAAACAGCTTCATCCCCGACATACTGACCGAAGCGCTTTCAATGCTCCGCGCGACCGTCGCTCCGATGTCAATGCTTCTGATCGGCATGCAGCTTGCCGATGTAAGCCTCAAGCATTTCAAAAAAATTTCAAATCTCATCATTGCGCTCGCACTGAGACTCATTGTATGCCCGCTCGCGATCTTTGCGGTAGTCAAGCTGTTATCTGCAATCGGCATATGCCGATCGTCGGTTGCCGGCTACGTGACGCTGATATCGGCATGTGCGCCATGTGCATCCGCGACCGGAATGTTTGCCGAAAAATTCAACGGAGACAGAGAAACAGCCGGTCAGGCAGTAGCGATTTCAACTCTTCTCTCGGTTATCACCATGCCGCTTGTTGCAAATGTTTTAAAACTCCTGTAAATCAATTCACCGGATCAAAACAGGGCAGACGAAACGATCGTCTGCCCTGCCTTTTTACATCGAATTATTCCTGCCCTTTAAGTGCTTCGACCATATCGATCTTTTTGTTCTTGCGTGCAACCATCAGACTGACGAGAAGCGACATTCCGACAGTCAGTATAACGGTAAGCATATACGAGCCGATTCCGATTGACATCTTCATCTCATACTCGGATGCAAGCGTCTTCAACAGATAAGAAAGGGTCATGGCACCGAGCGGTATTCCAATAATTATACCGACTACCGACAGTGCCAGATTCTGCCCGGAAAGAAGTCTGCCGATCTTTCTGTCACGAAATCCCACAACCTTCAGCGTTGCCATCTCGCGGTAGCGTTCGGTATAACTCATTGTACCGAGATTATACAGGACAACGATTCCGAGGAGCATCGCACCGCCTACAAGCAGCTTTATCATCGTATTCATAATTGAAAGGAATGTCTCGAACGAATCCATAATCATCTGCTTTGACTGAACCGATCCGATTAAATCGGATTGTTCTATGTTATCCTTCACGGTATCGGTATAGACCGAATCAATCGTATACGGAATATTCAGTTTTTCGGCATAAGCATCGGAAATAATTATATTTTCCGAAACACTGCGAAAAAATCCCGCTACTTTCAAAACATAAGTATCATCGGTTCCGAACGGACTTACCGTAAACGTATCCCCCGGCTTCAGACCGAATTGTTCCGAAAGCCTCATGCATACATATGCTCCGTCATCTCCGACGGTGATCTTGTTTTCGTTCTCGTCCATAATTCTGATCTTATCGTTAGTAATACCGTAAATATCGAGAGAAACGGTTTTTCCGTCCTTATGGACGCTCAGCGATCCGCTGTAATCTCCGTTATATTTGTCGATAATCTGTTTTTTATCGTCAGCTGACGCTTTGTCCGAAAGATAAATACGTGAAGAATAGTTCAGTCCGTTGTCATAGTACATATCAAGGAACACATTCATCGTATCCTTCATCCCGAATGACGCAAGAATCAGTATGGTACACCCGACAATACCGACAAGACTCATGGCTGTTCTTGCCTTATGTCTGACAATATCACGCATATTCCAGCGTGTGCCGAACGGAAGACGGTGAAAAAATCCCGTGCGTTCTATCAGCATCGGCTTCATTTTTTTCGGTGTATATGCGCGGAGAGAATCGGCTGCACTGCCGGCAAGCATCCTGCGGACAGAGAAAAAGCCTATAAGCGTCAAAGAAAAAACTATAATTACTACCGCAACAACACAGAACCACGGGAATATGAGTTTCCAATCGGGAAAATCAAGATAGGTTCCCATCATACCGTTCGGATTCATAATAAGGCGTGCGACTCCGTAGCCCATCAAAATACCGAGGATGGTTCCGACCACGGCAACAAAAAAGGCAAACGACGTATAATGAACGGTAATTCTTCCGTCATGAAAGCCGAGCGCCTTCAGAGTTCCGATCTGTGTTTTTTCCTTTGCCGTCAATCGGTGCATGGTAGTGACCATGGTAAGCAGTCCGATCAAAAGGAAGAGCGCCGGAAGAATACTTCCCATAGTCTTCCCTTCGTTTACCTCTCCTTTTGCCTGCGAATAGGAAAACGTATCATCCTTTGTCAGAATCACGGTCGTCTGTCCGAGGGCCTTGTTGACTTTTTCGGAGAAATCCTCTTCCGAAAGACCGGATATCACATTGATCTGCGGATAATATCCGAATCCGATCGCGCTTTCATACATGACCGGCGAGATATACGCAAAGCCGTGCGTCGAAAAATCCGGCATAAGCTGTGTTTTGTCACGCACGCATATCATCTGTTCGGCTGCCTTGATAAGTCCTTTTACCGTTCCGCCGATCTCGGTGTTCAGATAAACAAACGAGACAGCGTCGCCGACACGGATGTTGTTTTTTTCGGCATATTTATCCGAAAGCCATATGCCGTCCGTACTGTCGGGATCATAAGCATCCCCGCTTATCAGAACAAAGGACGAAACGTCGGGATTTGTCGTAACCGAAAGAGCAACGCTGTCACCGCCGCTGTCTTTAACATCCGCATTTACCGAAAAAAAGCGTGACGCATCATCCACCCCGTTTATTTCCGATATTTTTACGAGGTCATCTGCCGAATATCCTTTTTCACTGACAAGCCGATAATCGGCAAAATGACTGTCGTCGAAAAAAGAAAACATGTTTCTTTCAATACTTTTCCACTCCATATTGAATCCGACAAACATGCCGACGCCGAGCATTACCATAAGAACCATTGAAACAAACTGCGCTCTGTATTGCCATGCAGTGCGAAGCATTTTTCTACATAACATACTCCGACCCCTTCCGGTTACCAATCGATATCGTCGGCGGAGACAGGTTTTTCCTGATTTTCAACCGATACGATTTTGCCGTTTTTGACACGTATCACGGTATCCGCCATTCTTGCAATGTTCTGGTTATGAGTTACAACAACTATGGTTTTACCGTACCGGCGAGCCATTTTCAGAAGAAGTTTCAATACCAGAACGCCGGTTGTCGAATCGAGCGCGCCGGTAGGCTCATCACAGAGAAGTATTTTCGGATTTTTTGCGAGTGCGCGCGCTATCGAAACACGCTGCTGTTCGCCGCCCGAAAGCTCCGACGGAAAGTTCTTTGCGTGATCGGCAAGTCCGACCTCCTCCAGCATTTTTGTTGCCGAAAGAGAATTTTTTGCAATCTCCCTGACAAGTGCAACATTTTCGTGAACGGTAAGCGTCGGAATCAGATTATAAAACTGAAAAACGAACCCTACCGTTTCAGCCCGATAATCGGCAAGCTCGTTTTTGGAGAGAGTCGAAATATCCCTGCCGCAAACGAAGATTTTGCCGGAGGTCGGACTGTCAAGACCGCCGAGCAGATTAAGAAGCGTACTTTTCCCCGCCCCCGACGGACCGAGTATCACAACAAATTTTCCTTCGTCAAGAGTCAGATCTACGCCGTCAAGCGCCTTCAGTTCATGATCGCCGCTTGTATAGACCCGACTGACATTCCGTAATTCCACAATAGACATCCTTTTTCCTCCGGTATATATCAGTTGTCATTTTGCAGATACATTCTGCATGTTTTCTTCACTACCCTGCTCAGACAGAAAAAGCCGCAAACAAAAAAGGCGGAAATGATTATCTCCATAACGCTCATCCTCCGAAAAATCCGAACAGTGATTTCTTTTTATACTCCCCGGTTTCGACTGAAAGCACCTTATATCCGACTGCCTCTATTGCCGACTTCAGTCCGGCAGTATCTATTTCACTATCCGAAATAATAACACATTCACCTTTTGCGTGCGACGATTTTACGCTCTTGACTCTGAAGCTGTTTCTGATACAATCGTTTACATGGCTTTCGCACATCGAACAAGCCATCCCGTCAATTTTTACCGTTGTTTTTATCATATACATATGCCCTTTCATTGAGTTAACTACAGGTAACCGAAAGACACATAAAAAGGGAATTTTCATTCCCGTTTGTCTGTATCATATCGTACATCCATAATTCCGACCGTATTATATCACATGTTTTTATTTTTTTCAATAGCTTTCCGATATTTTATTTTGCTTTTTTAAATTAACATACATTAACTTCATATGACTGACGGGAGAAAGGGACTGCCACCGTTGCAGTCCCTTCCTCCCGTATCGTCGCCGATTATTCCGCCCACTGTTTTATGATTTCGAACACTATATCCGACGCGAGCGCAAGTCCCTCCGCGGTTATATGCTCATACGGACCGTGAAACGCGTGTCCGCCCGTTCCGAGATTCGGACACGGCAGTCCGCAGAAGGTAAGCCTTGCCCCGTCGGTTCCTCCTCTGATCGGAGGTGACAACGGCTCCAGTCCGAGCTTTTTTATTGCCTCCTCAGCCATTTTCACGACTTCCGGACACTTTTCGATCTCTTCGCGCATATTGTAATACGAATCCTCGATTCCGAGAATTACGGTATCCTTACCGTATTTCTCGTTGAGAATATCAGCTGCGTGCTTCATCAGGGCTTTTCTTGCTCCGAACATCTCCTTCGAATGATCTCTGATTATATACGATGCTTCCGCATGTTCAACATCGCCGGATGCACCTGTAAGGTGGAAAAAGCCTTCATAATTCTCGGTATTTCTCGGTGTATCCGCAGACGGAAGCATCGAATTAAGCTCCATGAGAACCAGCATCGCATTCACCATGGTATTTTTGGCTGAACCGGGGTGAACATTGAAGCCGTTTACGCTGACACGCGCGGATGCGGCATTGAAATTTTCGTAGACGATTTCTCCCTCGTCATCACCGTCAACCGTATACGCAAAATCGGCGCCGAATCTCTGCGTATCAAAATTATCGGTTCCTCTGCCGACCTCTTCGTCCGGAGTAAAGGCAACCGAAATCTGTCCGTGAGGCAGATTTTCGGAAACAACCCTTTCCATTGCGGTCATTATCGCCGCGATTCCCGCCTTGTCATCCGCTCCGAGCAGAGATGTCCCGTCGGTTGTAATCAGAGTCCTGCCCCTTAGCTTTTCAAGGTGCGGAAAATCGGACACCTTCAGTATTCTGCCGCTGTTTCCGAGGACAACGTCCTTTCCGTCATAATTTTCATGTATTACCGGATGAACATCTGCTCCCGAAAAATCGGGAGACGTATCCATATGAGCGATAAATCCGATCTTCTTCCGGTCTTCATATCCGGGTGTTGCCGGCAAAACAGCGTACACACACCCGGCGGCACGATCGACCGAAACATTTTTCAAGCCTGTTTTTACAAGTTCGTCGGCGAGCATATCGGCAAGTACAAACACATTGTCCGATGACGGCGTACTTTCGCTGTTTTCGTCGCTCTGCGTATCAATTTTCACATATTTCAACAATCTTTCGACAGCATTCATCTTCCGAAACCTCCGATTTTATTTTTTTCCTGTCGAGCCGAAACCGCCTGCTCCGCGTGCGGTATCATCCAGTTCATCCGCCTCTTCAAAATCCGCATGCAGATACGGTGTTATCACAAGCTGTGCAATGCGCTCTTTATCGGCTACAACACGATCCTCCGCCGAATGATTATGAAGCGCGACCATTATTTCGCCGCGATAGTCGCTGTCAATAACACCGACCTTATTTGCGGGAGCAATTCCCTGCTTACAGGCAAGTCCGCTGCGCGCATAAACAAGACCGACAAGACCCTCGGGAATTTCAACTGCGATACCGGTATGAACAAAAACCGTTTCGCCCGGTTTCAGTACGATATCTCTGTCGGTCAGAGCATACAGATCGGCACCTGCCGAAAAATCCGAGCCGTATTTCGGAACTGCGGCGTTACAGTCAAGTTTTTTTATTCTGATACGAACCGAATTCATATAATTATTTCACCTCACCGACAAGGATCTTTTTTGACATCGGTAGATCGACCTCAAGCTGCGGCTTCATAAGTCCCGGTTTGCCGTTCTTTATCTCCAGCGGCTGCATACGGAATGATCTGCCGTTCCAGCCGGTTCCCGATTTCAGATTTGCGTGATAAGCCATCCACAGGCTGCCGTCCGCTGCTTTGAATACCGAACAATGTCCGGGACCGTAGGTTTTTTCCCCCTTTTGCAATATCGGACGTTTGGATTTTGTCCAAGACGACGCATCGAGAGGATCCGAGCCATCAAACTCAAGATAACCGATAGAGTAATCGTCGGTCCAGCTTCCGTTGCCCGAAAACAGAATAAATATTTTTCCGTCTACCTCCGCGACGCACGGTCCTTCGTTAATGGCGGGATTTTTTGTGTAATTATCCCAATAATCGGGCTTTGACAGCAGGACCCGCTCACTGTCAATGGTCCATGGATTGCTCATATGGGCAATATAAATGTTCTGAGACACATTTGTATCGCCTTCCCATCCGGACCACACGGTATACAGTTCATTATTGTATTTGAAAACAGTCCCGTCTATCGCCCATTTGTCGGTTTTGTCGGTAACCTGTCCCACGAGGGTGAATCTGCCGGTCGGATCCTGCGATGTACCCTTCAGACAATACATGCGATGTACTTCGTTACCGCCGTTTCCCTCGACCATTGCGACATAGATATACCACTCGCCGTCAATATAATGCAGTTCGGGTGCCCAGATACCGGTATACTTCCCCGCGCTCGAAAAGACACGTTTGCCGTTGCTTCTCGTTACGCGTTCAAGCGAATCAAGTCTTGCCACCTTTATTTCGCCGTCACTCCAGCAGTAATAGTAGGAACCTTCATGCTCCACAATATACGGATCGTCCGCTCTCTCTGTTTTCGTATTATCAAATTTCACGGTAGTTATCTCATCCTTGCATTCAAAAGTTATCGGCAGAAGCGAGCTGTCAACGATCAGATTCCCGTCTTTCACGAACAGTTCGGTAAACTTTTCGAGGGCAAGCTTCATACATCCACTGTCAGACGCGGATATTGCGATCGTTTTATTCTCGGCAGTAATGCTGAACCTGTTATCGCCGAGCTTTGAATACGCATCCTGTGAAAGTGTTCTTGATGTTCTGCCGAGAAGTATCTCATACTCGGTCGCATTCTCGCTGTCGCTTACAAAATCGGGAGCAGCACCCGTTTTCGAAGCAATATCCGCTCTGAATTCGTTAAAAAGCTTATTTTCGACATAGGATGCCGATGCCTGTCTGACAAATTTATAATCGGTTTTCTTATCGGATACGACAACAAGCGGCTCTTTTCTTGCCTCGGTTGTCGCCACGGAACTCGTTCCGGGAGCCTTGTCGGTCTGACACGAGAAAAGCAAAAGCGACAATATAACGACACCAGCGGCTGCAACAAATCTTCTGAAAAAAATCTTCATATTTCGTCTCATCCTTCACGATCCGAACACGCGCGAAACAATTTCCGCCATTTTTTCTTCCTTACGCTCAATATCCTCAACAAGCCTGAACTGTGTACGTGCGCGGTCAAGATTATGATTTTTTCTTGAAATTTTGAAATATTCGTCACCGGAAAGGTAATCGGTCAGAAAACGCATCCCACATTCAAGGGTCATAAGCTTTACCGAGAAAGGAAGAAGCCGTACCTCTTCATCCGTGATTCTTCCGCATATTCCCTCTTTGAAGCCCGCGGTAAAGGCTTCAAAACGTTCAAGATCAAATGACACCTTCGACAGATCGGTTTCGTCCTCTGCGGCGGTTGAAGCACCGTATCGGAGCGCGTCGCCGTAATCAAAAAGAAGTGATCCCGGCATTACCGTATCAAGATCAAGCACGCAAACGGCGTGTCCGCTTTCATTATCGAGAAGCACATTATTCAGCTTTGTGTCGTTATGTGTGACGCGAAGCGGTATCCTGCCGTCTTCTATTTCCGAATTAACCCTATCGACATATTTTTCTCTCGCGAGAACAAATCCGATCTCTTCCGAAACACCGGCTGCTCTGCCGACCTTATCGGACTTTACCGCCCGGACAAACGCATCGAAGCGTGCACGTGTATTATGAAAATCATGTATTGTTTCAGCCAATTCTCCAGCGGGAAAGTCGGAAAGCATGGTCTGAAAGTTACCGAATCCCCTTCCCGCTTCATAAAACCTTCCGGGAGTGATTTCGTCGTAGCTTGTCGCGTCGTTTATCAGCTTATAAACACGGAACACCCCGTCTTCGGTTTTGACATATGTCTTTCGGTCAGCCGTCGGAACAACCGTCAGCACCTCCCTGTCCGGGTCGCCTCCGTTTTCCGCAACCTTTCTTTTCAGGTAATCGGTTACAAGCATGATATTATTCATCAGCCCGTCGCAGTCTTCAAATATATTGGTATTCACACGCTGGATTATGTTATCGCCTGCGATAAATGTGTCGTTTATATGTCCGTTTCCGAAAGGCTTCGGCTTATCGTTTATTCCGTAGTACGAAGTAAGAATGTCTGATATCTTTTCATTTATGGTCATAAGTGTCTCCCGAACACGTAAAATACGTTTTTCAAATGTTTATACAGATCGATCGGCGATACTTCCGGTCTGCGCCGATCCCGTGGGTATTATATCACAAGCGACGGAAAAAAGTCAAGTGTATTGTTATTGACAAAGACAAAAAAGTATGTTAAAATGTGGATGAATGATATACAACGGTTCAGAAAGGATAACTACAAAGCCATGTCAGCATTTTTCGAAAAAAAATCGTTTTTTTCTGCGATGATAACTCTTTTGGTATGCGTACTGATATTCGTCGGATGCTCGGAAAAAGAAAATCCGTCTGACACATCGGCATCTGCTTCTGCGGGTTCCGAAACATCGTCGGTGCCTGTTCCGCCTTCCGCGCCGACCGATGCGCTCATCAGCATAAAATGCGGCACCGAAACGGCAAGCGGTACGGACAATGTTGTCCTTGAAGCAAGCAAACGAAGCTTCCGAGCCGGACAAAAGGTGGAAATAACACTGCCCGATGGCATGCATTTTGTTGCCGTCAACCTTGCGCAGGGGGTTACAAAGGAGGCAATTCTTTACCTTCCCGACGGAGTCTTTGATTACACGATTCCGAATCTTTCATACAGCTACGACACGGCTCTGAAAAACAAGAGCAAGATCACGATAACGGCGCGCATCCCCACCGACGAAGAGCTTACGGCTCCGCACAATCTTTCACTCAATCCGTTTGATCTTCTCGACGGATCGACAAAAATCAGAAATTACAAATACTCGGCATACTGGTCGGGCGGCGTATTTCCGCACGCAACTGCATCAAGTGTATGCAGAATTTACGACAGTGAGGAATCAAAATATCAATTCGAAGCCAGAAATATTATAGACGGCTATACAAAAAACAACGGACACGGTGGCTATCCGTTCCAGTCATGGGGTCCCGACTCGGATTTCAGTCAGACAAAAGGTTATATCATGATTGATTTCGGTCACGAGGTGACTGTCAATTCGTTACTGCTCTACATCAGAGCCGATTTCCCGCATGACACTTATTTTACCGCAATGACTGTCGAATTTTCGGACGGAAGCAGACAGGTCTTTACAATCGAAAAAAATGCGTCGGCTCAGAGTTTTGATCTCGGCAATGTAAACACATCCTTTGTCAGAATAACAAATCTGAAGAAGGAGCAATCCGACGGATGGGCAGCGCTTTCCGAGATTGAGATTATCGGAAAGGAAATCATAAACTGAAAACATTTCTGAAAGGAAAACGACAAATGGGCAGAAACATATATTTTTTACCCGATATTGAAAGGCTCGGATTCAATCAGCATCTGTCCCTTTTAAAGCTCGATGACCCGTATACGGTTACGTTCGGTGCTTACCACGTAATATACGGCAGTCTGGTCCAGAAGGAAGCAGCTGTCGCCGGCTACGGCACCGACGAAGGAATGTTCTGCTATATCAGCCCCGATCTTGAATATTTTGCCGGACCTTTCCTCGTTGCCGAGCCGATTGAAGGCATTTCTTCATTTACGGCTCCGAAGGTTATACGTCACAAAAACAACTTTTTCATGTTCGCAAAATGCCGCAAAGACAGTTGCGACTGTCTCGCCGTTCTGACATCGGAAAATCCGCTCGGGAAATTCATATTACGATCGGTTCTTACAGACCCGGGGCATGTTACTCCGTTTACCGACGCAAAAGGCAACATATCGCTTCTGATTTCATCCGAGAGCGGCATGTCTGTTGCCGGTTTTGACTCAAAAAAATATACGCTGTATGACCGCATGCCGCTCAAAGCAGATATTTCCCCGGTCTGTCCGCCTGTCGTGACAGGCGCCGATAACGGAAGTATCTCCATGCTTGTCTCCACCGCAAAAGGCATAAGCTGTCTCAATGCTGATTTGTCCTCTCATATATGCAAATCAAAATCGGTGGCAAAAAGAGCGGATTTTAAGGTAGAATCCGTATTTGATCCGTATCCGGACAGCCCGTCAAAGGTGCTGGTCTGCACATATGACAGTCATCTTATCTTTTTCGAACTCAGAACAGACAAAAAAAGAATCGGAATTTCAAAGTTGTCGGGTTCAACCGGATTAAGTGCACCCGATAAAAATGACGGACAATCGGACGAGACATCAACGGATAATGGCAAAAAAGGTATTGATCTTCCGTTTGATCTGTCCGCGGTCGCCGCACTGCTGATCGCACTGTTCACTGCGGGAATCGGTATTACGATCGGCTTAAAGAACACACACGAGCCGAAACCAAAGAAGAAGCGAAAAAAATGACGGCAAAAATGACACGCACCGAGACGGTACGTGTCATTTTTTTATTAAAATTTTATTTTATAACGATCTTTTCCTTTTCTTTGCGACAAAAACCGCAACAAGGCAGATCAGTCCGACAAGAGCGCATGCGACTGCAATCGACATATCGATTCCCGTCTCCGGAGGCGTCGGTATATCATCCTCGGCGACAAACTGATCGGTAACGAGGATTACGTTGTCGAAAACGTTTTCGCACTTCTGCGAGCGCAGACCCACATTGCCCGACAGCCCTTCCTCGACTGTATACGCAATCACAGGTTCGGCGGAATCGTCGGCGAACACAAATATCATATCGTTCTTTACAACTACTTTAAGTCTTACAAATCCGTCCGATATCTTCATTGTCTTGCCCGATGCAATTGCGCCGAGATATTTTCCGTCAAACGCGAACAGTTTTATGATATACTCGTCACTGCCCACCTGCGATTCGATCTGAACATTATACGCCGTAATCTTATCCTGACCGTCTTCGGCTCCGGATGCAAAGATATATATTCCGGCATTTGTCAGTTTTTCTTTACTTACGCTTATATCCGCGGAAACGGAGAATCTGTTCAGTTTTCCCTTATTACGGAGCATAAGCTTATATTCTCCGTCTGCGGGTACGATCAGCTTCCCATCCTTTACCTCTGCTTTTGCTTCTCCGCTCTGCTTTACGTTGAAATCCGCCTTTCCGTCGTCAAAGTCGAAAACATATTTCTTTCCGTCAACATCGTAGTCGTTTACGCTTGCATCCCTTACAACGCTTGCATCGTCAAGGTAGACAATATCATCGGCACTGCCGCTGTGACTTATACCGAGCTGTACGGTCGCGGATTTTCCAAGCTCGAAGCGCACCTTCTGCCCGGTGAAATCCTCACCGATGCCGACGGTCTTTTCTGCGATGATCTTGCCGGTTATTGCATCACGCACAAACAGCTTTGCGCTTCCCGACAAAAGCTTTGTCTTTATCACGAAGTCATACGTTCCGTAGGTCAGCCAAAGTCCCTGGAACAGTTCGCCGTCGCCCTTGATATAGCCTGCATAATCGGGCTGTCTGATACTTTCGTTTGTATCTACGGTCACGCTGTCCTTGATTCCGATCTGTTCCGTGCCGACTGTTCCTTTTGATGACCAGTAAGAAAGTCCTGTCTTGTAAAGAGTTTCGTCTTTGAATCCGTCTCCTTTATGCACCTGTTTATCGAAATTACCGTTCAGGAACTCACCGGAGCTGTATATCGTACCCTTGATCTTATCTGTCACAATAAAATTGGTCGCTTTGAGAATAATATTATTGAGTGTCAGATCAAAGCCCGCGAGATATTCGTTATCATGGAAATAGACATCCTTGATAGGACAATAGTTATTGTCTTCGGTCTGAGTGTAGTGATTTGTTGAACTCCAGCCGTAGAACGGGTCATCGGGCCACGTTCCGGATGATTTATGTCCGCCGAGAGAGCAGTCGAAAATATGTACATTACGCGTTTCCTGATTATACATATTCGAAGCAGCCGCGCCCCAGGGCATCCACGAAATACCGAAGCCTCCAAAGAGGTAGCTGTGACGTATAACGATATTTTCGGTTGCGTTGTCCTCCTCGGGCTTTGTCGGACGGTAGAACTGCCCGCGACCGTCTTCATATGCAGTACATATACCGACTGCGTCATCACTCGTGTATGTGAAGCATCTGTCTATCGTGACATTTTTACAGCTTGTTATCGTGAAGCCGTCTCCGGTTACATTGACAGCCTGCTTTTCGGTCAGATTGCCTATATATACATCATCGTTGAAGCTCATATAGCAATGCCAGCCGTTACTGCGCATCAAAGTAAGATCGGTAATATCGACATGCTTACTGCTGTAAATACACAGCGGAATCTGCTGTACTCTGTTTTCCTGACCGACAGCAAGCCCCGCATCGCCGACGAAATAGAAGGGGTCTTCGACTTCGCCGCCGACATCGTTCATACGAATGGTACCGCCACCGGTTATTCTTACATTCTCGCACTGATTCACAAAGATCAGGGGCAGATTGACTGTTGAAAAGCCGGTACACCATACAAGACCGTCGATAGCAACATTATGACCGTATGTAACTTTATTGAATCCGCGCTGATTTACCGGAACGGTCTTGTTAAGCTCATCCTCACGCTGTGACTGCCAGAGAACCGCTCCCTCTTCGATTACAAATTCAAGATTGCTGCAAAGTTCGATATGGGTGATTACATATCTTCTTCCGTACATGCCGGTGTCGCCGGGGATTATTACTCTTCCGCCGCCTGCGTCTCTGACCGCGTTGATCGCAGCCTGTATCGCCGCAGTATCGTCGGTAAAGCCGTCGCCCTTTGCTCCGAAATCAAGCACATTTGCCGTCTTTTTCAGTTCAACGGTAAATCTGTCGGGATCGTTGTTGAAATCACGGTAATTTTCAATTACGAAATATTTATCAACCTTCACGCCGTCGATTTCCGCAATAAAACAGCTCGAAAGCTGTGTTTGCGAAGAACCCTTTTTATAAAGCGGGAATGTCAACACAAACCTTCCGTCTTTTACTTCGGCTTCGCCGAGTTTTACAAGATCTTTATAAGCAAGGTTGTCATTGTAGTTCTTGGGGCTCGACTGCCATACAGTCACCTTCCTACCCTCATACCCTGCTCCGACGCGTCCGATTACCTTTACAGTCTTTGTAACCGGGTCTGCCGTACACGATTCGATCTTTCCTGCGTAATTATACAGAGGCTCTTCTCTTTCGAACGTAATTGCATCAATCGCAACCGTTCCGACCCTGCTTCCGATAAATTCGATTCTGAACTGTCTCAGATAGCCGCTCGGAGAAAGATCGCTCACATTAAAGAAGTATGTCCTGTATTCACTGTTTGCGGCTATTTCAAATTCTTTTGAGTACCATTTTTCTCCGCTTTCGCTCGTTCTGAAGCTCAGTTTTATTCTTTCTGCGCTACTGCTGTTCTTCAACCTTACCGCGAAAGTATTTCTGAGCGGCATAAACATACTGTACCTGTTACCCGGTACCTCCTCAATAACAGGCGATTCGATCGTCATATGGTCTGCCGATGCCTTTGCGATAAGCTGACCGTTCAAATATTCAGCCGAACCGTTTATCACATCCATTACGCCCACCGCGTTTGAATCGGCAAATTCAAGATCGACATAACCGAATTCACGGAAATCAATATCGGTTTTTGAAAGTTTTATATTCTTTACGCTTGCAGGACACAAAAAGGTATTTACTCCTGCCTTTACCCATTTACGTCCGGTTTCGGGTATAAGAGATTTATACACGACTGTATCGTTGACGTAACACAATATTGCGTTTTCGTCAAACACAAATTTCAGATGTATCCAGTCGCCAAGCCCGGTTGCTCCGAATCCGCTTGAGATTTCGCGTCTGACAAGCGGAGAAACATTTGTCGAATTTCTGTTGAACAGCCTTGCGACCGGGTTTATCGGATCTCTGTTCGGCGCAAGGTTGAAGATGTATGTTCCGCCCTCGCCGGTATGATTGATCTGAAGATTTATTCCGCCGTCACCTCTGATAGGTGTTTTATATCTGACATCCGCTTCGATCGTATTATAGTCGCCGACATCACTTCCCGCATACCACAAAACCGATTCAGACTCGGTCGTATATACGGTCTCTTCTCCGTCTTTTTCAACAGTCCACGTACTGTCAACGATCCAATCGGGCAAAGTAACCGTACTGTTGCTTACGGCAAGATCCTTTACCATAACCTCTTCGGAACCCGATATAACATTAACCTTTTTCCATTCAACGTTTCCGAATCCGGACGCTTCTATCATTTTTTCTCCGTTTGCATACATGACAAGTGTATTATCATACAGAACAAGTTTGAAGTCGATCCACGTATCCTTGCCGAATCCCGCCGATCTGTCAAGTCTTGCCGATTCGCCGAGATTATCGTATCCTTTTCCGCCTATAAGCTTCTGGGCACGGAAAAACGGCTTGCTTGAATCATAGTACGGGCTCGAATTAAGGTACATTCTCGCTATAAAGAACATACTGTCATCGTAGAAAATCTGAAATCCCATATATGCGCTTCCGCCGTCGGTCGGATTGTTTTTATACAGGAACTTTCCCTCAACCGTGTTTATCCCGTCAAGACTGCCGTTATATGTAATCGTGGATTCTCCGTTGTTTCCGGAGCTGTATGTCCTGTTCTCACCAAGCGTATATCCGTTCGGGGTCCAGTCATCTTCAAGATCATTACCCACGGCAAGGTCTTTTACATGCACCTCTTCCCCTCCCGAGATAACATTCATTTTTTTCCATTCGACATTTCCGAATCCGGTTGCATCAATCATCTTTTCTCCGTTGACATAAACCTCAAGATTATCATCATAGAGAACCACTTTAAAATCGATCCACGTATCCTTGCCGAATCCCGCCGATCTGTCAAGTCTTGCCGATTCGCCGAGATTATCGTATCCTTTTCCGCCTATAAGCTTCTGGGCACGGAAAAACGGCTTGCTTGAATCGTAATAAATACCGCTGTTGAGATACATTCTGACTATGAAGAACATTGTATCGTCATAGAAGAACTGGAATCCCATATATGCGCTTCCGCCGTCGGTCGGATTGTTTTTATACAGGAACTTTCCTTCAACCGTGTTTATCCCGTCAAGATTACCGTTATATGCAATCGTGGATTCTCCGCTGTTTCCGGAAACATAGGTTCCGTCTTCTCCGAGCGTGTATCCGTTGGGTGTCCACTGCCCGTTTCCGACAGCCAGCACAGGAAGCGGCAGTGTAAAAATCATTGAACAAACAATGACAAACGTCAGTACGCGCAATGCTCTTTCTTTTGTTTGCTTTTTCATCTTTTCATCCCTTTCATTCAAAATATATATACAGGTCTGTGCACAAGACCATGTCATCGGTTTAATCATTTGTTTTCATTTTTTTAATCAGCTCATAAACCTCATCCGGTACAATAATATCGCTTTTTGAATAGCTCGGTATAAGCTGATCGCCCGCAACCTTCGGATCGGTACATCTGTTGTCGTTACGCCACTCATCGCGCTGTGATCTGTCACGGAGATCGGGGATTTTCATGGATATACCGCCCGAAAGAACCGAAAAATAGGCAAGAAGTCCGGGAATTGACATGTTTAATGCTTCATAAACATCTATAAGCTCATCAGAGCGTTTTCCGTTTATCGCATCGACAAAATACTCCATTGCAAAAAAATCAGACCCCACATGCCCTATTTTCTTATATTCGGAAGCTATTTCGGAAACAGGGTCATAGATTTTAAGCACCGCGTCGTTTGCTCCTTCATAAGAATCGACATTGACGAATATCTTTTCTATACCGCCTATTCTCATATCATGCTGTGCGCTTTCGATGCGTCCCTTTGAACCGTACATAGAGTATCTCATTGAATCCTTATCGAGATTTCCGTGAATACTTTTGACCAGTGCGCCGTTTTCAAGGGTTACCATTTCTATCCCGGCGACACCCGATCTTTTTCCCATTCTCGCGGTCCTGTCATTGTACGGAAGCTCGAAGCCGGTAACGCGTACCGGACGCAGTCCGGTTATATGCACAAGCGGACCGAGCGAATGTGTACAATAAAAATTCGCATGCATCATGTTACGCCAATGATCGCGTTCTCCGTACGTAAGCATCGGCCAGACATATTCGGTATTATGAATATACTCTCCCTCTCCGTATTCAAAATCGCCGAGCTTACCGAGTCTGTACAGCCGTCTCATTTCCATCGTGGCAGGCGCGTAACAGTAATTTTCTGCATAAGCATAAACAAGTCCGCTTTTTTCGACCGCTTCGACAAGGGCGACCGCCTCTGCCATTGTCTGGCACGGAAGAACCTCGCAAAGGACATGCTTCCCCGCTTCCAGACACCTTATAGCGTAAGGAGCATGCTCGGTCGCATAATTTGCAACGACAACCGCATCGATATTGCTTTTCAGAAACTCATCAAAATCCGAAAAAAACTCGATTTTTGTCCCGGGGTATTTTTCACTCAGATATCTGACGACGTCGGCATCCCGATCACATACCGAAGTAACTGCCGCGTGTCCGGTTACTTTACACCAGTTAATCATTGCTTCTCCGCGGCGTCCGCCGAACACTCCGATTTTCAACACAGCTTTTTCCTCCGACAAGATCGATTCCTTCTATTGAGATTCTATCAGCAATCGTCCGAAAAAGGAATGGATAATATCCTTTTTTCCATGCACAAAAGCCTTCATGACTTTCGGAGACATCTTCTGTATGTTGACCGTGTTTTTTCCGAAACATAGACAATAGTATGTTTTCCATGGACTTTATTCGCTTTTATTTACTTTTTTTCTCAGATATGATATAATGCGTACAGAGATGAACTACCTGAAAGGAAAAAAACATGGCTGAGAAAAACATCTGCAAGTTCAACATTCCGAGAGATGACAGCGAAAACATAAGTATTCTGAATTTCGTTTACGAAACGGAATCGACGCAGACGACGCACTTTACGGTTCAATCGCTTTTCCGCATGCATATTGTAACAAGCGGAAGCGGACAGATCAACACACTTGACAGATCGACACCGATCGAAGAGGGCGACCTGTTCATAACATTTCCATCCACAAACTACTGCATTACGGGAAACGAAAGATTCGAATACGAATACATATCATTTGTCGGGCTTCGCGCATACAGACTCCTTGACAGAGCGGGCATCAGCAAGCAGAACTACATAAAAAAGGGCATGAACGACCTGCTTCCCATATGGAAAAAGCTGATAAACGAATCCAATGCACACAATATCGATCTCATTGCGGAATCACTTCTTCTCTATTCGATCGGTCTTATGACCACCGCGAGGGACGATGAGGGTCCGTCAAACAGCGAAACCTTCGCGCTCTGGCTTAAAAAACGCGCAGACGATGATTTCGGTGATCCGACATTATCTCTTTCGTCAGCCAGCAGAGAAAAATTTTACTCACCGAAATATGCCTCGACGATCTTCAAAAAACACATGGGTATCGGGTTCACAAATTATCTTCTCAATTTAAGAATAAACAACGCTCAACGTCTTATAGACATGGGCATGACTTCAATAAAAGAGATTTCCACCCTGTCGGGGTTCAGCGATCCCTTCTATTTCTCGCGTGTGTTTAAGCAGCGGTTTGAAAAATCCCCGAGTGAATACATCGATGCATATAAAAAAAGAAAAAATGCCGCATCTGACACTGACAAGGCAGATAAAACGCAAAAAAACGACACGGATGAATAATCATCCGTGCCGTTTTTTATTGAATCGATTTTCTTTTTTTCTTAATCAAAGCAAGGCAAACGCCGACAAGCGCGAGCACCGAGCCGATCAGGAAAGCAGGCATACCGTCACCTGTCTTCGGAGGATCAACCACCGGAGGTTTTTCGGAGACTCTGCCGTTACAGTAAACCTCTATTTCCGAAACCGATGCATGTCCCGCAAAAGAGTTGTTTTTACCGACAATACGCACTTTGGAACACCTGACATTTTCACTCAGCGTAAATATATATGATTCATGAGTCGCACCCTGTGCTTCCCTGTTATCCGTCGGATAGTCAGGTGTCAGACTGAACCCGACATTCTTCCATTTGCCGTCCGAAAAAACCTGCAGCTTCGGCGATTCGCCGAACCAACCGCCGTCGTTCCAATGTCCGCCCTCCCAGAATATGACCTGACTTACGTCATACTCTTTTTCAAATTCTACGCCGAACCAAACTCCGAGATCATCCGAGTAATTTGCTCCGAAGCTGTCAACGCTTTCGCCCGCGGTTTTATTTTTATTTGTTATAATCGACATATCCTTCCCGGTCGCATTTGTTATCCCCGTGAGCGTTGCGCCGAGCTTTGTGATATCGGTACCGCATATCACGCCGTTATAGCCCTCCGCATTTTCCGGTTTTTCACCGAGTGTAACCGTACCGAGGTGAGCCGTATTCGAGAAAGCATCCGAATAACCGTTCCATGTAACAAAATCAGCTCTTCCGTTATTATCGCAGATGTTGTCATTGACCCAGATCTCAAGTCCGAACTGCGACCCCTTTTCGGCTTTGAAGTCACTGTATATTCCGATATCTACTGCCGCCTCTACGCAATAACCCTTATCGGTAAGTGAAACGGCTGTTTTCACGAAGTTTGCAACGCTTATGTAGTGATTCCAATAATAGCCTCTTGCATTCACATCAATATAAAAGGCATTGGAATCGTAGCCTTCCGTATGTTCATTTCCGAGATCAAGCATTATATGGACAGTATTTTTTGTCCACAAATCGCCCGGATTCTCGCATTTTTCATACTCTGCACTGCCTATTGTGGAGTCGGTAACATCCACAAGGAAGTAGAGATATGTACTGTCGTACATAACCTTCCATTCAGCCGCGATCCCGGTCGGGGTATTACTGTCATGCTTATCCGATCTGTATGTTTTTGCATTTTTCCAGCCGTTATCAGGTTTGCCGTCAATCGCCTCGGGCTTTCCGAAAGCCGCATCTGCCGTCTCAAGCTGATCGGCATAAGCGCCAATCGACAGGGCGCACAGCATCAAAACGACTGCCAACAATAGAGATACACATTTTTTCATTATTTTTTCCTCCGTTTTATTATGTTCTTTACTTGTTATCATTTTACCAGCAATAAATCCGGAGAAACATATTCATTTATGCAATAAAGATGTAAAAAACGGAATATCAGCGGCAGGAAAATCGTTTTTTGTATTCTGTCGGCGAAACGCCGTACTTTTTCTTGAACAGTTTACTGAGATGAAATTCATCACTGAATCCGAGCGCATATGCGACCTCGTATATCCGTATATCGGGATCGAATTTTATCATTGAAAGCGCCTGCGTCAGCTTATAATCAAGCTGAAATCTGTAAAAAGACTTATTATATCTCTTTATAAAGCTTCCGCGCAGTGTTTTTGAAGAAACGAAGAGAAGATCCGACATTTCTCCTTCCTTGAAAAATCTGTCGGGTGACGAGCGCATGATATTTATGCACTCACTGACAAGATCGCGCGTTCTTACGATCGTTTTCTGATCGCACATATACAGAAAACAAATCAGCGAATTGAAAAGAGTGGGAAGAATGATATTCTTTTTCGGATCATCCGAGCAGCCGAGCATCGCCATTTCGAAAAAGAGCGACTTTACCGTCCGGTCGTTTCCGGTATGTATTACATTTCCGAGCGGAAGATGCAAAGATTTTTCATCGTCACGGATGTTATCACATTCGCTATCGAAATAATCCTCCGGCAGCGATTCGGTATGTATAAACACTGTCCGCGTCTTCGGAATACAACCGGCAACGCCTTCGTACACACTTCCCGCGGGAAGCACGAAAACATCACCGGGACCCACATCATAAACACGCCCGTTTACCTTGAAGTCCCACGCTCCGTCTTCCATATACACTATATCGTGAAAATCGGGAGAAATACGCGTCGGATGCACTGCCGCATCCTTATATGTAACGTCTACCGCTTCGTATATAACCCGTTTTACATTCAGATCAAAATACATTTTCATAACAATCAAAACTCCGTACCGGTCAAAATATACATTCTTTTGTCTTCATTATAAATTCAAATCCGGTAATAATCAAGTATAATATAACAAAAAACTCTGAAGGAGGCTTATATGAACAAGTTAAATATCGCTCTTGTCGGGCTTGGCTTCGGCGGTGCGTTTGCCGATATATACAAATCGCATCCGTCAGTCGGAGAACTTACTCTTTTCGACATTGACAGCTCACTGATGAAAAGAACAGCCGATTTTATCGGCGGGGCGCGCATGGCAGGCTCATTTGAGGAAATTCTGAACGACGCATCGATTGATGCCGTACATATCGTAACACCGATTCCGGATCATGCCGATTCGACTGTCAGGGTACTTGATTCGGGCAAGCACTGTGCATGTACAGTCCCGATGGCAACATCACTCGACGACATAAAACGCATAGTCGAAGCGAAAAGAAGATCGGGAAAAAAATACATGATGATGGAGACAACGCTCTACACCTACCAGTTCCTTTATGTCAGCAACATGAAGAAAAACGGAGAACTCGGTAAAATTCAGTTTCTGCGTGGAAGTCACTATCAGGACATGGCAAACTGGCCGTCATACTGGCTCGGTCTTCCGCCCATGTGGTACGGAACGCATGCCATCGCTCCGATGAGGGTTCTTGCGGGCTCACGGATCGAAAAAGTAAGCTGTCTCGGCTCGGGAAGCATGGCAGACGAGCTTGTCGGAAAATATAACAATCCGTTTCCTGTCGAAAGTGCACACTTCTGGTTTGAAAACTCACTTAAGGGTGAAGCAACACGTTCCCTTTTCGAAACATCGCGGGCATATCAGGAAGGAATGTTTGTATACGGTTCAAAGGCTTCATTTGAATGGGGATTCAGGGATGCTGACAGTCCCTACATAACCACAACAATCCCGTTTGAACACGGTGAACGCGGATCGATTTCAAAGGTTGAAGTTACCGATATGCCAAATTATCTTGACGACCTTCCGGAGGAGCTCTGGAAATTTACAGTGGGCGGCAATTATGACCCGCTTAATCCGCAGAAATCACTTATGAAGGGAGCGGGAGGTGGACATCACGGCTCGCATCCGCACCTTGTAAACGAATTTATTTCAAGTATTCTTGAAGATCGCAAGCCTGCAATAGACGAGGAACTCGGAGCAAACATAACCGCCGCCGGAATATGTGCGCATGAATCGGCGCTGCGTGACGGAAAAGTCATTTACATCCCCGAATTTTAAAAGCCGTTTATATGGGACCGCAATGCGGTCCCATATAATTTATATTTTATCCTTTTTTCTTTTTCTTTACTATAAAGAATGTGGTTAATGATGCAAGCAAAACAAGTACCGCTGCGCTGCACAGAGCAAACACCGTCCCCGACTTGTTTCCGGAGGATGAGTTGCCGCTTTCGCCCGACATAACCGGTGCCGATGTAGTCGGTGCCGATGATGTCACTGTCGGTATTTCGCTTGTTGTCGGAGCTGTTGTTGTCTGCTCGGGTCCGGCAGTCGTTTTCGGAGGGTCGATCGGAGTTTCGCCGACATTCATTCCGTAAACCTCAATTTCGGCACAGGACGCATGTCCCGCAAGCGAATTTTTTGCGCCGACAACCCTGATCGCACTACACTCGACGGTCTTATCGAAAATAAATGTATACGCCTCATTTGCCGGAAGCTGTGCACTTGCGGAATCGGCAGGGTATTCCGGGCTCATCCGCGTTTCGACATCTGTCCATTTACCGTCCGAAAGGACCTGTATCTTCGGACCTGATCCGAACCAACCGCCGTCATTCCATTGTCCGCCTTCATAGAAGATCACGTACGAAACAAGATAATTTTTATCGAATTTTACACCGAACCACTGGTATCCGTTCTTACCGAGATCGTCATTCAGTCTTGCACCGAATGAATCGTATTGCTTTTTGTCGGTCGAAAAATGCCTGTCGCCGTCAACAATGACAGATATGTCCTTTGATCCGCCGCCGGTCGGGTTCAGTGCATTTGTAATTCCGGTATACTTTGCGCCGAGTTTTTTCAGCTCTCTGAAATCGGACGGTATCATTACCGGCAAATCAACAAGTGCCGACTTTTTTTCGGCAATCCACACCGAAACCGGGTTTGCGCCCCTGTTTGCGCGCGCATAGAACGGTATTGCGGTTATTGTATAGTCTTCGTATTCTTCCGAATTTCTGTACAGCTTTGCCTTTGCCGTAAGAGCAACGACACCGCCGTAAAGCTCCGGAATGTTTTTTTCTCCGAGCTTTGCCGAGCTGTCAAGCAGGATACACGGTACCACATTTTCGACCGTACCGCTCTTATTGTCAGCACCTTCAATACAATATATAAACACGCCGCGTCTCAGTGCTGTCCTGCCGCGGTCAGCTTCGACATTTTCGTTTGCGTAAATTCGTTTTGCCGAAACATCTGCGCTTATTTCAAGCTTGTCTCCATCGGAAAAATCACCGCTGACGACTGCATATCCGCCATTTATTTTACAGTCAAGCTTTTTCCCGTTCAGCGTTACCGATGTCTTATCCGACCATGACGGTATCCTGAGACAGATCGTATCGGCGTTTTTCGCACCGCTTTCAATAATTATTGTCGATTTTCCGTTCCACTGCCAATCGGACATCTGCTTCAGCACCAGATCTCCGCCCGGCAGACGCAGTGTTGCTTTTGATCCGATATACTGATCGACATACACATTATTTTCTTTGGATGAATATATATAACGTCCGAGCTGTCCGTAGACGAGAAGTCCGTACTTCGTACAGCATGGGACTCCGTGCCAGCTCCAGCGTTCTGCCGATGTTGTATAGAGCGAATTGAGATAAAAGAAAGTATTTCCGTTTGCGCCGATTCCGCCGAGCAGATTATTATACAGCTCAAGTTCGATATTGTCGGCATACACCGAATCGACAAACATAGCCGAAAGGCTGTCGGAAAGCTGCAGCAACGCACCTGACGAACAGGTCTCGCAGTAGGATTCATTCGGCAGATAATAATCTCCGCCGAAGCCTTCAAATGAGTGCACGCTTCCGGTTCCCCCGGTGACATACATCTGCTTTTCCGTTATATTTCTCCACAGTCTGCATGCGGCATCTGTATAGGAATTATCGCCTGACAACCTGCCCATTTCGGAAAGCGCGTAATAATACAGGGTCGCAACCACCGAATGTCCGGTTGCTCTGGTAAGCTCGGTGTACTTTATGTGGTCATCGGAATATGTTCCGTAATACTTACCACCTACACGGTCGGGGGCGGTATGCACTCCTCTGTAGGCGAGCAACCAGTGTGCAAGCTCGAAATAGTCATCCCTGTTTATTTTCAGGTCGGAAAGCAGACTGTTCTTCCCTATCGTCGGGTGCTTGTCAAGCCATTCGCAAAGTGCAAGTATATTATACTCAACGCCGGTATGGAACGAAACGAAATTCACCTTTCCGTGATCCGAATAATCAACCGTGAAATTCAGAAAACGAAGAGCAACACGAAGCATACGCGCATCTCCGGTCGCATCATAATACGCTATTCCGAATTCGATAAGATATCCGAGGTTGAAGAGATCCATTGCAGCCGACGGCTTGTCAGCCTCGCTGAAAACCTTCCCGTCTGTCATAAGCAGATTATATATACTGAAATATCCGTTTTTGACCGATTGCGACGCTGCGTATATATGATCGACACATTCATCGATCTGCCTGCGAAGCGCGTCGTTCGGATAGCTTCTGAGAAGCCTGCACGCGCCCGCAAGCGACGCGTAAAAGTCCGATTCTCCCCACGTCATACCGCCGACATAATTCTTTGTATTTCTGTCGCCGCGCGCAACCTTATCAAAGTTTGCGAAATTCGAATGATGCTGTGTAACCCAGTTTTTTATAACATATGGCGCGGTAACCTCGGAAAAAAGTTTCAGCTTTTCATTCCAGAAGGAATCGTCAATTACAACGTCGGAGATGTCAGGTCGCACCGCATTTGCCGATCGTTTTACAAAATCAACTGTAACGGTACGTTTGGCGCCTCCGCTGTATTTCACGGTTATTTCCGCTCTTCCGGGAATCGATGTTGCCTGCTTTACGGTTATTTCCGAATCATCAAAAGGTGCAACAGCCGATACGCGGGGTACCGATTTATTGTCATCATCCACTGTTTTGACATAACCGTCAAGGAAGGCATCAAATTCATCAAGTTCCTTTCCGTCAACCGACAAGGATGAAAGAAGCTTTACGCTTTTTGGCTGTTCTTCTGCGCTGAAGCTGTTAACAGAACAGATCTGTGATTCGCTCAGCGCCTTTGAATATATGCGCACGTCATCCATATATCCGTTGTAAGACCCGTCATTCCAGATCGCCGTTTTGCCGATAAACGCATTTTTTATCTGCCACTCCGACATATCCGCTCCGACATCTGTCTCGGAAACGAAGGCACCGTTTATGAAAAGCTTCATCTTCTGACCGTCGTAAGTAAACGCAACATGGTGCCACGACTGATAAAAATAAACAGGTATCATTCCCTCGGTCGGCATATTTGCACCCTTCGGCGTGCCTCCGAAAAGTTCTGATTTATATCCGCCGACAGGCGATCCCGCATTTGTCATAAGGTGGCAGGTCTTGGCACCCGATGATGTTTCTATCGCAAAAATTCTCGAAAAACTGCCGACTGTTTCAGGATCAAACTTAACCCAAGCCATAAAGGTCATTTCGGGCAAAGCAAGCTTGTTTTTCGGCAGTTCGATATAAGCTTCACTGTTTTTATGGGTTGATGAATCAAAGAGAACCGCCTTGCCGCGGATACCGTCACAGCTTTTTACATTACCGTATATTTTTCCGTTATTACCGTTTCCGCTCGAATCAAGTCCGGGATTTTTTTCATCATCAAATGTATAATGAAGGACAAGCGAGTCATCCGGACTGCCTTTCTTTCTGTTACCCGAGCTTGCGACAGCCGGAAAAGATGACAGTTCTGCAATCAGCATGGAGAATACCAGCACAGCGGCGACAGCCGCTCCCTTTCTTTTCTTTGATAAAAATTTTTTTGTCAGAATCACAAAAACACCTCCGTATTGTGTTTATCCGATTCGATTTTAGCACACATTTTACGGCTATCAAATAAACATTAAGACAAAAAAGATGTATATTTCGGAATTCATGAAAGTGTGAGACGGTCAAAGTCCGTAAGTGAGCGGCACTCTGCGGAATTTATTGCAAAAGCGGCGCAGTTCCCGTACAAATCGGGGGTTTTCAATTTTTCGACACAGGCAAAACGGCTGTAACAAACATTTTTTGAACATACTGTTTGTTACAGCCGCTTGCTATAAAATCATTCCGGTACAAACCGTATATAAATTTCTTCTCCCGCAAGGAAATATTACAAAAAAACCACTTCGAAAGAAGTGGTTTCTATGGCTGGGATGATAGGGGTTGAACCTATACTACAAGAGTCAAAGTCTCGTGTGCTGCCGCTACACCACATCCCAAAATATAAAAAGCAGGAGAACCGCCAATAAATGCGGCTCTCCTGCATGGCGGAGAGAATGAGATTCGAACTCATGGAACATTTTGGTGTTCACACGATTTCCAGTCGTGCGCCTTAGACCAGCTCAGCCATCTCTCCACATAATCGGACAGCCAAATCCGCCCAACGGGTTTTATTATAACACAGGCTGTACTTTTTGTCAAGGGTTTTCGGCAAACTTTTATGACAATCAAAAAGATAAAAGCGTGAGACAAATCGTCTGCAAATTCTACGGTCAGCCGATTTTCGGTTTGACCGTTTCATATCTTACAATCCGTCTCACGCCTGATCTGTTCATTTACTGAGGCTGTACCTGTACCATCTCGAATGCCTCAAGGACATCGCCCTCTTTGATATCATTGAATCTTTCAAGTCCGATACCGCATTCGTAACCGGCTGCAACCTCTTTGACGTCATCCTTGAATCTGCGCAGTGAGGCAATCTTATCCTCAAATATCACAACGCCGTCACGGACAACTCTTATCTGAGCGTTTCGTGTTATCTTACCGTCCTGAACATAAGAACCTGCTATTGTTCCGACGCTCGATACGTGAATCGTCTGACGAACCTCTGCGTGACCGAGCAGATTCTCTTTGAATGTCGGTGCAAGCATACCCTTCATTGCGGCGGACACTTCTTCTATACATTCGTATATGATACGGTAGGTGTGGATATCAACCTTCTGGCGTTCGGCACTGTCAAGTGCGTTCTTATCGGGTCTTACATTAAATCCGATAATGATAGCATTAGACGCAGTAGCAAGCATTACGTCGCCTTCCGTGATTCCGCCGACTGCCGTATGAATGACATTGACCTTGACCTCGTCATTTGACAGCTTGAGCAGCGAGGATTTGACCGCTTCCGCAGAACCGCCAACATCTGCCTTGATTATAATATTGAGGCTCTTTACACCGCTCGATATCTGATTGAACAGATCATCCAGCGAAACCTTCGAATTAGCCTTGAATTCGTCCTGTTTCTGTTTTTCTTTACGCTGTTCCGCAAGCTCTCTTGCCATTTTTTCGTCGCGGACTGCGGCAAATTCATCTCCCGATTCGGGCACATCCGACAAGCCGGTTATCTCAACGGGGATTGACGGTCCCGCGGTTTTCACGCTTCTTCCCTTATCGTCGATCATTGCACGGACACGTCCTACGGTGCTTCCCGCTATGACAACATCGCCGGATTTAAGTGTACCGTTCTGTACGAGCACGGTTGCAACAGGTCCGCGACCCTTATCAAGTCTTGCTTCGATGACAACGCCCTTGGCGCGTCTCGACGGGTTGGCTTTAAGCCCCTTGACTTCCGCAACAAGCAATACGTTTTCAAGCAGATCTTCTATTCCCATTCCGGTAAGCGCCGAAACGGGCACACAGATAACATCGCCGCCCCATTCTTCCGGAACAAGCTCATATTTTGTAAGCGCCTGCTTTATTGCATCGGGATTTGCCCCCGGCTTATCCATTTTATTGATTGCAACGATGATATCGACTCCCGCTGCCTTTGCATGGTTTATCGCTTCGACCGTCTGGGGCATTATACCGTCATCAGCCGCGACGACAAGGATTGCTATATCAGTAGCCATTGCGCCGCGTGCACGCATAGCGGTAAATGCTTCGTGTCCGGGCGTATCAAGGAATGTGATATCCTTGCCGTTTACGTTCACCGTATACGCGCCGATTGCCTGAGTGATTCCGCCCGCCTCACCGGCAGTAACATTCGAATTACGTATTCTGTCAAGTATAGATGTCTTACCGTGATCGACGTGTCCCATTACGCAAACAACGGGAGCTCTTTCGACCAGCTCATCTTCCTTATCCTCTTCGGAGTCAAACAGCTTATCCTCGATCGTGACGACAACTTCCTTTGAAATTTTCGCACCGAGTTCAAGTGCGACAACCTCGGCGGTATCATAATCGATTACCTGATTCACGCTTGCCATCATACCGAGCATCATCAGACGCTTTATAACCTCGGCGGCAGTTACCTTCAGTTTTGCCGCAAGTTCTCCGACTGTTATTTCATCGGGAACCGTTATCGAAAGCTGCTGCTTTACAGGTTTTTGCTGTCTGTTCTGCTTCATCTTCTGCATACCCTGACGTTCTCTGTCAACACGGGTATTGCCCTTCTGATTCTGCTTCTTCAGCTTTTGTCTCTGATCGTTGTTTTCATATACCGGATTTGTATTGTCGTTTGCGTACTTTTCAAGCTTTTCGTCATACTTGGAAAGATCGACGCTGACGCTTCTTGTATCAACGACCTTCGTTTTTGTTCCGGTATAAGATTTCGAATCGTCGGCGGTTGTTACCGTTGAAGTGGTATCAACCGTTGTACTTTTGCGGAAAACATTCTGCTGACGGTTTTTCTGATCCGACGGTCTTTCCTTCTTCTGATTTTTCTGCGGCTGGTTCCGTTCGGCAATGGGATTGACCTTGGCAAACCTGTCCTGCCTGGTTTCTTCCTTCTGTTTTTTCGGCAGCGGTTTTACTGCCTCGGGCGCTTTGTTTTCGCTGTTTTCCGGCTTTTTGACTTCAGTCTTTACCTCTTTTACCTCTGCCTCTACCGGCTTTTCGGACTTCTCAGGAGCCTTCTCGGGCACCTTCTCGGGCACCTTCTCGGGAGCTGCTTTACCGCTTTCCGCCTTAGCTTTATTTGCAGCACTTTCAATTCTGTCATCGATTATCACGGTTTTCCCGTTCAGATAATCGTCAAATCCGCTGACCTGATTTTTCTGAGTAAGCTGATCGATAAGGTAAGAAAATTCGTCCGGTTCAAGTGACGCAGAGGATCCCTTCTGAAATCCGCCCGCGTTCAGGATATCGATCAGATCCTTGTTTTTCAGATTCAGATCCTTCGCCAAATTTGCAAGTTTAATCTTTGTTACTGCCATGTATTGCACCTCCCGCGGATTCCGAATCTCCGCAATAGTCGATTTTTTCCATTTGTTTTTTGATAGCTTTCCGGAAATTCTCATCAGTCACGGCTATCGCCGAAACATCCATTGTCTTTCCTATGCACTTTCCGAGTTCGTATTTGCTTATCGGCATTACCGCAAATTCAACATCGTGAGTTCTGCAGCTGTCAGTAAGTTTCTTTACCGTATTAAAGGACGCATCGTTTGAAATACAGACAAGTGCCGGCTTTGAAGCCGATCTCACCGCAAGCACCGATTGCTCGGTACCGAATTTAATCTTTCCGGCACGGCAGGCAAGTCCTATTACACCAAGAAGACTGTTCAATCTATGTGAGTTCTCCTTCCAATGTCTTTTCAAGCGATTCGAAAACCTGATCCGAAATCTGACATTTCAAATTATTCTCCAGCCTTTTTGCCTTTCTGGCTTTTTTCAGGCAAAGCGGATCCTTACATATATATGCCCCTCTTCCCGATTTTTTTCCGGTAAAATCAAGGCAAACATCTCCGTCCGGCGTCCTTACGATACGTATAAGCTCATTTTTTGCAAATGTGTTCATACATCCGAGACATTTGCGGACAGGCAGTTTTTTGGTTTTATTTATACAATCCGACAAGCAATGCACCTCCGACAGATTACTCTGTCTTTATATCGATCTTATATCCCGTAAGTCTTGCGGCAAGACGTGCGTTCTGTCCGACCTTTCCTATTGCAAGTGACAACTGATCGGGATCGACATAGACACGACAGCTTCTTTCTCCGTCGATAACCACCTGTTTTACCTTTGCGGGGGAAAGTGCCTCGGCAATAAATTCGGCGGGATCCTCGCTGTATTTGATTATATCGATCTTCTCACCGCGAAGCTCCTCAACGATTGATGCGATACGCACACCGCGTGCACCTATACATGCACCTACGGGATCCACGCCCTCTTCTCTCGAATAGACAGCCATTTTCGATCTTGATCCCGCCTCGCGCGTAACCGCCTGTATAATTACTATACCGTCACGGATCTCGGGTACATCAAGCTCAAAAAGTCTTTTTATCATATTGGGGTGTGTTCTCGAAAGGGTTACTATCGGTCCGCGGACTTCTTTCTTGACTTCGGAAACGAAAACCTTGATATGATCGCCGACCACAAAGGATTCGCCCGGGATCTGCTCGCTTTTCAGCAGAACAGCATGGCTCGTTCCGGTATCGACGACAACGTCGCCGGTCATCGGATTTATCTTCTGAACCGTTGCGGAAATAATCTCTTCCTTCTTGTTTTCGTATTCCTTATACATCATTCCGCGCTCGGCTTCTCTGACGCCCTGAATAATGACCTGCTTACCTGTCTGTGCGGAAAGTCTGCGGAAATCCTGCGGCTTAAGCTCAATATCCACAGTTGCACCGAGCGTTGCGCGTCTGCTGACCTTTTTTGCATCCGGAAGAGTAATCTGAGTCTCAGGATTTTCGACCGTTTCGACGACTTCCTTCTGCTGATACATTTTTATCTCACGCTTATCGTTATCTATCACGACGCGGACATTGCTTTCGCTGTTGTGCTCACGCTTGTATGCGCTTACAAGAGCCGCCTCGACCTTTTCAAGCATATATTCCTTCGGTATTCCCTTTTCCTTTTCAAGCTGGTCGAGTGCTTCAAACAATTCGTTATTCATTTCATATTCCTTTCTATACTAAACATATAAGCCCGTATCAGAGTATTTCGCTTCACATCTCAAAGAAAACATTCGCTTTCGCCACCATGGCACGATCAAAAACAAGCTCTTTACCGTCGTCGGTCACAACAGTGATTTTTTCGCACAAATCATCGGTTTCAAGCCTTCCGACAAACGATTTCACTCCGTCTATCGGTCTGAACAGTCTGATCTGAACCTTCTCTCCGCGGCAGGCAAAATAATGTTCCTTTTTTCTTATGGTACGTTCAAGACCGGGAGAGGAAACCTCAAGCATGTACGCATCCTCGATAGGGTCCGCTTCGTCAAGCACGGGATCTATTGCCCTGTGAACCTTCTCGCAGGCGTCAAGATCGATCCCGTCCGGAGAGTCTATGGTCACGCGAAGATACCATGTTGCGCCCTCCTTGACATATTCGACATCCCACAGCGAATAACCGAGTTCATTCACCGTCGGCTCAATAAGTGCCGTCACCTCGCCGGCAATTCCGGAAATCCGACCCGCCATAAAAGTACATCCTTTCGTTACATTCAAAAACATCTCATTACAAAATTAGAAGAGCGCTTGCACGCTCTTCCTTTCATAACAATAATAATGATTCTTTGGGTATTATACCACATCATTTTGCAAAATGCAATAGTTTTTCTTAAAAAAATCATTAAATTTCGATTTTAACAAGCAGCGGATAGTGGTCGGAAAGATAAATACCGTTTTCCGAGTCTGTCCATGCGGTACATTCACCGATCTGTTCTGCATCCGAGAAAATATAATCGATCTTCGACTGCCGGTCAAGTCTGCCGAAATCATGGAAGGATGACATAATACCTGACGTCAGATCGGAAATCCGCGGGTGGTCGAACCCCTTTGCTTCGACTATACATTTTTCGGACGGCTCGGCGTTCATATCTCCGCACAGTACAAGCGGAGCATCGGTATGGCGGCTGTCATCCGATATTTTATCAAGGACACGTCTCATCCCGAGCAGTCTTGCGCTTTCGCTTATATGGTCGAGGTGGGTATTATAAACACGCAGAGGTTTATTATCATCCCCGGCAAGCAATGTTGCATATGTACATATACGTGGACAGCCCGACTGATCGGCATACCTCGTTCCGGGGACATCGGGAGTTTCGGAAAGCCAGAACTGTCCGAGCGAGAAAAGCGAGAATCTGTCGGTTCTGAAGCATATAGGATTGGCTTCATCCCGATAGTCGGCTCCGCGTCCCGCACCAACCACCAAATAATCGGTAAGGACAGCCCGAAGCCATCCGCTTATACGCACTGTCGATTCCTGACAGCATATGATATCCGGCTTTTCCCTTCTGATTTTTTCAAGAATAAGCGGCGTTCTGTTGAAAAAATAATTTTCGCGATCCCCGCGGACATCGGTTCTCAGATTAAATGTCAATACGCTTACTTCCATTGTTGATGATTCTCCTTATTACAACTCATTGAATTTATATTTCGATCTGATTTCATCATTTTCGGTTATCGATTCGCCGTACTTTGCAAAATCCTTTGAAAACTTTTCGCTGTTTGCATACGAAACAAGATACGAAAACTGTCCGGAATCAGCCGACGACGCATACGCCTTATCGATAAGCGGATATTTTTTTATCACGAAATAGCAGGATTCGTTTTCAACGAATCTGACTTCTCCGTCCTCCATATCAAATACAGCTTCGGTCACGGCAGCAGTATGAACAAGATATTCGTCGGCGGTTATATAAAAACCGTTCGGATAAGTTTCAAGGATATCACTTACATGCTCTTCCATGTATTTTTCCATGTAATAATCCATCGCGTCGTTGTATTTATCGAATTTTTTGTCGGCTTTAACATCGTCAAATACGGTCTGCGCGTCTTGTTTTACCTGTGCCTTTTCTTCATCGGTAAGGTCCTCGTAGACAACATGTCCTTCCGAATCGGTAACCACCTTCCCGTTTTCGTCGTATTTCTTTTTACAATCCTTGAGGAACATCACATATTTTGCGCGGGCGTAGTAATTATGATAATAATCGTCAATCTCCTGTGCCGTTGCCGACAACTTTCCGTCCGATCCGTAGAGATAGTTGAATACGGTCAGATATTTCTCTTCAAAGGTATATATCTTTTCCAGTGTCGCAAGGCTTATCCCATACGTCTTTTCAAGCGCGCTGTTGCATGCCGATCTACCGCCGTAATATGCTATCTTATCGTCAACATAGCCCTTTATCTTTACCTTTGCATCCTTATCAAGCGACAGATTGTATTCATCGAACAGCGCCTGACCGATAAGATAATATCTGATTCTTGTCTCGATGTTGCTTCTGACATACTCACCGTTTGTCTGATCGGATCCTTCCGACACCGGCGAGTTCCAGTATTCGTCGGTATCTTCGATATCCGAATAATTCTCGACGAAATTGTTTTTCCAGCTTATCAGCCAGTATCTGTACATATCCTCGGATATACTGTATTTTTTATATGTCATTACGGCATCTCCGCTTTTTGCGCACCCGGCAAAAGCGGAAAGCACACAAACCGTCACAAATAGCAGTATCAGAATCTTTTTTCCCATTTTTCTCTCCGTTCAATCTGTTTTGACTGCGTTCATATAGTCCCCGAGAATTTTTGCAACATACTCTGCCGGTTCAATTCCTTTCGGAGTTTTAACGGTAACAGAGGGTGTTTTTCCGAGACTTACGAGTATTCTTCCGTTATTTTCCGCCGCAACCTTCGTCCACGGCTGAATATTGAATTTTTCGGGATAAAGCACCACGGAGCTTTCTTTTCCCATGATCTTACAGATATTGCAATCCGAACCCAGCGAACGGACAAGTGATATCTTAAGGAGGTTGACAACCGGTTTCGGCATATCTCCGTATCTGTCAAGAAGCTCATCGGTAACATCGTACAGATCATCTCTGCATCGGATAAGCGATATTTTTTTATAGGCTTCTATACGCTGGTTCATATTATCAATATACTTTTCGGGGATGTATGCGTCAATTCCGAAATCCACATTACATTCGCATCTCGGCTTTACCGTCTCTCCCTTTTCCTCAAGGATGGCTTCATTCAGAAGCTTCATATACAGATCATAACCGACAGTCATCATATGTCCGTGCTGATCCGCACCGAGAAGATCGCCCGCGCCTCTTATCTCAAGATCCCTCACGGCAATGCGGAAGCCCGCACCGAATTCGGTAAAATCACGTATTGCCTCAAGCCGCTTTTCTGCGATTTCAGTCAGAACCTTACCGCTCGGATAGGTGAAATAAGCATAAGCGCGTCTGCCCGAACGTCCGACACGTCCTCTGATCTGATGAAGCTGAGAAAGTCCCATCTGATCGGCGTTTTCGATAATCAGTGTGTTTGCATTCGGAACATCCACACCGGTTTCGATGATTGTTGTGCAGACAAGTATATCTATATCCCCGGAGATCATCCGATGCCAGACATCGGACAGCTCCTCCTTATCCATCTGACCGTGTCCCACGCCTATTCTTGCATCGGGTATCATTTCGGAAAGCTTTGCCACAATCGAATCAATGCGGTTTATCCGGTTGCAAAGGTAGAAAACCTGTCCGCCTCTGCGCATTTCTCTTCTGATTGCCTCGCTTATCAGTCTATCATCGTGCTCGGTCACATATGTCTGAACCGGCATACGGTCGGCGGGTGCTTCTTCAAGCACCGACATATCCCTTATCCCGCTCAGAGCCATATTCATTGTTCTCGGTATCGGAGTTGCGGTAAGTGTCAGCACATCGACATTTTCGGTAAGTGCCTTCAGCTTTTCCTTCTGTGCGACGCCGAACCGCTGTTCTTCATCGACGATTACAAGTCCGAGATCACGGAACTTTATATCCTTTGAAAGCAGTCTGTGCGTTCCGATGATGATATCGGTTTCTCCGCGTTCAAGCCGACGGATCGAAACCTCCTGCTGCTTCGGAGTACAGAATCTCGATATCATATCGACCGAAACGGGGAAGCCCCTCATGCGCGACACAAATGTCTGAAAATGCTGAAGAGCAAGAATGGTTGTCGGAACGAGCACAGCCACCTGCTTGTTGCTCTGAACCGCCTTAAATGCGGCACGGAGCGCAACCTCTGTTTTTCCGTAGCCGACATCCCCGCAAAGCAGTCTGTCCATCGGATGAGACGACTCCATATCGCGGCGGATATCTTCAATGGCATCAAGCTGTCCCGGCGTTTCGTCATACTCGAATGTATCGGCAAATTCACGGTCGATCGAATCATCCTTGGCAAAAGCAAATCCGCTTTTCCGCATACGCGTCGCATAAAGCGAGATCAGCTCTTTTGCCATTTCCTTTGTTGCGCTCTTGACCTTTGCGGTCGTTTTGGACCAGTCGGAGGAGCCCATTTTCGACAATCTTACCCCGGTTCCCTCTCCGGCACCTATATACTTTGAAAGGTTATCAAGCTGATTGCACGGAAGATAGAGCAGATCGTCACCTGCGTATTTGATTTTTATGAAGTCGCGCCTGCAACCGCCGACATTAAGGCTCTCCACTCCGCAGTATACACCGATACCGTGAGTAACATGAACAACAAAATCTCCCTCGGACAGATCGGTATATGAAAGTATTTTTTCGGCATCGCTTCTCTTTTTTCTCGCGGTCCTTACGATCGTCCTGTTTTTCTTCGGGCTGCCCGATCTTCCCCTGCATGCTGATACAGCCGCAAACCTTGATGTCGGCAGTTCAAACCCGGGCAGATCGGGAGCAACGACAAGTCTTATATCGGCTTCGTTTTCCGAAAGCGACGCAGAATATCCCTTTGCAACAAGCTCGCGCAAAAGATTCTCGGCTCCCTGCCCGCTGTCGCACAACACTCTTATCTTATAATGAGAGCCGAGATAATTGTCAAGCTCTTCATACAGCGCCGACGGATCATCGGCAAATCCCGCCGTCGGTCTCGACGGAATCGGATATATATCCGAAAGTTCCATCCCGCCCATTGATACCGTAAAGGTATTGAGTATCAGTGTCCGCTTGGTTTTTATATATTCGGCAAAAATGTTTTCATCCGCATAATGCCTGCTGTATCCGGGATCGACAATTCCGTCTTCAAGGAGTTTCAGAAATGATTCGTTTTCTCTGAAAACATAAGAATGAAGTCTGTCAACAACACCGTTATAATCCTGAACAAAGACAGTCGATTCGGGAGAAAAGTAATCGGTAAGGCACTGCTTCTGCGGGTAGATAAACGAAATATATTTATCTATCGAAAGCAGTTCCCTGCCGCTTTCCAGCTTTTCAAGCTCTCCGCGGCATACGTTCTTTACCGAATCCTCCTTTGCTTTTTTTATCCTTTGCCTTATCGCTTCGGCAAGCGATTTTTTCACTGCCGCATCCGGAATCACCTCGCGCACCGGAGAAATAACGATTCTTGTCAACCCATCAATTCTTCGCTGTGTCATGACGTCAAACGAACTGATCCTGTCGATTTCTTCACCGAATGTCTCTATTCTGACCGGATCGTCGGTATTCGGCGGAAAAATATCAAGAATATCACCGCGCTGCGAAAACTGACCCGGCGAATCGACCATCGGTACGCGGACATATCCGCAGTCAAGGAGAGTTTCTGCAATTTTTTCCGTATCGACTGTCGATGACTCGTTTATTTCAAAGGTACGTGCAGACAGCACATCCCACGGCATCGTATACTGCACTGCCGCATCCGGAGTTGTCAGAACAACGTCGCAGGAATTTGCCGCGACCGCACTCAGGACCGATATCCGTTCACATTCGAATTCATGCGATGCCGACATCTCGGTGAAAACAAAGTCGCGCATCGGATAGGTCTTCACGTCAAGTCCGAAATCCGAAAGCGCCGCCGAAAGTCTGGACACATCCTTCTCTGACGGAAGAATACCGAGAACAGGACTGTTTTTGTTCATACGATCCTGTGTCAGTGTCGCAACAAAAAGGTCACGCACTCCCTCGCACATCTGCGTCACGAGGAGAGGCAGTTTTTTTCCGCGTTTTTCGCCGAGACGCTCAATTATTTGTTTATACTCGCGCTGACTGCGCAGAATGTCTGATAATTCGTTCATACACAAAAAATTACCGGTCGGACGGTTTTAGCCCTGTCGGTTGAATTTGTTCATTGCTTCTTCGATCTGCCCGCGGATAACAAGCTCCGCCGCGTCTGCCGCGTGATCGAGCGCCGCGGACAGCTTTTCGAAATCTTCTTTTCCGTATCTGCCGAGCACCCAATCGGCAAGATCGTAGTCGGGATGGGGTTTGTTTCCGGTACCGATCTTCACACGCGGAAAGGAGTCGCCCCCGAGCATCGCTATAATACTCTTCAGTCCGTTATGTCCGCCCGCGCTTCCGCTTTTTCTTATCCTTATTCTTCCCACATCAAGTGAAATATCATCCGAAAACACGAGAACGTGGCTTGGGTCTGTCTTATAAAAATCGACAGCCTCTTTTACCGCAACACCCGAATTATTCATAAAAGTCTGCGGCTTCATGAGCAGCACGCCGACATCCGAAACGGCGGTCCTTGCGCAAAGAGCGTGAAACTTTCCTTCGTTTACCTTCACATTATGTTTTGCCGCAAACAGATCAAGCGCCATAAATCCGTTATTATGGCGCGTTTGTTCATATTGCGATCCGGGATTTCCGAGTCCGACCACGATCCATCCGACGGGCGGCATCGGACCCGGACTTTTATTTTCGATCTGCCTGAAAATGTCAAAAATATTACTCATTTTTTCTTGTTAAGCTCCCTGAAGCGGTCTGCCCAGCCTTCTTTATTTGTCTGTCTCTCACGTGCAATGCCGAGTGCACCGTCGGGCACATCCTTGTTTATAGTGGAACCCGCTGCCGTATATGCGCCCTTACCGACCGTCACCGGAGCAATCAGATTTGTATTACATCCTACAAACGCATCGTCCCCGATTCTGCACCGTGCCTTTGAATATCCGTTATAATTACTTGTGACCGTACCGCATCCGAAATTGACCCTCTCGCCGACATCCGAATCACCGATATATGTGAGATGAGAAGCGTGGCTGTCTTTACCGATCGTCGAATTCTTTATCTCAACAAAATCGCCGATCTTTGCTCCCTCGCACAGGTGAGAGTTCGGTCTGATATGGCTGAACGGTCCGATCTTTACGTTATCGTCCATGACGCTGTCATACATCTGAGTCGCATTTACCGCGCAGTTATTGCCTATCCTGCTTCCGGACAGGACACTGCACGGACCGATATCGCAGTTTTCACCGATCTCGACATTTTTTCTTATCTCGGTATTGGGATGAAGAACGGTATTCTTTCCTATCTTTGCAAAAGGAGAGACAAGCACACCGTCAAAAGTCAGAAAACGGACGCCGTTTTCCATATGCATCATAAGCGATCTTATATTGACCGTCGTGACAAGATCATACCAGTCGGTAATATTTTTTACGTTTTTTATCTCAATATCACTGACGATACCCGCCCTGTTCAGGTCGTAAAGACTTTCAAAACAAATACAGGTATCGGCGGGAAGACCGATACTGTCCAAAAAATCATTTATTTCGTCTGCTTCAAACATCAATACAATCTCCTCGATAATAATTCCGCACACATGCGGACATTTCATATTCTACACCAAAGCTCTCTTTTTTTCAAGTATAAAGAGAGCAAATCGATTTTCAAAAAGTTAATTATTTGTAAATATTCTTTTAAGCGATTGATTTTTACTCAATGTGTGTTATAATGAACTGGTGCTTAAAAGCCGTTAGTTTTCAAATTTATATGGAGGTATAAAGTTTATGGCAAAAAAGTATTGCTACCTTTTTACTGAAGGTAATGCAAACATGCGTGAACTTCTCGGTGGCAAAGGTGCAAACCTCGCAGAGATGACAAACATCGGTCTCCCCGTTCCCCAGGGCTTTACAATTACAACGGAAGCCTGCACACAGTATTACGAGGACGGCAGACAGATCAACGACGAGATTATGGCTGAGATCATGGAGTACATCGCAAAGATGGAAAAGGTGACCGGCAAGAAATTCGGTGACAAGAAAAATCCTCTTCTCGTTTCGGTTCGTTCGGGTGCCCGCGCATCCATGCCCGGCATGATGGACACTATCCTCAATCTCGGTCTTAACGAGGAGGTTGTTGAAACAATTTCCGCTATGTCCGGCAATCCCAGATGGGCTTGGGACTGCTACAGAAGATTTATCCAGATGTATTCCGACGTCGTTATGGAAGTCGGAAAGAAATACTTTGAGCAGCTTATCGACGCCATGAAGGAAAAGAAGGGCGTTCATTTTGACGTTGAGCTCAATGCGGACGACCTCAAGGAGCTTGCAAACGAGTTCAAGGCAGAATACAAGAGCAAGATCGGCTCCGACTTCCCTTCCGACCCGAAGGATCAGCTTATCGGCGCAATCAAGGCAGTATTCCGTTCGTGGGACAACCCCCGTGCGAACGTATACCGTCGTGACAACGACATTCCTTACAGCTGGGGCACAGCCGTAAACGTACAGATGATGGCATTCGGCAACATGGGTGACGACTGCGGCACAGGCGTTGCATTCACCCGTGACCCCGCGACAGGCGCAAAGGGACTCTTCGGCGAATTCCTTACCAATGCACAGGGCGAGGACGTTGTTGCAGGTGTACGTACACCTATGCACATTTCCGAAATGGAAGAAAAGTTCCCCGAAGCCTTCAGGCAGTTCAATCAGGTCTGCAAGACTCTTGAACAGCATTACAGAGATATGCAGGACATGGAATTTACCGTCGAACACGGCAAACTCTACATGCTCCAGACACGTAACGGCAAGAGAACCGCACAGGCAGCTCTCAAGATCGCATGCGATCTTGTTGACGAAGGCATGAGAACCGAAGAAGAAGCAGTTCTTATGATCGATCCCCGTAACCTTGACACACTTCTCCATCCGCAGTTCGACGCAAAGGCGCTCAAGGCTGCAAACCCGGTCGGAAAGGGTCTCGGCGCTTCTCCCGGAGCTGCATGCGGCAAGATCGTATTCTCCGCAGAAGATGCAGTCGAATGGAAGGCTCGCGGCGAAAAGGTAGTTCTTGTACGTCTTGAGACATCTCCCGAAGACATTACCGGTATGAAAGCCGCTCAGGGTATTCTTACCGTCCGCGGCGGTATGACATCTCATGCTGCAGTTGTTGCACGCGGAATGGGAACCTGCTGTGTTTCCGGCTGCGGTGACATCAAGATGGATGAAGAAAACAAGAAGTTTGAGCTTGCAGGCAAGGTATATCACGAGGGTGACGCTATTTCGATAGACGGTACCACCGGCAACATTTACGACGGAATTATTCCTACCGTTGACGCTACAATCGCAGGCGAATTCGGCAGAGTAATGTCATGGGCTGACAAGTTCAGAAAGCTTCAGGTCAGAACAAATGCGGATACTCCGGCTGACGCAAAGAAGGCACGTGAACTCGGCGCCGAGGGAATCGGTCTTTGCCGCACCGAGCACATGTTCTTTGAGGCTTCGAGAATTGCCGCGTTCCGTGAAATGATCTGCTCCGACACTGTTGAAGAGAGAGAAGCTGCACTTGACAAGATCGAACCGATGCAGCAGGGCGACTTTGAGAAGCTTTACGAGGCTCTTGAAGGCAATCCCGTAACCATCCGTTTCCTTGATCCTCCGCTTCACGAATTTGTTCCTACCGAAGAAGCTGACATTGAGCTTCTCGCAAAGACTCAGGGCAAATCGGTTGAGACAATAAAGAACATCATCAATTCCCTTCACGAGTTCAACCCGATGATGGGTCACCGCGGATGCCGTCTTGCGGTCACATATCCCGAAATCGCAAAGATGCAGACCAAAGCGGTAATAAAGGCTGCCATCAACGTAAAGAAGAAGCACCCCGACTGGACGATCGTTCCCGAGATCATGATTCCTCTTGTAGGCGAGATCAAAGAGCTCAAGTTCGTTAAGGATGTTGTTGTAAAGACAGCTGACGCTGTCATCGCAGATGCAGGTGTTGATCTCAAGTATGAAGTCGGAACGATGATCGAGATTCCGAGAGCAGCACTTACCGCAGACGAAATTGCAAAAGAAGCTGAATTCTTCTGCTTCGGCACAAACGACCTCACACAGATGACCTACGGCTTCTCCCGTGATGACGCCGGCAAGTTCCTCAACTCCTACTATGAAAACAAGATTTTCGAAAACGATCCTTTTGCAAAGCTTGACCAGGTCGGTGTAGGAAAGCTTATGGAGCTGGCTGTAACGCTCGGAAGAAAGGTTCGCCCGAACATGCACATCGGCATTTGCGGCGAGCACGGCGGCGATCCCTCGTCGATTGAGTTCTGCAACAAGCTCGGACTCACCTATGTTTCGTGTTCTCCTTTCAGAGTACCGATCGCACGACTTGCGGCTGCACAGGCGAATATCCGTAATCCGAGGGCGACCAAATAAGGTCAAAAACGGCTTAAAAACTCATATTTTATACTAAAACAAGCAAAAAGCAGTCATTCTTGAGAAAGAGCGACTGCTTTTTTTCTTCTCCAAGTTTCGCAAAAACCGAAAAATAGGCCTCAAAATCGGGGGTGGCCAATAAAAATGAACACTTTCCCGTATCTACGGATATGGGTAAAAGAGGGCGATAAAATGGAGTGTTTTTATGGTAAAATATAAGTTAATTATCGAATACTATCAAAAAGGTAACAACAATAGTCAAATTGCAACGCTTTGCGGTTGCTCACGAACTGTTGTGTGGGAAGTCTTAAATAGGTTTAATAAAATCGAAACTATATTTGCTGATATTCAAAGAATGAGCGAGGAAGAGCTTCGAATTTTACTATTTCCCGAACGTGTAAAAAAAGATAAAGGTTATCTAATCCCTGACTTTAAATGGGAAGAGTTTCAGATGCGTAAGCATCAGTCGTCTTTACGGCTTTGCTGGCGTAGATATTGCAAACGAGCGGCAAAGCAAAACTTGAAAGCATACAGCTGGGCGAGTTTTGGGCTTTTCTATATTCAATACCGCAAACCTTGTTCGGACGAGGATGATCCGAATGATAAAGTAAGGAACAAACTGAAACATTATAACCTATTGATGTCTTTCTGCGATCCCGGTAGTGAAAGCTACCGTAAACTACAAAAGGAAAAGGATGAGTGGTTAAAATCCTTACATCTTGATGAAAATAAAATTCTGGATATTGGTAGTGATTATCTATAAAGTGCCGGGAAATGTAAGTTGTAAGTTTAAATCTTACAGGGGGGAGCATCTTTGTTGTACGAAAAAGCTACAAAACAAAAAAAGCACAAGATTTAGTAGGTCTTGTGCTTTTTTTGCTGCTATATTTAGTGTTTTGCGCCCCTCGCGGAATATTTGAATTCAGGAGTTGCATTTTGCCCTGTTTTTCAAAAAACAGGACTTGAACTGACGACTTCGTTTTAATCCCCGGTGTGGTCCGGAGAAAAGCGTTGCATACAGATTTCCGGGAGTCTCGGGTCCGCGGCATCTTGTATCCGGCTGTATCGTTCATCTTCCCGTAAATGCGGGAGAGGCGTCTCACCTTGTCTGCCGTTTACAAAACTGTCAATCGAATTGACAACTTTCCTTTTTGCAGGCGTTGACAAACATGTAAACTTGTGCTAAAATACAGGTATGCTAAAAAGGAGCATAAAGAAATGATTACGGAATTCGGAAAACTATTGCGTATTATCCGCATCAACACGGGGGACAGTGCCCGCACGATGGCAGAAAAATTCGGCATGTCGCCGTCTTATCTTTCCACGATTGAAAACGGAAAGCGGAATATCCCGCCGGAAATGGAGGAGCTTGTCATCCGGGCGTACGATCTTTCGGAGCACGACAAGGAAAAACTGCGGAAAACCATCATCGATACCACGGCACAGTTGAAGGTGGATCTTACCGAGATGGAAGAAAAGAAGAAAAAAGTTATATTCTCACTCACCAAAGGCAATATCGACGAGGAAACCTTGAATCAGTTATGCGAAATTATTGACAAAAGCCGTTTTCGGTGATATAATAGATATGTACAAACAGCAGGAGGTTTTTGAAATGGCACTTCCCATCAATATGGATGACCTGATCAATCAGCGGGTCGTTGAATCAACCAGAATCGAGTTCAAGGGGGACTGGAACCCCAATCCCATTATCCATAGTATCTGCGCTTTTGCAAATGACATTGATAATGTGGGCGGCGGCTATCTGGTTATCGGAATTGAAGAAGAAAACGGCAGCCCTGTTTTACCTCCCAAAGGAATGCTCATGTACGGTAAGGAAGCAAGCAACCGAAAACAAGAGATAGACCGCCAGCACTACACTATTCCGAACCAA
>CAKSQF010000012.1 GCA_934486825.1 uncultured Eubacteriales bacterium | reverse complement strand
TCTCAAACTATGGCGCAACTTGATGAACAGTTTTTCACGTTTAAGTCCCCTATAAATTTACACTACTCTCAAACTCAAATTCGCATCAAAATGCGAAAAACGGCACTATAATCCGCGGGGCTTTGAGCGCAAAGGAGACTCAAACCTGCTGTCTTTATCAGAATTCACACAGATCGGCGTCAACCGTTACCCGTTTTTCAAGGGGCAGACGACGGTATCCGGTGTTTTCTATCATTATGAGATCGTATTCATGATCGATTACCGTTTTCATGAACGGTTCGATCTCGGAATCGTCCGCATAGCTTCGCATGTTGACTGTTATAAACAGTTTTTTGCAGTCGAATTCGCGGATCAGCTCCATATAATCGATCACCTTTTCGGCGATGCTGTCATAATTGTCGGCAATCTCGGGTCCTGCCGCTCTGATGATCGAGGACGGAGATACTTTTGTAAATGACAGATCGCAATCAAATCCGGAGGCAAGCAGATCAAGATATTTTTCAATATCAGCCATCATCTGCATGGTGTTCATATAATTGTCCGGATTTACCGCCTCTTTCTCAAGGGCAGAGGCGATTTTGCCGATCAGAGCCTTTTTGTTAAGCTCAAACGGCACAAATGTCGTAAGCAGTTCGACATTTTTTGAAAAACCGAGAATCTTATCCCGATCCGACACTACCGCGTTTCCGTCACAGCCGTCAAGCTGTGACGCAATATCCGAGATCAGTCTGTAAAACAGCTTCTGATTCTCGATTACAAGCGTGTTTACAAACCCGGTGTCGGTATCAAAGACCCCGCTTATCTCCGGAAAACAAAACTTCATAGAATCACCAGCCTTTCGTCGCTGTCGATGATGTCTGTGTGAAATTCTCCGGTTATGTACTCCATTTTCCCGAATTGCTTTTCGGTAACCGTAAGAACCTGTACCATTCCTTCGGGAGGTCTGTTTTTGCGGATCAGGTTCACGACCGCGCGCTCGGCTGTCGGAGTAATGAGCATCCTTGTATAAACCGACTCCTGAAGCATTATAAAACCGTTTTTTATCAGCAGTCCGCGGAACTGTCTGTAACTTTTCCTGTCCGCAGTTGTGTTTGTCGGCAGGTCAAAAAATACTAACACTCTCATAAAACGATAACTCATATTCTTCTGTAAAACCTTATGAGCGAGGTGTCGCCCTCGTTCAGCGCGTCGAAAATGCTTCGTGTATATATTCTGATCCCGTTCAGAACCGTTTGCTGCGAATCGGCGATATAGACGGTTTCGTTCAGAATACCCCAGAGCGCGTGCTTCTCGGCGGCTGAAAAGACGGTATATTTGCCGTCAAATACCTTTCTGTCAACAAGTGTACGGAAAGGCTCCATCAGATCACAGCTCAGATTGTAGTAGTTGAACAGGTTGCAGTGACATAGTCCGAGCTGGGTAAGATATCCGCAGGAGGTGATCTCTCTGTTGAAAGCAGAAAGGATGATCGTGTAGCCGTAATTCAGTGCGGCGTTTGTGACATTGTCCTCGGTTCTGGTGAAATCGGTGCCGAACAGGGCGTTGAAGTATACTTTTGCCGCATGACCCTCCCGGTTTGTCGCGTCGTAAAGCTCCACCTGTCCGATGTACGTTTTCAGAAGCGAGGTCTCACGCTCTTTTCCGAGCTCCGAAAGGAAGAGACATTGATTTTTGATCTTCTCGGAGATTATGTCTGTCCAGACCGCTCCCCTGATGTCGTCGTTCCATTCCTGCTGAACTCTGATCTTACGCGAGCAGTCGTACGAACCGTAGTAGGGCGCAAGCTCTGCCATGGGTGAGCGCTTTCCGTTGCAGAATATCACCCTTACCTTTTTTTCGATAAGTGCTTCCAGCAGACAGCCGGTGAGCGAGACCGCGGGATTTTCTATCATCAGCATTGCGATCTCGTCGAGATATATCCGTCTGGTCTCCTCACCGCGCACCACCATGTAGCCCATTTTGAGGTCGAGCTTGCACCGCGTGGATATTATGACTGTGCGCCAGCTCATGACAGCTTTTTGAGATTGACCGATTCCCGCTTCCAAAGTCCGGAGGGGGAGCGGTCAATTATTCTGACGTCCGAGTATTTCCAATTGTTTATATTTGCATTGAGCCGACAGTTGCGCCCGAGTTTGAGATTGGTATCAGCCAAAGCAGTTCGGTTGAAATGCGAAAGGATGTTCATAAGCGTTCTGCACTGCTCCTTCACGTCGAGTCGGGCAAACGTGTCTCTGCCGTCTGTCAGCTTTTTGAGTCCGCTCTCGGGTCGCATGGAATACGGCTTTTTGCCGTATTTTTCGACAAGCAGATCGAAGAGCCCGAGGTTTTTCTCGGCGGACACCGTTTCCTCCTGCGAGTAGCCGATGTCGTGGTTCTTGTCTGTCTTGCGAACAAAAGATTCGACCGCTTTCACGTATGCGGCATCATTTTCCGGCAGGATAAGAGGACTGAATACTTTTACCCCGATTATACCGTCCGATTTACCCTGACCTCCGAAAAGCACGCTGAGTCCGTCAAGGACAAGTTCGGTGCCGATCTTTATCGGACGTCCGTTGAACAGCAGTCTTATGTCTGTCTCTTTTACGTCTTTTTCTTCAAATTTTTTGTCAAAATACTCTTTTATGTATCCGTTCAGCGCATAATCGCGGTCGGACATGAATTTTTCGGCACACAACAGGGTAACGGGAACAAATTCGGTCACATCCTTCTTTCCGAGGGTGTAGCGCACGATGACCGAAAATGCGGTCGTGAGACTGTTGTAGCCACCGTATTTTTCGGGTGACAGCCCCTTCTTCCTCGGGAATAAATTTTTATCGGCAGGCAGCGGATTCTGGTCAAAAAATCCGCCGTTTTGTCCGTGCTTCTTCTTTATCGGATAGAAGGTCATGTGGCAGTTGTTTTTCCGCATGTTTTTTTTGACTGCTTCGATCGACCGCCCGCCTCCCCATATCGTTTTGCTTCCGACGGTGATATCGTCTCCGAACAGTGCCTTTGTCTTGACCGTGTAATCATCAACGTGTTTCAGAAACCACTGCTTTGTAAAGTGTTCGTGATATACATTTCCGCACACGATATTCAGATAAGCGTCCTTTGCGTGATGCAGATCGTTCAGCGCTCTTGATTTCGGCAAGTTGAATTCTTGTCTGAAATCGGAGACAAGTCCCGCTTTGACGCAGACTATTTCGGAGTCGGGATATTTTTCGGAAAGCAGTGAGGCGACCGCTTTTGTCGATTGTCTTGTTTCGACAAGCTGACGGTTTATAAAATCCCACTTTTCCTCGTCCGAAAATCCGGTGCTGCGCGTCAGACGCCTGTACTTTTCCTCGCCGATCAGCCCGTTTTCCTTCAGTTTCTTCCAGAAACCGTGCATTTTCGATCGGATTGCCGCATCAATCGGGTATTTATCCCCTTTTTCTGTTCCGTTAATTGTTTTGAGGGACAGCACTCTGTTGTTAAGGATGCTGTCATCCTTGACCTTCGACTGCGGATAAATGTGATCTATGTCGTAGATGCTGTTTTCGTCCATCAGTGACCGGAGGTTAATCTCCTCGCCCGAATATATGCATCTGCCGAGCTGTGTGTAAAAGAGAAAGAGTTTGTCGCTTTGCAGACGGTTTTCGCTTTCGCCTTCGAGCTTTATTTTAAGCTCTTTGACTAATTCGGACAGTTCTTCGTCCTCTATCTTCTTGTACAGATCGAGAAGCTGCTGTTTTCTCGGAGTCGTCCGTTTCTTTTCGGTCTGTCCGCCCCGCGCCATTTCGATAAATATCTTTTCGGGGGCGTGTCCCGTCGCCTTTACGATGTCGCTTACCACGTCAAGCGTGCGTATGATCGGACGCTTGACCGCATTCGAAATGTACATTTCGTCAAGACGCTCGTCCAACGTTTTCGGATGCTCCGAATAATAGTCGGTGTTACGCTTTCTGATCTGCTCCGCAAAGGTGTATCTGTCCGACAGGAGCAGCTCGGAAAGGGTTACATTCGATTCCCACATGAATCGGATTACGGTTTTTTCGTCGCCGCAGACTTTGCCCGTTTTGCTGTCGATCTTCTGCCCGGTAATGCCGTTTAAAAGAGCCTTGGAAAGTCTGCCGAAATCTTTAAAGGACAGTTTGCAGATGTAGTCCGAGTCTTTTTCGCCAAGTCCCGGATAGTTTTTGCCGAGCCATTTCCGGAATCTGTTTTTGTCCTGCGCGTATGTCCTTCTCAGTATGATTTTTTCGACATCCGCCTCGGACAGAACGCCCGACGTGATCAGATTGTTGAAGGAAATCCGGGACGTGAGCGACGATTTTATCTCCGTGTCGATTCCCGAAAGAGTTTCGGCATCCTCTTTTGAGCAAAGGTTGTTCTGTACGAGATAATCGCTGATTTTCTTTGGTGTGACCTTTTTATAGTTCATGAAAAGGTCATCAAAAATCATCTGCTTTTCGGCAACTCCGATGGGAACGCCGTTTATTTTCAGACAGTTGATCTCGTTCAGTACCTCAAAGCTTTTGCAGAGCAGGGAATTTTTCGGCAGAACATCCTCGCCGGCGAGATATGTGCATTTGTTTGTCATGCGTTTTATAAACGCTTCTTCCGAGGAAGCCGTATCGACCTTTTCGTCAAAGTTCCACGGATAAATTCTGCCGTCAGCCTTGCGCTCGATCCATGCATGTTCACTGCCGTTTCTGTTCAGCGGTCCGACATAGTAGGGAATACGAAAACGCATGATCGACAGTATCTTTTCCTTTGTGACATAGCCGTCCGCGTCTTTTTCGTTCAGAAACGGAAGATATGCGGAGGCGTTTTCGAGTATCTTCCGAAGTTCGACGTAATAGAGCCGGCAGGGAATTACGCTGTTTTCACTGCTCACCTGCTTCGGCATAAAAGTCCCGTTTTCTATCCGCTCAAGCACTTCCGGGTCGATCATGCTTCGCTTTTGTTCGTCCTTGTCAAGTTCAAGTACCTTCATCAGATGCTTGCAGAAGTCCCCCCTGCTGTGGCATTTTTCGTATTTTTCGGTGTTCGGGCAGTTTTTTGTGTTTCCGCTGTAAGCCACATAGTTGTCTTTTTCATATCTGCGGAAAAGCCGCCTGTAAACGTCTTTGGGATAATTGTCCGAGACAAAATGCCTGATATAGTCAAGGTCTTTCCTGTGCTGTTCGTATGTTTTGACCTTTGCCGGAGAAATGTATTCGCAGCCGTTCAGCAGATCGGCAAGAACTGCCCGGTCAAAGATCTCTTTGAGACGGCGGATAAGCTCGCCGTCGTCCCCGAGCGCCGCCAGCGATTCCGCAAAGGTCTCTTCGTCGGTGTCAAGACAGAGATTGCCGAGGTCGGCGTATTTTTCTTTGCCTTCTTTGAACAGCTTGGCAGGCGGATAGGAGCCGCCGCAGAGAAGCTTCATGATTCCTTCCGGACTGAACGGAAAGCTTTCGGATGGGTTGCTGTCGAACTTTTTGCCGCCGTTTAAGAGATTCTGCAAGCCTTCAAGCTTGCGGTTGATTCCCTTTTTCTTTAGTATTTCTTCGAAATCTCCGATTTTGTCGTCATCAGGCGTCCGCGGTATGCGGATTTCGTCAGTCTCTTCATTTAAATAGTCTATAAGTAAATAGTCTATAAGTTTGTCGTACAAAGACTTTATACTGCTTATTCCGTTGACATTTTCAATCGAAATGTCGCTGAGAAAGTGACCGCGGTGTGCAATCAGCCATGCACAGGCGATGTAAACAAGTCGGACATCATGCGGGAAATTGCTTTCCATAAGTTCGACAATCAGATGGTGAATTGTCGGGTACTCTTTGTGATAATCGGCATCGGTATAAGAGGGGTCGTTGAAAAGGCAGAACGGCTCACCCGCATCGGTGCGGAGCAGTGCGCTTTCGGTTATGCGATTGTAAAATCCGGCATCGACCTGCGAGATAGGTCCGGCAAAAAGCTCACGAAGGAGGGTGATCCTTTGCTGTCTTCTGTCGATTCTTCTCCGCTCGGTTCTGTGGACGCGTCTGCTTTTGCAAAGGTCGGCAGTATCAAAGAGAGTCACGCCCCACATCGGCTCGCCGTTGAATTTCATCAGACCGTACTGCGGGGAGGTGTCCGTTACGGCGTATCCGACAGAGTCGGTGCCGATGTCAAGACCGATATAATAATTTTCGGATTTCATATTGACAAGCCGTCCTTTTCGTGATATACTTCAGACAGATTTATAGTCCCCTGTAAATCTGCACTATTGAGTTCAAATAAAAGTTAACTCAGATCGTCGGGACTCTCCGACTGCACAGGTGTGTGCGCAAAAGCGGTGCTTACGGCACCGCTTTTTGTTGCCATTGTTTCCCACAGGTATATTATAGCATAAAAAAACCGGTTATACAAGACATGATTCGGTTAAAATGAACAATTTTTGTAAAAAAATCATTCTATTACATGCTTTTTGTGATTTCTTGTATAAAAACTCACCCGCAGGATTTGAACTGCGGGTGAATGTTTTGCGAAAACGGTTTGTGCTCTGCCGATAACTTACAATAAGCTCATAAAACAGACCGCCCTGCCTATGCAGTTCAGATTGTCGATTTCACTGCCGGTAAGGAGAATCGGCGGGCGTTTTGAGTTGTCGTCGGCGAGAATAAGAGTGTCGTTGTCCTTATTGTAATAAACGCGTTTGAGGGTCACCTCGTCGTTGATGATGATCGCAACGACTCCTGCGGCAGCGACATTTCTGATGTCCCCGACTGCCTGCATCCGTTTTATGAATACTGTATCGCCGTCGCATATGCGGGATTGTCTCATTGAATCACCTTTTGCGATGACGCAGAAATCGGCGTCAATGTCGCGGTCTGCCGTTACATAGCTGTCATGCTCTTCGACGGCAAGTATCGGCTGACCGCATGCGATTTTGCCGAGTAGCGGGAATCTTCTCGGGTTTATGCGGCGCACGTTATTTAATTTTGACAGGTCGATCGCGTCCCCGTCGGGGGCGGGACGGGAATCGTCGTCACACATCAGGTATGATATCGACACTCCGAAGATTTTGGACAACTTTACTATCTTTGAGGAAGGAACCCCGTTGATATTTAATTCGATTTTATTTATAGCAGATTTATGCGAGTACCCCAACAGTTTTGCAAGTTCTTCTTGCGACATTCCTCTTTGAAGTCTTAGTTTCTTTATACGTTCCCCGGTGGTTTCCATTTTTACACCCCTCTCATAAGCGAATTATATCATGAGAAAATCAACTTGTCAACCTTGCTGAGATAAAAAATCTACTTTTTTTGATTTTTTTTAAAAATGCTATTGACAAATCATGTAAGACGTGATATACTGCGAGTAGATAAAAAATCAACCGAGAGGGAGGTGAAAAAATGATAGACGGCAACAAGTTAAAAGGAGTTATCCGCGGAGCGGGTTTGTCACAGTCGGAAACTGCCCGCAAAATCGGCATTTCACCGCAATCGCTCAATGCAAAGATAAACGGAAAGGCTGAATTCAATTCAAAGGAGATAATTGCGTTTCGCAAATTATTTCATCTTGACGGGCAAATCGAGAATATTTTTTTTACCAAAATGATAGACCAATAATCTACCAACAAAAACGCAAATCGGACGATTGGCTGAATAATCCGCAAACAGGGAGGAAACCAATGAAAACCTACACAAAAGAAGAACTTAACGAAATATTACACAGACACACGCTTTGGCTTGCGGACGAGCCGGACGGCGTATGTGCGTTCGTTTGCGCTCACGGGAGGAAAAACAAATGAGATTTACCGAAAACGACAAGGTTGTCACCGAAAAAATATTCGAAGCGTTGATGAGAAAGCCGTATGCGGAGCTTCGCGGCTTTCTCGATGCCGCAACGATCAAGAAAATGTGTGATCTTTACGCAAAGCTCAAACGCCGAAACTGCCGCAAAGACGACGGCAGTACTCCTGCGGTGGGAGCCGTCCGCACCGACGATAAAAAAACGCAGAGCGTTGAAGACAAGAAGTGACAGCGCATCGGCGATTCTGCCCGATCGGGCGGCAAAGCCGACTGCGTCCCGCAGAGTCGATATGACCGCGGCGGCGGGACTTTACAAAAAGACAACCCGCCGTTTTTTCAAACGGCGGGAAGAGAGGTAAACTGCTGTTTTTGCGGACCCCGACAGGGAAGAGCTGTTATTTTGCGCGGACTTTCGGACGGATTCAACGGCGATTATTCGTTATCCGCCTTTTTGTGCAGTATTCGCTCGGCTATCGATTCGGCGTCACCGTTGTCCAGAAAGGCAAGATAGGGAAGTGCCGCCGTGAGTCCGCCGCTTTTCAGTGCGTCGGACGCAAGTGTTCTCACTGTCTTGTCGTCCAGAAACGGAAGAAACAATACGACATCCTTTCCCGCTTTTTTGTATGCAGCCGCCGCTTCGGTGAGCTTTTTGTCGGATGCGAAGGGCAGAAATTTTGCGATATCCTCCCGTCCGTCGGCAATCGCGCGGGAGAAGAGCGCGTCTGCGTCGGTTTCGGCAAGAAAGGGGAGAAAGACGGAAATGTCGCGTCCCTCCGAGTACGCTTCATTCGCAAGCTTTGCGATATACTCCTCGCCGAGGAAGGGTAGAAGCAGAACGACATCCTTGCCGTCAACCTTTTCCGCCATTTTCTCAACGACATGCGGCTTTGCGATCTCAGCCGCCTCTGTCAGCTCCTCGCGGCTGACATTTCCGAAATCGGGTTCCTCGTTCTTCGCGAGCTTTTCGACCACGGGATTTTTCTTTCCGAGCAGATCGTCCACGGTTGTTCCGAGTATTCCGGCAAGGTCGGAGAGCTTTGAAATATCGGGCATGGAGTTTCCTCTCTCCCAGTTGGATACTGCCTGAAAGCTGACGCCCATTGCGTCGGCAAGCTCCGGCTGTGTAAGGTTGTTCCGCTTTCTCAGTTCTGCAATTCTTTTTCCCACTACCATAGTGTCAAACATATTTTTTCCTTTCCGCCGCCCTTTTCGGTCGGCTGTACATTAAGAGTGATGACAGTCGGACACGGACCGTTCCCGCCGCGGCTTTTCGTCGCTTTGCGTGACCGGAAATCTCGGGAAACCCGGAATCCTTCGATTTTCGCCCCACGCATCACTCTGAACCACGCCCGGTACAGGTGCGCGCCCGACTGTCATCACTCTATCACAAAGTCGCGGACAATACCAGCAAGCGATAATTGAGTTTCGGATTTTTTGCCTCAAGCGCCGCTTGAGAGACGCTTCGGACTGTTTTCGGCATACCGACAGAGCCGCGCCAATATTCGGGCGGCGCAGATCTGCTTTTTGTCAGACGACGGGCGCGGAGCCGTTGGTTTTTTTGCCGGAGCGCCCGGAGATCAGTCGGTATGAGATGTTCTGTCCGTTTTTTCTTGCAACCGAGAAGGAGAGGGCAAGTCCGAAAACAAACAGGCAGACGAGATACAGCCATACTCCGTTATCACACAGCATGCGGTTAAGTCCGACAAAAGCACTTCCGAATGATCCGGAGCTTTTTATCTGCTTTGCGAGCATCAGGACGTACAAAAGAAGCGGCATTTCGGCTGCCGCGATCGGGTCAACATACCATTGAAGAGACTGAACCGCATCATCACGGCTGTGATTGCGGGTAGTTCGACAAAGACCATGCCATGGATCAGCACGGCAAGCCCGCCGAGTCCGACATCCGGCAGTGCGTTGAAGACCGGCGAGGTCAATTTCAGTGCGGTCAGATACACGAGCATGACAAGCGGATAGTATAAAATCCCGAAAAACACGATTTTTCTTTTCATAATGCACCTTCTTTCAGAATATATCGCGGTACAAAATATACCCCGTTCCGAAGAACGGGGTATATTTTTGTGTCTTTTTCCTGCGGACTATGCCCGCGGAGCATCTTTTTTCAGATCGGAAATCATTCCGATGTAAAAATCGATCAGCTTGCGGTAGAAACTCCCCTGTTCTTCAATCAGTGCCTGGAACGCCATCCCTTTGGACTGCGCTCCGACATCTCCCGGTCCGCCAGATTGTATCTCCATAAGCTTTTTTGACATTTCGGTGAAAAAAGCGGAAGCTTCGCTTTTTACCTTTTCGAGCTGTCCGAGCGCGTAACCGATCGTGTACAGCATGTCTTCCGACTTTTTCTCCGATATTGCGGGTTCGTTTATCTTTGTCATTTCATTATCCTCCATTAACTCATACGGAGGACACGCAAGGCATATTCTGTTTTCACCTACGAAGCGTGCCCTGCCGTTTTTTACAAGACCTTTTGCCCGTTTCGGGTAGGTCGCTTCATATTCGTTTCCCTGCTCGTCAACAACAATCACGTTTTTTTCTATGGGTGCCGCCCCCTTGTTATGATAAGCTTTTGCGGTTTTCGTTTTTTGTTATGGGTATCTCCCCCGTCCGCAAGGCAATTATAACATAATACGGGCGGCATTGCAAGTGTTTTTGCAAAAAAAGGGTCTGCGATCGGATTTTTTGCAAAAAGTGCTTGACAGATCGCGGTTGTGACTGTATAATGATGTTGTATATTGTTGGAGGTGATTGTGTTTGTTTGCAGATGAACGCAGAGCAGACATTGTAATGCTGGTAAATGCACAGAAAACGGTAACGGTAAGCGAGCTTACCGGGCGGTACCGCGTGTCAATTGAAACCATAAGGAGAGATCTGGAGCTTCTGGAGCGGGACAATCTTATACGCCGCGTGCACGGAGGCGCCGTTTCGCCCGGTCGGATGCAGCAATTCGAAAAGCTTTCCGAGAGGGCAAAGCAGCATCTTCCCGAGAAGGTGGAGACGGCTCGGGCGGTGATATCCCTGCTGAAGGAAGGGGATCACGTTATGCTGGACAGCGGAACTACCGCAAGAGAGATTGCACAACTGATGGCTGAAACATTTCAGCACCTGACGGTTATTAGCTATTCCATGGAGGTTATGCAGACGCTGTCGCGCAAGGAGGGGTTCCGGCTGATCCAGATCGGCGGGGAGTATCTCGGCAGTGAGCAGGTGTTCTGCGGATATATGGCGCAGGAGATGCTTCGCGGTCTGCATGCGGGGAAGGCGATCCTCTGCCCGAGCGCAGTCTCGGTCGCCGACGGAATTTATGATTATATTCCGGAGCTGATCCCGAATCAGAAGCTGCTGACCGAATGTGCGGACGAGGTGATCGTCGCCGCCGATGCCGCCAAACTCGGGCAAGCCGCGCCCTATCGGATCGCCGAGCTTACGCCCGCCATGGTAATTGCAACCGACAGCGGGGTTTCATCCGGCTTTGTCAGAGACTGCCGCGCGAAGGGCGTGCGGGTATGCTCTGTAAATAATAAAGGGGGAAAAGAATATGAAAAACAAAGTAATTCTGATATTGGCTGACGGCATGCGTCCGGACGGTCTGCAAAACTGCGGACATCCGTTTGTCGGGGAGCTGATGAAGACATGCAGTTATACCATGGAGGGAAGGACGGTCATGCCGAGCGTGACACTGCCCTGTCATATGTCGCTTTTTCACAGCGTGACGCCGCAGCGGCACAATACGCTGACAAACGACTACGCTCCGCAGGTGCGTCCGATCGTCGGTCTGTTTGAGCAGGTCAACCGCTTTGAGGGGAAAACGGCAAGCTTCTATGACTGGGAACAACTGCGTGATCTGTCCCGCCCGGGTACGTTGGATTTCAGTTATATGGCGGCGGGAAGATGCGCGGAGGGGATGCACAGATCACTGAAAATGACTCTCCGCGAGATATGCGGATACATACCGGAGGAATTGCCCGATTTCGTCTTTTTCTATATCGGTCTGCCCGACGAGTGCGGACACAAGTACGGCTGGATGGGGAAGGAGTATCTCGATTCGCTGTATGAGGCAGTGGATGCCATGCAGAAGGTTATCTCGGTTCTCCCGGATGAATATCGCGTAATTATAACGGCGGATCACGGCGGTCACGATCGCTGTCACGGAAGCGAAATGCCCGAGGACATGACAATTCCGATCCTGTTTTGCGGTCCCGAGTTTGAGGGCGGAAAACGGCTTGAAAATGTAAGTATTCTGGATATCGCACCTACGGTAACCAAGCTGCTCGGAATTCCCGCAAACCGTGACTGGGAAGGGCAGAGCGTAATATGATAAGGTCCGTAAGGAAGCGGTCGGGTCTGCTGATTTTTTTGTGCTGTGCGGTCTATTTTACAAGCTATCTGACGCGGCATAATTATGCGGCGGCGCTTGTGGAAATTGTGCGCGATATGGGAATCGATAAGGAAACCGGAAGCTGTGCGCTGACAGGGATGTTTGTCACCTACGGCGCGGGACAGCTTTTCAGCGGCTGGCTCGGGGACAGATTTTCTCCCCGGATCGTCATTGCCGTCGGCATTTTCGCGACCTCGCTCTGCAATTTCGGAATGGTTTTTCTATCCGATATTATCGGTATGACGGTATTGTGGTGTATAAACGGCTTTGCACAGGCGATGCTCTGGCCGCCGCTTGTCCGTATAATGACGGAAAATCTGGACGACGGAAATTACCGTAAGGCAAGCCTGCTTGTGTCAATCGCCGCATCTGTGGGTTCGATCGCTGTTTATCTGCTGGTGCCGGCATGCATAGCGGCATCCGGTTGGAGGAGCGCGTTCTTCGTTCCCGCTCTGATCGGTGTATGTGTCGCTTTTGTATGGATTTTTTCCGAAAAGCGCTGTGAGTCTCCGACAAAAATACAAAAAAACGATGACGCAGCACGGGTCGCGGCCGGTCACTGGGTGCGTCATATTATACATGCGACCGGACTTGTTCCGATCATCCTCGGCATTGTGTTGCAGGGAATGCTGCGCGACGGCATCACGACATGGATGCCGGCATATATTGCGGATAATTACAGTTTCGGGACCGACATGTCCGTTCTTACAACCGTCGTACTTCCGATATTCGGCATCGTAAGTATTTCAGCCGCCTCGCTGTTGCAGAAAAAGGTCGGGAGCGATCTGACCGCTTCGACTCTGCTGTTCGGACTTGCCTGCCTGTCGGGAGTGATCCTGCGTCTGCTCGGTCAGACGGGTGCGGTTGTGTCGGTCGTCTGCATGATGCTGATAACAGGCTGTATGCATGGCGTAAATATGCTGTTGATAAGCCGTCTTCCGGCGTATTTTTCCGGATACGGAAAGGTTTCGACGATTTCCGGTGTTCTGAACACCTTCACTTATGTGGGCAGTGCGCTCTCCTCCTACGGCTTTGCCGCCATTTCGGAGAGAAGAGGCTGGGAGTTCACAACAGGCATCTGGGCGCTGATTGCGCTTTTCGGTACGGTCTGCTGCGGATCGGTCATCGGACGTTGGAATCGGTTCGCAAAAAGAAAATCGGAGTCGGTGCGGTAACAGCATGATATAGGACGGTCGGATGCGCTCCGACGTGCATACAGACAAAGTGTCTGCCTGCAATACCATGCGTTTGTGCCCTTCGGAAAAGAATTTACGCCAAATCACCGAAAAAAGTGATTTGGCGTAAAAATATGCTTCCGGGGCGGTAGCCTGCCGATGTACACGATCAGTGTTTTCTTTCAAATCCGAGATAGCGTGTTCCCTGAAACGACAGAATACCTTCATCGCCTTCGATAAGCAAGCCGAACTCGCTTTCCGGTACGGCAAGCTCCATGCGATCTCCGCTACGGACCTCAAATGTGATGTGATAAGAGTGCGCAGTGTGACAGTGAGCGCCGTTGTGGTGGTGCGTTGCCGTTCTCTTGTCCACAATCTTCGCTTCTACCGATAACCTCGGCGAGTTGTTATTGCCGATCCATTCGCCGATACCTTTAACAAACACAAAAACAAATACCGCGATTACAAGAAAAAATACTATATAAAACATTATGTAAAACATTCCGAACATAATAACTCCGATCCGGGGATGACAAAACGGCACCCGAACTGTCTGCGTGACAGTTATATCATAAACCATATCAAATATCGGCAGGCAAACGCAGCGGCACCGCCTTTCGCAGTCAGTGTAACATATATTTTTTGTTGTGTCAAGTGAAACGGCAAAGAATAAGTGAAATATCCGATTGATACCGAAGGCGATATTTAACAGGTCCAAAACACAAAAACACCCGCAAGGGGTGTTTTGTATTTTGGAGGCGCCACCCGGAATCGGACCGGGGATAAAGGTTTTGCAGACCTCTGCCTTACCGCTTGGCTATGGCGCCGTCCGCCGTCTTTACGACGGCGTTCTATGAAAAAATCCACGGCTCAGTACGGCTTTCTCTTCCTGCGCCTTTGCCATGGACTTCCTTTTTTGGAGCGGATTACGGGGCTCGAACCCGCCACCTCCACCTTGGCAAGGTGGCGCTCTACCAAATGAGCTAAATCCGCGGATGCCGATATTTTACAACTTTCGGCGGGTTGTCGGACTCGTGTCCAAAGTCCTCATCAACCCCTCTCGGGATTGGTGCCTCCGGTCGGAATCGAACCAACGACACAGGGATTTTCAGTCCCTCGCTCTACCAACTGAGCTACAGAGGCAAATAGCGACCGACGCTTCTGCGTCGGTCGTTGGCGACCCGGATGGGGCTCGAACCCACGACCTCTAGCGTGACAGGCTAGCGCTCTAACCAACTGAGCTACCAGGCCAAAGCTCCGACTATTGCCGGAACTGTTGGTGGAAGTTATAGGGCTCGAACCTATGACCCTCTGCTTGTAGGGCAGATGCTCTCCCAGCTGAGCTAAACTTCCATACCGCCCGCGATTTACTTATCGCGGCGGATGTAATTATATCATAGCACCTTTTATTTGTCAATAGTTTTTTTGAAAAAATCAAAAAAATTATAAAAATTTTCATGGGGCGCAAAAGCGGCACCTTTTTTCGTCGCTTTTTTGTCCGGATGTGTGTTCAGTCTTCCTTTTTCTCAGCCTTTTCATCGGTGCTTCCGGTGTTCTTTCTCGGCTTTGCAAGTCCTTTTGCTATCCTTATCTTTTCGATGTCCGAACCCGTGAACGAAAACGTCTTCCTGCAGAACTGGCATCCGACCTCTATCGCTCCGTCTTTAACAAGTATATTGTAAAGATCGACAGGGTTAAGCGTCAGCAGGGCATTGCCCATCCTCTCTCTCGAACAGTCGCAGGAAAATCCGACTTCGTATTCGTCGAAAACGTCAAAGGGTATGCCTTCAAGGACAAGCTCTGCAATTCCTTTGTTCGACAGTCCCTTTGCAAGGAGAGCCGACATTCCGTCAAGCTTTGATACATTGTCCTCGATCTTTTTGACTACCCCGTCGTCAGCCATAGGGAGAAGCATAAGCAAAAATCCGCCTGCGGCTTCAAGTCCGCCCTCGGGGGTGATTATTTCGCCGAGCGCACAGACCGACGGTATCTGTTCCGAATCGCCGTAGTAATGGGTTATATCCTCGGCGATCTCGCCCGACGGCATGTCGATAACGCCGACATACGGTTCTTTTTCGCCCGTATCGCGCACGACATTCAGCGTTCCCTTGCCGATCGCACCCGCAACGTCGATTCTTCCGTCCGGCTTGCGCGGACTGTCAAGCTCGGGATTTTCGATATAGCCCTTGACATTGCCCATGTAGTCCGCGACCGCAAGTATGTGACCGTTGCGACCGTTTCCGCGTATGCTGAGCGTCAGAGTGTTGCCCTTGTCCTTAAGTGTTGAGCCCATAAGCGATGCGGCGGTAAGCACCCTTGAAAAAGCCGCAGTCGCGGTCGGACTTGTGTGATGTATGCGCACAGCCTCTTTTACCGTATCGGTTGAATTTATCATAATTATCTGTGCCGACCCGTCGGTCGTCATTGCACGCAGAATTTTCGACATAATATCATATCCTTCCTTCTTTATCAGTTTACCTTGTTTGTCGGATGTCCCGCAAGGAAATTTGCGATGTTTCCGGCAACCGTTCCGACAAGGCGCTGCCTTGTTTCGAGCGGTGTCCATGCGACGTGCGGAGTAATTATAAGCCGATCTCCCGCGACAAGCGGACAATCGGGACTTTGCGGCTCGTTGCAAAGTACGTCGAGCGCCGCGCCCGCGATCATGCCCGAGTCGATCGCTTTTGCGAGAGAGGTCTCGTTCACGACTCCGCCGCGCGAGGTGTTTATGAAAAACGCCGACTCCTTCATCGCGGTAAATTCCTTTTCGCCGAACAGTTCCTTTGTTTCGGGAGTCAGCGGACAGTGTACGCTTATAACATCCGCTTCGGCGAGCAGTTCGTCAAACCCGACAAGAGTCACGCCGTCGATGTTTTTCGACGTTCTCGTGTATGCGATCACCTTCATGCCGAAGGCTGCGGCGATCCTTGCGACCGCACAGCCTATTGAACCGAGTCCGACAATGCCGAAGGTTTTGCCGTGAAGTTCGGTCATCGGGTAACGGAATACCGAGAACAGCGAACTGCTTTTCCAGCCGCCCTCTCTTACAAAGTCGTTGTAGCCGCCGACTCTTGAACAAAGCTCAAGCAGGAGCGCAAAGGTGTGCTGTGCGACCGCGTTTGTCGAATAGCTTCCCGCATTGCAGACGGCAATTCCGCGCTCTGCCGCGGCGACGGTGTCGATGTTGTTGTAGCCGGTCGCAAACAGTGCAATGCATGAGAGCCGCGGTGCGGCTTCCATGTCCGCTTTTCCGATTTTTGTTTTGTTGCAGAGAACTATATCGGCATCGGCGATCCGTTCTCCGAGCAACTCCGGAGAGGTTGATTTGTAGCAGACAAGCTCGCCGAGTTTTCTTATCGGATCGAGCGAAATGTCGTCCTGCGATACGGTCGCCGCATCGGTAAAGACTATTTTCGGTTTCTTTTTATCCGGGATCATTGCTGTTTGTCCGACCTTTCGTGATTTGTGGCTATATTTTAGCACAATGCAATCTTTCTGTCAAGAATAAAATAAAAGCCGACCGAAGTCGGCTTTTTGGGGATTTGTTTTTTACAGTCCGGCACGTGTTTTGACTGCCGATACGAGTTTTTTGACGTCGATCCCTCTTTCGAGCTTTTCCATCGTTCTGATGTAGTCCTCAAGCATGCCCTTCGAGACCATTTCGCCGAGAAGCTCCGCGCTGACGACCTTTTCGTCGTTCAGATCGTATATCGTGTAAAGCTCGCCGTCGTAATAGTAGGTTGTAACCGATTTCAGCTGCTTTTTGAGCAGATTTTCATATCCTTCGATGCCGTACATCTGCAGATAGAGCAGATCGGTCGGGCTTGAGCCGTACGAGCTGTAATTTTTGGAGCTGTAACTGATCTCGGATACCGAGCGGCTGATTATGATGTTCACATACTGATTCATCAGCCAGAGCTCCGATTCACCGCAGTCGGGGTTCTCTCTGCACTGCTTTATGTAGTCGAGTGCGTCCTGTGTCGGGTTTTTGAGAAGGTCCTGTATGATTATGTAGGCGATCGGAAGCTGATCGTAGTCGTCTCTTTTTATGTATTCGCTGACTATGTTGTGAACCTTCCATTTGCCCACATATTTGTTGAAAACGGTGTAATCGTAGAGATAGTCGGGATAGCGGCGGCGAAGCTCTTCCGCATTGCGCAGTGTGTTCGGCGGGCGCTTTGCGGGGACGGTGAAGATCGGGTCAAGCTCTGCGATCGGATCGGGCGTGCCCTCCGGCTCAACAAAGCCGGTTCTTGCCGTAGTGGAGGATGCCGGGTCCTTTGAGGTGGTCGGCAGTGTCGTTGTCGGGTTGACCGTTGTCGAAGGAGCGGCTGTCGTTCCGATGCTTGCGGAAGTGTCGGCAGTATTGCCGGCTGTCGTTGAACCGGCGTCGGTTCTGTTGCAGGAAACCGCCATTGTTGCGGCGAAAATGACTGTAAATATTATGGCGAGGAAAGCAGATATTGTTCTTTTCATGATTGAATCTCCTTACTTCTTTAATTTGTATAAATGTCGTAGGGCTTCGCGGTCGCCGTCAGATCGAACGGCGGCTCCTGCCCGAGCTTTTGGTATATTGATTTAACGGTCGAATCGACCGGATCGTAGGATTTTCCGGCGAAATTGCAGAAGGACAGTGTTTTTTTGGTGTACATGTCCCCGCCGTCGTAGCGCCTGAGCAGTACCGACATAATGAAGCTGTCGCGCAGATATTCGTCCAGGTCGCCGTTTTCCCGCATTTTTCCGAGCGTTTCGGCAGACAGACCGGCAAGCTTGCCGAGCGTGTAAAGTCTGCCGTCGAAATAAAATACTTCCGGGCGGTGGAGCGTTTTTCTTATGAGATTTTCGTCGCCCGAGTAGAGTATTTCTATGATCTCGGAGGTAAATATGCAGTTTTCGTAATAATCATCGGAGACTTCGCTGTCGGACGGTCGGAGGGTCTTTTTGCCCTCCTCGCATGCTGCTGTGAATTTCTCCTTCGATATGCCGAATTTTTTTATCATAAGGTAGACAAGCGGCAGATCGCTGTACGGGTAATTGTCGTAATAGCTTATTGCGAATTTGTCCGTTTCCGATTTTCCGACATATCGGTATACGGGTCCCGCACTGACCGACCACAGCCCGTAATAGCCGAGGCAGTCGTTTACTATGTGATTGTACGGGCATTCGCTCTTGGTATAATCAAACGCCGTTACCGTCGGTACGGAGAAGCATAACAGCATTGCCGTGCCGAGCGTCGTTGCAAGCGAGAGAAAAACCGATATGATCTTTTTCATTTCCTGTCTGTTTGCCCTCCTTTTTGTTATTTCGGATCCGTTTCAAACGGAGGCTTTTGTCCGAGACGTTCGTAAATGTCCTTTATGCATGCGACAACATCGTTTTTGCGGTAGCAGTCGTAGTTATGAAAGTAAATGTCGCCATAGCCGTCAAGCCCGCCGTAGCTGTCGGCAAGCCTGCTTGTGAGAAAGACCGTTTGCAGATAATCGTCAAGTCCGCCGTTTTTCTGCATCTCTCCGAGCGGCAGGCTGTAATGCATCAGTTCACCGAAGGTGTAGAGCTGTCCTTTGTAATAAAAGACTGTCGGGCGGTGGAGCGTCCGCTTTATAAGATCCTCGTCACCCGAATAGAGAATTTCGATTATTTCGTCGGTGAAGGTGCAGCTTGAAGCGGGATCCGCTTTTGTGCCGTCTTCGAGAACATATTTTTTGGAGCCGCTCCTGACCGCTTTTTTAAAGCGGTCTTTGCTGATTTTGAAACGTTTTATAAGCTGATACACAAGCGGAAGCTGTGCCTCCGATTCCGGGGTGTAGGCATACTCCGGTGACAGGAATCTTTCCGGACTGTCTATCCCGAGACATGCCATGACCGGACCGATGTTTACCGACCACAGGTCGTAAAAACGGCGGTATGCGGAAAATTCAATGTCTGTCTTTTCGGTCATGTCGTATGTGTTTCCGTAGTCGGGGGATACGGTCATATCGAAGGGAGGCTCCTGACCGAGACGTTTGTAGATCTGCGTTATATAATCAAATGTCTCGTCGCAGCTGTTGCCGAAAAAGTCGTAGTACCGATCGAAAGCTCTGTCATCGAAAAGTCTGTAAAACTTTACGTTCCCCCTGCTTCCGCCTAAGGCTGCCGCGACGAAAAGGGTGTGCAGATAATCGTCAAGCCCGCCGCTTTTCTGCATTTCCCGGAGTGTTGCGGTCGGGGTGTATTCGACGGAACGAAGCTCCTTGAATGTGTAGAGCTGTCCTTTGTAGTAGAAGACCGTCGGGCGGTGAAGCGTCTGTTTTATGAGATCCTCGTCACCCGAATAGAGGATTTCGATCATTTCGTCGGTGAAGGAGCAGTTTGAATAAAAGTCAAACTCCTTGTCTTCGTCGAGAAGGAGATAATCCTTTGCGCCGTTTCTGACAGCCGTCGTGAACTGTTCCTTGCTGATTCCGAAATGCTTTATCAGCAGATATACGACAGGCAGCTCCTTGGGACGCGAGCTGTAAGCGCCGATGCCGCCTTCGCCCGCAAATTTGTCTATTTCGCTTTTTTCGACGTAGGCGGTGATCGGACCTGCGTTGAATGACCAGCGACCGTAAAACGGACTGGACCAAGTTGCCCGATCTCTGTATTTGTTTTTGTATCCGTTGCCGTCGGCGGCGAATGAAGGCAAGGCGGCGACGGCGCAGATTGCCGTGAACGCCATTACCAGCGAAAGAATAACCGATAGTGTTTTTTTCATTGCTGTTCTCCTTTGATTACAAAAATGCGGGACGCATCCGTTTTGCGAAACGAACATATATGAATTTTTCTTTTCACACAGTAGGACGTAAAAAAAGAATAAGGTGTGACAAAAAATCTGAAAATTTTAAAAAATTTTTGAAAATTATTTTTTGTGACAATATACAAAAAACTATTGACATCCACTGTGCAATCTGTTAAAATGACCGTGAAAAATCAGTATTCCCATGCAAGAGGGTGGGATTTCCGAAGGGAAGTGTTATCTATATGGAAAATATGTACAGAAACCCGTTCAAGGCGCCCGACGCGGGCAACACAGGCGATCCGTTTGTAATGAGATACGACGGACGGTATTATCTTTATTTTTCGGCAGGCGGTTTCTTTTCAATGGGGAAAATGACCCATGATCTGCACTGCTGGCGCTCCGATAACCTTGTTGACTGGACATATCTCGGAGTTGCGTGCAAACTGCCCGACATAATCGGCGGTTATGCGCCCGAGGTCATCTACAACAAGGGCAAATTCTATATGTGTACATCTCCGCACGGAAACGGGCATTTCATCCTTGAAGCGTCGAAGCCCGAGGGTCCGTACAAGCAGGTCACCGGAAGATTCGGTCAGCGCATCGACGGCTCCTTCTTCATCGACGACGACGGCAGAAGCTATTTTTACCGCGCGGAAGGGAACGGAATCAATTTTCATACAATGTCCGACCCGAAAACGGTCGATCTGCCCGGAACGCCGATCGGCGAGAGCTGTCTGAACGGCTGGACCGAGGGTCCGATGGTGCTTCGCCACGGCGGCAAATACTTCCTTACATATACGGGCAACCATCTGCTCAGCAAGTGCTACAAGGTTGCCTACTCGGTATCCGACAGTTCACCCGTGTCCGGCTATACCAACATGAAGAACCGGGTGGTGCTTGCCGAGGTCGGCGACGATTTTCATGCCCTCGGACACAGCTCAAGCGCGCTTGCGCCCGACATGGACGGTGCTTACATCATATATCACACGTATGAGCTTGTCAAAGAACCGCATCACCGCAGCATGAATGTTGACAGACTCTTCTTCAACGGTTCGAGAATGTATGCGAACACGATATGGTGGGATCAGGAAAAGCCGTCACTTGCCGATTATTCGGTGCGCGGCACCGATGAGCTTGCAGGCTCCGAAAAGGACGGCGAAAAACTGCTGCTTACGAAAAAGGCGACACCCGCTCTCTATACGGCGGAGATAAACGTCAACGCAAAGGGAGAGGATTTTGAGCTTGTATATGCGGGCGGCAAGGGCAGGATCGCGGTAAACGGACGTACCGTGCGGGTCACCGAGGGCGGCAGGGTGCTTGCGATCGGCGAACTTCCTTCCAATATTGTAATGCGTTCGAACAACTCTTACCGCTTTACGAGACATCACGACGGAAAGATGCTTCTGATGCTCAACAACAATCAGGAATTTCTGAAGTGGAACTCGTCCTGCAAGGGAGGAAGGATCGGATTTTCGCTCCTTCCCGAAAACGCGACAGTCGGATTTGTCGGATTTTCGTCATATTCGGACGGAAGCAGTGACAAATTTGTCACAAAGGCGGTTCCGGGACGCATGGATGCGGTTCATGCAATCGAGGATCACGCAAAGCTTGCATGCATCGAAAACGGCAGAGATATTTACTGCGTAAAGGCAACCGTAGGAAGCGTTTTCACCTTCCCGATAAACGTAAAGGCGGACGGACTGTACACGGTATGCGCGCATGTCAGACAGGCAGACGCGGGTGTGAGAGTCGATGTAAACGGCAGAGAGCTGGTTGCAGCCGCACCGACCGCCTACGATCATGACGGCTCGGCAAAGGTCCTGCTCGGCAGGGTGAAGCTCTGCGGCGGACTCGGGAAGCTGGTCGTCAGAGCGGGATGCGACTTTGTGATTGACAGCTTTGAGCTTGCAGAGGTTGAGGACGTCGAAAAACTTACTCTCGTGGAGGACGGCAGGCTCTGCCATGACGCCGATATATTCGGCTGGAAGGGTCGCGGCAGTATGATAAGCAAGGAGGTCGGCTATTCCTGCTCGGAAAACGACGGTTTTGTATACGTCGGCGGACACGGCTGGACCGACTACCGCATCGACGCTCATATGACCGGTTACATGAATTCGACCGGCGGCTGTGAGTTCATGTTCAGGATGCAGAAGGAGAGCTATTTCGGCTCACAGCCGGCGCGTGCGGGCTACGGATATTCGGTGCGCATCGGTTGCGGAAACATATCGCTTATCGAATGGAATTACGGAGAAAAAATACTCGTAAACTATACGCTTGACGATTGCGGCAGATTTGAGCACGATGTTTCGGTTGCCGCAAAGGGGCAGAGGATCGCGGTTTCGGTCGATGGGAAGGAGCTTTTCTCATACGACATCCCGATGGGCAATGTTTCGGGACGTGCGGGACTGCGTGTCACCGGCGAATGTTTCGGCGTGCAGTCGATGAAGATCACTCCCGTCTGGTAAGTATAATCACAAAAAACTTCCGGCAACCGCCGGAAGTTTTTTTGCGGTGATTGACAATTCTCTTTGTCTGTGGTAAAATAACAGAAATCGAATATGCGGATACGGTTCCGACGGCTCAGGCTGTCGGATCAGAGGGAAGATCGGTGAAAATCCGACGCAACCGCCATTACCGTGAGCGGGCAGAACCTGCCCGTAAGTCGGAATACTTGCCGTATCTGCTTCGGTGACGGTTTTATATATGCCGTCCGACATTTTTGGGCAGAGAAAAGTGCAACCGATCGGCTGTAAAAAAACACAGCCTCCGGACAAGGGGGGTCTCTGCCTTTTTCAGCCTGTCATTGTTGCGCTTTTTGTCGGCACCCCGAAAATGCCGTCAGAAAGCGTTTTTGCATTTATTCGGAAACTGAAGGGTTGTGACTTTGGAAATGAAGAAGAAATATGACTTTGCCGACTGTACCCGACTGCTTGTCGAAAAGCAGGAAAAGCTCCGGGCATCAGGCGAGTCGCGTCTTCCGAAGCGTTCGGATTTCGAAGAAGCCGAGGTGGTCGCTATCAAGGCGTTTCTCGGACCGTGGCCGCGCGCACTTGAAGCGGCGGGTCTTAAAGAGGCAAGAAGCGGCGACCGCATTGAGAAAAACCGCGAAAAACGCGCACGTGCCGCCCGGGCAAGGCGGCTTGCCGAAAAAAACAAGAAAGGAAATGATCTGTCATGAAAAAATTTATTTGTCTGCTGACCGTTGTTGCCATTGCGGTCGGACTGATGATGCCCGCTTTGTCTGCCGACGAAGCGTCGGTCTACGTTACGGTCGCAAACGGCAAGCTTGAGCTGTCAGCCGAAAAGGTTGCGCTTACCGACGCCGACGGCGACGGCAAGCTTACCGTCAACGACGTGCTTGTAATTACACACGAAAAGTACAAAAAGGACGGATACGAAACGGCTGACGGACAGTACGGCCGTTATATCACAAAGCTGTGGGGCGTTTCGACATCGAATGTCGGCTACTGCGTAAACAACGTCCCGGCTTCCGGGCTTTTCGACGAGGTTAAGAACGGCGACTATGTTGCCGCTTACATCTACACCGATACGCAGAACTTCTCGGACGCATACTGCTATTTCGATAAGATTACGGTATCCGCCGTTGAGGGAGAGAAGGTAGCCCTTATGCTGAGCAGGCTCGGCTATGATGACAACTACAATACCGTCGTTTCTCCTGTCGCAGGTGCGGTTATTTATATTGACGGCAAGGCGACGGAGCTGAAAACCGACGAATCGGGCAAGGTCGAGCTTGCGTCGCTTAAAGCGGGCAATCATGTCATAAGCGCATCGGTTGAGGGGAGCGCTATCGTTCCGCCGGTGGCACTTGTCGGCGTGACCGATGTACCCAAGACCGGCGATATGACATTTATTCCGTTTGTTATCACCTTCATTGCGCTCATGTTTGCGGGAACCGCCGTTGCGGTCGGCAGACGCCGCAGCAGGGAGGACTGAACCGAAGGGTCGGTATAATTACGGAAATTACGGAATGGGAGGGAATGATAATGAAAAAGTATGTCGGATTTTTGTCCGCAGTCGCGGCGGCAGTCTGTCTTATCGTCGCACCCATGGCGCGGAGTGCGGCTGAAATCACCGATTACGACAGCGAAATCGCAACGACCGTTGACAGAATCGCCGAAGAGCTTTCGGCTTCCTCTCTTTCCGGACTGTCCGAAAAGATAGCCGACGGCGCGGGACTTTCGACAGACTGGTATGCAATCGCTCTTTCGAGAGCTCATTTCGGAATCGACCTTTCGGCGTATGCCGAAAAGCTTGAAAAAAGGCTTTCGGACGGGGAGATCGAAGGGGCGGTTGCGATACAGCGCGTAAGCCTTGCACTCATCTTTTCGGGCAGACCCGAAAAAGTCGGGGATGCGGTTGACAGAACCGCGGGCAGGCAGGGAATAATGAGCCTTGTTTTTGCCCTTCATCTGATAAATAACGGTGCAGGCTCGGAGGCATATACGGCGTCCGACCTGCTTGACGAAATTCTCGGGGCGGCACTTCCGTCGGGCGGCTGGGCGGTCATCGGGACAAATCCCGATGTCGATACCACCGCTATGGTGATGCAGGCGATCGCACCGCACAGGGAAAACAGAAGCGATGTTTCGGATGCGATCGACAAAGCGGCGGCATTTTTGTCGGCAAGACAGCTTGAAAACGGCGGATTTGCCTCGTTCGGAAAGGAAAACTGCGAGAGCCTTGCTCAGGTGATGATCGCGCTTCACGCAATCGGGGTCGATCCCGACAGCTCCGACAGCTTCCTGCCGATGACCGACAGGCTTCTCTCCTATCGGACGGCAGACGGCGGATTTGCGCATTTCCCGGACGGAGCTTCAAACAAAACGGCGACCGTTCAGGCGCTCTGCGCGCTTGTTTCCGCAAAGCTTTTCCACACCGACGGGGGAACGTTTTACATGTATGAGGACGGCGCTCCCGAGCCGCCTCCGGTCACCGACGACCGTGTGACAACCAAGGCTCCGACGACAGTGCGCCAGCCGACGACCGAAAAAGCACCGACGGTCACGGACGGCGGAAAGACCGATTCCGGTCATAAGGTACCGATATACAAGCTCGTGGTCGGCGTGTCGGTCGCACTTCTTGCGGCGGCGGTCTGCCTGATACTTTATGTCAAAGGAAAAAGGGGACCGAAGCATATTCTGCCGCTGATCCTTGCCGCGGCGCTGATAATCGCGGCGACCGCCTTTACCGACATCAGATCTCCGGGTGGCTATTATTCGGAAACGGATGCCGCCGAAAAGGGCTTCGGAACGGTAAGGATTTCGATACGCTGCGACGTTATTGCCGACAGCGGCGACGATGCTGTTCCGAAGGACGGAGTAATTATAAAAGACATGGCGATCGATATACACGAGGGAGAAACCGTGCTTGATCTGCTTGTTGAAGCCGCAAAGCGGGGAAAAATACAGTTCGACGAAAGAAACGGATATGTTTTGTCGATCGCGTTTATAAGGGATCACGTTTACGGCGATCTGTCGGGCTGGGTCTATTTTGTAAACGGCGTTATGCCGTCGGTCGGATGCGACGAATTTGTTCTGTCGGACGGCGATCTTGTCGAATGGCATTATACCCTGGATTTCGGCAGGGATGTGAGCCGCGTTTACGCCGATGACGGGGGAGGTACGCAGTGAAAAGCTTTGAGGACCGTTGCCCGACCGCGCTTTTTGTCTATTACGCGGCGGCGATCTGCATACCTGTTTTTATTTTTGACCCGCGCGTTGCGGGAATATCGTTTGCGGGAGCATATCTGCACCTGCTTTTTTACACAGACCGCGCCGCTATTGTCGGGAAAACAGTCGGAACAGCGGCGTTTTTCTGCATTTTGTCGGCAATAAATCCGATTTTTTCGCACAACGGCGCGACAGTTCTTTTTTTTGTCAACGATATGCGCATAACGCTTGAGGATCTGCTTTACGGGATGACCTCGGCGGCGGTGATCCTTTCGGCGGTCTGCCGTTTCGCCGTTTTTTCAAAAATAACCGACGCGGAACGGACAGCCTATCTGCTTCGGAGACTGTCGCCCAGACTGTCGCTGCTTTTTTCGATGACGGTGAGATTTGTCCCGCTTTTCAGAGAGCAGTTCAGGCGGACTTCCGACGCACAGAAAACGCTCGGGCTGTATAAGGACGGCAATCTCATTGATTTTTTCCGCGCAAAGCTCCGGATATTCATGTCGGTCGCATCATGGGCGATCGAAAACGGGGTAACGACCGCAGACAGCATGAGTGCGCGCGGCTACGGCATCGGCAGACCGACCTTCGCCGAGCGTTTCCCGATGCATATCGGAGACGCCGTTATCATATCGCTGACTGTTGCGGCGACCGCCTGCGTTGCGGTCGGAGGCTTCGGAGGGGTGTTTTCGGCGACCTTTTATCCGACGGTCAGCCTTCCGCACGACGGACCGCTTTTTTATACGGCGACCGCATGCTGTGCGGCAATTTCGTTTTTGCCTGTTTTTTATGAGATCGGAGGTGCGTGCAGATGGAAATACTTGATGTCGAAAATCTGAGCTTCCGCTATGCCGGAAGCGATCGTGGCGCGCTTGACTCGGTCGGTTTTTCGGTTTCCGAGGGTGAATTTGTCCTTGTCTGCGGCGCGACCGGAAGCGGCAAATCCACTCTTTTTTCGCTTATAAAGAGTTCCGTTGCCCCGAGCGGGGAGAAATCGGGTAGTATTCTGTTCAAAAACACGCCGATCGAAGAGCTTGACGGTAAGAGCGCGGCTTTTTCAATCGGGTATGTCATGCAGTATCCCGAGGCGCAGATCGTCACCGATACGGTAAGACACGAGATATCGTTTGCGCTGTCGAATATGGGACCCGATCCCGCAAGGCTTGAAAAAACGGTCGCGGAAACTGCGGGCTGTTTCGGATTTTCGGATATAATGGGCAAAAGAGTCTGCGAGCTTTCGGGCGGGCAGAAACAGCTTCTCTGCCTTGCGTCGGTTATGGCGGGTGATCCCGAGCTTCTTATTGTCGATGAGCCGACGGCAAGGCTCGATCCGATAGCCGCGACGGCGTTTACCGATACGCTGGTCAGACTGAATCGCGAAAACGGAGTTACGGTCATACTGTCCGAACACAGACTTGACCGCCTTCTCCCCTTTGCCGATCGTATAATTATACTTGACGGCGGCAGAGTTGTCGCAAACGGCAAGCCGTCCGAGGTGTGCGGCAGACTTTCGGGGATGCCGGAGATATTGTCACTGATGCCCGCACCCGTGCGTATGTACAACGAACTGAAAAAAGGGGACGGCGGCAGATGCCCGCTTACGGTAAGGGATGGCAGGAGCTTTCTGATTTCGGAATATCATCCGTCGGGGTCGCGGGTGTCCGAAAAATCCGCAAAACCCGTAAAAAGCGGGGAAATCGCACTTTCTTTGAAAAATGTCTGCTTCAGATACCGGAGGGAACTGCCCGATGTTCTGCGCGATCTGTCACTTGAGGTGTACAGGGGAGAGATATTCTGTCTTTTCGGCGGCAACGGATGCGGAAAATCGACACTTCTGTCGGTTGCCGCGGGACTTCTCCCCTGCTATGCGGGCAGTGTGCGGCTGTTTGGAAAAAAGCATCGGGATTATAAAAACGGGAGTCTTTTCGCCTCGTTCGTTTCGCTCATGCCGCAGGATGTCAGAGAGCTTTTTGTCTTTGACAGCGTAAGAGAGGAGCTTGCCGAGGTGGGATTCGACGAAAAATCTTTTCCGTTTGATCTGTCGCCTTTTTACGACCGCCATCCGTATGACCTGTCGGGGGGTGAGCAGCAGCTTGTCGCGCTCGCCAAGGTCACGGCAAAAAAGCCGTCGCTTCTCCTGCTCGACGAGCCGACAAAGGGGATTGACCGCGCATCGGTGCTGACGCTTGCAAAAGCGCTCAAAGCTCTCCGCGACGGCAATGATATGACAATCGTCTGCGTCACGCATGACGCCGAATTTGCCGCCTGTACCGCCGACAGCTGTGCGCTCTTTTTCGACGGCAGGATAATATCGCGGTCGGACAGGACCGACTTTCTCACCGACAGCAGATTCTATACGACTGCGGCGGCGGCAATGTCGCATGGTGTTCTTGACGGCTGTACGACGGTCGGAGAGATATGTGCGCGTCTGCGTGAACCGGAAGGAGGAAGTGCGGAATGATCCTCATCCGTAATTTCCGCACAAGGCGGGTGCTCGGACTTGTTTTACTGCTCGTCGTAATGCCGACACTGCTCGCGGTATCGCTTTTTGCCGCAGACGGGCGAAAATATCTGCTGATATCGACGCTTGTCGCCGCATTTTCGCTGTTGCTCTTTGCCTGCGGATACGATTCGAAGAGCAGGGGAGCAAGAAGGCTCGCCCTGTCCGCCGTAATGACCGCACTTGCGGTCATCGGCAGATTTGTTCCGATTGTCAAGCCGACGGCGGCACTTGCAATTATCAGCGGAGTGACTCTCGGACCGCAGACCGGATTTCTTGTCGGCTCATTTTCGGCATTTGTCTCCGATTTTTTCTTCGGGCAGGGACCGTGGACCCCCTTCCGCATGATTGCATGGGGAACGATCGGCTTGCTCGGCGGACTTTTTTCGTCGGTTCTCGAAAAAAACCGTGTTCTGCTCGTCGGCTTCGGCGGACTGTCCGGATTTGTTTTCTCACTCATAATGGATGTGTGGACGGTCGTGTGGTACAGCGGGAGCTTTTCTCCTGCTCTTTACCTTACGGCAACGGTGACTGCGCTTCCGTTTACCCTGCTTTATGCTTTTTCAAACGCACTTTTCCTTTATGCTCTTGCACCCTCGTTTATCAAAAAGCTCGGGCGGATAAAAATGCGATACAGGATTTAGAAGGAATTTTTATGAATAATGAGATCGAAATGATAAGAGAGCGGCTTTTTGAAGCCGCCGACCCGGAATACGGCAGTTTTCAGGCAAAGCTTATGCCGACCGTCGATCGGGAGAGGGTGATCGGAGTGAGCACGCCGATAGTCAGAGCCTTTGCCTCGGAGCTTGCAAAAAAAGGGCAGACCGACGATTTTCTCGCCGATCTGCCGCATAAATATTTTGAAGAGCAAAATCTGCATGCTTTTATAATATCGCTGATAAAGGATTTTGACAGTGCGATCGCCGCCTGCGACCGTTTTCTTCCTTTTGTCGATAACTGGGCAACCTGCGATCAGCTCTCTCCGATGGTGTTCGGAAAGAAGGAATATTCCGACCGCCTGCTTGAAAAAGCGGAGCTGTGGACAGCGTCTGAACACACCTACACCATCCGCTTCGGACTGGGTATACTGATGAGATATTATCTTGACGACCGCTTTTCGCCCGCGATCCTTGAAAAGGCTGCTGCTGTCAGATCGGATGAATATTACGTCAATATGATGATTGCGTGGCTGTTCGCCACCGCGCTTGCAAAGCAGTACGGTAGTGCGGCGGTCTTTCTTGAAGAGCGCCGTCTTGATAAATGGGTGCACAACAAAACGATAAGAAAAGCGATCGAAAGCTATCGCATACCGGATGAAAGGAAGGCGTATCTGCGGACGCTTGCGATCAAAGACCGATAGTTTCGAGAATTTTCCCGCTTTCAAGTTCCTTGCGGATGAACCCGTTCCCGTCAAATATGATATATCCGTGCGCACTGCCCGCCTTCGGAATCGACACAGACCCCGGATTGATGCATAAAATCCCGTTTTTCAGACTGCTGTCGGGGATGTGGGTGTGTCCGTAGAGGAAAACGTCCCCCTCTCTGAGGTTTTTTACCGAATCGGGAGTGTACAGATGTCCGTGCGTCGCAAATATCGTGTGCTCTCCCGCGTTTATGATCGCGTAATCGGCGGTTATCGGAAAATCAAGCACCATCTGATCAACCTCGGCGTCGCAGTTTCCTCTGACCGCCGTGATCCTGTCCGCAAGCGGATTGAGAAGAGCTATGACCTCCTTCGGAGCGTATCCGTCGGGCAGATCGTTGCGCGGACCGTGATAGAGCAGATCGCCGAGCAGAAGCAGGCGGTCTGCCTTTTCTTTTTCGAAGCTTTCGACAAGCAGACGGCAGTATTTCGCCGAGCCGTGTATATCAGAGGCTATAAGATATTTCATAAGCATTGTCCTTCCGGAGTTTTTTGTTTTATTCTATCATATTTTTCGCTTTTTTTCAACAGTCCGCTTGATTTTAAATCGGATCGGGTATATAATTACAGAAAAAAGTCTGAAAGGATGATATAACATGTCTGTAATATCGCATCGTGAACGTCTGGCGGAAATGCTTGACGATAACTGTATGCTGCTTCTTTATTCGGGTGTCGCCCTGCATGTCAGCCAGGACGAATACTATCCCTTCCGTGTCAACCGCAATTTCTTTTATCTGACAGGACTTTCTGCCGAAAATATGCTGCTTTTTATGACAAAAAGAGGGGGCAGAACACTGTCCACACTCTACATCGAAGAGCCTGACCCGTACAACATCCGCTGGACCGGCAAAATGATAACAGCAGAGGAAGCAAAGGAAATAAGCGGGATTGAGGATGTCCGCTACACCGACAGAATCGATGGGGATATCTCGGCGTATATGGCATACGACACGACCGAAACCGTCTGGTTTGACTGTCAGAGACATTCGCTCTCCGATCTGCCCGATTACAATCTTGAAAAAGCCGGGGATTTTATGAGAAAATACCCGTACGTGAAGCTTCGCAATCTTCACACCCCGCTCGCAAAACTGCGCAGAGTGAAGGACGAAGACGAGGTCGCGCTGATGAGAGGTGCGGTTGCCGTAACAAAGGCAGGACTTGAACGGGTAATGTCAACGCTCCGCCCCGGAATGTACGAATACATGGCACAGGCAGAGTTCGAATACGAGATCGCCTGCTGCGGCGCGGAGGGTACATCATTCCCGACGATCGCGGGCGCCGGACCGAACGGAACCATGCTTCATTACGAAACAAACAGGGAAATCTGCCGTGACGGCGATCTGCTTCTGCTTGATCTCGGCGCAAAAACGAACGGATACTGCGCCGATATAACCCGTACATATCCGATAAACGGTAAATATACCGACCGCCAGCGCAGCTATTACGACATCGTGCTTGCGGCGAACCGTGAGGTTGCAAGACAGGCAAGACCGGGTATCACCACCCGTGAACTCAACGAGATCTGCAAGGAGGTGCTTGCCGACGGACTTATAAAAATGGGCAAGATAGCAGACCGCTCCGAGCTGTCAAAATACTATATGCACGGAGTGAGCCACCACATCGGAATCGATGTGCACGACGCCGACATTGCCGAGGGCAAGGAGCTTTGCGAGGGAGCGATCATATCCGACGAGCCGGGACTTTACATCGATGAAGAGGGAATCGGTATACGCATTGAGGATGACCTGCTGATTACCGGAAACGGCTGCGAAGTCCTCTCAGCCGACATCATACGCGATCCCGACGAGATCGAGCGCTTTATGGCTGAAAACAGGAAATAAAAACGGAAAAGGACTGCACCGCAAGGTGCAGTCCTTTTGTCTGATATGTATCAGCCTTCTGCCGGCTCAATCTTGATGCTGTAAAGCTTAACGCCGACATGCTCAAGTCTTACGCCGATACCGGTTCCCTGAAGGGGAGCCTCGTCGGTATATGTCCACATGAGGGTATCGCCGTAGTAGCCCTTGAAAATGCCGCCGGGAAGAACTTCGATTGTGATCGTGAACTTGTCGCCGTGCTGATAGCCAAGCTCTTTGACATTTCTTGTTCCGTCAACGATCGCACACTCTACCCATGTCTTGTCAAGAGTGGGAACATTGGCTTTTGCAAGTCTGAGACCGGATGTCTTGTCTCCGATGAAGAACATGTAATATCCGCCCGATGTTTTGAGATCATACTGATCGCCCTCGTTGAACGACTCGGAAAGAACTCTGTCCTTCATGCTGCCGCTTGCTATATTGAGGAAGAGTCCGTTGTCGTTGTCTTCGCTCTCGGGTTTGCCCGACATTGTAACCGTGATCTTGCCGTAGGTGAAGTTTGTGTCCCATGCAACGAGGTCAACTCTCTCGTACTTTGCCTCAAGACCGCCGTCTTCCGCAAATTCGCAGTAGCCGTTTGAAGCGACAAGCTTCACGCCGTCGATGACATAAATCTCATCCTCTTCATAATAAGAGGAGGGCTCATCCTTGGGCTTGTCGGGTACGTTTGTCGTATCCGGAACAGTGGTTGTCTGCGCGGGAACAGTGGTCGTCTGCTTGGGTACGGTTGTGGTTGTCGCCGGAGTTGTGGTAACTCCCGCAGCAGCGGTTGTTGTTGTCTGGCTGTCGCCGCCGCATGCAAGCATCGATACCGACATTGCGGCAAGAAGCGAAACACAGATCAGTGTTTTAAGAAGATTTTTCATTCTCAAACCCTTCCTTATTTTATTAGGTATTAAAAGACGATTTCAGTCTACACTCAATTCAATCATTATTCAAGACAAAAAAAGTCTCTTATTCTCCATATTTTTTTGTACTTTTGCACATATGAGAACTTTGAACGACGGCGGGGCGGCGATATTTTGCCGGGAGAATCCGTTTTTTTGCGCTTTCTATTGACATTGCGACCGAAAAGTGATAAAATTACCCTGTATTTATAAAAAATCAATCGGTTACAGAAAAGGAAAAAACAGCTATGCGTGTCAGTAAAATGCTCGGTGAGCGTCTGAAGGAAGCTCCTAAGGACTGTGTGATAGAAAGCCATGCCCTGATGATAAGGGGCGGATACATGAAATATGTAAGCAACGGCAGCTACTCTCTCTTCATGCCGGCAAGACGGATAACAAAAAAGATCGAAAACATAATCCGCGAGGAAATGGATAAGATCGACGGTCAGGAGGTTCTTTTCCCGGTGGTAATGCCTGCGTCCCTCTGGGAGGAATCGGGCAGATATACTTCGATCGGAAGCGAAATGGCGAGATTCACCGACAGGTCGGGCAATCCCATGGTTCTCGGAATGACACATGAGGAGGCGGCTGTCCAGCTTGCCCGCGATACCGCAAAATCGTATACCGATTTTCCGTTCATGATCTACCAGCTCCAGACAAAGTTCAGGGACGAACCCCGTGCGCGCGGCGGACTTATCCGTGTGCGCGAATTTACGATGAAAGATGCGTATTCCTTCCATACAAGTCAGGAGGATCTGGAGCGCTACTATAAGCGCTGCTATGACGCATACGTGCGCATTTACAAGCGTGCGGGCGCGAAAAACGTGGTTGCGGTCAAGTCCGACTCGGGCATGATGGGCGGCGCCGTATCGCATGAGTTCATGCTCCTTTCGGAGATAGGCGAGGATACGCTCGCAATCTGTACCGATTGCGATTACAAGGCGAACGTCGAGGCGGCTGAATGTATAGTCGATAAGGGAAAGCCCGAAGAGCCGGAGGCGCTTTGCGAAATATCCACTCCCGATGTCAAAACAATAGAGGCACTCTGCAATATGCTTCACATGAAGGCGAAGAAGCTTTGCAAGGCGGTTGTCTATCAGGAAAACGACACCGACGACTATGTCGTGGTCTTTATAAGAGGCGATCTTGAGGTCAACGAGACCAAACTGCGCAATTATCTCGGCAGGAACATTCATCCCGCGACCGAGATAACGGAAGAGAGCGGAATTGTTCCCGGATTTATAGGACCCGTGAACTTCGGCGGGAAGGCAACCGTGGTATATGATCGCTCGGTAGAGGGCGGATCGAATTTCGTCTGCGGGGCAAATAAAGCCGACACTCATTACACGGGCTTCAATCCCGCGCGCGATCTGCCGTCGGATGCGACCTATGTGGATGTGGCAAAGGCGACCCCGGGCGGAATCTGCCCGGTCTGCGGCAGACATTCGATAAAGCTTTTCAAGGGAATCGAGGTCGGCAATATATTCCAGCTCGGAACGAAGTATACAAAATCAATGGACATGACATATCTTGACGCACAGGGACAGCGGCAGTATCCGATCATGGGCTGTTACGGAATAGGCGTCGGACGACTCTGCGCGTCGATCTGTCAGGAGAGTCACGATCAGTACGGTCCGATCTGGCCCATGCCGATAGCACCGTGGCAGGTCGAGGTATGCAATCTGCGCCGCGACGACGAAAAGGTGAACAGCACCGCGGAGGCGCTTTACGCAGAGCTTGAAGCGGCAGGTGTCGAGGTGCTTTATGATGACCGCGACATACGTCCCGGATCGATGTTTGCCGATGCCGATCTGTTCGGTATCCCGGTACGCGCGGTGGTCAGTCCCAAGACCTGTGAGCGCGGTGTGATAGAGCTTACGACCCGCGACAAAACGATCAAAAAGGATATACCGATAGCGGGTGCCGCAAGCGAGATTAAGGCACTTGTCGATGAGCTCATGAGTATGTATGAATAAAAAGACCGCCAACATGGTGCGGCAAAAAAACGACCCGTGCATTGCACGGGTCGTTTTTGCGTTTGTCCGACTGTCTGTGATACGACAGAGATTTCGGCGCCGCCTCCGTCCTTTAAACATAAAACTGCACAAAGGCAAAATCCAAAAATCGCTGAAGCGTGAGAATGATCGATGGATTTGCGGGACAACGCTCTTTGCGGAAGTACGGCTTTCGAAAATTGCGGCTTCGGAGGCGCACCTGATCCAATAAAAAGTATATCAAACGATATAAAAACGCACGGCATTACAGTTCACCCGCGCACGAACCGACTTCGGCGGAGCCGTCCTCTCTGTCGCATCACAGACAGCCGGAAGGGGCTGTTTATTCTGTTTTTGAAACGAAGCTCTCAAAAACCTCGGAAAAGCTGTCGTTTACGTCAAACGGGGGCTGATAATCAACCTCGGTCATGACAAGACATTTGTCGATCTCAGCCGATATTTCGTCGCTCTTTCTGTTCAGCGCGTTTTCGTATCTGCGGGTGACATTGCGGTCGAAATTTATGGTGGTGACCTCCTTCATGTCGCAGAAATAGGACACCTGCTCGCCGTCGGCGTTGAAGCGGTAGGCAGTCCCGCCGTTTTTCACGAGGCGTTCGCTTCCGCGCAGTGAGTTCATCGATCTGAGTACGTCGGCAAGCTCGCGGCGCTTGCCGTTCAGTCCGACCTCGCTGTCGATGTCGATTTCAAGCGCAAGCTTGGCGCTTCTTATCGCTATCGCCAGCTTCTCCCGCTCGTCCATCAGAAAAACGGCAAGATCGCAGAGCGATGTGATACGGTCGGCATATTCGGTTGTCGGAAGTCTGTCAACTTCCTCGTCCTTTGCTTCGGGCATGACCCTGCTCTTGTACAGGGTGGATTTTACTTTTGTCACGTTCGTGTTGTCGGATATTATCGCGATTATTTCATCGGTGTGTGAATTGAGTCTGTTCTGAAAGCGGTAAGCGTCTTTGAGATTCATTCTTTTTGCTCCTTTTATAATTATATGTTGTATGCCGCCCTGATCCATTTGTAATACGTGTCAAAATCAAAGGGAGGCTGTCCTGCAAGATAGTGGTTTTTCAGCTTTTTCCCGTCCGATTCGTATTCGATGAGGAAGAAATGCGCCTTTTCGTCGCATGCGAGCTTTCCTATCGGGAAGGCGGAAGCCGATCCGAGAGTAATTATTCCCTTTGCCGCGAGAGAGTTGTCGGCAAGATCGGTGACCGTAAAGCTCACCTGCCTGTCGGACGGGAATTCGTTCACCCCGACGAGAGTGAGACTCTTGTCCTTTTCCTCCCTTACCATAAGGGCGACAGGCTCCTGCGATCTCTTTATGAAGTCGAACGCTTCCTTTTTTTCGAAATAGTAATCGACTACGGCGTCCGAAAACTGCGGCCAGCAGTCAAGCAGATTCCACCAGATAAGACCGGTGCGTCTCCATTTTTCGGAGCGGAAATGTTCGATAAAATATTTGAATGCCTCAGCCTGACAATATCTGCTTTCAAGCGAAAATCTTTCGAGAGAGTCGGGCTGATCGCCGAAAAAGAGCTTTATCTGATTGCTCATCATCGGGATGCGGTAAGCGTAGGGGACATCCTTTTCGGTCTCCATGCATGCCGCATGTACCTGCCATTCGTCGTTGTCAACCGGACTCCACAGCTTGCCCGGGCTTATGAATTTCTTTATCGAATCGGGGGCAGGACAGCCGTGGTAGCCTATTTCGCTTGCAAAATGCGCGGCGGCGTTTCTGTAAAAATCGCCTTTGAAATAGTCGCGCGGTCCCCAGAGATGATCCTCGGGCAGTTTTGCGCCCGAACGGTATGCCGCCTCGCTGATATAAGGCGATGAGGGAAGATAATCTCGCCACGGGTCCAGCCTTTTTACGACATCGGGTACGGTTTTTCTCGTAACGGTGTTCCTGCCGGGATCGTCGGGCAGTGCGCGGCACCAGTATGCAAACGCAAGATCGCACTCGTTGTCGCCCGCCCAGAGCGCAAGCGACGGGTGGATGCGGAGCCTGCGAACCACCGATTCGACCTCTTTTGCCAGTCGGACGGCGAAGGAGGGGTCAAGCGGATATTTTTCACAGCCCATGGCAAAGTCCTGCCAGACCATTATGCCGTGCCTGTCGCAGTAATCGAAGAATTCCTCAGATTCGTAGACGTTTCCGCCCCAACAGCGCACACAGTTGCAGTTAGATTCGTAAAGCAGATCTAGCGCTTTTCCAAGCCTTTCCCGATCCCGTGAATGAAACGCGTCGAGCGGAACCCAGTTCGTTCCGCGTGCGTAGAACCTTGCGCCGTTTACGTAAAAACAGAACTCGCCGCTTCCGTTGTCGTCCGTCGTGTCGGTCTTTACGAGCTTTACCGTCCGCACGCCGAAATCAAATTCTTTGCTGTCAACAGGCTCTCCTTTGTAAGAAAGGACCACCTTTACACGGTAGAGCGGCTGATCGCCCATGTCGCGCGGCCACCAGACAAGCGGATCCCAAAGATCGAATTCCGCACCGCCGCAATTGTGCCACAGCCTGTCAAGATGATACGAGAAGGAGCTGTCTTTACAGCTTCCGCTTATACTCAGTGAATAATCGGTTGAATAATCGCCCGAAAGGGTAGTCTCATAGCTCAGAAAAAGACGCGCACGGTTCTTTTCAAGCGAAAAAGTCTGAAGATAAACGTCGTCTATCCTGTCCGCTTTTTTAACGTACAGGTAAACGCTCTTCCAGAGCCCGCCCGAAATGATCCGCGGACAGATGTCCCATCCGTAGGAGTGGGCGGCTTTTCTGACCTGCAATGAGCCGGCATTGTATTTCATGGAGGTAAAAACGCCCATGTTTTCGCCGTAATTTCTTGCGGCGATCACCGACGGCGTTATATGCACCACAAGCTCGTTTGTGCCTTCCCTTATCGCCGCCGCTTCAAATTCGTGCTCAATGAGCATGTTATCCGACGAGCCGATCAGCCGACCGTTCAGGTAGATATCGGCAAAGGTGTCGATGCCCTCAAACCTGAGCGTCGGTATGCCGTCTGCTTCCTTTTTGTAATCGAAATTGCGTACATACCAGAGATGGCGGTTTTCAAGCTTCTGAAGTTCAAGAACATTCGTCCCGAAGAACGGGTCGTCGATCAGACCGTCCCGTAGCATATCGAGCTCAAAGTTTCCCGGCACGCTTCCGTCTATCGGTCCGATATTCAGGCGTGACAGCGAATTCTCGTCGCAAAGCTCTTTCGCAAAAGCTTTGCAAAACCGATTTTCGGCGATGTACAAACGCCATGTTCCGTCAAGGCTTGTCATTTTGTTGTGTAAGGTCATGGTTGGTGGCAGTCTCCTTTAAAAAGATATGTCGGTTCCGCTTTCATTTTAGTATATTGCCGACAATATGTCAATGGATTTTTTAAATTCGGGGGTGTTTTTTCAGAGCGTGTTTTTCCTGAACGAGGACGGCGGCTCGCCCGAATAGCGCCTGAAAAGGTTGCAGAAATAAAACTGGTCGGGATATCCGACAAGCTCGGCAATCCTTCCTATCGGCAGTGATGTTTCTCTGAGATATACCGCCGCCCGCTCCATTCTCAGCTTTGTGAAGCAGGCGTGCGGGGTGATCCCGAAATCCGACTTGAAAAGTCTGATAAAACGGCTCTGACTGAGTCCGGAGAACTTTGCAAAGTCCCTGTCGAAAATGCCGCTGTCGATGTCGGCTTCCATGCGGCGGAAGGTGCGCAGAAGCCCGGAGCTTTTTGACGGCAGGAAAAATCCCGAGATAAGGCAGATTGCAAGACCGTTGATGTAGGTCTCTGGTGCGCCTTCGCGTATGAGCCGTACCAGTCTGCCGGTTTCTTCAAGAAATCTTGACGGTCTGTCAACATTGTGCAGAAAACCGTCTGCCGACAGGTCGTCAAGCATGTCTCGGACAATGCTTCCGGTGAAATGCATCCAGCAAAAACTTACATGCCCGCCCTGCTTTACGCAGTAGCACTGCGGCTCCCACGGTCTGAAAAGCAGACAGCTCCCCGCGCCTGCCGTTATCTCGTCATTTTCGCGGAGAACCTTCATTTCACCGTCGGTGACGCATATGATCTGATAATCCGAGCGCCCGCTGCGCCTGTTTGTCTCAAGCTCGCTCCCGATATTTATGTAAAAACCGCAGTTATTCAGCTTAAAGTAGTTTTCGCTGACGCAGTCGGTCGGACTGTCTCCTTTTGCGTATTCGATTTTCAAGCCTGTCACCTCCGTTTACGGTATTTTAGCATATGCAATTAAAAAAAGCAATATTTTATATATTTTTTCATTTTAATATATTTACAAAAATGCGCGCCGATGCTAAAATTCAGTCAGAATCGAAAGGTACGGGAGGATAATATGAGAGAGAAAATACTTTTTGACGACGGCTGGCTTTTCCACAGAGGGGAGCTGGGACCGCACACATGGAGATCGAAGGGACCGACCTATATGCAGTCAAAGACCGAGCGCAGACGCGTCGGACCCGCATCCCGCTATTACAACGATGCCCCCGATGATTACGGCTGGGATCACGAGCTTTCGGTCGACGGCTGGGAGAAGGTCAGCCTGCCGCACGACTATATAATATCGGGCGAGATCAGCAAAGAAAACAACTGCTCGAACGGATTTTTCGAATATACAAACGGCTGGTACCGTAAGCATTTCACCCTGGGCGACGGCGACAGGGACAGGCAGCTTGTCCTTTATTTCGAGGGGGTGGCAACCGGCGCAACCGTCTATCTCAACGGATGCCTTTTAAGGCACAATTTCTGCGCGTACACTCCGTTTACGGTCGATATAACCGATTTTGTCATTTTCGGAAAGGACAACGTCCTTGCGGTATACGTCACGACCGACGAGCACGAGGGCTGGTGGTACGAGGGCGGCGGAATCAACCGCCATGTATATCTGATAAAGACGAATACCCTTCATGCGGATACATACGGTCTGTATGTCGCGCCGTCGAAAAGGGAAGACGGAAGCTGGGAGCTTCCGACAGAGCTTGAAATAAAGAATGACCGCGTGAGTGCCGCCGAAGTAAGCGCAGTCGTGGAGTTTGCCGATCGGAGCGGGGCTGTCACAAAGATCGACGGACAAATTACCGCAGGGCCGAAATCTTCTGTGAAACTAAAGCTTTGCGCAGATATAAAAGCCCCGCATCTCTGGGATATCGACGATCCGTATCTCTATACCGCGACGGCAACCATTTACGAAAACGGGGCGGCAATCGACAGCTGCAAAACAAACTTCGGCTTCCGCACCTTTACGGGCGACGGCAACGGCTTCTATCTCAACGGAAGAAAAATATTCATAAACGGAGTCTGCGCACATCAGGATTTCGGACTCACCGGCAGGGCGGTCGCCGACAGTATCTGCCGCTATAAGGTGAAGCTGATAAAGGAAATGGGAGCTAACGGCTACCGTTGCAGTCATTATCCGCACAACGAAGCGACAATGGACGCTCTTGACGAGGCAGGTATACTTGTCATGGACGAAACGCGGCACTTTGAATCGTCGGTTGAGGGTCTTGAACAGCTTGAAACGCTTATAAAGCGTGACCGCAATCACCCGTCGGTCGTGCTGTGGTCGATCGGTAACGAGGAAATGAAGTTCCTCTCGGACGACGGCAGACGTATCGCGCAGACGATGATCGCAAAGGTGATGGCGCTCGACAACACCCGCATGATAATGGCGGCTGTTTCAAACGAGCCGCCGAAATCGACGGTCAACGGTTTGCTTGACGCGATCGGTATGAATTACAACCACCAAAGCTACGAGGAGACTCACGCGCTCTTCCCCGACAAGCCGATCTTTTCATCCGAGTGCTGTGCGACGGGCACAACAAGAGGATGGTATTATCCGGACGACAGCTCAAAGGGATATATAAACGCGCTCGATCACAATACCGATTCGTGGTTCAGATCGCGCACCGAAACATGGAAGTTTCTGCACAGTCTGCCCTATGTCGCGGGCGGATTCCAGTGGATTGCGTTTGAGCATCGCGGAGAGGCGGTCTGGCCGAGACTTTGCTCGCAATCGGGCGCAATCGACCTGTTCCTGCAGAAAAAGGATGCGTTTTATCAGAATCAGTCACTTTTCATAACCGACAGACCGATCCTGCACATCGCCACTCACTGGAATTTTGCCGGCGAGGAGGGCGAGACGAAAAAAGTGCGTGTTTACACCAATCTGCCCGAGGTGTCGCTGGAGCTGAACGGCAAAGCGGTCGGCAGAGTCGCGGTCGAGCCTTACGGATATGCCGAGTTTGACCTTCCGTACACTCCCGGTGTGCTCTGTGCGGCAGGGTATAAAGACGGCAAAGCGGTCGCCTGCGACAGACGTGAGACCACCGGCAGGGGGGTCGCGCTGAAGCTGATAAAGGAGAGCGACGGCGAGAGCGCAAACGGACGCGATGTAATTATGTTCAGCTGTATTGTCGTCGATGAAAAGGGCAGAGAGGTTCCGACAGCCGCTCCCTTTGTGTCCTTCAATACGAACGGACTTTGCAGAGTGATCGGAACCGGGTCGGATATATCCGATCACATCCCGGTAACCGAGACCTCGCGCAGGATGCGCGCAGGAAGAATATCGGTTGCGGTTGCGGTCGGAAAATCCGCGGGCAAAGCGAAGCTTTATGCCCATGCGGACGGTCTTGATTCTGCGGTGATAACATTTGAACTGAATTAAACAAAAAGGGACTGCGCTTTTTGTGCAGTCCCTTACTCTGTTTTTCAGTTACGGACAGCCTTGTATATTCCGGAGGCAAGCTTTTTCGAGCCTATACTGCCGTCTTCGAAATGCCATCCGCGGGGCAGTCTGATGTAGCCGGATACGCCTTCGTCGGCAGAAATGTGCAGATCGATGCAACAGTCTCCGCTTCTCTCCCAGCGGACGCTGACCGTTCCGCCGACCGTTTCGTAGAAGGCGTCGGCAAACTCAAGTCCGTCGATAAATGCGGGACAAATTCCGACCCTTGACGGGTTGTCAAGGTCGGGGTTTACCCGGATTCCCGCAATGTCTCTTATGAAGAAATTCGATATGTCGCCGAAGAAATGGTGATTGAGCGAGGGTCTGCGCCTCCACAGCCTTTCTTTTGAAGTAATTACTTCGGGAAGCGAGGTGAACCCTTCGTCAACGATCGTTCTGAAGGAGGGCGCGTCGGGCTGTGTGACCATGCGGTATGCAAGATCGGCTTCGCCGCGGTCGGCAAGCACGTGGAAGAGCGTGCGCAGACCTATGCATCCGCCCGACATGTGGTAATTGTTTTTTCTTATAAGATCAAGCAGTACGCCGAAGGCTTTTTCATCCTCGTCGCGGCTGAAAACACCGTAAAAGAGCGCGCATGCCTGAGCGGTCTGACTTCCGGTCGCAACAAGCAGACTGTCGGGATCGACAAATTTCCTTCTGAACGAGGCAATAAGTTCATCGTGCAACTTCATAGCATAATCGGCTTCCGATTGCCTGCCGAGCTGTCCGAACATGTATGCCGCTTTCTGCGCACAGTCGGCGATCACAAGCGTGTCGGTGACTGCGAGCGGGGTGTTCTTTGTCTCGCCGCTGTCCTCATCGCATGCGCACCAGTCGGAAAGACCGTAGGCAAGGATCCCGTCGGCGTCCCGTTTTCCCGCCGCATAGTAGAGGTATCTGAACATCGAATCGGCATTTTCTTCGACGATCCCGCGACAGCCTCTCATGACATAGCAGAAATACGGAATGTTGAACAGTACCGCGTCCCATGCGGGTCCGTTGCCCCATGCAAAACCCCATCCGCCGGTCGGAACGATCCCGGGGACCCTTCCGTCGTCAAGCTGTGCGGCGCGGATATTTCTCATCCATTCGCGCAGATTGCGCGTTGCATCGAGATTCAGAAGAAAATGCTCGGACGATATCGACGCGTCGCCCGTCCAGCCGTTTTTCTCGCGGTGCGGGCAGTCGGTCGGAAAATGCCAGAAATTCGAAAGATCGGAGTTGCGCACTATCTTCTGAAGGGTGTTCAGAACGTGGGAGGAGGATTCGAAGCTGCCGATCTCTTTAAGTTCGGTGCTGCACACCATGTATGTCAGCGTGTCTTCGGATATCTGATCCCCGCGCAGACCGACCACGTAGCAGTAACGGAAGCCGTGATAGGTGAACGACGGAACAAAGATTTCTTCATCCGCACCGCGGCAGATGTAAATGTCGCGCTGACCGAATCCGTCGGGGTAGAATCTTGCGATGTTTTCGGGCTGGACGACACCGTCGTCGGTGAGCATTTCGGCAAATTGGAGGTCTATTTTCTGCCCGGGTGTCGTGTTTTTCAGCACAAGCCGCACAACGCCTGTCGTGTTTTCTCCGAAATCAAAGCAGACTCCGCCGTTTGCCGGCAGATATTTTTCAAATGCGGACTGACCCGCAATCATCGGATGCATGTGCCATGTCGAGTCTCTTGATGTAACCGAAGCATTTCGCTCTGTCGATACGGGAGAAAGCGTGCGGGTACAGCCGATCGGGTCAACGTCGCAGATGCGCGGCGTTCCGCGCGGCGTTTCGGCTTTTATGACGGGCTTCCATCCGGAGCCGTTAAAGCCGGGCGCGTTCCACCCGGGAAGCTCCTTTCGCGCGTCATAGAAGCATCCGCAGCGTATGTCGTCGAAAATAATCGGCGATTCTGCCCATACAAAGGTGGAGGCGTCAAATGACAGCTCTCCGCACTCAAACGAAAGCGCAAGCTTCGGTGCGCTGCGGAAGGTTGCCTTCTGAAAATCCCAGACGGTTCCGCCCGGGCAGTTCAGCATGCCGTTTCCGAGGATAACGCCGATCACGTTTTCGCCGACCTTCAGCAGATCGGACAGATCGTAGCTGTCGTAATATAAAATATCATCGGGATTTGATATGTAAGGCGCGAGTATTGTCCGTGTGATTTCCGATCCGTTTACAAACAGTCTGTAAAGACCGAGTCCGCAGATCAGAAGCTTTGCGGGAGCGCCGACCTTTTCAACCGTGAACGAGCGTCTCATTGCGGGCGCGGGTACGGGATGCGAAAAATCGGCAAAATCACGGGTTGCACAGTAAAATGACATAGGAAAGTTCATGGCGTATACTCCGATCATTCTTTGTAATCTGATCTGATTTTAGCATGAGAGTGTAAAAAAATCAATAACCTGTATCGATTTTTTTGTATACTTTTTTTACTTTGCGTAAAAAAGGCAGGCATAAAGCCTGCTTTTTCGGATAATATCCGCAAAATTGATTGTTTAAAGCCTGTGATAATACAGGCAAATGCTCTCAAGCGTCCCGTCCTTCATGCGAAAGGCGTTCGGAACCGTTCCGATGTGAACGAATCCGAGCCGCTCGTACAGATGTCGGGCATGAATATTGCTTTCGACAACGGCATTAAACTGTAATATCTTAAATCCGAGCTGTTTTGCTGCCGTATAAAAACGGTCTGTAAGAAAAACTTACAGACCATCACTATTTTGGTGCACCCTCGGGGACTCGAACCCCGGACCCACTGATTAAGAGTCAGTTGCTCTACCAACTGAGCTAAGGGTGCATATTTCGTCCGCATGTCACGGAACATATGATATTATAGCATGTTTTTTCCTTTTGTCAATAGTCTCGGCGAAAAAAATCAACTTTTTTTGAAAAAAGATCGGGGAAGCAGTTCACGACTGCTCCCCGATGTATTCCAGAAGTTCATCAAGCCCGCGGCGACCGAAGCTTACCCTGCTGTCGTTTATCACAAGGCAGGGCACACTCATTACGTTGTATTTTTCGCGCAGCTCCGGATAAAGGGTCACGTCGTAGACCTCTGCCGAGACACCGTCTCTCAGTGCCGCGATCTGCTGGGCGGCGATGACAAGGGCAGGGCAGTTCGTGCATCCGAGCGAAACGAGCACTTTCATTCCAAGCGGAGTTTTCAGTTCTTCGATCTTTTGGCGCAGATCGTCGGAGATCGGCTGTCCGACGCCTGCCGCATTGCATATGCCGACGGCAAATGACGAAAATTCATGTCCGCCCGGGATCCCGTGAAATGCAAGTCCGCTGTAACTGCGGTCTTCCCCGAGTATACGCACCGCGGGGAGATACTCCCCGTCTTTTCCGTCCGCGTATTCGATCGAAAACATTCCGCAGATGCCGCAAAGTCCGCGCAGATATTTTTCAAGCTCCGACGAGCGTTTGTCCGATCGATCGGGGGAGCGGTAAAGCTCAAATATGATTTTGCGATCGATCTTTTCGAAGAGCAGTGCAAGCTGCTCCCGTATTTCCGCGGGAAATACCGAATCGGAATCTCTGCCGCCATCCTGCGGAGCGGGCGATTTTCCTCCGGCATCGTCTTTTCGCATGCCCGACCTCGCAGCGTCTCCGCCTGCCGCCGAAATATATTTTTCAAGCTCGGTTGCGGCGGTCGCGCCGTCGCCGACTGCGGTGACGACCTGCCGTAAGACCTTTTTGCGGACATCGCCTGCGGCAAAAATGCCGTCCGCCGAGGTCATAAGACGTTCGTCTGTAATTATATAGCCCTGTTCGTCGATTTTGGCGAGGTTTTTGAGAAGTCCGCTCTCAGGTTCGTATCCGACAAAGACAAAAACACCGAAGGCGTCGCCGTTTTCGGGCGAATATCCGGTCACTTCTCCGCTTATCCTGTTTCTGTAAACTATTCTGCGCGGAAGAGTGTCGCCGTGCAGACTTACGATCTCGGTATCGGTCAGTACCCTTATTTTCGGATGGTCATAGACCGCGTGTGCGGCAGATTGCGCACAGGAAAAATCGTGCCCGCGGACGAGAACGGTAACGCGGCTTGCGTAGCGCGTCAGAAAAATGCTTTCCTCCGCTGCCGAAAATCCGCCGCCGATGACGAAAATCTCTTTTTTGTCAAAAAACTCGCCGTCGCAGGTCGCACAGTAGGCGACCCCGTGCCCGCGGAATTCTTCCTCGCCCGGGAAGCCGAGGCTTTTCGGTTTTGCACCCGTCGCAATGATTATGCCTGTACAGGCGAACGCTCCGACCGATGTTGAAACTCTCTTTTTGTTGTCCGAAGCCGATATTTCCGAAACTGTTGCGGAAACAAAATCGGCTCCGAAGGCTTTTGCCTGTCTGTACATTGTATCGGTAAGCGCATATCCGTCGGTTCTCATCACCCCCGGATAGTTGACTACCTCGGAGGTTATCGTTATCTGACCGCCGATCTTTTCCTTTTCAATTACAAGTACGCCGTATCCCGCGCGGGCAAGATAGATCGCCGAGGTAAGTCCCGCGGGACCCGCTCCGATTATGATCGCGTCATAAAATTTTGCGTTTTCCATCACAGGCTACCTACAAGATCGAGACTCGGGGCAAGCGTGTCGTCGCCCTTCTGCCAGCCTGCGGGACAGACTCTGTCGCCGTGCTCGTCCACGAATTTGCAGGCACGCAGAATCCGCAACAGCTCGGCGGCATTGCGTCCGACTCCGCCTGAATTTATTGCGCACGAAACTATTTTGCCTTTCGGATCGAGAATGAAGACCGCGCGCTCGGACATGCCGTCGTCGTCCGAAAGAACATCGAAGTCAAGCGAAAGCCGATGGGCGGGATCGGCAAGCATCGGATATGTCACCTTTCCAACCTTTTCGGAAGAGTCGTGCCATGCCTTGTGTACAAAATGGCTGTCGGTCGAAACCGCGTATATTTCGCAACCCTCACCTTTGAAGTCGTCATAATGCTCCTGAAGATCCTCAAGCTCGGTCGGACAGACGAACGAGAAGTCGGCGGGATAGAAGAAAAGCAGACTCCATCTGCCGAGAAGATCTTTTTTTGCGATTTTTTCAAATCTGTTGTCCCTGTATGACATTACCGAGAAGTCGGCGATTTCTTTGCCGATAAGCGACATAATTACAATCACACTCCTTGTTTTTGCAGTCAGTATTTCCGAAAATATGTGACGCTATACGGCAGAGCAAAAAAGGAGCGCAATTGCGCTCCTTTTTTGGGTTTTGTTTGTGATTATGCTTTTTTGCGCTTCCCGAAAATAAGCTTTAAAATGAGTCCGACGACAAGACCGACCGCCGCAGGGCAGACCCATCCGAGTCCGATATCCGAAAACGGAAGCAGGCTTCCGATGTGGTTTATCTGCTTTATCACGGGCGCCTCCGGAAGCTTCCCCGGGAGCGATTTTGTAAAATCGAAGATCGCGGCGGCAAAGGTGAATACCGTCACCGAAACGTATACCCTGCGGTCATTTCCGAACAGATTTCCGCAGAGCGCAAGCAGAATCAGCGTTATTGCAAGCGGATAGAGGAACATAAGCACCGGGAGCGACCACGAAATGATCGCCGACAGTCCGATCGTCGAGATCAGAAATGACAGGACGCAGAAGCCGATCGCAAAATGATGATATTTCGGACCCTTCGGGAATATTTCGCAAAAAGTTTCACCGCAGCTTGTAATCAGTCCGACCGCAGTCTTAAGACATGCAAGGGTAACCGTCACTGCAAGTACAATGCCGCCGACGTTACCGAAGTAATGCCTTGCTATCAGATTGAGCGCTTCGCCTCCGTCGGCGGAGAGCGGATAGATCGCTCTGCTCTGTGCTCCCGCTATCGCAAGAGCGCCGTAGATCAGTGCCATTACCGCACAGCCGAGAATACCGGAAATTACGGTGTTTTTTGCGATTGCCGCAGGCTCCTTTACGCCGATTCCCCTTATCGCGTTGACTATGACGATGCCGAACGCAAGGCTTGCGAGTGCATCCATCGTGTTGTAGCCGTCAATGAAGCCGGTAAAGAAGGCGGCGCTTTTGTATGCCGTCTGCGGCTCAACGGCGGTATAATCGCCGGCGGGTCTTACGAGCGCCGTTACAATGAGGATCGCAAGGCAGACAAGGAAAAGCGGGGTAAGTATGCGACCGACCCATGTAAGTATTTTGCCGGGTCGCAGTGAAAACCAGAGGACGGCGGCAAAAAAGAGGAAGCAAAATACCCATGTCGCAATAGTTGCCGTCGCACTGTCGCTTATCATCGGTCTCAGCCCGACCGAAAAGGAGGTGGAGGCACAACGGGGGATTGCAAAGAAGGGCCCTATCGTCAGATAAAGTGCGATCGTGAAGAAAACGGCATATTTTTTGCCGATCTTTCCGCTCATTTCAAGCAGCCCCTCGCTTCGGCTCATTCCGAGCGATGCCACGCCGAGAAGCGGTATGCCGACGCCCGTAATCAGAAATCCGATGATTGCGGTCCATACGTTCGAGCCTGCCGATTGTCCCATGAAAACAGGGAATATCAGATTTCCGGCTCCGAAGAAGAGTCCGAACAGCATACTGCCGACGGCGAGTGTTTCGGATAGTGTAAGTCTTTTTTTCATTGATTCAGCCGGGGCGCCGTGATCGGCTCCCCTCTCCTTTGTTGTTTTTCGCCGGACAGTGACCCGCCCCGCCTCATACGGTCGGACAGGTAGCGGCAGTTAATGTATTTTTCCGCCAGCAGTGCGGTGTTGTAGAAATAATGATTGGAGGATTCGTAGCCTATGCAGGGATTGTGCCGCTGCACCGCCGCAAGACGCAGGGCAAGCGATGCCTCCTCTTCGGCAATTTCGGCAAGATCACCTTTTTCTCTGCCGTCCCTGACGCGGACGAAACGTATCTGCAGATAGGTCGAGCGAAAATGGCAGTAGGCAGCTTCTGCGCAGTCAATCAGTTCATCGAGTGCAGACGACTTCACGGGTAGCTCTCCGAGCAATCGGTTCCCGCGCTCCCACCCGTCGGAAAGGAGCAAAAACTGATTTTCAAAGACATCCTCGGGGTATATCGAACGCCAGCTGTCAAGGTCGTCATAGGGGTATCCGATCATGGTTGCCTTGCATCCGGTCGGCTTTTCGAACAAAAGACAAGCCGGACCGTAATTCTGAGGCGCGAGATACGCAACCTGAAGATCAAACGGAAAATTATCGAAAGCGTTGCTGAAATATTCTCCCGCCCGCTCCACGATATCGACGGCTTCGGCGGGAAATACCCTTTCGTACAATGAACGGAGAGACGGAATTTCGCCTCTGTCAAACATCGGAGAGAGTATGCGGAGGGTCACCGACGGGAATCCTCCGAGGGTCCAGCTGAGAAAAATGCCGTTTACCTGCTCCCTGCAAAGTCCCTTCATGTGGGTGTAAACCTGTCGGAATGCCGGCAGAAACGGAACAAACGAACACTCCCACGTGTTGTTGAACTGACATTTTGCATATCGCTTCTGTCCTCTTCGGGCGGCACGCCGCCATATCTCACGCGCAAAATTACCCGGTCCCACCACCGATATCGAGTAGTCGATCACACGGGTCACGACCCCGCCGACCGTCTTTTCGACAGCCTGTTCGCTGACTCCCATTACGGCAACATCGGTCGGCAGGGCGTCGGTAAATTCGGCGGGAAGCTCTCCGTACATTCCCCAATTCCATGCGATGACCTTCACCGAGGGATTAACCGACGAGACACCCTCGCGGATGAGCTCATTGACTTCCGCAAGCACATCGGCTCGCCTCCGGTGTCGGCAACGGGGACAATCGGTCTGACCGTCTTCATAATGAGAATAGCAGTTTGTACGATTTTCGGAGGCAACGACGGTAAAAAATCCGCCGAGCAGCGGCACCGAGCGGGTAATCGTCGCTACCGCGTCCTTAATGTAGTGCTGTACCTCGGGTACAGAGGTGCAAAGAGAGGCATAATCACCGTGAACGGCTCCTTTGAGCCCGGGATGCGTTTCAAAGAAGGAAATCGGCATTGAGCGCGGCTCGTTCAGATATAAATAGAGCTTCAGACCGAACTTTGCCATGCGTTCGGTCAGAGCTTTCATGTTCGCAAGCCGCATTTCGTAATGCTCGGACAGTGACCGATCAAAAGGGAAGGGAGCCAGTGTATAGAGGACCGCCTGACACCATATCCCGTTAACACCGACCGCACGATAAGCTTCAAGAAGCTCGTCTGGAAAAGAAAAATCGGTATCCGAAAGGAAGGTGTCTCCGTACAGTGCGCAATATGGATAGACAATCCGATCTTCAAAACGCGCGTCATGGAAGGAGGCTGACCCGACACCGCCGACCGCAGCCTTTTCGAAGGATTTCACAAAGTCGAACAGGGATGCTGTTTTTGCGGGGAGACGGTCATAAAAGTCGATCGTCGCTCTGCGGATCGGCTCCAGGGATGAACGGTCGAAATCATGCCAGAGCAGCTTTCCGGTATCCGGCTTGAAACCGCCGAGCTTTTCGCCGAAAAAGTCTTCTTCTCTGATGACATATGTAAGCTTCTCCTCCGACCATCCCAGAAGAGTGCAAAGCTGTTCGTAATCAAGCAGATGCCAGTTTGCACGGATAACGGTCAGATACCCGCACGCGAGAGTGCGTGGGTCGGGCTCTGCGGGGGGCAGTCCCATGTCGGCGGCAAGACGGCATATCCCGTCCTCGGTCGCCTCTACCGTTTTTGCCATGGTTGCGGCGGGAATTATGCCCCAGTTGCGGTAAACAAATGCGCAAAGGGGGTCGGGAAAGTGAGAAAATTCAAGTTTTTTTCCTTTTTCGGTCGGCAGAATATCTTTCATATCGGCTCTCCCCGGATTTCAGACCATCGGACGGTATGTTCGAATATTCTATCATAAAAAAACAAAAATTTCAATAGAAAAGCGTACAAAATGAAAAATATCCGCGAAAAGCTTTTTCGCGGATATTTTTTCGGTAAGTTCCGAAATTATTTCTCGATTGCAGCTTTCTTGGTCATTATCTTATAGAGACGCTCGCGGTCGAATTTTTCGCGGCGATCGTACGAATAGATGCCGTTCTTTTCCTGCATGACGTCGGTAAGCTGAGTGTAGCAGAATGCACACATCTTGGGATTTTCAAGCAGTGCCGTGACAAAGCCCTCTATGCGGTAGTACACTTCATCGATGTCCTTCGGTGCGTTGCCGTAGCCCCAGCCCTCGGTACCGTCGCTGTCGATGTCCCAGTGCGTTCCGCCGAATTCGGATACGAAATAAGGCTGACCCTTATATGTTTCGGCGGCGTTGCGGCAATAGTAGATGTCTCCTTCACCTGTGATAAGCGGCTTGTAGCGCTCGGCAAAGGTGACAGGGTTCTGATCGTAGTCGTGCACGTCAAAGATGTCGGTCTTGTCGGCATGTGTCCATCCGGACGAGTCGATGATCGGACGCATCGGGTCTATCGCGCGTGTCACGTCGTAAACTGTCGTGAATATGCTTGCCTTGCGGTCGCCCTGGGTTTCGTTGAAAGGGCACCATCCGACAAGCGCAGGACTGTTGTAGTCGCGCTCAACCGCCTCAAGCCATTCGGGAAGCATCGAAAGAAGTGCCGCAGGCTTGCTTACGTCAAGTCCCCAGTTGGGGTATTCGCCCCAGATGAGATAGCCCATGTGGTCTGCCCAGTATGAGAAGGCGGGTTCGAAGACCTTCATGTGCATGCGCGCGCCGTTGAAGCCGACTGCCATCGACAGTTCGATGTCGTGCTTTATGTCCTCTTCGGTGGGAGCGGTGTAGATTCCGTCCGGATAATAGCCCTGATCGAGAACGAGTCTCTGATATATCGGACGGTCGTTGATTTCGATCGCGTTGCCCTTGATGGCAACCTTTCTCATGCCGAAATAGGTTTTTACGCTGTCATTGCCGGCAAGGATTTCAAGATCGTAAAGCTCGGGGGATTCGGGGAACCAAAGGTGTGCGTCGGGGATATCAACCGAAAATTCAACATATTTTGCCGCACAGCAGACCTCTTTGCGTGCGATCTCTTCACCCTTGTAGCTTACGACCGCGGTTACCTTGCCTTCATAACGTGCGTTGAGGCTTACAAGCGCAAGGAGCCTGCCCGCATCGACATCGGGCGTCAGCTTCAGCTTTTCAACATAGATATCGGGTACGTGCTCAAGCCATACGGTCTGCCATATGCCGGTGCAGCGGGTATATTGAGCCGCATAGTTGCTGTATTTCATTGACTGTTTGCCGCTCGGCTGGAGTCTGTCGCGGGTGTCGTCGAATGCGTATACGACAACGCTGTTTTCGCCGTCATTAAGGCTGTCGGTGATATCGAAGGCGAACGGAGTGTAGCCGCCGGTGTGCTTGCCGACGAGCTTGCCGTTTATCCAGACTTGGCTTCTGTAATCTACCGCACCGAAGTGAATGAGCGTGCGACCGCCTTTCCAGGAAGCGGGAAGGGTGAAGGTACGGCGGTACCATACAGCCTTCATGAAGTCAATATATTCGATTCCGGACAGCTTTGACTCGGGAACAAACGGAACGGTTATTTCGCGGTCAAAATCGGTGCGCTCGTAGAACTTGCGCTCGACTCCGGTGTCCGAATGGTCGATTTCAAACTGCCACTGTCCGTTAAGATTCATCCATTCGTTTCTGACCATCCTCGGACGGGGATATTCGGGACGGGGGATTCTGTTTTCTGTGTTCATTTTTTCTCCTTTTGCTGTGTTGATTTTTGCGTTATTTCTCTATTTCCGCTTTGCGTCCCATTATTTCGCGGGTACGTGCGAAGTCGTATTTCTTGCGTCTGTCCTGTGTGATGAAGCCGTTACATTCATGCTCGGCGGAGTCGCACCACTGGCAGTAGCAGAACGCGCACATTCTCTTGTTGTCCATGAGAATGTCCACATGCTCCTTGAAGGTTTTGTAGAAGCGTTCGAATTCCTCCTCTGTCGGCTCGTGATTTTCAATGTTGACTGCCGACGCGCCGAATTCGGAGACAAAGTAGGGCTGTCCCTCATAGGGTACGGGGGGAACCTTGCCCCAGCCGTAGCTGATGTAGACATCACCGACACCTGTGTTGAGCGATTCGTAATGCTTTGCAAATTCGACCGGGTCACCGGTATAGTCATGCGAATCGTAGATGTCCGTTTTTGCGTGTATCCAACCCGATGTGTCGATTATCGGACGCATGGGGTCTATCGCACGGGTTACATCGTAAAGGAAAATGTAGATTCTGTCGATACGGTAGGATGTGACCTCGTTTCCGGGACACCAGCCGATTATCGACGGATGGTTGTAGTCGCGTTCGACCGCTTCGATCCATTCGGGAAGCATCGAATCAAGTGCCGCGGGATCCGAATCGTTCCAGTGGTAGTTCGGATACTCACCCCAGAGCAGATATCCGAGCATGTCCGCCCAGTAAAGATAGTAAGGCTCAAAAATCTTTTCGTGCATACGCGCACCGTTGAAGCCGGCTTCAAGCGCGTATTCGATCTCGCGCTTGTAGTAATCGGAAGAAGGAGCCGTGTACAGCCCTTCGCCGCAGTAGCCCTGATCGAGAACCAGACGCTGGAAGACCGGAACGTCGTTTATTTCGATCGCATAGCCTTTGATTGCAACCTTGCGCATTGCGAAATAACTTTTGACTCTGTCCGAGTTGAGTGTGAACTCTATGTCGTAGATCTCGGGCGCACCCGGATTCCAGAGATGCAGTTCGGTTATATCAAGGTCAAATTCGGCATATCTGCCGTCGAATTTAAGCTCTGCGCTTCCGGTATCTTTGCCCTTGTAGCTTGTTCTGACCGAAAGAGTGCCGTCGGTGACGACCTTGTTTGCGCTTACCCTGACTCTGAGTTTTTTGTTGTCAACGTCGGGGGTCAGCTTGATTTTTTCGATGTATGTATCCGGAACAAATTCGATCCATACCGTCTGCCATATGCCGGTCGTTCTGGTGTAGTACCAGCACTTGTGTACATTGTCGTAGACATTGTCCTGCTTGCCGGTAGGCTGGAGCGGATCTCTTGTGTTGTCGTATGCATATACAACAACCGTGTTCTTTCCTCCGCGGACCGCGACATCGGTGATATCGAAGGCAAACGGAGTGTAGCCGCCGACATGCTCACCGACCTTTTTGCCGTTGATGAAGACAACGGTGCGGTAGTCGCAGGCGTCGATATGGAAGAGTATTCTGCCGTCCGACGGCTCTGCGGGCAGGTCAAATTCGCGTCTGTACCAGACCGCCAGCATAAAATCGGTATATCCTATGCCGGAGAGTACAGATTCGGGTGCATACGGAACGAGAATTTTGTCCGAAAGCGTCTCGCGCTCCCAGAATTTGCGTTCCATTCCGGTGTTGGCATGATCGATTTCGAACTGCCACTGTCCGTTTAAGTTTATCCAGTTGTCACGCACGAGAGACGGACGCGGATATTCTGTCTTCGGAATGTTCATATAAAGTTCTCCTTAAATATGTGCAAAGTATGCAATATGTCCGGCGAAAATTTCGCCGATTTTCACCGCAAGTATAACATCGGATGTCACGTTTGTCAAGTGATTGACGAAAAAATAAACAAAAATTTTTGCCGCAAGGCGCATGTTTCGGTGCAGAATGAAAAAATGACGATACCGACGAAGAAACGGGTCCGCAAAATGCAGACCCGTTTCGGTTTTTATTCTTCGTCCGATTTGTATGCTTCGGTTACCTTTTGCGCAACCGCCGCGGGAGCTTCCTCGTAGCGCGCGAAATCGATGGTGTAATGACCTCTGCCCTGAGTCGTCGAGCGGAGCATAGTCGCAAAATCGCCTGTCTCGGCAATCGGGACCTCTGCCTCAATGCAGGTCAGATTGTCCTCGGCGGGATTCATTCCGATAACTCTGCCGCGACGCTTGGTGATGTCGCCCATGATGTCGCCGGTATTGTAGGAGGGTACATATGCGCAGAGTCTGCCGATCGGCTCAAGAAGAACCGGAGCCGCCTGCGGTATACCGTTTTTGTATGCTATGTTTGCCGCCAGCTTGAATGCCATTTCGGAAGAGTCAACCGGATGATATGAGCCGTCGTAAAGGGTTGCCTTCAGCCCGACCATCGGGAATCCGGCGAGCACGCCCTTCTGAGCCGATTCGCGAAGTCCCTTTTCGACTGCGGGGAAGTAGTTCTTCGGAACCGCTCCGCCGACAACTCTTTCGTCGAATATCATTTCTTCCGAGTCGCAGGGCTCAAATTCCACCCAGATGTCGCCGAACTGTCCGCGACCGCCCGACTGCTTCTTGTGACGTCCCTGTACCTGTACCTTTTTGCGTATTGTCTCTCTGTAAGCAACCTTCGGCACGGCAAGCGTGACATCGACACCGAATTTGGATTTCAGCTTGGATACAATGACGTCAAGATGCTGCTCGCCGAGTCCGGAAAGCACGGTTTCTCTCGTTTCGCGGTTGGTTTCAAAGGATATCGTCGGATCCTCCTCGGCAAGACGCGCAAGTCCGGCAAAGATTTTCTCTTCGTCCCCCTTGTTGACCGGGAAGACAGCCATCGAAAGGCAGGGACGGTCAAACGCGACTCCGGGAAGCGATATAGGTCTTGAAGGCGAACAGAGCGTGTCGCCTGTCGATGTGGACGCAAGCTTCGCCACCGCGCCTATGTCACCCGCAACGATGCATTGCGCATTTTCCTGTTTTTTGCCGCAGACATACATTATTTTGTTGAATTTTTCTATTGTTCCGGTGCGGACGTTCAGCAGAGCCGTGTCGGATGTGACCTTGCCGCTTATTACCTTGAAATACTGGAGCTTTCCGACGAACGGGTCAACGACCGTCTTGAATACGGTAACGACAGGCTGCGCCTCCTCATTGACGGTCAGCTTTACCGGCTCGCCCGCCATGTCGTGACCGGTCTCGCCCGCAACCGTTTCAGCCCACGGAGCAAGCCAGATAAGTCCGTTCAGAAGTTGATCGACGCCTTCGAGTATCTGCGTTGCGCCGCAGAATACCGGTGCTATCTCGCCTCTGCGCACGCCGTTTGCGATACCCATGATAAGCTCGTCGGGAGTGAATTCCTCGCCGGCGAAATATTTTTCCATAAGCTCTTCGCTTGTTTCGGCGACGGCTTCGGAAATTGCGGCGCGCAGACCATCAAGTCTGTGTCCCATGTCGGGCATCGGAACCTCGGTTGCCTTGCCGTTTTTGTATTCGTATGCACGGTATTCAAGCAGATTTATGTATGATTTTACCTTGTGATCGACCACGTAGGGGACAACCAGCGGGCAGATCATGGGACCGAAGGTCGATTTCAGCTCTTCGAATACCTTGTAGAAATCGGCATGCTCGCTGTCAAGCTTGTTTATGAAAAAGAGCTTTGCTATTCCTTTTTTGGATGCCGCCGCAAACGCCTTTTCGGTTCCGACCGCAACGCCGCTCTTTCCGGATACGACGATTACGGCAGAGCCCGCCGCTCTTATTGCCTCGCTCACGCCGCCGGCAAAATCGAAAAGTCCGGGACTGTCCAGAAGATTTATTTTAACATCCTTCCACTCAACGGGAATAAGAGATGTGGATACCGAGCTTTTGCGCTTGATCTCCTCGGGGTCAAAATCGGAAATAGTCGTTCCGTCAACCACCTTGCCGAGCCTGTCGGCTTTTCCGGTAAGATAGTATGCCGCTTCCGCAAGAGAAGTTTTGCCTGCACTTGCGTGACCGACAAGCGCAACGTTTCTTATGTTCTTTGCATTGTACTGTTTCAAAGTTTTACCGCCCCTTTCAATGGCTTTTCAGATAGTTGTAAAGATGCACAAATTGTCGCGTAATTACGAGGTCTTTTCGTTTATTATATACCATCTGCCGATTATTTTCAACCGATTTCAGCCGAAAAGATAAAATTCCCTATATTAGACAATGCAAAAGCGCCGTTTTTGTACATGATGCACAAAAACGGCGCTGAAACGATATCAAAAGTACGGACCGGCTGCGTCCGACGGTATATGCTGTGCGGATAATATCCGCCTTTTATTCGAGTACGTATACCCCGTAAGGCTCAACGCAAAGTCTGCCGGCGGGATAGCTCTTTCCCGTAAGGATGTCGGTCATCGGACGGTCAAGCTCAACCGATGCGTTTTCATATCCCAGCTCGCAGAGGACGAGTCCGTCCCTGCCGTCTCCCTTTCTCGGAACGACGGTCAGCTTGCCTTCGACCTTTCTCTGCTTTATGCCTGCCATATCGAGGGCGAGCTTTGCAAGCTTTGTAAGCTCGTCTCTGTCAAGCATCGCACCGCAGAGGATGATCTTGCCCTTTCCGCAGTCGAAGGAGGCGATAACGCTCTTTCCGACAAGCTCCGAATGTCCCTTGGTTATCCGCGCAAGTACATTTCCGCCCTCGCTGTAAACCTCGGTCCATCTGCCGAACTTAAGCTCGCCCGAGCCGTCTGTCCATTCCGCCGCGAGATATTTCCCGTCGGTCGGGATGGTGTGGAGCATTTCCGCTCCGGTCAGTCGTTCCGTCATGCCGGTGGCGCTCTTTTTGTAATGTGCGCCGACCGAGTCGCGGATGTCGGTCATCGGACCGACCACCCAGACTCCGCCGTCTCTGACCCACTTTTCGAGTCTTTCGGGCATGTCGCCGTCCTCAAGGGTAAGCATGCTCCTTGAGAAGAGGACCTTGTATTTGTCAAGCGGAGCGCGTGCACCTATGATGTCCGGGCAGACGCCGAGAGGAGTCAGCGCATGCATGGTGTCGCTCGGACCGTCAAGGTAGCCGTAGTTTGCGATGACCGACTGACATTCGAACATGTTCCAGTTCTTTGATGTAAACTGTATCGCAACCTCGGTGTCAACCTTTGTCGATGTGATGAAATCGGACGCCTTTTCAAATTCGGCGGCTGTCTGCCGTATCTCTCCGAAGGTGTGCATCGGCTTGCCGTCGGGGTAGAGAACCGCCCCGTGTATAAGCTCGTGACCCGCCCAGTGCTGTCTCCAGAGCCAGTACATGTTTGCCTCGCCGCCGAGCGCGATCGGTATCCAGCTGTTTACACGGCAGAAGCCCTCCGGCTTCAGGAACTGAGTGATCGCCTCACTGCCGTTCCATGTTGTAGCCGTTTCGGTGTTCCAGAAGGGAGTGTCCCTGACCGTGCGGATGAAGTTGTACCAGAAGGGAAGACCCGGGAGATTCGACGGCTCGTTGTAATGATTGAACATTGCGATGTCGAGACATTCGTTCATTTTTTCGTAATCCTCTCCGTTCACCGGCATCATGTCGGTGCCGATGGGAGCCTTGGTGTACTTTCTGAGGATCGCCGCCTGACGGTGTACGAAATCGATCTGAGCCTCGCGGTTCGAAACAATCCATTCCATGCGTATGTGGGGATTGTGCCATGCGTTGACCGCAGCCGGGATTTCATCGAAGCTGTCGTACGCCTGACTGAACAGATTCAGATTCCAGCGCGCGTTGAGATTTTCAATGCTGCCGTACTTCTTTTCGAGCGCCTTGTGAAAGCGGTCGATGCAGTGCCCGCAAACGCACCCGGTACCCCATGAATAGATTTCGTTGTCGATCTGCCATCCGATGATGTTCGGATCGCTTCCGAATTCCTTTGCGAGAGCGGTGACTATCGCGTCGGACGCTTCGAGATAGTGCGGATTGTTCGAGCAGCAGTGACGTCTGCCGCCGTGACTTTTTCTTACCCCGTTCGGTCCGAGCTCCGCGACGTCGGGATATTCCTTTATGAGCCATATCGGCGGGCAGGCTGTCGGTGTGCCCATAACGACCGAAATGTCGGCGGCGGCGAGCTTGTCCACCACATTGTGCAGCCAGCCGAAATCGTAATGTCCGCGGCTCGGCTCCATTTTTCGCCATGCAAATTCGGCAATGCGCGCGCAGGTGATACCTGCCTTCTTCATCATGGATATGTCGAAATCGATCTGATCTTCATCCCAGTCTTCGGGATAGTACGCACATCCGAGAAACGGTTTTTTCATGTTTATGACCTTTCCTTCCTTAATATATGTGAATATATGTGCTTTTTGAAAAGCACAAGCGGAGTCCGGAAACGGTTTGAGTGCAAGTCCGCCCCCGATTCCGGATTTTTTCTCCTGCGGTTTGTTTTTGACTCATTATAACCGACCGTGAGTGCTTTGTCAATAGACCGCGCAAAAAAATATGACCGACCATGCGGTCGGTCACATAAGATGTTATTTTGTTCCTTTTACTCTGTCGGGAAAGAGAATGGTTACAGTGGTTCCGACTCCGAGTTTGGATTTCAGCGTAATGCGCGCATGATAAAGCTCGCAGATGTGCTTTACTATCGCAAGACCGAGACCGGTTCCGCCGGTCGAGCGCGAGCGCGACTTGTCAACGCGGTAGAAGCGTTCGAATATGCGGCTCTGGTGCTCGTTGTCTATGCCGATGCCGTTGTCGGATACCGTAAGTTCGGCACCTTCCTTTTTGTCGGCAAGCAGAATATCGACCCTGCCGCCGTCGTTGTTGTAGCGGATCGCGTTTTCGGCAAGATTCTTTATAAGCTCATACATGTGTTCGCGTTCGGCATAAACGGTCGCGTCTCCTTCGATGCTGACAGATACCTTCTTCTGACCGGCAAGCACGCTCAGCCCGTCTATTACATCGCATGCAATCCGGTTCAGCGAAAGCTCGGTCGGCATAAGCTGTTTTTCGCTTGAGTTTTCAAGCCTGCTCAGTCCGAGCATGTCGTCGATAAGGTTTGTCATGCGTGTGACTTCCTTGTCGATCCGGTCCGAATAGTCCTTTATCTCGCTGTCCGCCTTGAGTGAGATCATATCGTTGAAGCCCTTGATTGTCGTAAGCGGAGTTTTCAGCTCATGCGATGCGTTTGCGAAAAATTCAAGGCGGAGATTCTCGCCCGTCTTGCTTGCGGTGATGTCCGAGAGGACGGATATCACAAAATCGCTGTCGGTGTGCCTGACCGTGCAGAGATACCATCTGTCGTCCGACTGCATCTGGAATATGCTTTCGTTTTTGCCCTTTGCACATTCGGACATTGCCGAAAGATAGTCGCCGCTTGACGTGAGTATATCGACGTGTCTGCCGACGCTGTCGTTCACCCCGAATATGTTTTTCGCAACGCGGTTTGTGATTACAATGTCAAGCGAGCTGTCGGCTACCACGATACCGTCCGAGATGTTGTCGAGAATGTAGCCGAGCTTTTCCTTTTCATGCTTTGTCTCGTCAATACTGTCATGCAGTCTGACGCCGATCTCGTTTATTTCGGCAAGCAGCTTGTTTACGTCATCGTCATCGGTCATCGGCGGAACCGGCGAATAATCTTCTCCGGTACTCAGTCCGACAAGGCAGCTTCTTACCTTCCGGAGCGGCTTCATGAGACCGCCGACAAAGAAGATGCTTGCAAAAAGCGAGCAGGAAAGCGCGAATATCATTATGAATATCATCGGCACGACGCTTTTGACTATGTATGAGTTTACGCTTTCGATCGGAATCGCAACACGCACGAAAAGGTGACTTCCTCCGTATTCGATGCGCTTTGCGCAGTACATCATGTCCTGATTGACCGAGTCGCTCTGGCGTGTGACAATCGTCATTTTTCCTTCGGCTGCGGCAATTATTTCTTCTCTGCCGAGATGATTTTCCATGCCCGAAAGATTGATCTGTTCGCTGTCCGCGATGACCCGACCGTCCGAATCTATAACCGTGACACGTATGTCGCTGTCAATCTTTTCGGTGAACCTTTCGTCCGGACTGTAATTGTTTGCATATATTTCGGTAAGCTCTGTTATTTTCTGCCTTGCCATTTCGTAATGATTGCTCCGCGTGACTATGATGCCGAGTCCGAACATCATGATAAGAGCGACTATTACGATCAGCAGATTAAGAATCACTATTTTCTTTTTCATTTCAGAATATACCCTACCCCTCGTACCGTACTGATCTGTGCCTTTGTTTCGCCGAGTTTTTTTCTCAGCGTGCCTATGTGTATGTCAAGCGTGCGCGTTTCTCCGATGTAATCGTCACCCCAGACCGTGCCGAGGATCTCGCCGCGCGGAACTATGTCGGGCGAGCGCTTCATGAGCAGCTTGAGCAGCTCGTACTCCTTCAGCGTCAGCGTGACCTCTCTTCCGTTTGCCCTGACCTCGTGTCTGCCGTCGTCAAGCTCGATGTCCCCGCAGACAAGCAGGCTGTCCGCCGCGGTTGTCCGCCTGAGATTTGCGTTTATGCGCGCAATAAGTTCAAGTACCCCGAACGGCTTCGATATGTAATCGTCCGCGCCGAGATTTAGTCCCCTGACCTTGCTTATTTCCTCTCCCTTGGCGGAAACCATGATTACCGGAATGTTCTTTGTGGAGGAGGTGCGTCTCAGCTTTGCGAGAATTTCGAATCCGTCGGTGCCGGCAAGCATTATGTCAAGAAGAATCAGCGACGGCATCCTTTTTTCCTTGTCGGAGAGCGCATCGAAAAGCATGTCGCCGTCGGCAAAGCAGACAGGCTCAAAGCCCGCGCTTTCAAGGACGCAGTAATACAGATCCCGTATCCCGTCCTCGTCATCAACCGCATAGATAAGTTGTTTTTCCGCCATAGGGGTAAACTCCTTTTTGTTTTATCCTATTTTGTGATTTCCGGTGACCGCATATTCCACCCATTCGCCGATGTTGACGGCGTGATCGGCAATCCGCTCCAGATATTTGGCGATCATCATGAAAAGTATCGCCTGATCGGCGTTCTTTGCCGACTGCTTTATAAGCTCGACAAGATCGTTCTTGACCGTTTCGAAAAGCATATCGACGCGGTCGTCACGGCGGTCAAGCGAAAGCGCAAGCTCCAGATCACGGTTTATATAGCTCTGGACACCGTCCTTTACCATGCCGATTGCAAGCTTTGCCATGAGCGATATGTGCTCCGGTTCCTTGATGAACTCTTCGTCTCCGAACGAGAGCGCGATCTCCGAGATGTCGGCAGCCTGATCGGCAATCCGCTCAAGATCGGTTATCATTTTGAGAGCGGCGCTCACATCGCGGAAGTCGCCCGCCACCGGGTGCTCCATGAGCAGTATCTTCAGGCAGTCCTGCTCAATGTCGTGCTCCATGTTGTCGATCGTCTTGTCCTCGGCGATTACCTCTTTTGACATTTCGTTGTCGCGGTTGACCAGCGCCTTTATCGAATTTTCGATCGCAAGCTCGGTGGCACGGCACATTTTTATCAGCTTTCCCGAAACCTGCATGAGTTCATCTTCGTATTTGTTTCTTATACTCATGATACAATAAACCCTTTCATTTGTCAATTATTTTTTGCGTTTTATCCGAAACGGCCGGTAATATAATTTTCGGTACGCTTGTCGGACGGGCAGGAGAAGAGCTTTTCGGTTCTGTCGTATTCGATAAGCTCGCCGAGGTAGAAAAAGGCGGTTTTATCGGCAATGCGCGTTGCCTGCTGCATGTTGTGGGTCACGATGACTATCGTAAGTTCTTTTTTCAGCTCGGTCATAAGATCCTCAACCTTGCCGGTCGAAATCGGGTCGAGCGCGGAGGTCGGCTCGTCCATAAGCAGTATGCTCGGATCGGCGGCAAGTGCGCGCGCGATGCAGAGACGCTGCTGCTGTCCGCCCGATATGCCGAGCGCACTCTTTTTGAGTCTGTCCTTCACCTCGTCCCATATGCCGGCGCGTCGCAGACTGGTTTCGACGATTCCGTCAAGTACCGATTTGCTTTTTGTACCGAAGGTTCTCGGTGCGAAGGCGATGTTGTCGTATATGCTCATCGGGAAGGGATTCGGCTTCTGAAAGACCATGCCGACCTTTTTCCGCAGCAGATTCACGTCGGTGTCCTTTGCGTATATGTCGATCCCGCCGATGATGAAGCTGCCTTCGATGCGACAGCCGTCGACAAGATCGTTCATGCGGTTGAGCGTTTTCAGAAAGGTGCTCTTTCCGCAGCCGGAGGGACCGATGAAGGCGGTGATTTCTTTTTCGCTTATTTCCATGTTGATTCCCTTTAGCGCCTGAAAATCATTGTACCACAGCCGGCAGTCTTTTACCGAAATATCCATTTTATCGTTGAATTGTTGCATTATGTTTCTCCTGTCTTCTTTTTCAGTAATTTGCCGATTCCGTTTGCCGCGGCATTGAGGAGCAGAACCACCGCGAGAAGGACTACCGATGTCGCGGATGCCTCATCCGGATAGCCGTTGCTTGCGAAATAGTATATGTCGAGCGCGAGGCTTGTGCCCTGACTCATTATTGTTTCGGGAAGATTGTTGACCACCATTCCGATCGTCAGAATGAGTACCGCGCTCTCGCTGACGACACGTCCGACCGCAAGAATAACCGATGTTACGATGCCGCTTGCCGCCGCGGGAAGTACGACGCTGAATACCGTGCGGACCTTGCCCGCACCGAGTGCGAGCGAACCCTCGCGGTAGCTGTCGGGGACGGCAAGCAGACTTTCCTCGGTCGATCTGACGATAACCGGAAGTATCATTATGGCGAGCGTAATGCCGCCGCCGAGCAGTGAATAGCCCCATCCGAGAGTGACGACAAACACAAGATATCCGAACAGACCGTAGACTATGCTCGGGATTCCCGCGAGCGTTTCGGCGGCAATGCGGATGATCTTTACCGTTTTGCCTTTGTTGTTCATGTATTCGACAAGGTAGACGGCTGTAAATATCCCGATCGGGACGGCGATGAGCATCGCTGTGACGACAAGATAAAGCGTGCCGATGAATGCGGGAAGGATGGACGGCTTGTCACCGTATTTTCCGAAAAGGAGCTGCCATGAAAGCTTGTCGCATCCGTTTATCAGCAGATATATAATAATGGTAAAAAGCGATATGACAGATATGACCGTCATAAATATGCTCAGTATGCGCAGGGCAGTGTAAAAGACACGCCCCGTGTTGCGGTTGCCTTTTTTCATTTTTTGCCCGTCCTCGCCTTCTTCTTGACTTTGCCGTCGCCGTCGCGCTTCAGGAGCGAGAAACTTACGTTGAGCAGAAGAGTGAATACAAAGAGCACGACTCCGGTGGCAATCAGCGCATATTCGGCTTCGCCTTTGATCTCGGTAGCACCCATGGCGATGTTTGCGGTAAGCGTCCGCACACTCTGGAACAGACTTCTCGGCATTTCGGCAGAGCCGCCGATCACCATGATGACCGCCATTGTCTCGCCGATCGCACGTCCGATTGCAAGCACTACACCCGCAAGTATGCCGCTTTTCGCCGCGGGAAGCATTACCTTGAAGGTCGCCTCCTCCTTCGTCGCACCGAGTGCAAGCGCTCCTTCAAAATAGCTCCCCGGAACCGCGTTCATGGCGTCAAGACTGACGCTCACGATCGTCGGCAGTACCATTATGCCGAGCACTATCGAGGATGAAAGGATGCCGTAGCCGACCCCGGTCGGGGATATGTAATCCCTGATGAAGGGGACTATCACGGTCATACCGAACAGTCCGAATATGACCGACGGGATGCCCGCAAGCAGATTGACCGTCTGCCTGATAAAGGCGGCGAGCTTCTTCGGACAGAACTTGTAAAGACAGACCGCCGTGAAAAGTCCGACTCCGACCCCGAAAAGCACCGAAAGTGCGGTCACATAAAGACTTGCGACGATCATCGAGAAGATGCCGTAAGCGGGCGAATCGGCGATCGGTGCCCATTTCGTGCCGAAAATGAAGTTGCCGAACCCGGTCTTTGCAATGAACGGTACACCGTTCATAAGCAGGAAGACCGTGATTGTTGCAAGCGCAACGACCGAGAAGAGCGCACTCGCAAGGAATACGCCCTTCATGATCTTTTCTCTTGAATTGATGAAACGGTAAGCGGATCTCATATTACTTTACCTGATTCCATACCTTTACCGCATCGTCGCCCGCATCGACATCGTATATCTTCTTCAGCGTGTCGGTCGAGATGTCGTCAAAGGTGTTTGACTTGTTGACAATGATTGCGATGCCGTCCTTTGCCACTTCGTAGTATGTGCATCCGGGAGCCTTTTCAATGTTGAAGCTTTCGGAGATCATGCCGAAGTTGCTGACGCCGCCTTCCGCGTTCTTGTAGCCGGTGCCGCTTCCGCCGCCCGATACCGATACCTTGACATCCTTCTGAAGTTCCATGAACTTTGCGGCAAGCTTGAGCATCAGAGGCTGGAGTGATGTGCTGCCCGAGACGCCGATCTCGCCCGAAAGTCCCGACTGAATCTTGTATTCGACCGCACCCTCTTTGGTCGAGACATAACCCTCGGCACTGATTATCGTCTGTGCGTCGCTGCTCTGCAGAAATTCGTAAAACGCTTTGTTGATGCCGTCCTTTACCGTGTCTTCCTTGAAGACTATGTTCAGCGGTCTTGCGATCTTGTAGCTGCCGTTCTTGATGTTTTCGACGGTAGGCGCAACTCCGTTGACCTTGAGCATCTTTACGTCGTCGGTGACATATCCGAGGCTTTCGTATGCGATCGCAAGCGGATTGCCCTTGACCTCGTTAAGTACTGCCGCGGTGCTTGCCGCAACGATGATGCCGCTGATGTCCGACTTGCCCTTGAGTCCGATGATTTCCATGAACGCCGACTTTGTTCCGCTTCCGTCCTCACGTGCGACAACACTGATGTTTTTGCTTTGATCAAAGCCGCCCGCTTTGCCGCATCCGGTAAACGACAGCGCGGCAGTCGCCGCCACAAGCGCAATGCTTATGATTTTCGTAATTGTTTTTTTCATTGTTTTTTCCTCCCTGCGGCGTTCAGCCGCGTTCTGCGGCGTTCAGCCGCGTTCTGCGGCATTCTGCCGCGTTCTGCCGCATCCCGCGGCAGTTATCTTTTTTTCTTTTGTTTTTTCTTTGCACGGCTTTATTTTAGCAAAACGGGCAGAGGACTGCTATCACTCTTTTGACAAATCAATGTAAAATCAATGTAAAACGTCAGAAGACGCCGAAAAAAGCGGTCGGACGATCGGAGAAAGCTTTTTTGTGGTGCATAACGGTTATATAATTTGAAAAAACATTGAATATCTTGTTAATAATTTACAATGAGTTAACAATTATTCCCTGATAATGGTATATACTGAAATCGGAGATCGAAAAGTGGAATGATCTTCGGCCGATGCCGCCTCTGCGGTAAATAAAAATGAGGGAGAGAAACACATGGAATGCAGAAAAACCGAAACAAACATTCGTAAAAAGCAAAGGAAACTGATGTCATGCATTGCCGTAATTGTGGCGGTGCTTTGTCTGATTGGGTGCCCGTGCCCGATTGTGACGGCGGAAACAGTCGCTTCGGTAAGCCCGACAGCAATTGATCACGTGAGCATAAGTGTTCGCTATCTTGTGCTCTCACCATCCGAATCGGCAACAATTACCGCGTCGACAAACCTGTCATCGACAATAATGTGGTCGTCCGACGATCCCTCGATTGCAACCGTAAGCGGTACAGGCAAAACGGCAACGGTAAGAGCCAAACAGAGCGGATTTACAACAATTACGGCAAGTGCCGGAATTGTGAGCCAGTCAATCCCTGTCTACATAAATATAACGGGGATTTCCGGAAAATACTATGTTCAGAATATGCAAACGGCGCGTATAATGGATATAGAAGGACCTTCAACAAGTGACGGCGCGAGTATTCAGCAGTGGAACTATTCGACGGCGGTTCAGAAAAAGTGGGTTGTTGCGAAAAGCGGTAATTATTTCACAATAAGGTCGGTTTATTCGGGAAAATATGTCGGCGTTGCGTCATCATCAAGCGGCGCGGCAGTTAAACAGTATACCGACAACACTTCAACCAACACCCGGTGGGTTATAACCCAAACCGAGAGAGGATATCACCGGCTGATTCCGGTAAGCTGTCTTGAGAGCGGATATTCTTTGTCGGTCAAATCGGGTCAGGATTCCAACGGCACAGACCTGTTTATTTATCCGTACACAAACAATTCGGATAAAAGGGACGAATGGTATCTGACAAAGCTTACCGATCTTTACGGAAGACAGGTGTACAGAACCGAAAATTCAACAGAAATCAACTGCCACGGATATGCATTGCAAACCAACAATTGGCCCAATGAATATATTGTTGGAAATCAGTCTGAAGCGTGGTATAAAGAGTCATTGGCTTACGTGACTGCGAATGCAAACGCCTTTATAAACGGAAGTTCTTCCGTAAGGCAGGATATACGGATGGAGCTTTCACGTCTTACGAAAATAGACTTTGAAAATTGGCTTGATAAATTCTGGAATTCTGATCTCGGTTCATCCGGACCGCGTTCGTGGGAATATGAATCCGGCTTTACCGGAAACGGCGAAAATCGATTGCTCAAGCCGAATCAATATCGTATTGTTCTTCGCACGGGAGCGGAAATCGACAATAATGAGTTTGTTTTTGATTATCATTTTTGGTATCAGACAAGCGACGGCAGTTGGGCAAACAAGCACGGGGCGACCCCTTCCGAACACCTTCTTTCGGATACGACACCCTATTCATCCGATACTCCGGGCTGGAGTATTTCATACGATGTTCCGTATTGTAGAAACAGTTACGGTAGGATATATTACTATACGCACTATTTAAGAGATTTTTACAGCGGTCCAATATATTCATATATTATTACAATAAACGACTAAGGAGGAGTTAAAATGAAAAAAGCGGCGATAAAACTTGTTATCACATCGGTTCTGCTTCTGGCTCTGATCCTTCCTATCGGAATGTTTGCAACCGAAACTGCGGAAGAGGCGCCGAAGACTGCGGACGGCACAAAGGAAATACCGGACAAAAAAGAAAGCGGGGACTGGATTTTGGAAGAGTTTCCGTCCGATCTCTATACCGCAGAATACCGCGGTTACCTGAGAATCAACGAACCGGATTATCAGTTTTACAAAGATGTTATTATACCCGAAAACTACGGTCGCCCGGGCGAGGATCGTCCGCTTGCGATTCATTCCGACGGCAAGACGGAGGAAATACCCTACGACGAGCTTGACGATATTCTGAAAGCAGCCGTTACTCTGGGTTACCGTATGTCACAGAAAAACAGCGACGGAGACGCGCAGGATTCTGACGATCCGCCCGCTATAAACAATGACCTGCGTTGTGCCGATTTCGAACACGCTCCGACTGCCGCCGAGCTTTGTGCGGATGCAACCGATATAGTTTACGGTAAGGTCGTCGGTATTTCGTTCAGCTTCGGTGAAACTCTGCCGAGTTGGGGAAGCGGAATCCGGCACAGATCGTATCACAGGGTTATCAGAACGATCTATGAGATCGAGGTTGGAGAGTCGTATGTCGGAAGCGCAAGCGGCAGAATAAAGATCGCCGTCGAAGGCGGACACGCGACCTACAATACGGAAGAACAGGCGGAGAGAGCAAAACGGATAGGCTGGACGGGTGACGTTCCGGTCTATGAGGAGACCAACCTGTCGATAGGCGAGAGCTATCTCTTCGTGATAAACAGGAACCATTACAACGTGTCTTATTATATCGGCGAGGACGGCTACGGCAAGAGAGTTTACAGATTTGCTTTCAAACCGTCGGAGTTGCCCGAGCCTTCGGACAGCGAGCCCTGCTATGAAAATATCATGGCATGTATCGGTAAGAAAAAGTAAAGCTTTATAAAAAACATTCCCCGCAAAAGCGGCAGATTCTGCCGCTTTTGCGGGGATAATTTTTCTGTTTATACCGTACTTTACGGCTTCGCGCCCTCTTCGGGAACTGTTTTATAGGTTGCACGGGTCAGCACGGGACGGTGGTCGCTCGGATAACCCGCCGTTGCGTACTCTTTGCTGTCGGAGGGGAAGGTGTCCTTGATGACGCGGTATTCGTCAATCTGCTGTCCGGCAGGCGGCAAGCCGTTTATTCTTTATTTGATTGAAGGAATATTGTTCTCCTCGCAAAGCTCGAAGAGCTGAAGATGCTCGTAGTTACTTCCGTCCTGATTGTTCGGACCGTGAAGCGCGAGAAGGAGCTTTCCCGAAAAGTCGGAAAAAATCATCGCGTGACCGCCGTCGGTGACGAAATCGGGGCGCAGTCCCTTTTCGTAGAGCGGTTTGTCAGCTGTATGAAATTGCCGTCGATCTCGCCCGAATCCGACCTTGCAAGTCCGACCGTGTAGCCGTTTTTGCCGAAGTTCGACCATATCATGAAGAGGTTGGAATCGGTCCTCAGCATGTACGGACCGTCGGTTACCCCGCTTGTCGCCCATGACGCATCCCTTGCGCCGAAAAGATCGATCGGCTCGGACACAAAGTGAGTAAGATCGTCCGAGAGACGTGCCGCCGCCATTCTTCCATTGTGATCGGGCATTGAGGTCCATTCGTGGACGAAGATCATCCACGGCTTGCTCTCGCGGTCAAGATAAAATGTTCCGTCGATCGCATCCCAGTCGGGCGGGGTTATACAGCCGCCCGCAATGTCCTCAAACGGTCCCGTCGGGTCGGTCGCACGGTATACCGATATCGTGCGGTGGTTGTATATTGAAGAAAATACCGAGGTGAATATGTAAAACGCGCCCTTGTAAAAATGACATTCGGGCGCCCAGAACAGGTCTTTGACCCCATGAAATCCTGCGGGCGGGTCAAAGACGGTTATCGGAGCCGACCAGTGTTCAAGGTCGGGACTGACGAGGCAGACGATCCTCATCCCGTCGTTTTTGTACAGATAATATTTGCCGTCGAGCGGGAGTATAAACGGATCGCGGCAGGCAAGTCCCGAAGAAGTCGTATCCCAATCATAGGACAAATTGCGCGCTTTGGGCAGTATATCAATGCCTCGGTTCGATAAAAAGCTGATATTCATGTTAAAAACTCGCTTTCTTGTTAAAAGGGTAATGTAATTATAACAGGGGGCGGTCTTTTTGTCAATAAAAACACGGAAAAACGGTTGCCTTTTTGTCGGAAGTATGGTACAATAGGGCAAAATACCGAAGCGGAGGAAATTGGTCAATGAATACAACCGTCAGAAGGATCGCCGACCGCGACAGAGAGCTTTTTCTTGAAATGAGCGCCGAATTTTATTCTTCGGATGCGGTACTGCACGATGTTGACAGATCATATCATATACGCACATTCGATGAGCTTATGCGCTCGGATGTCTATCTTGAAGGATATATTTTCGAGGCGGACGGCTCTCCCGCAGGCTATGCACTGCTTGATAAAATGTTTTCGCATGAGGCGGGCGGCGTTACAATTTGGATCGAGGAGCTTTATCTGCGCAGTGAGTACAGGGGCAGGGGAATCGGAAGGTCGTTTTTCGACATGATTGAAAAGACGGTTCCCGCCGCAAGATACAGACTTGAGGTCGAGCCGGACAATCTGCGCGCGCAGGCGCTCTATCGGCGCATGGGATATGAATTTCTGCCCTATCTGCAAATGATAAGGGATAAAGACAACGGGTAAAAGGAATTTTTTCATGAAGAAATACGATCTTGACGGCTATGATGCCGAAAAATATCTCTCTCCCTACTGGAAGGGAAATGTAAGCTATGCCGAGGCGGCTTTCGTCGGCGAAGAGCCGGACGGAAGTATTCTGCCGATAAGACTGCTTTATCCGGCAGACGAAATAATATCGGTAAGAAGCTTTGATCTCGGGACCCTTTACAAGCGGGGAGTCGATTATGAACTTGATAACGGCATGATACGCATCCTGCCCGGATCGTCGATCCCGGCACTTGCATACCGCGACTACTGCTTTGAGCATTACACGTATGATGGTATAAAGACGCAGATCGCGGCGGCGGACGACAGCGGAAAGGGCTACATAGTTGCCGAAATATCGCACGAAAAAAAGGGACTTTCAAACTGGGTCATCGCCTGCACCTACACTCATTCGGGGAAAAGCGTCATATCCGAGCCGCCCGATCGCTCCGACCGTTTTTCCGGATTTTCGGCTCTGCTTTCGGCAAAGAAGGAGATAAAAGCGGTGCTTTACGGCGACAGCATAACCTGCGGCTGGAGCGCGACCGGTTTTTCGGTCGTAAACAGACCGCCCTTTTCGCCGCCGTATACCGATATGGCATTTGATCGGCTTGAAAATGAGTACGGGGCAAAAATTATCCGTAAAAATCTGTCGGTCAGCGGAAAGGATACCGGCTGGGCGATCGGCGATGACAACATCGCGGCAGTCGTCGCCGAGGCTCCCGATCTGCTTGTTCTCGCGTTTGGCATGAACGACGGGGTGCACAGACCGCCGGAGGAGTTCGGCAGGAACATCGATTATATAGTAAGAGAGGTCTCAAAGGGCTGCCCGGGTGTCGGGATCGCCGTTGTTTTGCCCATGCTGCCGAACAGTGAGGTCGGCTTCACTCCGGGTACCACATTGCGGAAATATCAGCCCGGATATCCGTCCGAACTTACAAAGCTTGAAAAAGGCTGGGATGCCGACGGCATCCGCGCAACCGTGGTCGATGTCACAAGCCGACACGCCGAAATGCTGACGGTCAAGAGCTTTCGTGATTGCAGCTCGTCGAACACCAATCATCCGAGCGACTATATACACAGGTTTTACGCGCAGATACTTCTCAGAGCGATCTGCGGAATATAAGAGGATCCCCGCAAACCGTTACGGCTTGCGGGGATTCCGGCTTGTCGGCTACCACGCCATTGTGCGTGCCGTTTTTTTGTATGTAATTATAAAATAGACAGTCTCGGCGGCAGCAGTTATGACCCATGAAAAGGCGTAGAGAAGGTAGAGCGAGGGTATCGTGCCGATGCTTGCGAACACGGTATATACCCATATGACCCTAAACACGCAGGAGCCCATGATAACGATTACAGTCGGAACGATGCTTTTGCCGAGTCCTCTGGATGCCGCGATTGTGCAGTCCATGGGTGCGGAAAGCATGTAGGAAAAGCCCATTATCATTATCCTTTGCATGCCCGCGTCGGCGACAGCCGCGTCCTTTGTGAAGAGCGCAAGGAATGTCCTTCCGAACATGACAAGCGCAAGTCCGAGCAGTGCACCCGAAACAAACGAATAGCCGAGGCTTATGAAATAGCTTTCAAGCACTCTTTTCGGCTTGCCCGAACCGAGGTTCTGACCCATGAAGGTCGAGCAGGCGGTATAGAAAGCCGCCATGACATTGTATATTACCGCGTCCGCGTTTGCCGCTGCCGAGTTGCCTTCGACCATAACGTGGTCGAAGGAGTTTACCGCAGTCTGTATGAACAGATTCGCTATCGCGAATATTGCGTTCTGAAATGCGGCGGGGATGCCGAGGATAAGCAGCTGCTTTGCCTTGGCGGGGGTGATTTTCAGGTTTCTGAACTCAAATCTGCACGCGCCGTCGCTCTTCATCATGCGGATCATTATGAGAACAGCCGACAGATACTGTGTAATTATACTTGCGAGAGCAACTCCGTCCGCCGATCTTTTGCAGACCACGACAAAAAAGATGTTGAGTACGATATTTAAAATCCCCGCGATCGTCAGATAAAGAAGCGGGCGCTTCGTGTCCCCCTGCGCGCTGAGTACCGCGTTGCCGAAATTGAAGACCGCAAGCGCGGGCATGCCGAGCGCATATATGCGGAAGTAGAGGACCGCGCCGCCGATCAGCTCGTCCTTGGTTTTTATGAGAGTAAGCATCGGTTCTGCGAGGATAAGGCAGGCGGCTGTGATTATAAATCCGATTATGAGTGAAATTATAAAGGATGTATGTATGCTTTCGCGCAGATCATCCGATCGCTTTGCGCCGAGACACTGCGCCGCAATGACGTTGACGGCGCTTCCTATGCCGATGAGCACCCCGGTAAACAGGGTGACGAGAGTCGTGGTCGAGCCGACTTCGCCGAGCGCTATCGGGCTTGAAAATCTGCCGACGACGGCAACATCCGCCATGTTGAAAAGAACCTGAAGAAGCTGTGAAGCCATCAGCGGTATGCTGAACAGCAGAATTTTTTTCGGCAATGATCCGACGGTCATGTCTGACGGATCATCGTGCAATTGTTTTTTTTCTGTATCTGCCCGATTCAACTGAAAAACCTCTTTTCCGTGCAATTGTATGCCGGATAATACTATCACATAAAAGCAAAAAAAGCAATAGCTTTGCGAAAAAAGATTTCCCTTTTCATACGTCGGCGGCAGGTTTGCCGCATTTTTGTAGGATTGCAAAAAAAATTTTAAAAAAATCGAAAAAAACTATTGACATTGTCCTTGGGTTATGGTTTATAGTGTAGTTGAAGGCAGGTGAATTTATGCAGATAAAAGAGGTGGAAAAGCTTACGAGCCTGACCGCAAAGGCAATACGGCTGTATGAGGAGCGCGGGCTGATATCGGTGACGCGTGGTCAGAACACATACAGAGATTATTCACCCGAAACAGTGGAGAAACTGCGGAGAATACGTCTGCTCAGAGGTGCCGGAATATCGCTTTCGGATATATCTCTCTGGTCGGACGGAGTAATTACACTGCGCGAAATACTCGCAAAACGCAAGCACGAAATACGCGACGCAAACGACAACGTAAGAAAGCAGTATGCGCTGTGCGAAAAACTGCTCTCCGCCTGCGACGGAGAGGTCGGAATTTTCGACGAATCGGATGACCGCGTCGTTATACCCGACAAAACAGGCAGGATCGCCGTCGGGATCGACATAGGAACGACCACGATAAGTGCATCGGCAGTCGATACGGCTGGACATGCACAGGTCGAGACATGGAACTTCCTCAACGGCGGAAGAATACCGAGCGGGGACGAAAGCATCAGGGAGCAGGATCCCGAATACATATATGACAAGATTGTAAAGCTGATCGACAGCATAATGCACAAATACGGCTCGGTGTCGGTGATCGGCATCGCGGGTCAGATGCACGGCATCGTCTATACCGACGCAGAGGGTCGCGCTCTCTCTCCGCTTATCACATGGCAGGACAGGCGGTCGGAAAAGCCGACCGCGTCCGGAAAAAGCTATGCGGACGAACTGTCGGGTATGTGCAACGAGCGGATATCGGGCGGCTTCGGCTTTGCCACTCATTATATGATGACGAAAACAGGCACACTGCCCGCAGGCGCGGTATATATGATGTCGGTCATGGATTATCTGCTGATGAGACTGTGCGCTCTGACCGAGCCGGTCACGCACGCGTCTGTCGCCGCAAGCTTCGGTCTTTTTGATGTTGTCGGAGGAAATTACAGCTATGACCGGATAAGCGCGGCGGGACTTGACAATATAAGACTTCCCAAGGTCGTGAATGAACGGATATGCGGGAATTATCGCGGTGTACCGGTCGCTGTGGCGATCGGTGACAATCAGGCAGGCGTTTTCGGAGCGCTCGCACGCGAGGAGGGCGGGATACTTCTGAACTACGGGACCGGGAGCCAGATAAATGCGGTGACCGACCGCCCCGAGAAGATCGAAGGTCTTGAACTGCGTCCATATCTGTTCGGAAAATTTTTGCAGAACGGCTCCGCTCTCTGCGGCGGAAGGGCGTATGCGCTTCTGGAGAGCTTTTTCGGAAGCTATACCGAGGCGTGCGGCATCGGCAGATCGTCTCAGTACGAGATCATGAACAAGCTTGCCGCACTGACGGTTGACGACTGCGATTGCCCGAGAGTCGATACGCGTTTCTGCGGAAGCAGGGAATGTCCGGAGGCAAGGGGAAGCATAAGCGGAATAAGCGAGGAAAATTTCACACCCGGAAAGCTGATCGTCGGCGTTCTCCGCGGAATGGCGGACGAGCTTGCCGACATGGCAAAAAAGCTGCCGGAAACAAACGGTTTGCTCGTCGCTTCGGGAAACGCGGTACGCAAAAATCCGACGTTCCGCAGGATAATCGCCGACAGATTCGGGAAAAAGCTCTTTATTCCGGTGTCCGATGAGGAAACGGCGTTCGGAACGGCGCTCTTTGCCGCTGTCTGCGCGGCAATTACGGATATAACAGATGCAAAACAGTGCATAAGCTATCAGAATGAGGAGGAATAATTATGATTTTCTCAAAGAAGGCGGGAGCCGTCTCGGCTCTGCTCGCATCCTTGATGCTTTTTTCGGCGTGCGCGGGTGCGGGCAATACGACAACCGCCAATACGACTGCAACGGGATCGACCGAGGTTTCGACCGTTCCCGGACAAAATGAGGAGGATCCTATGATAAACCCCGAAAACTATGTAAAGGGAATACCCACCTATGCGGAGGCATACAGACAGCAGTATCACTATTCATGCAGGAAAAGCTGGATGAACGACATCAACGGTACCGTTTATTTCAACGGCGTCTGGCACATGTACTATCAGTGCAATTACAATGTTGCGTCCTTCGGCGACTGCTACTGGGGACACGCGACATCGACCGACCTTGTCCATTGGGAAGAGCACGAGCCTGCAATCTCGCCCGACAGCAATCAGATATGGTCGGGCACGGCATGGGCGGACAACGAAAACAGGTCGGGACTTTTCACAGACGGAAAAGGCGGAATAATCGCCGCATATTCGACCGAAAAGCAGACTGTCGGCATCGCTTACAGCGAGGACGGCATGAAATTCAAAAAAATCGGCATCGTAATAAAGAATCCGGGACCCGGGATGGTCGATTTCCGCGATCCGAAACTCTTTTACGACGAAACGAACGGCAAATGGACGATTCTTGTCGCGGGCGGCAAGGTCAGAATTTATCAGTCGGACGATCTGAAAAACTGGACACTGACAAGTGAAAACGACATCTGGACCGAATGTCCCGATTTCTTCCCGCTGAAGGATGAAAAGGGAAATGAAAAATGGGTGCTTTCATGCGCGGGACGCGCTTTCTATGTCGGAAGCTACGAAAAGGGGAAATTCACTCCCGAATCCGACCTTATCGTGACGAATGTCGGTCCCGATTCGTATGCGGCGATAACCTTCGAAAATTCGCCCGACGGCAGAAGGCTCATGGTGGGTTGGATGAACCGCTGGGAATATGCGCAGGAAACGGGAACCGAATGGGTGTCGAACGCATCTCTTGCGGCGGAGCTGAAACTCACGCACAGAAACGGGAAGTACAGCGTTGATTTCCTGCCGGTAAACGATTACGATCTGATCGTCAAAGAGCGCATTGTCGATATTTCAAACAAAAAAATATCGGCAGGCGAAGATCTTCTCTCGGGCAAGAGCGCGTCACTGCTCAGACTGAACATAAAGATCGATCTTAAGGAAACGACCGATTTTATTCTCAAAGCGGCTGTCGGTGACGGTGATGCAACCGTGCTCAGGTACAGCAAAGCGAAAAACAGCTTTGTCTTTGACCGTTCGAACAGCGTTGCGGGCTGTGATGCAATCTCAAAGCGCAACCCGATATCGTCGGTAAAAAGAAGCTCGGACGGAGATCTGCTTGAGCTTACCGTTTTCGTCGACACGGCTGGATTTGAGATATTTGTCGATAACTGCGAGTATTTTGCCGCGCTCATACGTCCGCAGTCCTCTTCGAAGGGAATGTCGCTCACGACAGACGGAAGTCTTTCGGTGGTCGCTCTGACTGTTGACGAGCTGTCGGGCATATGGTTTGAGGATGACTCAAAGGTATATTCGCCTCAGGTATCGACCGGGATCGTAATGCTTGAGCTTGAAAATCCGACAGCTGTGCTTACGGTCGGCTCCTTCGGCGGAAACAAAAAGATACACTGCACATCGGCTGACGAATCGGTCGCAACCGCTTCGATCGACGGGCATCTGTTGAAAATTACCGCGAAAAAGGCGGGCAAAACCACGATCTGCGTCCGCGTCGGCGACCATTATGTCGAAATCCCGGTAAATGTCTACGAAAAGAACCCGTGCAGATCGATGATCGGCAATTTCAGCGTTTCGGGCGGAAGCCTGAAAATGAGCGAAAAGGGAATTCTGCTCACTGCCGACGGCTGGGACGCGTTTGCCATGTCCGACAGCGAGGGCGGCGATTTCGAATATGAAACCGGGCTTATGCTGAACGCCGGAACAAATGCGGCGGCGCTCATGTTCAGAATGAGCAGTATGTCCGATTTTTACTGCGTCTGTGTCGATGCGGCGTCCGGTGGCGTAAAGCTCTGGATGAAGAAGGGCGGAAACGTCAAAGACCTCAAATGGGTATCCGTGCCGGGCATAACCGCGGGAAAGAGTTATCATCTCGGTATAAAGGCAGTCGGAGACGACATAACGGTTACGCTTGACGGCAAGGAATTGTTTGCCGTAAAGGACAGCAGCCATTCCTACGGCTCGTTCGGACTCAACTGCTGTGCGGGAAGCGCCTTTTTCAACGATATAAAGTACACTCTGATCGGTGCCGATATCGGCAAGCCCGATTCGGACATGACCTTTACGGTAATGGGCGGAAAGCTGACCACCTGTCCGGACGGTTACAAGTTCACAAACAACTCGGGCGACGCGTTTGCAAGGGGCGACCGCATCCTTTCGGATTTTGTATACAGCACCGACATTTCGGTTGACAGCGGATCGGTCGCCGGAGCGCTCGTGTTCAGACTTACCGACAGCGACAATTTCTATTGCCTGTCATTCAGCCGCGGCGAGGGGATAATCAAGCTTTGGAAGAGAGACAGAGGCTACACTACCGTTCTGAAAACGGTGAATGTATCGATCGAGGCGGGAAAATTCTACAATCTGACCGTCGGGGCGGTCGGTGAAGATATAACCGTTACGCTTGACGGCAGAAAGCTGTTTGTCTGCAAGGACGGGTCACACGATTACGGTTCGCTCGGAATCAACGTTTTTAACGGAAGCGCAATATTCAATCACATAAGAGTTACCGAAAAATAAACCGGAATTGCCGCATGCGGACTGTCGCATGCGGCAATTTTATCCTTTTGACAAGTCTTGACAAAAGTATGATTTGTGGTATAATATCCGCAGTAAGCCTTGCGGAGCGCAAGGCTTCGAGGCTGCCGCCTCTCCCGCGCAGGAGCGCGGATGCGGTATTGACGGCTTCGCAAAAATGCCGGCGGGGCAAGCATTTTTGCTTCATTGTGAAATATCCGCAGTAAATCTGCAACGGGACTTTTTTGTTTCAAAAAACCGCATGCGGTTATTGCCGCATCGGATATGTATATAAAGTGAGGAAATAAACTTTGATGTATGATGTTATAATTATCGGCGCGGGACCGGGAGGAATTTTTTCCGCATATGAGCTTACCAAGGAAAACAGCTCGCTCAGGGTGGCTGTTTTCGAAATGGGAAATCCGCTTGAAAAGCGCAAGTGTCCCATTGACGGGAAGAAGATAAAATCCTGCATAAACTGCAAAAGCTGTGCGATAATGAGCGGCTTCGGCGGCGCGGGAGCATTTTCGGACGGCAAATACAACATAACCAACCAGTTCGGCGGAACGCTTTACGAGCATATAGGCAAGGAAGAAGCGCTTGATCTGATGAAATATGTTGACAGAATCAATCTTGAGTTCGGCGGAGAGGGAACAAAGCTTTATTCGACCGCAAATACAAAGATCAAGAAGCAGTGCCTTGAAAACGGGCTTCACCTGCTTGATGCTCAGGTGCGCCATCTCGGAACCGATATAAATTATGTCGTGCTTGACAATCTCTACAAGCTTCTCAAGGAAAAGGTGGATTTTCACTTCAATACGCCTGTGAAAACGGTAAGACATCTTGATGATGCTTATGTCGTTGAAGCGGGCGACGAGATCTATGAGTGCAGAAGCTGTGTGATCTCGGTCGGAAGAAGCGGAAGCAAGTGGATGGAGCAGGTGTCAAACGAACTTGACATACCTACTCAGTCGAACCGTGTGGATATAGGCGTGCGGGTAGAGCTTCCCGCAGAGGTTTTCTCACATCTTACCGACGAGCTTTATGAAAGCAAGATAGTATATCGTACCGAAAAATTCGAGGACCTTGTCAGAACCTTCTGCATGAATCCGCGCGGAGTCGTCGTCAACGAAAATACGAACGGTATAGTGACGGTCAACGGTCACAGCTACGAAAGTCCCGAACTGCATACCGAAAATACAAACTTTGCACTTCTCGTAAGCAAGCACTTTTCCGAGCCCTTCCGAGACAGTAACGGATACGGCGAGAGCATAGCCAGACTTTCCAATATGCTCGGAGGCGGTGTGATTGTTCAGCGCTTCGGCGATCTTGTCAGAGGCAGACGTTCGACCGCAAAGCGAATTGCGGAAAACTTCGTCACACCGACGTTGACGGCAACTCCCGGCGATCTCAGCCTTGTTATACCCAAGCGTATCCTTGACGGAATTATCGAGATGATATATGCACTTGACAAGATCGCTCCCGGTACCGCAAACGACGACACACTGCTTTACGGAGTCGAGGTCAAGTTCTACAATATGGAAGTCGTGCTTGACAACAATCTTGAAACGAAATATCCCGGACTTTATGTTATAGGCGACTGCTCGGGTGTCACGCACTCGCTTTCGCACGCATCGGCATCCGGCGTGTTTGTCGCGCGCAGAATAGCCGAAAAGCTCGGTAATGTGAGGTGATTTGTTTTGAAAAGAACAATTATCGTGTTTGTCTCGGCGGTACTGCTTTTTTCGGCTGTCTTTGCCGGAGCGGTGTCGGTGAGCGCAGAAGAAAATCTGTTTGAACGCTTTGAACTGCTCTGCTCATATGCTCTCCGTTACGAGGACCGCGACCCGTCGTCACTTGATATAGACGATATGGGATACTGGATATACAGACAGTATGTCGGGGTCGATGACGACTATAAGTCGGGTATATGGCGGGACGGCAAGTTTGTCGAGGGAGACGGGATAGACTGTTCCGTGCCCGTCGATAAATTTGAGGAAGCCGCACACCGCATCTTTGATTTTGAGGGAACCGTAAAAGAAAGGGTCCTTGCGAACAAGGCGGACTTCAAGTGGCTGAACTATGATGCCGACGCAGACAGATTTGTCATAGTTATCGGCGGCATGGGCGGCGTTCCGATCGAGGAATGCGGATATACCGCAGGCGACGGCGGTTACCATGTGTATGTACGCACCGGGGATTTCGGCGATTTTGAATCGCAGGAAATAAAATGGGATGACTTTTACATAAAGTTCGATGTCGGATTTGACGGTAAGTACATAAAAATAAAAACCGTAGGAAAAGTAAGCGCACTTCCGACCGAAAACGAGCTGATAACCCGTGAAACCGACCTTTCGGATGTAAAATACGATACCGCAGACGGTGTAAGTGTCGAGGGCGACGGAGCGTTTCCCAAAAATACGACCGTATCCGCAAAAAGGCTTAATGACGGCGGAACCGTCGATAAGGTAAAGAAGGCACTTTCCGCCGCCGCCGAGGGAGAGATTGTCGTTTTCGATATCAGCGCGACCATGAACGGTGCGGCTGTTCAGCCGAACGGGAAGGTCAGGGTGACCTTTGACATCCCCGAAAAGCTTTCGGCTGAAAATCTGAAGCTCTTCTGTGTTGATGCCGACGGCAACAAGGAAGAAATTGCGCTGACGGTCGATGCCGCGGGCGGAAAGGCATCAGCCGAGCTTGAGCATTTCAGCATTTATGCGCTTTGCAATGTCGGACCGAAGGCTCCGACGACCACAACAGGCGGCTCGTCAACAACTGTGGAAGTAAGTTCTTGTAACTCTATTGTTGGTGTAAGTTTTTGTAACTCTATTTGGTAAAAAATAAAATATATATTTACTTTAGCCTTTCAAAAGCCTTTATTCTGTAATATATGTCTACTTTTTTATCTTCGTGAATTTCAATCCTATCTATTATTTTCGCCATTATTTCTTTAGTTGGATTTTTTAATTTTAAGAAAAGTATATGTTACCAACAATAAAATCAGACAGTATTTATCCATTACCCAATGATGTTGCAATATTTAATGTTAACATATTAGATATAATATTTTTAATAGGAATTATATGCCTAATAATAAAAAGAAAATCTATTTTTAATGCAAACAATGATGTATTGGATAAATACAATAGCAATAAAATAAAGGGACTATTGGCATTATTGATAATAATACACCACTTGTCTATTTATATAAAAGACACAATTCTACT
>CAKSQF010000011.1 GCA_934486825.1 uncultured Eubacteriales bacterium | reverse complement strand
TTCGCAAAACGAAAAGGACGAACAGCCGAAACTGTTCGTCCTTCCCGCCCGATTGCTTCTGTTTCTCATAATTCATCCTTATGAGAAGGAAGCAAATGCCGCATTCTTTTTTTGCAAAAAGGGTTGAAAAACAATCGGTTATGTGGTAAACTAAACTGTGTAAAGCCGTATGTCCGGCTTTCGGAGGCAGTAATGGTACATATTTTTATGGAAGAGAGCTATACCGGCAACAACCGTGCCGCGCTTGTTCTCGACGGAATTTCGTCGGTTCTGCGCAAAAAAAGAGTTGCATACAAAATATACAACAATCCGGATGACATACCGGGTGACGCGCGCATTGTCGTTCTGATCTGTGCGTCGCTGAATTTTGCCACAAGCATGATCGAGCTGTTCAATTCGCGCGGAATACATCCGCTTCTCTTCGGATTTCAATACATTGACACAATGTATCAGTACAGCTGTATAACGCTCACCTACACAAAAACGATGTATCAGCTTACAAACTACATTGCATCGGACAATCCCGGAAAGATCGCGTTCCTCGGCTACAACAGCGATTCCCTGCCCGACAAGCTGAAGCTTATCGGCGTCAATCACGCGGCAAAGGAGCTCGGTTACGCCTGCCGCGTCTTCAAGAGTCACGGGGACGTAAAGGCGTGCATCGAAGAATTCGAAAGGGAATGCTCGGACATAACGAACATTGTATGCAGTAACGACGGAGTTGCGATGATTCTCCGGACATATTACAAAAAGCTTCTCGAAGGGCGCAGGATGTGCAGCTGTGCGGGACTTACGCTTTCAGGATACATCGACGACCCGCATCCGACCACCGTGATAAACTATTACGAGGCGGGTGTACGCCTTGCCGAAATGTATCTTTTCCTGTCAAAATGCGAGGAAATAAGCTCAACGACCATGACAATCGACATGGACATAAGGATCGGCGGGGAAACGATCAGCAACAAGAATTTCCCGATCAGAAGCGAAATCATATACAGCAATCAATCCGTGGACTTTTACGGTGACAAATACATAATGGAGGTCGAGGACCTTGACCGGATGCTGATCGAATGTGATGCAACCGATCTTGTGATTCTCGACGACATAATGTCGGGAAAATCCTATGAGCAGGTCGCAGAAGAAAGATTTCTTGCGTCAAACACGGTAAAATACCGTATCCGCGCGATGCTTCACAATGCAAATGTCCTGTCAAAAAAAGACCTTATTGCGCTTATCAGACGCTACGGTCTGCATTTTCCCGAAAACGGTACAACCAAAAATGAATAATCCTCTCGCAAAATTGTGTTGAATAAAAATGCCGCCCGTGATAGAATTATCACAGGCGGTATTTTGAGTGACGGAACAAATCACATCCCGGGTCCGACCCTCATGACTCTGCCCACATTATCTTTGAAAACTGAAAGGCACGGTTTATTCAATGAGCAAGATAACAAGAAAAAAAGTCAAATTACCGACATATTCGGTCGGAAAGCCCGAATCACTTCCGATATTCTTTGAAAAAAGGCCCTATCAGGGCGCATCCGGAAGAATTTATCCGATCCCTTATTCCACATCGATATCCGACACAAAAAAGGATGTCGAATACGACGGCATCATAATCGAAAACAAGTACATACGCACTCTCCTTCTGCCCGAGATCGGCGGCAAAATCCACAGCGCGTATGACAAGACCGCAGACTACGACTTCATATACAACAACAAGGTGATAAAGCCTGCAATGGTCGGTCTTGCGGGTCCGTGGGTATCCGGCGGAATCGAATTCAACTGGCCCCAGCATCACAGACCCACGACCTTCATGCCTTTATCTGCCCGCATTGAAGAAAAAGACGGAGTATCGACCGCATACATGGGAGAGACCGATCCGCTCTGCCACATGAAAGGCGCCGTTGCCATATCGGTCGATGACAAACATTCATACATAAAGGCATCGGTTACCGTCTACAACTCGACCCCCGTTCCTCACCCGTTCATGTGGTGGGCAAACATGGCTGTTGAGATAAACGACGATTACAAGGTGGTCTTCCCGCCCGATGTCGAATATGTCAACGATCATGACCGCAGAGCGGTTCTCGAATGGCCGGTAGCCAAGGGAGTATACCACACGGCGCGTCCGTTTGACTACGGAAAGGGCACCGACATCCACAACAACTGCGAAATAAAGGTTCCGTCATCCTTCATGGTCGCCCGCGGACAGTCGGACATGGATTTCGTCAGCGGCTATGACGCAGGCAGAAAATGCGGTATCGTAACGGTCGCCGACCACCACATTGCTCCCGGCAAAAAGCTCTGGACGTGGGGCAGCGGCAAATTCGGCGCCAAATGGTGTTCGAATCTGACCGATGACGGCAGTCAGTATGTTGAGCTTATGACCGGCTGCTACACCGACAACCAGCCCGATTTCACATGGATTGCTCCTTACGAAACGAAATGCTTTGAGCAGTACTGGTATCCCGTGAAAGACATCGGCGAAATCAAAAATGCAACCAAAGAGGGTGCATGCAACATCGAAAAGAGATCGGACGGCATATACATCGGCATTTATTCGACCTGTGACAGAAAAGACTGCCGCATTAAGGTTACCGATTCCGACAAAAACGTCGTATACGAAGCAGTTGCGGACATTTCACCCGAAAAGACCTTTGAGGCAACCTTCACCTCGGATGCGGACTTCTCCGGTCTGACGCTCACCGCATATGACTGCGACGGAAAACCGTTCGTATCCTACACTCCCGTAAAGAGAGGCGGCAAAAAGCCGATCGATCCGAGGCTCCCCGCCGCGGCTCCCGAAACGATAAAGACAAACGAAGAGCTTTATCTCAACGGCATACATCTGCGTCAGTACAAGCACTTTGCATACCGTCCCGAGGACTATTTCCGTGAGGCTCTCCGCCGCGACGAATATGATGTCAGGTGCAACAAGGCAATGGGCGACATCGCCCTTGAAACAGGCGACTTCGACGGTGCGCTCGGTTATTACTCAAAGGCAATAGAGCGTCTTACAATCCGCAACGCAAATCCTTACGATACCGAGCCGTACTACAAACGTGCTCTCGCTCACTTCTGCAAGGGCGAATACGATGCGGCATACGACGACGCGTATGCGTCGATCTGGAGCTATCCGTTGCGCTCACCCGGCTATTATCTGCTTGCAAAGATCGAATCGCTCAGAAATGATACCGAAAAAGCGATCGAATTTCTTGGTCTTTGCCTCGAAACCGATCCGAAAAATCTGCGTGCGATCTATGCGCTCGGTCAGCTTCGCGGGGACGAGACTGCCGCAAACGAAAAGATCACAGAGCTTTATCCCCTCTTCTTTGAGGATATGAACAAGGAGAAAAACGCAATAGACCTTGTTATCGAGCTTTGCGAATTCGGTCTGTACGAAAAAGCAAAGTCGATTCTTGAAGGCTGCGAAGAGCGTGCAATGAAGCACTACTACCTCGCATACATCTACGGCAAGCTCGGCAGGTCGGATGATGCTGCCCGCGAGATCAAAAAAGCCGATGCCTGCGACTGGCAGTGCGAATTCCCGTCAAGAACCGAAAGCATCGTGGTTCTTTCGTATGCGGCAAGCGCAAGAGCGCACTACTATCTCGGCTGTCTGCTCTACAATTTTGAGCGTTACGAAGTTGCCTGCGATTATTTCAGACGTTCTGTCGATGCCGACGATTCGTTTGCTCCCGCGCACCGTTGTCTGTCTCTCGGGCTGTACGATCATCTGTCCGATCCCGAAGGCGCACGCGTCCACCTTGAAAAAGCATTTGAGCTTATGCCCGACAGCAACCGTATTTTCTTTGAGCTTACAATGCTCTACAAAAATCTCAACCTTCCGACGGATGAAAGGCTTGCATTCTACGAGTCGCATCCCGAGCTGACCTTCTCACGCGATGACTGCACGCTTGCGCTCTCGGTTCTTTACACCGTAAAGGGCGATTACGACAAGGCAAACAGCGTCCTTGCTTCCCACCGCTTCCATACCTATGAGGGCGGTGAGGGATATCTTACCCAGCACCATGCATGGCTGCATTTTCTCATGGGAAAAAAGCTTATCGACGCGGGCGACTACGAAAAGGCAATCGCTGTCCTGAATGACGGTCTGACCTTCCCCGAAAACTACGGAGAGGAAAAGAACTATTTTGTAAACGACGCTCCGATTTACTATTCGCTGGCAACATGCTATAAAGCGCTCGGCGACAGCGAAAATGCGGAAAAGTACAATCTGCTCGCGCTGTCCACAAACGGCTCGCCCACAATCCACAGCTATTTCCAGTGTCTTGCGCTGAGCAGACTCGGTAAAAACGAGGAATGTGCCGACCTTGCAAACGATCTTCGCAGAATCGGAAACGACAAGATCAGAAACGCCGCAGTCAACGACTATTACGGTGTAGGCGCTCCCGCATATTCGCCCTTCTCATACGACATTGTGAAGGCACATACGCTCGCCGGCTGTCAACTCCTCGGATTTGCGTCACTTCTCGGCGGCGACGAAGAAGAGACCGACAGAATTATTTCAAAGCTTGAAGCCATCGATGTCTCCGACTTTGCCACGGCACTGCTGAAGGAAATGGCAAACTCATGAAATACAGAGCGAAATTCGAAGAAGAGCTGACATTTATAAAAAGCGGAGATTTCGTTGCGGGATTCTCCCCCGCAATGGGCGGAGGCTGTTACAGCCTCCGCTCCGTGTCGGGAGATATCGATATTCTGCGCCATCCCGAAACCGACATGAGCGAAATATGGGACAATCCGTTTCTCTACGGAAATCCGATTCTTTTCCCTCCGAACAGGATACGCGGCGGCTCCTTCCGCTTTGAAGGAAGAGACTATAACTTCCCGATAAACGAAGAAAGCACCGGTTGTCACATACACGGCAGTCTTTACAGGACGCGCTTTGCGGTCGATGCCTCCGGAGAGGACAACATAAGCTTTCGCTTTTCGGCAGATAAAGGAGAATACCCCGGATTTCCTCATTCGTTTGAAATAATCCGTTCATACAGGCTTGAAGGCTATGCCCTTTGCGAAAAGCTTTCGGTCACAAACAGATCGGAAAGAAACATGCCGTTCATGCTTGCCTATCACACGACATTCAGATTGCCTTTTGCCTCAGGTTCCGAACGTGAAAACATACGTCTTTACATGCCTGTCGTGTGCGAGCATCTTCGGGACGCAAAGTTTCTGCCGACATGCGAATATCTGTACAATGACGAAAAGATACTTGCATTGAACGGCGACGGTTTTGTTCCCTGCGGCAGATCGGTTTCGGCATTTTACCGTGCAAAAAACGATCCGATAAGACTTTACGACGAGGCGTGCGGCGTCGGTATACGTTACAGCTCGGACAAGGCCTTCGGTTACCGTATGCTCTGGAAAGGCAGTGACGACGGCTTTATCGTAACAGAGCCGCAGACCTGTGCGATCGACTGCTTCCACATCGACCAAAATCCCGGGGACAGCGGTCTTCTGGTGATAGGTCCGGGTGAAACCGAAACTTTTTCAAGCAAAATCTCTTTTGAGAATAAAAAAGCAAACTGAAATCAGGTTAAACCCATATGCACTCCGAAAGACAAAGTCTTTCGGAGTGCATATCTTATTTATTCTTTTCGTTTTTGTCATCAACAAGCGCAAGTATTTCTTCCGGGCTGTCGGCAAGTGCGGTTGCACCGTTGGCATTCAGGAATGCCGCCGATCTGAATCCCCATGTTACCGAAATACAGGATGTGCCTGCATTTCTTGCGGTCTGAATATCCACATCGCTGTCCCCGACATAAACCGTTTTTTCGTGAGTGCTTCCGAGCGTTTTCAGCGCCGCAAGCACACTGTCCGGTGCGGGCTTTCGCTTTACCCCCTCCGATTCACCGATTGCAACCGGAACCTCCGGGAAAAAGTCGGCACACAGCTCCTTTACCGCAAAATCGACCTTATTCGACACGATAGCAAGCTTATATCCGCGCTCCGAAAGTCCCGAAAGCAGCTCCTTTATCCCTTTGTACGGCGTGGTATTATCGCGGCAATGCTCTCCGTAATACTTCTTGAAGTCGGAAAGTGTAATATCAAACTTCGGGTTTTTCCTGCCGTCCGGAATCGATCTTTCAATCAGCAGTCCGACTCCGTTTCCGACTGCCTTTCTGACCTGATCTTCGGTCCGCTTTTCAAATCCGTTCTTTCCGAGCGCATAGTTTGTTGCGATGGTGAGATCGGTCAGTGTATTGAGAAGTGTACCGTCAAGATCAAAGACAAATGTATCTCTGCCTTTCACCGCTCTTCTGTCGCCGTAATCGGGCATCACCTTATCCTTGAACATTATTCCGACAAGCCCTATAACCGCGGCGACCGTCAGGATTATCAGTGATTTTACGAGATTTCCGTCTGATATTGCATCCCCGAGGTATACCATCAGAAATATTGACGGTATTCTTGCGAGCGAGGCAAGTACCACGATATTTCTCGGCTTTGCTCCGGTGAACGGAGCAAAAAAGGTCACGAGATCCTTCGGTGTACCCGGAACAAGGAAGAGCAGAAACAGCAGTGCGTCACGGCTTGACGAATTATGAAGGAATCTGAGTTTTTCAAAGCCCTTGGAATTTATAAATTTATTTACAAACGACATGCCGAAGCGTTCCACGCACCAGATGATAAGCATCGTTCCGAGAGCGGTTGACACTATCGTAAGCAGTGTCCCGACAACAGGTCCGAACATGAAGCCCATCATGACCGCAACGGGTCCGCCCGGGATCGGAGCAAGTATCATCTGAAATATCTGAAGCAGCATCATCAGGATATAGCGTATCGGTCCGAGCTTTCTGAGAGCAGCATCGGCAGCGGCAAGCGCCGAATTCAGCTCTTCCTTGTTCATTTTCGCAAGCTTTGCGAGATACGGAACGAGCAGTACACAGGCAACCACCGACAAGACGGCTGCCAGCACAAGAAGAGTTATCTTTATTATTTTTTTTATTCTTGTTTTCTTGTCTTCCATTTTGTTTTTGCATCACCTTTTCATGCAATGAATGTAACGTCCTTTATTTTTGCGACCAGCTCTTCACTGCCGTCACCTTTTATAATTACAACCGACGTACCGTTTGAATACAAAACTCCGTTTTCGGTCACTCTGTATGCGATGACACCTTTTTTTACAGTAACGTCATTATTTTCGGGTGTAATCCTGTGCAGTTCAAAGGTACGCGGGATATATCCCGGATATTTTTCACCGTTTGCCTCGTTCGTGCGAAGCTCTTTTGATGCGGAGATAATATTGCCGTCGATACAGATCCGATCCTCCGAACGTTTTTTGGTCTTTGTACCTCCGGCAGAGGTAAGATTCTTCCCCGAATACCGTATCGTGAATATGTTGAAAAATCCGACCAGTGCACCGAGAAGTCTGATCGGCGCACGGAGAATATCAAGAAGACATCCGCCGAAGCTTCTTCCCGATCCACCCGGTCTGAACGGCTTTTTTATGTACCAGATTGAGCCGTCCGCAGTTGCCTGCGGTTTTACGAAATCGTATGCGACGTCCGACATAAGCTCGGTAATTTCACCGGTTCCGATATCGAGCGAGCAAAGAGCAAATGCCGACCTCTCACGTGCGGCGGCAGGCGTGCCGTACTGCATATCAAAAAACGGCAGTCTGTCGCTTGCCTCCCCGACTTCCGCAGACCGATCATCGTCCGAGCCGGAAAGTCCCGCACCGCTGAAAAAGATCACGTTTTTCTTGTGCTTCGACCAAACGGGATATATTTCAAGGCTGTTCCCCTCGGTAATAATCCGACAATCCGCATCGTCGCGGCGTTTTACACCGATATGCGACTCACCCGCAAACGCGGCTGACACGCAGATGTCTCCCTCCCGACTGATATCAAAATCCGAATACCTGTACTCACGATCCGAAAGCACTATACCCTCATCGGTATCTCTGAATGTTCTTTTGCTGTAAATCCCGCAGACATCGTCGATATTCAGCGAATAAATAAGACGGTCATCCGAAAATCCGACACAGCACACCTTTGAGCTTATTGACGCAACCGCAGACTCAACGGTCTCCGGATTCACGGTTCCCATAAAAACCGCTCCGCTTCCGCTTTCCTTCCATTCGTTTTTTCTGATACGATCCTTTACGTGCGCGACATACTTCTCTGCCACACCGCTCGGAACCGTATGCTCCTTTTCGCCGTCAAAAAGGAAAAGCTCACCGTTTGATATATAAAAAAAAGAATTATTTCGATCAGTCATGACAAATCCCCAAAAAGCCGTTTGCTGACAGTATATCACAGTCGGCATCCCTTTTTCCAACATCTTTTGTTAATTTTCGTTGAATTTTAAAACAAATCGTTTTTTTACTTGAAATATCGACGAAAATAGGCTATCATATTCAAAAAAAGGAGTGACATTCCATGAAACTCAAACGCGGCAAGCTGCTTCTCGGCAGCGAGGACAAAATGATATTCAAAAACAAAATGGCGACTCTTATCTGTCTTGACGGACTGATATACATAGTTAACGATGATATTCTGCAAAAATCAGCCGAAGAGATAGACAAACTCGATCCGCTCAGGGCAAAAAACCGTGCCTGCGCCCTGTTCGGCAATGCGCACAGCGTCCGTGTCGGCAAAAAGAACAAGCTGTACATAGGGGACGCGCCCGATGTCATCGCTCTTCTGGACTGTGAATTTGAAATATTCCAAATCGCCGACGGAATCTGCGCGGTCATTCCCGAGGGGAAATCGGCGTCTGACATACACTTCTTCGAAAAATATCTGAAAAGCTGAAAATTTTTCCCGGAACTATTGAAAAGTGCGGGCAAACGATATATAATTGTCGGGTGACATAAAAGCAAGAAGGAAGTCGAAGCTATGGTACCCGCAAAAAACAGTTTGTTCATCCGCAACATAATATCGTTTATCAAAAAGAACACAGTAACATGCATTGCTTTTGCGGCGGCGGCAATCACATCCTTCATTATCCCGCCCGACAGTCGATACATCGGATATTTTGATTTAAAGACCCTCTCCTGTCTCTTCTGTGTGCTGGCTGTGGTCTGCGCACTGAAAAACATCAATTTTTTCTACATACTTGCCCGCCGGATAATCCATGTTTTCGGAAATGCACGCGCGGCAATAATCGCGCTCGTCTACATAACCTTCATCGGATCAATGCTTATCGCAAACGATATGGCGCTTCTGACCTTTCTCCCGCTCGGGTATTTCGTTCTAACGACAGCACACAAAGAAAAGTACATGGCATTCACCTTCATAATGCAGAACATTGCGGCAAATCTCGGCGGGATGCTTACTCCGTTCGGAAATCCGCAGAACCTCTATCTTTACAGCAGATTCGACATTCCGGACGGTGAATTTATAAAAATAATGCTGCCTCCGTTTCTGCTTTCGGTAATCATGATTACCGTCTGCTGTATAACTGCAATAAAGTCCGAGCCGCTCGAAATAGCAGACGATCACATACGTCCCGACCCGAAGCGCACCTTACTTTACCTTTTACTGTTTGCGCTCTCTGTTATAATTGTATTCAGACGCATCCCCTACGTTATCGGATTGATCGTAATCCCCGCCGTACTGCTTTTTGCCGACAGAAAGGCTCTGAAGGCGGTTGATTATCCTCTTCTTCTCACATTTGTTTTCTTTTTTATATTTGCGGGTAATATGGCGAGGATCGATGCGGTAAGGAGCTTTTTCTCGGGTCTTCTTGAAAAAAACACGCTTTTGGTCAGCGTACTCTCCTGTCAGATCATCAGCAACGTACCGTCAGCCATTCTTTTGTCGCAGTTTACCGGGAACTATCCCGATCTGCTTGTCGGGGTCAACATAGGAGGCACCGGAACGCTGGTTGCGTCACTTGCAAGCCTCATAACCTTCCGCGAATATGTCAGGCACAATCCGGGCAAAGCAGGACGATATATTGCGCTTTTTTCGGCATACAATTTCGGATTTCTCTTCATTCTTGTGATCTTTTCCGAGCTTATTAAGCGCATATAATCGCAAAATCCCGCAGAACCGACGGTTCCGCGGGATTTTGCATATAAAAATTGTACAGACCGCAGAAAAATCCGCGGTCTGTCTTTTTAAAGCGTAAAGCTTATATTTTATCTTTCGAAAAACTTCTTACGGGGTCTGCGTGCCGGACGTTCGCCGCCGTCCTCGCCTTCCGCATGGTCCGCACGTACCGGACGCGAGCCTCTGTCGTCATTCTCAGCCTTCGGAAGAAGCGCCTTGCGCGAAAGATTGAATCTGCCCTTATCATCAATGCCCATGAACTTGACAGTTATCTCGTCGCCTTCCTTTACGACATCCTCGACCTTTTCAACAAACTGATTGGAAAGATCCTTAATATGGCACATACCCTCTTTGCCGGGTGCAAACTCAACGAATGCGCCTATCGGGATAATGCGTGTTACCTTTCCGGTATAAACGGCGCCGACCTCCGGCTCGAAGCAGATCGCATCAATGGCAGCCTTTGCCTTGAGTCCGCTCTCTGCATCAACTGCGGCGATATATATCGTTCCGTCTTCCTCGATATCGATCTTTGCTCCGCTCTCGGCGGTTATTCTCTGAATGACCTCACCGCCCTTACCGATGACCTCACGGATCTTTTCTGTCTTGATATGCATGGTTATCAGCTTGGGAGCGTACTTGGAAACCTCTTCGCGGGGTCCGGGAATAGCTTTGAGAATGATCTCGTCGATTATATAATCTCTGCCCTTACGGGTCTTTTCGAATGCCGATCTTATGATTTCGGGAGTAAGTCCGTCGATCTTGAGGTCCATCTGGATGGATGTGATACCCTTATGAGTACCCGCAACCTTGAAGTCCATATCGCCGTAGAAATCCTCAACACCCTGAATATCGATCATGGTATCCCAGCTTCCGTCCTCGGCAGTAATAAGACCGCAGGATATACCGGCAACAGGCGCCTTGATCGGAACACCCGCATCCATGAGTGCGAGAGTTGAGCCGCAGACCGATGCCTGCGATGTAGAACCGTTCGAAGAAATGACCTCCGACACAAGTCTCATTGCATACGGAAATTCTTCAACCGACGGAAGAACCGGGACGAGCGAACGCTCTGCGAGCGCGCCGTGACCGATTTCGCGGCGTCCGGGTGATCTCGTCGATTTTGCCTCGCCTGTCGAATAGCCGGGCATATTATAGTGGTGCATATAGCGCTTGGACTTTTCTTCGTCTATGGTATCAAGCTCCTGTGCTTCGTCGATCGTACCGAGAGTACAGATAGTCATGACCTGCGTCTGACCTCTTGTGAACATTCCCGAGCCGTGAACACGGGGCAGGAAGCCTACCTCGGCAGCCAGCGGGCGGATCTCATCCATCGATCTGCCGTCAACGCGCTTCTTATCCTCAAGCAGCCAGCGGCGGACGATCTTTTTCTGAATCTTATAGACAAGCTCGGGCATCATGAGGTCAAGTCCCTCATATTCCTGACCGAATTTTTCAAGAATCGCATCCTGAATCGGAACCATGCGTGCATCGCGTACCGTTTTGTCGTCGGTATCCATTGCATACATTACATCCTTTTCGCAGAAGGCGAATATCTTATCGAACATGTCGTGATCGAGCTCGCCGGACGGATAGTCAAACTTGGGCTTGCCGATCTCGGCAACGATTCCCTTTATGAAAGCGCAAAGCTTTTTGATCTCTTCGTGAGCCTTCATTATTGCGTCAAACATAATGTCATCGGGGACTTCGTTTGCACCGGCTTCGATCATTACGACTTTTTCGCTCGTACCGGCAACAGTCAGCTCAAGGTCGCTGTGCTTTCTCTGCTCCTGCGTGGGGTTTACGACAAGTTCTCCGTCAACAAGTCCCATGAAAACGCCTGCGATCGGTCCGTTCCACGGAATATCCGATATCGAAAGTGCGATGGACGAGCCGAGCATAGCAGTAATCTCGGGCGAGCAGTCATAATCAACGGCGAGCGTCGTGAGAACGATCGCAACGTCGTTGCGCAGATCTTTCGGAAAAAGCGGACGGGTCGGACGGTCGATCACGCGGCTTGTAAGAACAGCCTTCTCGGACGGCTTACCCTCGCGGCGGAGATAACCGCCGGGAATTCTGCCGACCGCATAAAGTCTTTCGTCAAAATCTACCGACAGCGGCAGAAAATCGATTCCGTCACGCGGCTTTGCCGATGCGGTTGCGGTTGCGAGAATGCATGTCTCTCCGTAGCGTACAAGGCAGGAGCCGTTAGCCAGTCCCGCCATCTTACCGGTTTCGACAACAAGCGGTCTGCCGGCAAGTGTGGTTTCATAAACCCTGTAATTTTTGAACTCCATTATTTTGGACATTGCCATAATAATTATCCTCCGTGTTTATATTTACCGCGGAGCAGAATAGTGAATAGTGAACATCTGACTCGTTCCGAGGCGAACATTCATTATTCATATTCCGCTCTGTGCGGTCACTTTCAGTTGATTGAAAAACAGCCGTTTCCGCTGAAAATGCCATGCGAAGGCGCATGGCATATTCCGGAAACTTTAAATTACTTTCTCAGTCCGAGCTTTTCGACTATTGCGCGGTAACGCTCGATATCCTTCTTCTGGAGATAGTTGAGCAAATTGCGGCGCTTGCCGACCATCTTGAGAAGTCCGCGACGGGAATGATGGTCATTGTTATTCACCTTCAGATGCTCGGTAAGATCGGCGATTCTCTTTGTCAGAACGGCGATCTGTACCTCGGGCGAACCGGTGTCTCCCTCATGTGTCGCATAGGTCTTGATAAGTTCTGTCTTTACTTCTTTGTTAAGCATTTTTCTTCACCTCATTATTCGTATTTCGTCAGACTAAGGCGCGGCTCGGTGAAAAGTCCGTCGCCCGGGTCTGCGATGCGGGTCCTGTACCCGTCTGTGATGCTTAGCGTTCCATGCGACCGCTACGGTCGCACAATCCTCTGTTATTATATCATGCGGTTATGAAAATGCAAACGATTACGCAATTGTTTACATTTTTTTAACATTTAATGTGCGCTCATATCTCGATATTTCCGGATACGGTCAGCCAATCGATCGACACTCCCGAATAAACGCCCCTGAAATTCCATGCGGCATCTATATCGACATCGTACGGATCGGCGGAACGCTTTGTCAGTGTTACCGTCCTGCTGCAAAGAAGCGTCATATGGATCACATCGGTATTCTCTTTCACCGCCGGACTTGTAAATGCGGAATCGACACCGCCTATCGACAGCACGCCGTTCGATCTTGAAGCGACATCCACACTGAAGCTCTTCAGATAGACCCTGACGGTAAGCTGAACGCCGGTCGCTCCCTCATGTGCATACTTTGCCTCCCATTCGACAACGAGGAAAATCTTTGCGTCCGAGCCGCCGGTGAACGAGCCGCGTTTTACGACCGAGCCGTCGGGATTTTTGACGGTCACCGTTTCGGAGACGGTCGGCGGATAGAGATTTCCGGTCGGAATCTGTGATGTTGTCGGCTTTACGGTTGTCGTAACCTTTTGTGACAGGGTAATCTGCGACGTTGTCGGTCTGACTGCCGTGGTAACCGTTGTCTGCGGCTTGCCGCCCGTCACGCTCGTACTGACCGAACCGAACGGATCCGGAACAGTCGTCAGCTGTCCGTTTGTCGTATTGTCACGTCTGCCCGTTGTCCTGCCGACGGTCGTCACATTCCCGCTCTCCGGCGGGTTCGGACCGTCTCCCGACAGCGATACGATTATTACCGAAAGAAGCACCACGGCAAGGACAAGCAGAAATATCAGCGTCCCGACCATCACGGCAAGTGCCTTACGGCTGTTTTTCTGTTTCATAATCAAACACCTCCGAAATTTTTCAGCGTTTTATCAAAATTCGTTCTTTATCGACCGAGTGAAAAGACTGCCGAGCGAGCTTCTGGGATCGGCTCCCTCATACAGAATCGAGTAAACGACCTCGCATATCGGCATCTCGACACCGTATTTTTCACAGAGTCTGTGTACTGCGTCGGCTGTATAGTAGCCCTCAGCGAGCTTTTCGTACTTTTCGCCGTTCACAAACGCCTCTCCGAACGCACGGTTGTGCGAATGTTTTGAAAAAACGGTCGCCTCGTAATCGCCGAGATGACAAAGTCCGTAAGCGGAGCGCATATCGCCGCCCATTGCCGAGATAAGCCTTGCGACCTCGCTTGTCGCACGGCTCATCAGCGCTCCTTTAAGAGAGGACACACCGAGTCCGTCAAGCATTCCCGCGGCAATGCCTATCACGTTTTTTGTAGCCGCACCGATTTCATTGCCGACAAGATCGTTGCCGTAATAAAATCTGATAAGGCTTCCGGAAAATTCATCCACAAGCTTCTTTGTCACCGATCGGTCAGCCGAATCGATAACCATGCAGTTCGGGACCCCTCTTGCAAACTCCTGCGGATGCCCCGGTCCTATCCAGACCGCCGACTTATTGCCGTCGCCGATAAACTCCGCCGCAACCTCTGTCAGACGCTTGCCGCTTTCTATCTCGATTCCCTTCATGCAGAGAACAAAAATCTTGTTTTCCGGGCGATAACTCATTATTTCACCGAACAGCGAGCGGAGCGCCTGAGAGGGTACCGATATGATTATAACCTCGCTGTCAAGCCCGTCCTCAAGCTTGTCAAGCAGTTCTATCGAATCGGGATATGTTATAATCCCGTTTGTACGGCTGTTTTTCAGCTCTGTCATTGCCGGTGACGACGGCTTATCGTAAACCCTGACCGTGTGACCGAGACTGTTTACATACCATGCGATAAACGAACCCCAACGTCCGCAACCGATAACCGTTATTTTCATAAATATCAGATTCCTTTTTTGTTTTATTGATTCAGTCGGCGTATCATATCCGCGGCAAGCTCTTCCGCCTTTTCGACCGCGGCAAATCTCACGCCGAGTCTGTCGCCTTTGAAATGAAATTCGTCGGCGACCCCGCCGTCCTTCATGCAGACGGCGATACATACCGTTCCCGCCGGCTTGCCGTCGTCTCCGATGTCGGGACCCGCCCATCCGGTTATTCCGATTCCGACATCAGCCCCGAAGAGCTTCCGGACTCCATTTGCCATGCTCCGTGCCGTTTCGACCGACACGACTCCGTATTTTTCTATCACGGCGGCGGGTACGCCGACCGTGTTTGTCTTTACCGACTCCGAATAGCTGACAACAGAGCCTTCTATAACGGCGGACGCACCCGGTACCGATGTTATCATCGCGGCAAGCAGTCCGCCGGTACATGACTCGGCTGCCGATATTTTCAGCTTGTTTTCACCGAGAAGCTTTACAAGTACGCCCGATTTTTCAAGCGTCCTTTCAAACTGCCGTTCAGTTTCTTTCATAAATCTCTCCGCACTGCCGTCCGCTCCCCGCTTTTTTTTACTCTACATAAAATAAGACGAAAAATCACTCAAAAGCGGACGAATTTTTTGTAAACATTTTGTAAACATGCGAAAACAGCGTTCCGCGTTGTTGCTGTTATTGACCACCGTGTGCAAAATGATATCTGCAAAGCCGCGCGAGCGGACAATTATCGCATTTCTGCCCTCTTGCGGGGCAGTATTCCCTGCCGAAGGTCACGATCCTGTGGCAGAAATCGCTCTGTTTTTCGGGAGGAAGGACAGCCGACAATATTTTTTCTATCGCATACGGATCCTTTGTGTTTTCGGGTACGAGTCCGAGCCTTCCGGAAAGACGTATACAATGCGTATCGACGACAACCGCCGGTTTACCGAAAAGATCACCGAGCAGAAGATTTGCGACCTTTCTGCCGACACCCGGAAAACGGAGCAGCTCTTCCATACTGTCGGGCAGTTTTCCGTCGTATTCCTCGGTCAGAAGCACCGCCTCTCCGATTATATCCCGCGCCTTGACATGATACAGTCCGCAGGGACGCACAATGTTCTCGACGTCCGAAAGTTTTCCTTTTGCAAGCTCATACGGCGACCGGTATTTTTCGAACAGCCATTTGCAGACCTCATTGACCCGTTTATCGGTACACTGTGCCGACAGTCTTGCCATAACGAGCAGCTTCCAGCCTTCACCCTCATATTCAAGGGCACATTTTGCCTGCGGATAGAGCTTTTCAAGCTCTTCGGCAATCGCTGCCGCATGCCCGCACGTTCCGTATTCAATCATTTTATCTGCCCTCCGCAAACGAGCAAAGCGGCATTCCGAACCTTTCGGACATCATTTCGGAGAGTGTGCAGAGCGGAAGTCCCACGACGTTATAGTAGTCTCCGTCTATTTTCCTGACAAAGACCGCGGCTCTGCCCTGTATTCCGTATGCGCCGGCTTTATCGAGTACGTTTACGTTTTCAATGTAGTTTTCTATTTCTTCGTCCGAAAGCTTTCTGAACTCCACGGAGGTTCTTACAGCCTTTGAGTAAATTTCTTTTCCGCAGGCAAGTGCGATTCCGGTAAAAACATCATGCACTCTGCCCGACAGCATACCGAGCATCCGCACGGCATCGGCTTTATCGGCGGGCTTGCCGAGCAGTATACCGTCTGCCGACACCATTGTATCAGCCGCTATGATTATTTCATCCGCATCCGCCGGGGTCGCCGCGGCTTTTTTACGTGCAAGCATTTCAACGGCAGTCTCCGGCAGAATATTCTCCGGCAGACTCTCATCCACCGATGCGGGTCTGACCTCAAAGCTCACCCCGAGCATATCAAGCAGTCCTGTACGGCGCGGGGATGCCGACGCCAGCACCAGTCTGTATTTTTTCATACTTCCGCAAGCAACCTTCCTTATTTTATTCTCCGTACTTCCTTTTTTGTCGGGAGTCCCTTTTCGTAGTTTGACAACAGATATCTGACCTCCTGCGGACCCTCGGTCGTAAAAATGAAATGTCCGCCGAAGCTTCCGAGCTTTTCAAGACTTTCTCTTCTATCCGCCATATAGACCGGCACGCTGTTCAGCACAATCTCCCGTCCGCCCTCTGCAAGCACCGGGAAAACGACGTTCCTTCTGTCGGCAAGCCTTGTCGTATTACAGCTTTTTTCAAGGAGCATGAGCGGAAGCCGCCCGTATATTATTACGCACTTTGCCCCGCCTATATCACGTATCTGAGGAAGCGTAAGCTCGGGCGACAGGATATAATCATCGAATATTTCCGAATACAGCCGTGCGCTTTCGGAATTTGTTATATTCAGTCGGAAATCTCCGTGGAGTGCAAAACCCGCTTCTTTCGCAAGCGAAATATGTCCTATATTTCCGACAAGCGCGTGGGTTGCCCCCGATGCCCGTGCCTTTGCAAGCTTTGCGGCAACCGCCTCCCTTTCGCTGTCGAATATCACGGGAGGAAGTAAAACTCCGTTTGCCTTCCTGCCGTCGAAGCGGTCAAGCGGCAGATACACTATATCGAAGCGGTTACCGTCCGGGATTGTCGATGCATCATAGAAGCGGGCGGAGGACGATATCCCGTGCGCCGCCGCGATCCTCCCGACATGCTCTGAGGAAACAGGGGCTGCGGTTCTGTTATACGACTCTATCGGCTGACGTTCGCGGTGTTTTGCTTTATAAAGCGGGCGGACTGCCGCGCTTGCCGCCTTATCAGCCTCCGACCGCACGCCGTTCATATTGCCGTGATCGCCGGTAAAATAGCCGTCGGTAAAGCCGCCTCTCGAAAAGATCTCAGAGAGATAGGCGATCTCTCCCGCATTTGCGTTTCTTTTTTCGTCAAGCAGTCTCCGGTAAACAGAAACCACCGCATACACGTAATCGGGCGATTTCATTCTTCCCTCTATCTTGAGCGAAGCGACTCCCATCGACACAAGCTCGGTGATATGTCCGGCAAGACAGTTATCCCTGAGCGAGAGCGGATATCTGTGATTGTATGGCAATCGGCAGGGCTGCGCACATTCGCCGCGGTTGCCCGATCTTCCGCCGACCATTGACGACATAAGGCACTGTCCGGATGCGCTGACGCAAAGTGCCCCATGCACGAACACCTCTATCGGTATCGGGGAGTTTTCGGTCAGCCTTTTCAGATTTCCGCGGTCAAGCTCACGTGCCGCGACCATAAGCGAAAAGCCGTGTTCGGCAAGGAAAACAGCCGCGTCGGTATTATGCCCCGAGCACTGTGTCGAGCCGTGCAGTTCAAAATCGGAAAAAATGGAGTGTATCTTCGACGCAAGACCCATATCGGAGACTATCAGCGCATCCACATCCGACCTGTAAAGGAAGGCAGCAAGTTCGATCGCCGATGTCATTTCCCTGTCGAGAACCGCCGTATTCAGGGTGACATACACCCGTACGCCCGCCGCGTGTGCGGTCCTCACCGCATCACAGAGTGCGGAGCGCGAAAAATTTTTTGCGGACATTCTCGCGTTGAACGCGGTCATTCCGAGATAGACGGCATCCGCTCCCGCCGCTATCGCGGCGTCCAGCGCCTCCGGCGAGCCTGCCGGAGCGAGCAATTCGGGAACATCGTTTCTAAACATAAGCCATCCTGCCTTCATCCGCATTTATTACCGATTATTATATCACACTTTCAAGCCTAATGGAATAGATATTTCAAAAATTATAAAAAATCACAAAAACCTCTTTTCAAAAACGAAAAAATATGGTATAGTGTAGAAAAACGGCAATCAGCCGAAACAAACTGCGAGGTATATGCAATGAAAAAGCACAATCGTATCACGGCGGTGCTGTCGCTTATGCTGGCACTTATGTTCATATTTGCCGCATGTGCGCATACAGATCCCGACGCGACAGCAGGCGTGACGACAGCAGCAGGCACGGTCACCGAGGCTCCCGGACCAAAGGACACAGTCATCGCCGAAAAGGGCAAGCCGTCCGATTTTTCGCTTGTAGCCGCAACCGGTTCGGACGAAGCGAAAAAGCTTGCGGACGCCTACATGGAAAAGCTCGGCGTTGAACTTGCAATCAGAGCCGACACCGAAGCGGCTTCAGGAAACGAGATTATACTGGGTTCGGACGCAAGAGAAGACTGCAAGGCGCTTGCCGCAACGCTTGAAGGCGGAGAATATGCGATAAAAGCAGTCGGAAGCGGAAGTACAACCACGATTCTTGTCGCGTACAGGGGTCAGCTTGCGGCTGACGCGGCGATAAGCTGTCTTATCGGAATCATAAACGATACCGACGGCAAAGCGGTCATTGCCGAGGGCTTTGACATCCGCAGGTCGGCGGTCACTCTCCACAAGGACAAGGAGCAGGGCGTCATTGACGTTTACCTTATCGGCGGTCAGTCGAATGCCGCAGGCAGCAGCCGGGTCAAAAATCTGCGCGGAAACTTCACAAACATTATGTTTACCGGAGAGGTTGACAAAAACAGGAGAACCGGCGCCGCTTCACTCGCACTCATCGGAAGATACAGAAAAAGCGTCAGAACCGGATACGGGGTTTCGACAAACCACATCGGACCCGAATACGGTATGGCGGAAACTCTCAACGACTACTACGGCGGAAGCAGGCCTGCAATCATATTCAAATCGGCAGCGGGCGGCACTGCGCTCCACAACGACACGGGCGGTCTTTCTGACACCTTCGGAAACTGGTATCCGAGATCGATGTGGGGCAGCAAAAAGGTCGATCCGAAGACAAGTCCGATGGGCATTCAGTATTACAATTTCGTCGAAAATTTCAGAACTACCTACAACAAGCTTGTCGAAGACGGTTACACACCCAAGATCCGCGGTATGGTATGGATGCAGGGAGAATCCGATCTCGGGCGCGAAAGCGGCTACGAGGGACTGCTGAAAGCGCTGATAAACGATCTGCGTGCGGACCTTTACGAAATAACCGGTGACGAGGATGTCAAGGAAATGCCTTTCGTCATCGGCAAGATCGCAACCACCTTCGGCTCCTACAACAATCCGAATGTTCCCGCCTTCAACAGGATGCAGGAGCGCGTTGCAAGAACGATGAAGAATGTTTACACGATCGAAACCGCCGACCTTGTCATCGTTGCCAAGGACGGAACCATCGTCGGAACCGACAAATATCACTTCAGCGAAAGCGACGCCGAAACACTCGGCATACGCTTTGCCGAAAAGCTTCTTGAGTTCTATACGGTTAAAGAATAGCCGGAACATATAAAATACAAATCAAAACAGGAGAGTAAACATTATGAAAACAAAAAACTGCCGCATTACCGCGGCTCTGTCGCTTTTGCTGGCACTTCTGTTCGTATTTGCCGCTTGTGCGCAGACAAATCCCGACACGACAACAGGTGCGGCAACAACAGGCACAGTCACCGAAGCACCGACTGCAAGTGACGCAGTCATCGCCGAAAAGGGCAAGGCTTCCGATTTTTCGCTTGTATACAGCCCGTTCGGTGCCAAGAAATCGGACGAAGCAAAACAGGTTGCGGATATCTACAAGGAAAAGCTCGGCGTTGAGCTTCCCCTCAAAGCCGACACCGAAGCGGCATCCGGAAATGAAATTATCTTCAATTCCACAACGAGAGAGGACAGCAAGGCACTCGTCAATTCGCTTGAGGGCGGAGAATATGCGATCAAGGCGGTAAAGGGCGACAACGGAGTGACCGTTCTTGTCGCATACAAGGGTCAGCTTGCGATCGACGCGGTAATAAACTACTTTACCGGCATAATAAACGAAACCGACGGCAAGGCGGTCATCGGCACCGACATCGACATCCGCGAATCGACAATCACCCTTCACAAGGACAAGGAAAAGAACGTCATTGACGTTTATCTTATCGGCGGTCAGTCGAATGCGGCAGGATGCAGCCGCAAGCAGAACCAGAACTCGACATTCAACAATATAATGTTCACAGGAGAGGTTGACAAACAGCGGCTTACCGATCACGCAACCCTTTCGTTTATCGGCAGATACAAAAAATACGTCCGCGTCGGATACGGAATATCCGCCGATCACTTCGGACCCGAATACGGCATTGCCGAGGTTCTCAACGACTATTACGGCAACGGCAGACCCGCGATCATATTCAAGTCGGCGGCGGGCGGCACTGCACTCCACAACGACATGGGCGGTCTTTCGGACACATACGGAAACTGGTATCCGAGATCGATGTGGGGAAGCAAAACAGTCGATCCCAAGACCAGCCCGATGGGCGTTCAGTACAACAATTTCGTTGAAAACTTCAGAATCACCTACAACAAGCTTGTTGCCGACGGCTACACCCCGAAGGTCCGCGGCATGGCATGGATGCAGGGAGAAGCCGATCTCGGACGCGAGAGCAATTACGAAAAGCTTCTGAAGGCACTTATAACCGACCTGCGTGCAGACCTTTACGAGATAACGGGCGACGAGGATGTCAAGGAAATGCCCTTTGTCATCGGCAAAATCGCAACCACCTTCGCGTCATACAACAATCCGAGTGTTCCCGCCTTCAACGTAATGCAGGACAGAGTTGCAAAGACAATGAAGAACGTCTACACGATCAAGACCTCCGACCTTGTCATCGTTGCCAAGGACGGAACCATCGTCGGAACCGACAAATATCACTTCAACGGAAACGATGCGGAAACGCTCGGCATCCGCTTCGGTGAAAAGCTTCTTGATTTTTACAAGGTAAAGGACAAATGACAAAAAAAACAGCAGTCTGCGCAGTCATTGCGGTCATACTTATACTGTCGCTTATCTCGTGTGTTTCCGGACAGAGCGATCCCGGAACATCGTCAGGCGCGGACACTGACAGCACCACAACGACGCAGAGCACTGCCGACCGTCATACGACAACGCCGATCTCCGGAGACAATCCGGAGATCGGCTTGCCCGATTTCGGCGGATGCGACATTTATGCGGTAGGCAGTCCCCTGTCGGACGAAAGCATCAACGGATATGCGCGACGTTTTATAGACGCGATAAATTCACATGAGTCTTTTTTTGCCGTCGATGATGCGGCGATAGGTGACACGCTGTGCGACAACATCTTTTTCTGTTACCCTCCCTCCGCACTCTGTAATTTTTCCGCCGCAGACGGTGGTATTTCGATAGAATATCTTTATCCGAAAGAAGTTCACAACGAAAAAACAGCCGCCTTTTTCCGCAGGGTCAGAGAGGTCATTGACAGCACCACCGACGACAGCATGTCACCGACGAGAAAAGCCATGGAGCTTTATCGCTGGGTTTCGGTGAACATCAGCTATTTTTCGGTAGACTATACCGAACGTCAGACCTCCTCGTTCAATGCCCTTCTCGAAGGTCAGACGATCTGTTACGGATTTGCCGACACATATAATTACCTCCTGCGTCAGGTCGGAATACCCGCAGAACTGATTTTCGGTGAACGGTCGGACGGTGCCGAACACGGATGGAGTCTTATAACGATAGACGGAAGCAGTTTTCACTGCGATCCGACATGGGAGAGAAGCGGAGCGTCCAATGGACAGGGTCTTTTCTATTTCGGGATGACCGACAGTGAGCGTCGGTCATCGACAACCGAAAACGCAAGGATCGGAAGCGGCAGCGGTGCGGAAATGTATCAGTGGAACCGATGCACCGACGGCATGTTCGGAGCGGTCCAAAGGCTCCCGAAATGGACATGGGATAACATACAGAGCATTATCGAAAGGAACGGATAGCGAAAGCAATATGAACAACGCAAAAGAATTTATTCTCTGCAAATACGGCGAGCTTGTTCTGAAGGGTCTGAACAAATCGACCTTCGAACACATGATGGCGGGGCAGATGCGCCGAAGGCTCAGGGATGTCGGCAATTTTGACATTTATTATTCACAGTCAACTCTTTACATTGAGCCGACGGACGATGACTGCGACATGGATGAAGCATACAGACGTGCTAAAAAGGTTTTCGGCATATCCTCGCTTTCAAGGGCGATAGCAGTCGAAAAAGACCTCCGGGCGATACTCGACGCTGCCGCCGGATATCTTCCGCAGTTTCTTGTCGGCGTCAGAAGCTTCAAGGTTGAAGGAAAGCGTTCGGACAAGCGGTTCCCGATGACATCTCCGCAGCTTTCAGCCGAGATCGGAGCCGTGATTCTTGACACGGTCCCCGGGATATGTGTCGATCTTCATTCACCCGAAGTTGTGATAAACGTCGAAGTCCGTGAAAAGTACGCATTTTTGCATGCGGGCGCCGAAAAGGGAGCCTGCGGCATGCCCGGTGCCTCTGCGGGCAAAGCAATGCTTCTGCTCTCGGGCGGAATCGACTCTCCGGTTGCCGGGTTCATGATGGCAAAGAGGGGTGCGGAGCTTGAGTCGATTTACTTTGAGTCGATCCCCTACACCTCCGAAATGGCTCGTGAAAAAGTGATGACTCTTGCCGCCGAGATCTGCGAATACGCGGGCAGAATGACTGTTCACACCATGAATCTGACCGAAATACAGGAAGAAATAAAACAGCATGCCGACGAAGAATATTTCACCCTTATCCTTCGCAGGGTCATGATGCGTCTTGCCTCACGTCTCGCACACGCGCGCGGGTGCAATGCGCTTATTACCGGCGAATCGCTCGGGCAGGTCGCGTCACAGACTATGCTTGCACTGAACGTGACCGATTCGGTCGCCGACATGCCGGTATTCCGTCCGTGCATCGGAATGGACAAGGAAGAAATAGTCGTGACGGCGAGAAAGATCGGAACCTATGACACCTCAATCCTTCCCTACGAGGACTGCTGTACCGTTTTCACGCCGCGCCATCCGCGCACACGTCCCTCGCTTGACGCGGTAATCGAACAGGAGAACAGGATCGAAAATCTCGGACTGCTCGAAGACAAAGCGTTTGCGGAAAAGGCTGAACGCATAATAAAAGCATACAACTGAAGAAGCGCGGGCAGATGCGTCGTTTTTGACCGCATCTGCCCTTGAGTTTACAAAAAAACCACAAATAATTTTGAAAAAGCTCTTTACATAAGACCGCTTTTGTGGTACAATCATGATGATTGATAACATTATATCAAAATATCAAAAACATATACCGGAGGAATTAAAAGAAATGGAAAGAAAAAAGCTTTCTATGGATGGTAATACCGCCGCCGCCCATGTGTCCTATGCGTTCACTGAGGTTGCAGCGATTTACCCCATTACCCCTTCATCGCCTATGGCAGAAGTAACCGATACATGGTCGGCAACTGACAAGAATGTATTCGGCGAACCCGCCCGCAACATTTTCGGAGAGCGCGTAAAGATCATTGAGATGCAGTCGGAGGCAGGCGCCGCAGGTGCCGTTCACGGCTCTCTTGCCGCAGGTGCGCTCACCACAACCTACACAGCTTCACAGGGGTTGCTTCTCATGATCCCGAATATGTATAAAATCGCAGGCGAGCTTCTTCCCTGCGTATTCCATGTATCCGCGCGCTGTGTGGCTTCCCATGCGCTCAACATCTTCGGAGATCACTCCGACGTCTATGCCTGCCGTCAGACCGGTTTTGCAATGCTTGCCGAATCCAACCAGCAGGAGATCATGGATCTCGGTGCGGTAGCTCACCTTGCAACCATCAAGGGTCGCGTTCCGTTCATCAACTTCTTTGACGGTTTCCGCACATCTCACGAAATCCAGAAGATCGAAGTGTGGGACTACAAGGATCTTGCCGAAATGGTCGACATGGACGCGGTAAAGGAGTTCCGTGCACGTGCGATAAACCCCGAGCATCCCGTTCTCCGCGGCTCTGCCGAAAACGGAGACATCTTCTTCCAGCACAGAGAAGCATGCAATCCCTACTACGATGCTCTTCCCGCAATCGTCGAAGAGTACATGGGCAAGGTCAACGAAAAGCTCGGAACAAACTACGACCTGTTCAACTATTACGGTGCTCCCGATGCCGAAAAGGTCATCATTGCAATGGGTTCTGTCTGCGACGTTATCGAAGAAGTAATCGATTACAAACTTGCGGCAGGCGAAAAGGTCGGTCTTGTAAAGGTTCGCCTTTACCGTCCTTTCGTTGCAAAGAAGCTTGCAGAGGTTATTCCCTCGACCGTTAAAAAGATTGCGGTTCTCGACCGCACAAAGGAACCCGGCGCTCTCGGCGAACCGCTTTATCTCGACGTTGTTACGGCACTTGCACAGTGCGGCGTCAGCGGCATAAAGATTGTCGGCGGCAGATACGGTCTCGGTTCCAAGGACACAACTCCCGCATCGATCTTTGCGACATATGAAAATCTTGACGCCGACGAACCCAAGAACGGATTCACCCTCGGCATTGTTGACGACGTTACCGGTCTGTCACTTCCCGAAAAGGCTGTGCCGGACACCTCTGCAAAGGGTACCATCTCCTGCAAGTTCTGGGGGCTCGGCGGTGACGGAACAGTCGGCGCAAACAAGAACTCGATCAAGATCATCGGCGACCACACCGACAAGTTCATTCAGGCATACTTCCAGTATGACTCGAAGAAGACGGGCGGCGTTACGATCTCTCACCTGAGATTCGGCGACAAGCCCATCAAATCTCCCTATTACATCAACAAGGCTGACTTTGTTGCCTGCCACAACCCCTCCTACATGGTCAAGGGTTACAAGATCGTAAACGATGTAAAGCCGGGCGGAACCTTCCTGCTCAACTGCCAGTGGACCCCCGAAGAGCTTGACAGACATCTTCCGAACGAAGCAAAGTCTTACATCGCAAACAACAACATCCACTTCTACATAATCAACGCGATCGACAAGGCACTTGAGATCGGAATGGGCAAGCGCACCAACACCATTCTCCAGTCGGCATTCTTCAAGCTCGCAAACATCATGCCTATCGACAAGGCTGTCGAATACATGAAGTACATGGCAAAGAAGTCCTACCTCAAGAAGGGCGAGGCTGTCGTTGAGCTTAACTACAAGGCAATTGACGCAGGCGTTGACGCAATCGTGAAGGTTGACGTTCCCGAAGCATGGAAGACCGTTGACACGACTCCCGTTGAAGAGCATGTCGAGGGCAACCGTCCCGAGCTTGTTAAGTTCGTAAAGGAAATCCTCAACCCCGTCGGAAAAATGAACGGTGACAGTCTGCCGGTATCCACCTTCAAGGATATGGCTGACGGTACCTTCCCGCAGGGTGCTGCCGCTTACGAAAAGCGCGGCGTTGCGGTTACCGTTCCCGAATGGCATTCCGACAAATGTATCCAGTGTAACATGTGTTCGTTTGTATGTCCTCATGCTACCATACGTCCCTTTGCAATGACCGAGGAGGAGGCAAAAGCCGCTCCCGCAGAGACAAAGTTCACCGCGAAGATGATCGGCAAGGGTTGCGAGAATTACAAGTTCACGATCGCTGTATCTCCTCTCGACTGTATGGGTTGCGCACTCTGCGTCAAGGTATGTAAGGTCGGCGCACTTGAGATGGTTCCTCAGGAAACACAGCTTGACCAGCAGCCCGTATTCGACTACGCAGTTGCAAACGTATCCAAGAAAGAAACTCCTTTTGCGGACAACTCGGTCAAGGGATCGCAGTTCAACCAGCCGCTGCTTGAATTCTCCGGCTCATGTGCGGGCTGTGCGGAAACATCTTACGCACGTCTTATCACACAGCTCTTCGGCGAAAGAATGTATATTTCCAACGCTACCGGATGTTCTTCCATCTGGGGCGGCTCGGCTCCCGCAACTCCTTACACGGTAAACAAGGACAGCGGCAGGGGTCCGGCTTGGGCAAACTCACTGTTTGAGGATAATGCTGAGCACGGCTACGGTATGTATGTCGGACAGAAGGCGATCCGCGAGAAGCTGATCGGCTACATAAACGAGCTTGCCGAAACAACCACTTCCGAGGAGCTCAAGGCTGCAATCGCAGGTTATCTTGCAACAAAGGACGACGGAAAAGCAAACGGTCCCGCAACCGATGCGCTTATCAAAGCACTTGAGGCTGTTGCCGGATGTCCCACATGCGGCGCACTTGCAAAGAAGATCCTCGACGAGAAGGATTATCTTGCAAAGAAGTCTGTATGGATCTTCGGCGGCGACGGCTGGGCATACGACATTGGCTTCGGCGGTCTTGACCACGTACTTGCACAGGGCGAAAATGTCAATGTAATGGTATTTGATACCGAGGTTTACTCCAACACCGGCGGACAGGCTTCCAAAGCATCCAACATGGGTCAGGTTGCACAGTTTGCCGCTGCCGGCAAGGCTATCGGCAAGAAGAACCTCGCCGAGATGGCTATGTCCTACGGTTATGTATATGTAGCTCAGATTGCAATGGGTGCCGACATGAATCAGTGCATCAAGGCAATTGCAGAGGCTGAGGCATATCCGGGACCCTCTCTTATCATCGGCTATGCACCCTGCGAAATGCATGGTGTCAAGGGCGGTATGACCAACTGCCAGAGCGAGATGAAGAAGGCTGTTGATGCAGGCTACTGGCATCTCTTCAGATTCAATCCCGCAGCAGAGCACAAGTTTACGCTTGACAGCAAGGCTCCCACAACCGATTACCAGGAATTCATTACGGGTGAGACACGTTATGCGCGTCTTGCACAGTCCTTCCCCGAAAGAGCAAAGGAACTGTTTGCAAAGGCAGAAGCAAACGCAAAGGCTAAGTACGAAAGACTTACCAAGCTCGGAAATCTGTACGAAAACTGATACGGATTTATACAAAAACAATCCGGAAGGCAATGCCTTCCGGATTGTTTTTTTCTTATCTGTCGATTATTTTCTCCATACCGATCTTCTGTGCTCTGAGTCCCTCTCTCTCGTAGAACCCGAGCGCACCCAGATTGTCAGCCCAGACATTGAGGGTCAGGCTGTAATATCCTTTATCCTTTGCGTATCCGAGCAGGAAATCAAACTCAAGCTCACATTCTTCAAGCGAGACAAGTGTATTTTTAATGCAGTAATTATATAGTCTTTTACATCTCCGCGGCTTATTTCGGTTATTATCATAATCATTCTCCTTTATCACAATCTGCGGTTTTCGGCAGAAATCCGTATTCGGTCATAAAATCTATCCCCGCACGTTTTGCCTGAGAGATCTGCAACGATCTCTTTATATTATATCTTTTGCCGTCCTTTATCAGATGTGCGCCTGTCTGGTGATAACTGAACGGTATATTTTTTTCGACACACTGCCGTCTTATATCAAGCACCCACTTATAATCGCATATCCGTGCATCAGTCCCCGATTCGCCGCTCACCGACACGCTCTGTATACCGCCGTTCAGATGCTGTGACAGATTTATCGGACCGAGCAGTGGCGCCGCAATTATCATTTTGTGCTTTATCGGAAGGCTGTTGAATATCTGGAGACGATAGTCGGCGCGATCCTGATTCTCGACCGTACAGCCGATCGCAAGATTATCATATCCGTCCCCCCAATCGTGCGGAAGACAATCGGCGAGACGGTCGATTCTTTTTGTAAAAAAGCAGAAAAAGCAGTCACTGCGTTCCCGCATCATTTTCCAGCAGTCTTCACGCCAGTCATCGGCGCTGTCAAGAAGAAAATCAGAGGTAAAACAGGTATAGACATAGCTTCCCGACTTTATTTTATAGCTTCCGTCCCGTTTTTTCTTCACGGGAAGTCCGAAATTTTGCGTTTTACGGCAAACACTGCTGGCTACTGCCGCACCGTACATCTCATCCTGACGGTACACATAGCAATATCTGCATCCGGTACTGATCTTTGTGCATCCGTGCCACGGATTCCAGTCAACGAAAAAATCTTCTTTCATTTATTTTCACCTTCGGAATTAAAGCTACATAAATTATATCAGAAAAACGCATTTTGTCAACGGTGCGAAAAACAAAAGCTCCCGACATCGGGAGCTTTTGTTTTCACTTTATTACTGTGGTGACCCGTACGGGAATCGAACCCATGTTACAGCCGTGAAAGGGCCGTGTCTTAACCGCTTGACCAACGGGCCTGGTAGCGGAAATCGGATTTGAACCTATGACCTACCGGGTATGAACCGGTTGCTCTAGCCAGCTGAGCTATTCCGCCAAAAATATTGTCACCGAGGCTCAACGCCCCAAGCTTGGGTATTATATCACATACATAACGATTTGTCAATAGCTTTTTAAAAAAAATCTTATTTTTCGTCGTTTCATTTACAAAATATTTTTTTATTAACCGTTTAGTCATTGATTTTAACCGTTTATTGCTGTATAATATCAGATGAGGAAAAAACACGGAGGTCTTATGTATGCGTCGATCGATAAGAGGCGGAATTGATTTTTCGTCTTACAATTCAAACAGCCTGCCTGCGTCTGCCGACAGCTTCCCTGCACCGGACAGCCTAACGATTCCGTCATCCGTGATTTCCGGACATGAAATAAGTGTTTCGGTAGGGGAACGGGTTTTTGTCGGAACGATTATTGCCGATGACCGGTGTTTCCCGGTTCTGTCGCCCGTGTCCGGCAGCGTCACTGCATTTGAAGCAGACGGCTCGATCACCCTTTCAAACGATCACAAAAACGAGCTGTCCCCCGAATGTCTTCCGTATGACGAAGAAACGGGAAAGCTCGCATCGGGAATTACAGCCGATGAATTTATAAACCGTATCAGACGCTTTGCCATCCCGGACAGGACCTATCCCTCACTTGCCGACAAGCTTATGCGCGCACACGGCAAATCATATCGGCTTGCCGTCACCGCATTTGACAGTCAGCCGTATATATCGCTGAACAGACAGATCGCCTGTCTGTTCCCCGAAAAAATCATCGGTGCGGCAAAACTCACAATGTATGCGCTCGGTATAACGGAAGGATCGATTGTCACAGCCGAAGGTGACAGGGAGCTTTCGGAGCGGATCGGCGCACTGACTGTCGGAGATGACACTGTCAGTACGATCGGTATTCATCCGATCTACCCGTCGGACAACGATCGTCTGTTATACAACCTTCTGATAGGCAAAGAGCTCGGCGTTTCAAAGTCGGCTGAAACCTCCGGTCTTCTTGTTATTTCCGCCGACATTGCGGTTGCAATTTACGACGCTTTCGTAAGCGGAACCCCATACACACATCCGTTTGTTTTTATCGGCGGTCCGCTTGCAGAAGAAAGCTTTATTTTTTCGGTTCCGTTGTACACGAAGACAGGTGATCTGACCGACATCTGTTCAAGCGCATCGGATACTGTTATCGAAAACGGAATAATGAACGGAAATCTTCGGAAAAAGACCGATCTTACGGGTCCGCACACATATTCTCTGACAATTGTCGGCGGAAAAAAGCTTCCGCACACCGACTGTATCGGTTGCGGAAAATGTGAAAGTGTCTGTCCGATGTACCTTATACCCACGAAGCTGTCCGGACTGAAAAACAGGCACCCGGTAACAGCCTTGATCGAAAAACTGTTTTTCGGTGACTATGTTACGCATACCGCCGGCATCTGCATCGGCTGCGGTTGTTGCAGCTTCGTCTGCCCGTCCGGTATAGATCTCAGACAGCTTATTGCCGAAAATACGGCTGAAAAAACGGAAAAGGAGGACAAACAAGGTGAATGACAGCAAAAACACGTGCAGTTTACCGCTTCCTTTTCTGCACTCGGGCAACAACAGCCATTCAGTGATTCTTGAACAGGTGATCGCACTGCTGCCTCTGATAATATGGGCGACCTTCCGTTTTTCGTTCAGAGTTCCGCTTTTATGTCTTATTTCGGTCGGTTTTTCCTTTCTTACCGACCTTCTGATACGGACTTTCATACGGAAAATACTGAAAAAGGACATACACCCTTTTGATCTGTATCCGATTTTTATCGGCATCTGTGTTGTATGCATGTTACCCGCAAACGCATCGCTTGCGGCGGTTCTTTTGTTTGATCTTGCAGCTGTCGCCGTCCTGCGGCTTTTCGGGCAAGCTGTATCCCCGATCGCGACCGCCTATACTGTCATGCTTGCGCTGACCGCAAATTTTTCCGCGGGATACCTGTTTTCAAACGACGAACGCACCGTCTCCACGCTCGACATCCTGATGAAAGGCGAGCTTCCGGATTTCCCGGCATCCGACATCTTTCTCGGCAGATGCGACGGAATGATCGGCGAAATCTCGGTCATCCTGATATTGGTTTGCGGAATATACCTGATACTGAGAGGACATATATCATGGGAAATACCGATCGCCGCAATAGTTTCCGCATTTGTCGTTGCACTTGAATTTGCTCCCGACAACGTCGAATATTATCAGTTTGCAATATCGCAGACGCTGAGCGGAGGAATCTTTTTCGGATCGGTATTCATTGCCGCTCCGAACAGATTTACTCCGACATCGACATACGGAAGGATGATCTACGGCTTACTGATCGGCGCCGGTGCAATGTTTCTCCGCCTTTATGCCCACATAGACGGTATATACCCGTCGATTGCATTTTTTTCTCTCTTTATTCCTCTCATAGACCGATTTACCGTTCCGTCACCCTTCGGAGGTTACACGAATAATGGCAAGAGCAAAACTGTTTCTGAAAAGAACGGCAGGTAACCTGACCCACACCGAGCAATCTGAAATTGCCATCGATATTCTCAGAATTGCAGGCATACGCGGGGAAATAAAAAAAGGGACACATGGGAAGCCGTACACCGATGACTGCACACTGCGCTTCAATATTTCACACACGTGCGGCGCTGTTGCGGTTGCCGTCGGAGATTGCGAGATAGGGGTGGACATCCAATGCATAAAGCCGATATCCGACCGACTCATGCGCAGATATCTCGGGCAGGATATTCCATCCGACCCGAAAGAGCGCATCAGGCTGTGGACCGAATACGAAAGCTACGGCAAATGGCTCTCCTGCGGCATACCGATAACACTTCCCGACCTTCCGCACCGCTTCTTTCACACCGAATTCAACAATACGATTGTTACTGTCTGTACCGATTGCGACTGCGACGGCATTGATATTTTATACATCGACTGAAAAACCGCTTCTGCGTCGGCAGAAGCGGTTTTGCTTATTTGTCTGTTATTGCCGAGCCGAAGTCACGCGGAAGTTCTATCCAGAATGTCGTTCCGCTCCCTTCTCTGCTCCGCACGCCGTACTTTCCGCCATGCATTCCGAGCGCGGATTTTACTATCGACAGTCCGAGTCCGCTGCCCTGCTGTGCACGCTTATGCTCCGAATCGACCTTATAGTATCGATCCCATATCAGATTCAGCTTCTCCGGCGGAATCCCCGCACCGCTGTCCGAAACCTCCACTCTGACCGCGCTTTCCCTGCCTGTCATCCGCACGATCACCTTTTTGTCCTCTCCGGTGTATGTCATCGCGTTGTTTATAAGGTTCATTACGGCGCGTACAATCAGTGAACGGTCGGCGCACACGTGCCCGTCGCCGGTCTTTTCGAGGATTATTTCATACCCCATTCTGCCGGCAAGCGTCTTATAGGTCTGAAGAATCCTGTCAAGCTCCTCCGAAAGATCGATATCCTCCGGATGCGGCGTTACATTTCCGCTCTGTATCTTTGACACCTCAAGCATATCGTTCACAAGCGAGCTGAGCCTTCCGACCTCGTCGATTATTGTCTGGAGATTTTCGGGTGTGACCTCACCGGGAATATCCCTCATGATCTCGCTGTAACCGGAAATCAGAGTAAGCGGTGTGCGCAGATCATGTGACAGATTCGCTATAAGCTCCCTGCGCAGTTCTTCGACCTTGGAAAGCTCGGCGGCTGCCCTGTTCAGAGTTGATGCAAGCTCGTCCGCCTCCCGATACCCGGCGTTTTCGTCAAAACGCACATCATAATTACCCTCGCCGAGCAATTTTGCACGATTGTTCATTCTGATGAGAGGTTTTGCGATATTTCCCGACAGATAGCCTGCCATAACGGCGGCAAGAACAACAAGTATCACCGAGATTACCGCAATTATCACCCCTATTGTACCGGTAACAGTGCTCACCGGCGTGAGGTATGCATTGACCATCAGCAAGACATTATCACCGTTCTCGGTTTCAATCAGTCGTGCAAGCACGACATTTCCCTGTTCACTGCCCGAAAACAGTGAAAAATCGGAAATTTCCGCATTTTGCATACGCTGACCGTCTCTGAAGCCCGGACGTTCGGGAGTAACACTCAGATCAAAAACCGACAGCTTCTTACCCGATCCGGAAACCTTCATGTAGATCGTCATACAATCGTTACCCGAAAGATCGTAAAGCATACATCCTGCCGTTACGGCTGCCGACAGCCTTTTTCTGTCCCCACTTGTCGGATCGAACAGCTGCATACACACTCCGTATTTATCGGAAGCTTTATCCGCAACCGAATAAAAGCGGTCCTCATTATACGCGGAGGCGACTTCGTTTGCCGCCTCCCGCATCTCTCCGATTTTTATGGAGCGATAAATATATTTCAGGAAAAAGACCTGAAGTACAACAAGAAGGACAAGCGTGACCGCCGTAAAAACAACAAAACAGAAGAATATCTTCGATTTTGCGCCGTTTTCCTTACTTACTGCTCTCAAACCGATATCCTACCCCCCTGAGCGTCACGATAAATTTACTGTACGGTCCGAGCGAATGTCTGAGCAGTTTGATATGAGTATCAAGCGTGCGGTCATCGCCGAAGAAATCATAACCCCAGACCTCGCAGATCAGCTTTTCACGCGAAAGCGCTATGTTTCTGTTACGCACAAGATAGAAGAGCAGTTCGTATTCCTTCGGCGACATATCCGCGGGCTTTCCGTCGATCTTCACAACGCGTGCGGTAAAATCGACCTCAAGTCCCTCCAGTCTGAACACATCTCTTCCTTCGGTATTATCAGCCGCGTCTTTGTCCTCCGCACGGGCGGATGTTCTCTTGAGTATCGCCTCAATGCGGAGCATCAGCTCCTTCGGCGAGAACGGCTTGACCACATAATCATCGACGCCGAGCTGAAATCCGCCGATACGGTCATATTCCTCACCGCGCGCCGAAAGCATTATTATCGGAACGTCCGATTTTTTCCGTATTTCTTTACTTGCGGACAGCCCGTCCAGCCCTGGCATCATTATATCCATAACCACAAGATCGTAGCGGTTTTTACCGAAAAGCTCTAATGCATCAAGTCCGTTTGACGCCTCATCAACCGCATAGCCTTCAAACTCGGCATATTTGCGTATAAGAGAGCGTATCTTTTCTTCATCGTCAACTATCAGAATATGCTTCATAAAAATGCCTCCGTGGGGACGGCGGTCTTCCCGACGTCCCCGAATAAATCAGTTTTTCTTTTCGCCTGCCTGACCGAGAATTATCTTTACTATGATCGTAGTGGTCTGATTACGCAGCACGGTCACCGATATCGTTTCGCCCGCTTTATAATCGGACAGTGCGCTTTTGACATCGGTAAGACCCGAGACCTCTGTCTCGCCGACGTAAAGCAGCTTATCTCCGTACATCAGCGAATCGGAGCCCGACTCATAGCCCGAAACCAGTGAGCAATCGACGACGTAAACGCCCGGAACAACTGTTTTTCTGGTCATTCCCCATCCGTCGCGTACCGTCTTGGTTGCGTACTTCTCAAGCTCGGGGTAATATCCCGCACTGAAAATATAGCTGTAATTTTCACTCGTTACATTTACAACCGACACTCCGAGCAACGGGCGTCCGGTGACATAGCCCTTGCTTATCAGCTCATTGGCAATCTCCTTTACGGTAGTGATCGGTATTGCAAAACCGATTCCCTCGACGTTTGTACCGACCGATTTTGCGTTGACAATGCCGATAAGCGAGCCGTTTATATCGAACAGACCGCCGCCGGAATTACCCGAATTGATTGCGGCATCGGTTTGCAGGAGAGTCATCGACTGTCCTTCGACGGTTATCGTCCTTTCAAGTGCAGACAGAATACCGGTGGTCACCGTACCGCCGAGAACACCGAGCGGATTGCCTATTGCAATTACGGTTTCGGCAAGCACAAGGTCGCTTGCCCTGATGACCGCGGGAGTGAGAGTGGTTCCTGCGGCGGGAGTTATCCTGAGTACCGCTATATCGGTCTTGGAATCGGTACCGACGACATCGGCGGAATAAACGCTTCCGTCGGAGAGTGTGATCTTTATCAGATTTGCGTTTTCAACAACATGATTACAGGTTACGATATATCCGTCCGCCGTCCAGATGACACCCGAGCCCGAACCGGAGGGCTGACCGACCTTCTCGTATTCTTCGCTTGCATACACGTTGATTATCACAACCGAGGGATGTGCCGCCGCCGCTGCCTTTGACACCGCGGTTTCCTGATTGGTTGCGGTATTTTCGATTATTGTCGTATATTTTTCGACGGTTGCGCTCGGCGTCGGAGTTTCGCCTCCCGACGACCCGCCGACACCTATATTCTTTGCGAAAGATGCGGCGAGAAATCCAGCCACCCCTCCGAGACCGCAGGAGAGTACAAGGCAGATACAAAGTGCGGCAACAAGCGCACCGCGTCCTTTACCCGATTTTTTCTTCTTCGATTCACTGCCCGCATTCGAGCCGCTGTATGAATATGTCCCGCTTCTGCTGTCAAACCCGTATTCATACTCGGGTCTGTCATTACTCACGTCGTGGTTCTCCGGGTCTGTTTTACCGATGTTCGGTTCTCCGTTCTGCACGGCGAACTCATTATTTTCGTTTTCGATATTGTTTTCATTCTTTTCAAATTCAGAGCTCATAATCATTCCTCCTCTGTCTATGCTCCGATTATACACACCGAATGTGACGGTTATATGATGATTTCCAAAAATAAACATGAAAAAAATACGGATTGACGCGGTACCGCGTCAATCCGTATAAAAATTACGCTTTCTTTGAAAACTTATAAACAGTAATCTGTCTGTATTCGTCACCTGCGCGCAATACGGGAGACGGGAAATTCTTCTGATTGGGCGAATCGGGCATACGGTTACATTCAAGCGCGACGGCGCCGTTCTTCGTCTGCTTTATTGTACCGAAGAAGGGATTGTCGTCGGTAAGATAGTTACCGGTATACATCTGCATACCGCCCTCTGTCGTAAGTATATCCATCTTTATGCCGCTGATCGGTGATTCGATGCTTCCGAGCCATTCCGGTTCTGCTTTTTCGGTACCGTTTTCACGTACAAAGCAGTGATCGTATCCGCCTGCGATCGCAAGCTGTTCATCTTCCTTATTTATATCCTGTCCGATCTCTTTGCCCATGCGGAAGTCGAAAGGTGTTCCCGTTACATCTGCAAGCGTTCCGTAAGGTATAAGTCTGTCGTTTACCGGGACATACTTATCACAGTTCAATGTAAGCTTATGATCGAGAATACTGCCGTTTCCGATTCCCGACAGGTTGAAATAGCTGTGGTTGGTCATATTGATAATCGTATCCTTGTCGCTGACCGCCTTATAATCAAGCCTTATCGAATTGTCCGAAACGGTAAAGCGGACATAAACGGTAAGTGCGCCGGGATAGCCCTCTTCTCCGTCAGCCGCATCCAGCTTCAGCGTAACCGATGCCGAATCCGCTGTCACGTCTGTTCCCGCAATTTCCCACACATGTGCGGAAAATCCGACATATCCGCCGTGCAGATGCTCTCCGCGTGACTCTTCGTTGCACGCAAGCGTATACTCCTTGCCGTTCAGAACGAATTTGCCGTCCGAAATACGGTTTGCGTATCTGCCCACGGTCGAACCCTGGTAGGTCGTATCCTTCATCTGAGCCTCAAGGCTGTCAAATCCGCAGATCACCGAGCTTCCGTCAAATATCGCCTTCTGTATACGGGCGCCGTATGCAGTCACGGTAACGGCAAGATCTCCCGCCGAAAGTTCAAAGCCTTTTACGATGGTTTTATCCGGCATAACACCGAACACAAATTCTTTTACGCTTGCTTTTGTCATATTATCCTCCATTCACCGGTCACAAACCGATTAATTACATGCCGTGATTATTATAAACTATTTTTTATTCAATGTCAATCGATATTTTGCTTTTTTGCATAAAAGTCGTTTTTTTGGCATAATGATATTATACTGCAAAACCGAAAGGAGTGCCCGTATTGAACAAGAGACTGACAACATTCCTGTGTTCGCTTTTTGCCCTCCTGCTAGCTTTTGCGCTTCCGGCTATGATCCTGTCATCATGTGACAAAAACGATTCCCGGGGGCGTAACGTAAATGTTTACTTTACAAAGACCGACACTATAAGTGAAATGAGCTTTGACGATTTTCTTGTCGGCTGTGTTGCGGCAATAACCGATCCGTCAATCGACTATCCCGACGAGGCTATGCGTGCAATCTGCCTTGCCGTCGAAAGCAGGCTGCTTTATCTGTGCGGAAGATGCAGTCATGCCGCAGACAAATCCGCCGATTTCTGCGACAGTGCCGACGACGGCACCGGATATCTCTCTCCGGAGCAGGCGGCTGACGAATACGGCAAAGCCGTTGCCGATGCTTTCTTCGGCAAAATATCGTCAACCGTCTCAACCGTCATCGGGCTGTCGATCTGCTATGACGGAGCGGTTGCGCTTACGCTCACGCACAAATCATCATATCTGCTGACCGAAAACGCTGAGGCGGTCTGCGGAAAGGACTATCCGTATCTGCGTTCCGTAAGAAGCTACGAAGGAAAGCACGAAGAGCTTACACGCATATCCGAAGACATTCTGAAAGCGCTTGTCAAAGGACGATATGAAACAGACGCGACCGCAGTTGAGATAACCGCCAGAACGCCTGCCGGACGCGTGGCAAAGGTCAGCCTCGGAGAAAAGGAGATCAGCGGCACCGATTTTGCCGATCTGCTCGGAATACCGTCAACAGATTTTACCATTGAACACTCCGGAAACGAATATCTGTTCAGATCGCTCGGCGAGGGCAACGGACTCGGAATGAGTCACATGGGCGCGATTGCGCTCGCGCTTGACGGATACGGTGCCGAAGCGATCGTTGCCGCCTATTATCCGGGAGTAACAATTGAAAAAACAGACGTTGCCGCCATACTGAAGCGTTCCCGCGGATAACGACCGAAAAAATCACGGAAGCAATAATTGCTTCCGTGATTTTTTATTTCTGTTTCAGTTTTTAAGCGACTGGATCGGTGCGGGAATACGACCGCCGCGATGTATAAAGCGGGACGGGCTGTATCTCAGAACGTCCATTACCGGCGCCTCACCGAGAAGTCCGCCGAAGCTGACATTTTCGCCGACGTTTTTGCCGATTGCGGGAATTATTCTTACCGCCGTGGTCTTGGTGTTCACAACCCCTATTGACAACTCATCGGCGATTATTCCGCATATGACGTCTGTCGGGATATCCCCGGGAACCGCGATCATATCAAGTCCCACAGAGCAGACCGCGGTCATCGCTTCAAGCTTACTCAGTGTCAGTGCGCCGCAGGATGCCGCGGATATCATTCCCTCATCCTCGGACACCGGAATAAACGCACCCGAAAGTCCGCCGACATGAGAGGACGCCATAACTCCGCCCTTTTTCACCGCATCGTTGAGCAGTGCCAGACAAGCCGTTGTCCCCCAGCCTCCGCATCTTTCAAGTCCCATTTCTTCGAGCACTCTCGCAACGCTGTCACCGATTGCGGGAGTCGGTGCAAGCGACAGATCGACTATTCCGAACGGCACCCCGAGCCTGTCAGCGGCTTCTCTTGCGACGAGCTGTCCGACTCTTGTTATCTTGAATGCCGTCCGCTTTACCGTTTCGGCAAGCTCGGACAGATCGCAGTCTCCCGCACGCTTTATCGCCGACGCAACAACACCCGGACCGGACACACCCACATTGATGACCGTTTCGGGCTCACCCATTCCGTTGAACGCACCCGCCATGAACGGGTTGTCCTCGGGCGCATTTGCGAAAACAACGAACTTCGCACATCCGAGGCAATCATTATCCGACGTCAGCTCTGCGGTTCTTTTTATTATCTCTCCGCATTTTATTATTGCATCCATATTGATGCCTGCTTTGGTTGATGCGGCGTTTACCGATGAACAAAGATAATCGGTTTCGGCAAGTGCCTGCGGCACCGAATCGAGGAGCGCCGCCGCATTTGACGACATTCCCTTCTGCACAAGCGCCGTATAGCCTCCGATAAAGTTTATACCGAGCGTCTTTGCGGCGCGGTCAAGTGTTTTTGCGATTCTCACATATTCATCCGGTGAGGCTTTTCCGCCTATAAGCGAAACGGGAGTTATCGATACACGCTTATTTATAATCGGTATCCCGTACATTTTTGCGATATCTTCACCTGTTTGCACCAGATGCTCTGCCCTTGATGTTATCTTATCGTAAATATTATCGCACAGTCTCCCGACATCGTCCGACACGCAGTCGAACAGCGATATACCCATTGTTATAGTCCGGATATCGAGATTTTCCGAACGGATCATATTGATTGTCTCAAGAATATCCTGTCTTGTTATCATTTGCATTGTCGGTCGCCTCTCATATATGGTGCATTGTGTTGAAGATTTCTTCGTGCATCACCGATATGGAAAGCCCGCAGGAAGTTCCGAGGTCTCTTGCCTTATCGACGAAGCTGCTGAACGGCAATGTCATACCGCTTATATCGGCAATCATTATCATCGCGAAATACTCCCCGAGCACGCTCTGGGATATATCAACTATGTTTACTCCGTACTCCGCGCACATTGTACTCGTCTTTGCGACTATACCGACGCCGTCCTTGCCCGTTACGGTAATTACTGCTTTCATTCTTATGACCATTCCTTTCTTTATATTCGTGCCGACCTTCTCAAAGAAGATCGGCACCCAAAGTCCGAAAACACTTCATCCGCATATTCGCTTTTTGTTTTCGGATTATTCGATATCGCAGAAATTTATATTCTCATATCCCTTGGAACAGCTGATTTCAAGCTCTCCCGCCGTCTTCTCCACGAGATTGAAAAATTCTCTCTCAAGATAGCCGACGCAGAAAACGGATATGAATTTATCCTCGATATACGCCTGTGACAGTTCCAGTCTGCGGACTATCAGAAAGCCGTCAACAGTATCCGTGACCCCGCTTGTCTGACCGACCTCAAGTGCGCAGACCGCTTTTTCGAAATACTCCTTCTGCTGGGTATAGGTAAACGCATCGATCCTGGCGTATGATATTCCAAGCCCGTAAACGGTACTGTTTTTATCATACAGGTCACGGAGCGACTTGTTTTTATCCATGCCCTCAAGCATTTTTTCGGCGTATTCTCTTCTGCTTTCCTTATCCTCCGACGAATATGTTATCAGTATATATTCAGCCGAAAACCAGTTGCCGTCGGCTATATCCTTTTCGATTGTTTCGTTATCCGACCTGAACGCGTCGTCGCTTCCGTCTGTAAGGCGATCGTAAAGCTTATCGCAAAGGAGCTGTATTTCATATATCCGACGTATGACCGCCTCGGTAGCATACGCTTCCTCCAGTCCCTTTTTATAAGCCTTGGTATCGCTGTATTCGGCTTTCATATCGGCAATCTTGCCATCGACCGTACTCTTATCGTCTCTGTCGAGCTTCACCCCGTATTTATCGGCAAGCGTTACGTATGCGGCAAGCTCCCTGAGAGACGAAAGAACATTATCATCAAGCTTTTTACGAAGTCCATCGTCGGTTCTGAAACTTTCTTCGCTAACTCCGTCATACCCGTTCATATAGTTCTTTGTGAAATATCTCAGCATATCATAAGAGACATTCAGCTTTCCGATCTTCATTACCGTCTTACCCGCCGAACATCCGGGCAGGAGCAATGCGATCACGATCAGAATACAAAGGAAGCAAATATTTTTCTTCATCGCTTATCCCCTTGTGATATTATCAACATCAATACCGTTATACACATCGAGTGCGGCACCGAGCATCTTGTGGACAGAGCCTGTTACAAGATAAAAGCTTCCCGTCTCCCCGGAAGATTTTCCGTTTTCGTCTATATCTTCGATAGTCAGAAGCACTCTTCCGTTTGTCAGCTTATAGAATCTGAAAACCTTGGTCACGCTCGGTCTTGTGAAATCGATTTCATCGGTATCATTTCCCGACGAATCCTTTTTATAGACAATGCTTTCGGCAGTCACAACCCTGACGGTTGCGATCGGATCCTGCTTCATCGCCTCTTTCGCAAGCGCGTCATCCACCTGTTCACGCAATGCCACATCGGCAAGTATTCTGTAAAACTGTCTGAAATTTTTGACATCGATCGATCTGCCCGAGTTTACTTCGATCACCTTAAGAGTCTTACCGCTTCCGTCAAGTCTGAATTTCAGGTTGACATTCTGCTCTCCCTTACGACTGTCGTTATCCACACCGAGGTCGAAATAGTTTCCGGTTATCTCTATCGATTTACAGTTTCCTATCTGGAGATAGAACACCGAGCTTGATATGAATTTTTTCAGATCCCATGAAAGGAAATATGCTTTTGAGATATCGACCTTGCATATCACGTTGAATGTCAGCGAATACGCATAATAATATTCACCGTCAATAAGTCTGCTGAAATAGACATAGTTATCGATACTGTTGGAACGGTAGAGCAACATATAATACGGATCGTCAAGACCGTACTTTTTCAAAAGTTCCTTTTCAAAGCCGTAGTAGGATTCGCCATTGCTGTCAGTCATCTCCTTTGCCATTTCGACGACGCTTGAACCCTGAAAATCCTCAAACAGATCGATCAGGTCTTCAAGAGAGGAAGATGAATAGTACCCGGAAGGTCTGACAATATCGTAGACCGACATTCCGCCGAAAACCGCAAACGGGTTCTTTGACGAAACGTCTGTCGGTCTTGCATATATCGCCGGCGACAGTGTCTTTACCGGATTTCCGTTTTCATCCTTCACCACATTTCCGTTTTCATCAAGCTTATCGGTATAATATTTGTCCTCGTCGATCCAGAGTGCAAACGCCTGCAGGCGCGAGTTTGTATTTGCCGGAAAGCCGAGCACGGGCGTCGTCAGATTCATCGGAGTTGACAGCAATGTGTTTGATGTATAAACGTCGGTCAGTATATAGACCGAGTCGCGCACCTTCCGCTCGCCGGTACTCTTTGACGTTTCGGGATCAAGCATATCGTTTTCATCTATACTGCGCACATAATATCCCGAGCCCGACGGCAGTTTGTCGCCGAACACGATCGTATGACTTACACCGTCACGCGTGGTTACCACAACATATTTTTTCTCGTTTATATCGGTATAATCAAGACCGTATGCCGAAAAATCGGTACAGTGATCTTCTATTCTCGCCGAGCAGTACACGGTTCCTATCGCCATTGCCGTATAGGAAAAGGACTCTTTTTTGAACGCGGCATATTCATAGCCGGTCAGATAATAAGAATCCGCATCGAGATTTTTGCTCTCGTCCTCGTCCTTGTTATAGAAAAAGCCCCAATCGACATACCTCGGATCATTATCCGGATTATGAATCTTTATTGTATTGATATTGTTCTCGGCGATAGCCGGATAGAGCAGCAGCTGATTGCCCGAAACAAGCCGTTCATCCTCCCATATAAGCGAGGTCGTACTGCCCGCGGGCTTCTTGTCATCCTTCAGGAGCGGACGAATTATAAAGAAGTATCCGAGAAGCAGTACCGCAAATGATACCGCAAGTCCTATAATCAGTCCCTTTTGTCCGGAAAGAAAATTCTTTTTTCGTTCTTTTGCTGTGTTCAAGAATATCTCCTCCTCAAATACACAATGATTCCCGCACAGGCAAAAACAAGCGGTATTCCTGCCGAAAGCACTACTGTCAGTATAAATGCCTGTCTGTTGGTTATGTCAAGCCTGTCTGTCATAACGGTCTTGAACGATACTCCGGTCGGTACTCTTGCCGCCTCCGAAATGCCCGCAACCGTTTCAAGCATGACCTCGCGGTTTGCATAATCGGGATTGCCGGTATAACTGTCACCGACAAAGTCCGAGGTCCCGCATATCGCAATCTGCGATCCGCTCTCGGTTTCGGTAAGCGTCATGAGTGCGGCACCGAGCAGCTCTTTATCCGAAACACTGTCGGGAACCTCGTATATTGCCGATGTTGATTTCGCATCATTGTCGATAATCAGCGGTCGTACCGATGAAAATATTACCTTTTTATCGGCGGCATATCCGCCTGCTATCCGCGATGCAACCGATGCTCCGCCCGCTTTTCCGGCAAACGACAGTCTGTCCACCGAAACCGCATTTGCTCCGTCGTCGGCGACCTTTGCATCGACCGCCGTAACGCCGCATTTTTCTTTCAGAAAATTCTCAAGATTTGAAAGCTTCCTCGTTCCCGGATCAAGGAAAACCATAAGCGAATGATTTTTTTCCTTCAAAAACAGATTCAGCTTTTCTGTTTCGTTGAAGCTGTCCGAATTTTCGGGAGCAAGAAAATCGGTCGAAGGAGAATACACAACAGCAAGCGCGTCGTCCTCTTTCCCGAAATCCTCATATTTCAGATCGATCTTTCTGATATCGTATCCGCAGTCGCGGAGTATCTGATAAAGCGACTGAGCGCTTGAATAATCGGTGTTTTTTTCGGTCGAACCGCTGTCATAGCTTCCGACCTTTTCACCGTGTCCGGTTATGAAATAGGCGACGGGTGCCGAACCGTTCGGAAGAGTCAGCGATCCGATTGCGGCGGCAAATCTGTAATCGCCGCAAAACGACGAAACATTTCCCGCTTCTCCGAAGGTGTAAAACGCGTCCCTGCTGAATATTCTGTAATTATGTGCGGTATCATAGACGGTTCCGTCCGTACCGGTTGTCCGGCTCACGCTGTCAACGATAATCTGCGTGCTCTGGAAGGTTATGCCGTCATAATCCTTGCCTGTTATCTCCCGCAGTTTCTGCGGATTTTTTGCATAGTTCAGATATTCGATCTTAACAAACGGATAGCCCGCCGATATTTCGGTTGCTATCTCATGTATCGGCTTCATTCCCCATGCGGTCGCCTGTCCGAAGTAATTTGACGACTGAACACCCGATGTCAGCCTGTCCGGCTCGGTCAGAAAATAAACCGTGACATCACTGTTCTTATCAACGCGGTCAAGCAGCTTCTTGCTTTCGTCCGACAGCTCGTACATGTTTTCGGAGGTCATATCGAAAAACCACCCGAAATTCGTTGCGAGCGTCGAGACTATCAGATTGACCGCAACGACCACGGCAATTACCGAAACGGTAAGGAGAACCGCCAATGATCCGTATCTGAAATTTCTTTTCTTCAAAAAGTTCATTGCGTCACTTCTCCTTATCTGTGTCTTCTCTTGACAAACACAACGGTCCCGAGTACGACCATGACAGCGGGAACAAGCGTGCAGAGCAAAACGGTAAGCCCGGTCGCCTCTCCCTTTGAAATATTCTCAAGTGCCTGTCCTTTGATCACCTTGAAGTCTATACTGAAGGGCACATTTTCCCTGCCCATGAGTCTCATCGTATAGTAAAGTATATCGGCGTTGCAATAGGATGCCGAATTGACATACTTATCCGCCGCAAAATCGCTCGTTCCGCAGAAAAGCATATAGCCCTCTATCTGGTTGCTCTTTTCGTCGAAGCGATCGGTAAGGCAAAGTGCCATCAGTGCCGACGGAGTTTCGCTGCCGAAATCGGCAACCTGCTTTCCGTCTTCAACCGCCACCGAGCTTTTGGGTGCACGGAAAACCGCGCCGGTGGTCGTTACCGTACTGTCGTCGTAAAAGCCTCCGTTCTGCGAAAAAGCGGGCAGAATGGTAAAGGTTCTCGCATTTTCGAAAACAGCCATCGGCTTTGATTCAAGATTTGAAAAGGGCGCCGTCAGATTGATTCCGATGCTGTACTGATCGGTCTCGTAATCCGAAATGAAGGTATACCCGTCGGGAGACAGGCTGTTCGCCCCGTTATCCTTTACGATCGACTTACCGACGTTTATCCCGAAATAATCCGAGACAAATTCCTCAAGATTTGAGAGCGGATTTTCGGTATTGTCGAGGAACACCATTGCGTTATGGTCGATTCCGTTGAGAAATTTCCGCACTGCGGCAATTTCATCCGTGCCGCCGTCATACGCTCCCTTATAATCGGTCTTCGGACCGTATATAACGAGGATTCTTGCGCTGTCATCCTTAAAAAGCGTTTCGTACTCGGTTTCGAGATTGATCTTCTTTGTTGCAAATCCCGCTCTGAAGAAAAGATCGCGCAGAGCGGTTGCCTTGCCGTAATCCGAATTCATTGATGCGTCGAGCGTCGATTCGTCTCCGACCTCCTCGCCGTGTCCCAAAACGAAATACACTGTCGGGTTTTTGCCGGCAAGAGAGAGTATTGTCGATGTGAATCTCAGATCGCCGTTAAAGGCATAAACACGCGAAGTTCCGGAATCGAACACGAAAAACGAATCCCGCTTGCACACTCTGAAATTGTGATGCATGATCGGCTCGCCGTTTTCATCTCTGATTGCATTTCCGTCACTGTCGGTCTCGTAGGTATAGTTGTCGATAATTACATCCTGCTTTGTCAGCTTCGTTCCGACCGTCGTTCTGAATTGCTCCAGCTTATCGGCGTCCTTTTTTATATTGAGAAGCTTTACCGAGACAAAGCTGTAATTCTCCGCAAAAACCTTGGCGAGCTCATAAACATATTTCATTCCCCACAGGCTGCCCTCCGATCCCCCGCCCGTAACCGAATATCCGAGCTCGGTCGATTGCAGTTCGTCCTTATCCGCCAGAAAATATATCGTAAAATTATTTTCGTCGGGATCAAGACCCTTGAGCATGCCTTTCGATTCGTCCGAAATACGGTTGAATCTTTCGCTTGTAAGATCGATCACCGCTCTGTCACCCACAAAGACAGACAGAAGAACATTTAAAAGCAATACGGCAACGACGGTCACTGCCGTCACCAGCGCCGCAAGCGAGCGGCTGAGTATCTTTCTTTTTTCTTTCATACAGTTGATTTCCTTTCGACTTTTCACCGAGGTTGCGAAAATCACGCCCAGCGGCGCTTCTCATACACACGCACGGTAAGGAAAAGGAACACAAACGAAAGTGAAATATAGTACACAAGTGCGTTTACGTCAAAATAGCCGTAGGTGAAATTCGTGAGTCTCTCCATAAGCGAAAACCAGCTGAGCACTGTCCGAATAACATAGCTGTCGATATAGCGGTTGAATGCCGAGGTAAGAACAAAGAGTATAATTACCGCCATTGTCACAAGTGCGGCAACGAGCTGATTCTCGGTAAGCGATGAAATGAACACTCCTATTGCGATACATGCGCCGCCCGCCAGAAGAATCGCAAACGACGATCCGAGCAGTATCGCACCGTTCGGACTTCCGTATTTGTAAAGCGTGAAAAATCCGATGCAGGAAACGAGATATGTTCCGGCAAAAACGGTATATGCCGCAAGGAATTTTGCGGTAACCATTCCGGTAAGACTGACAGGCGCCGTCAGCAGAAGCTGTTCGGTACGGCTTTTCTTTTCCTCCGAAAAAAGCTTCATGGTAAGCAGCGGCAAAACCACTATGTATATCACAAGAAGCAGTGAAAAATATGCCGAAACCGAAGAGTTTGTCCCACGCTGAAGGGTGCAGTAGGAGAAAACAAGTCCGGCAGCCGCGAGAAAGATCGCAACGAATATATATCCTATCGGGGATACGAAATAGGAACGCAGTTCCCTTTTATATATGGCAAGCATTACTGTCCGCCCTCCTTAGTTTCATCTTTCTTTGATACATTCCTGTCTCTGCGGCGTTTCTTTCTGGCAGGCTCGGGCGCATCGACAACCGCAAGGAATATATCCTCAAGATTTGCTCCCATCGATTCAAGCCCTATCATTGTCCAGCCTGCTGAATTAACGGTACGGACAAGCGATTTTCTGACATCTATTCCCGGCTCCGATTCGATCAGATATGATGTCGAATCGAGATCGTGGTTTCCGAGCACCTCGGCATACGAAACGCCCGCTATACCCTTTATTGCCGCAAGCACTTCCTTCTGCGGTCCGCATATCTTGACAGACAGCCTTCTGTTCGTACTGAACGCCTTTGATATTTCTTCGGTACGCTCGTCCGCAACAATCTTTCCTTTGTTTATAATTATTATTCTGTCGCAGACCGCCTGCACCTCGGGCAGAATATGGGTTGAAAGTATTACCGTATGATTCTTTCCGAGCGCCTTTATCAGGTTCCTGATCTCAATGATCTGTTTGGGATCAAGACCGACCGTCGGTTCGTCAAAAATGATTACCTTCGGATTGCCGACAAGCGCCTGCGCGATTCCGACACGCTGACGGTAGCCCTTTGACAGATTGCGTATGACCCTGTTGTAAACGTCGGCAACACGTACCGTCTCGGCGATCTCCTTCAGATGCTCGTCGCGCTTTAATGTACAGCCCTTCAGATCGTAAATGAAGTTCAGATATTCCCGTACCGTCATTTCCATATAGAGCGGAGGAATTTCCGGGAGATATCCGATCTGCTTCTTGGCGCCGATCGGGTCTTCAAGCACATTTATTCCTCCGATCTGCACCGTACCCTCTGTTGACGACAGAAATCCGGTTATCATGGACATGGTCGTGGTCTTTCCCGCACCGTTCGGTCCGAGAAATCCGACGATCTCGCCTTCGCCTACTGTGAAGCTGATGTGATCGACCACCCATTTATCTCCGTACCGTTTACCGAGGTTTTCAACTTTTATCATGGATTTTTACCCTTTCTGTTTTCCTTTATATTTATATATGATTATCATTTGCAAATAAAACCGTCACAGGGATATAACTGCCGCCATCGTTCCGCGACGGCCTGCTGTTGCCCTGTGAGAAAAATAAATACCACTCTCACAGCATGTGCATGCGGGATTTACGTCAATGTTTTCGGGGGGAATACCGCAGCCGAGAAGCACCTCGGTGTTCAGCTTTACGATATCGGCAAACATCCTGCCGTCTCTGTGCAGGATCACCTTATGCGCAAGCTCACTCCCACACATCGATCTTACGCTGTCGGCAAAATCCTCTCTGACCTCAAAGCAGCAGCTGTGTATGCACGCTCCGATTGCGGCTCTCATTACTGCCGGGTCCGCTCCGAGTTCACGCATTTTCCGGATCCCCTCCGCACAGATTCCCGCAGCCGACCCGCGCCATCCGGCGTGTACTGCCGCGATCACACGGTTTTCCGGATCGAAAAGGAGCAACGGGAGACAGTCCGCGACCTTTACGGTCAGCATAACTCCCTCGCTCGCGGTAACGAATCCGTCGGTAGACTCAAAAAATTTTCCGCGGTCGGAATAACCGACCGTCCTTATGTTTGTCGAATGTACCTGTCCGCCCCTCACCGTGTCCGAAAATGATTTTCCGATCACAGCGGTCAGCAGATCAAAATTTGTTCTTACATTGTCCGGACTGTCTCCTCGGTTTTCTCCGAGATTCATCGACGCAAGATGCGCATCGGTTGAAACGCCCCCGAGTCTTGTCGAGAAAAGATGTGCCGTCCCGAGTCTGTCCGAATACTCATATACGACACCGTTTTCGGCTTTTTTTCTTAAAAACAAATCTCCGCTCCCGTATTATCTGCCGCCGAGTCGCTGCATCCGCACATCGGTTCCTCTGAACAGCAAAACGGTAAATTCGCCGAACAGTCGTGAAAAGATGCGGTCGCCGTATTTCGCTTTTATTTCATCCGACGTCAGATTTGTATTGATTATCATCGGCTTTCCGGATATTACTCTGCTGTTTATCAGCGAGTAAAGGGTACTCACCGTGAAGCTGTTCACCGTTTCCGCCCCGAGATCGTCGATTATCAGAAGATCGGCGTCATTATATCTTGACGTATTGCCGTCCCTGCCGGCAAAGCTTCTTCCGAACCGTTCGGCGGAAAAATCATCAAAAACATTCTGTGCGCTCTCGTACACGACCTCATAGCCGCGCTCTATGACCGTACCCGCTATTGCGGTTGAAAGATGGGTTTTGCCGAGTCCTGTCTTTCCGCAGAGCAACAGATTTTCACGGGTGGACGGGTCGAAGCCCTCGGCATAATCACTGCATATTTCAAGAATCCCGGACATCTGCTCATAGGCACGCTGATCGGCGGTATAATATTTCAGGCTGAAACTGTCAAAATTCTGATTTTCAAAAAGTTTACCGAGTCCCGAACTTTCAAGCGCCGCCATCGACAGCGCAAATTTCATGCACGAACACATTTTAGTGCCGACAATCCCGCTGTCCCTGCATTTTTTGCAGTCATAATGTATGTCGGTATAATCGGGCGGATAGCCGTTTTCCGAGAGTATGCGTCTGCGCTCATCCTGAAGCTGTTCATTATCGAGTCTGATATTGTCAAGCCGCTCGGTGAGTCCGAGCTTACCTGCAGATATCTCTTCCATTATCAGAATACCGGTATTCGCAAGCTCTGCGTCTATATGTGCGATCTCGGGAAGCTTTTCGTGTATTTCCTTCATTCTCGCTTTTGCCTGCTCGGTTTCAAGTGCAAGCTTTTCATCAAACGACCGTTTGACCTTTATGTAATTTTCACGGCTGTAACTCATATCGGTGTAATCCTTTCAGCAAAGCTTCGTTTTTTGCTCAGGTCCTTTTATGTATCTCCATACTGTGGCGAAGTGCCGCCTCAAAGAATTCGTCCTTATCGAAAGAAGATACACTTCTTTGTGCGTCCTTCTTTTCTCTGTACTTTTCTATTGCGCTCCGCACGTCGTCTGCGGTTTTGTATCCGGCTTCCCTCCATGTGGAGAGCACCTTGTTCATATAAGGCATTGACGGCTTGGTTGTATTATCGACGGTTATGTCGTAGACCAGCTCAAGCATATCCTCCGGAATCTGCCATGCGGTCCAGTTTGAAATAAATTTTCTTTCCCGTTCGGTCATCGCGCGATCGCCGATACCGAAAAGTCTGCGCACGGTATATTCGGTCGAGCGGGTTGCGTCCTCCGCACGGATCATTTCCTCAAGTCCGTTTACCGTCACGATTCCCCTGTTGTAAAGTGAAATACCGGTCCGTACAATATACGGAACAGTCCCCTTTCCGATCTCCCGGCAGCGTCCGACGAGCAGAAGCACAAACTCGCACGGCAGTCTGTAATAATCGACCAGTGCGATCATTTTGTTTATCTCGCCGATCGACAGCATCTTTCCGAGCGTTCGCTGACACTCGTCAATCAGAAGTTTCATCTCGCCCTTTTCGGCAAAAAGGGCTTCGACTTCCTTGCCCGTATAGTGTGGCATTTCGCCGCTCTGAATCACTGACACCTTGTTGCCGTTTGCGGACACATGAACATTGACCGTCGGCTTTGCGGCAGCCGTACCGTCTCTTATCGGTTCGATCACACCGGCACCGCACCAGAATCCTATCGAATCCTTCACTTCATCCTCGGTAAGTCCCGACATTCCTGCCAGACTGCCGCAGTCTGCCGCACCGTTTGCCGCCGCAAGTGCGATAAGTGTGCGCAGTTTGGCTGTATCCACCCTTTCAAGTATCGAAAGCACCGAACACGGAAGGTTCAGCACCCTGTTTCCAAAATCAAATTTATAATCCATTTCACAAAGCTCTGCCTTCGTCAGTGTTCTGAGTTTTCTTTTCCGATTCCGCCTTTATCTTATAGCAGAGCGTCATAAGCATATCACCCATATGCATATTCAATGCGGGAATACCGTTTATCGTTCCGAGCTCAACGCCGGTAAAATTCCATATCCCGCCGACGCCGAGCCCGCGCAGTCTTTCGGCGGTTCCGGTTGCCTCGGATTTCGGTACGGTCAGTACCGCAATATCCACGCGGTTCTCCGCAAAATATCTATCGATATCCTTCATGTCATAAACAGGCAGTCGGTTTATTTCGGCTCCGATCACAGCTTCATCGACATCGAAAAGCGCCTTCAGAATGACGCCTCTGTTTCCGAATACCGACGACGATGCGAGAGCCTTTCCGAGATTGCCCGCACCGACTATTACGGCATTATATGCTTTATCCGCGCCGAGGATACTGCTTATTTCCCCGAAAAGGCGCTTTACACTGTATCCATAGCCCTGCTGTCCGAAGTCTCCGAAGCAGTTGAGGTCCTGCCTTATCTGTGAAGCGGTCACTCCCATCAGCGATGCCAGCTCTCCCGAGCTTATACGAAGCACATTTTCGGAAAGCAACTCCCGCAGATAGCGATAATATCTCGGCAGGCGTTTTATAACCGCCTCCGACGGCATGCTTTTTTCCTCTTTTTCCCGTATCATGTGAGTCCCTTCCATTCGTCCGTTATCAGTATTGTTTCTCTTTGTGCATTTCGACCGAACAAAAAAATATCGGTCGGCTTTGCATTTAAAAAAATTTTTCTGTCGTTACCGTAAAACAAATCCACAGCTTTGTTGACTTTTCCACAGTCTTAACCGCCCGTATACGGTCATCAGACGTCAAAGCTCTGTCGAAAAAGGCTACTTTATGGCGTTTTTCCACACTTTCCACAGAGTTTCCCACAGTTTTGCACATGGCTCGGAGTCCGCAATTTTTTCGTCGGTGCAAAAAACGCTCTCCTCGGGAGACGACTTTCCCGGGACTTTTCGATGTCAATATGACGATTTTTTCGTGCAATCTGCAGAATCAGAAAACCGACTTTCCGGCGGTCGCCTTTGCATTCAGAGTGCTGTCCGCAAGATGCCCTTCGCGATATTCGAAAAACGCCTGCGCGGCTATCATCGCACCGTTGTCACCGCAAAGCGGAACCGACGGCATATACAGCTTCACGCCGTGTTCGCGGCAAAAATCACCGATTCTTCGTCTGAGATGAGAATTTGCGGCGACACCTCCGGCAAAAACCAACCGTTCAAAACGATAATCCTTCCATGCCGCTTCAAGCTGGGTCGTGACCGAATCACAGACCACCTTCGTAAAGGATGCGGCAACATCCTCGCGACAGACAGATTCGCCCTTCTGAGCGCATCCGTTCAGATAATTCATAACCGCGGTTTTCAGTCCGCTGAAGCTGAAATCAAAACTCCCGCGCAAGGCAGCCGACGGGAATGTGATTGCATCCGGATTGCCTGCCGACGCCAGTCTGTCCATCTCGGCACCGCCGGGATAAGGGAGTCCCAGCCTGCGCGCCGATTTATCAAACGCTTCGCCCACTGCGTCATCTCTCGTCCTCCCCACGGGTACAAACTCGGTAGGGGTCTTCACATAGGTAAGCGAGGTATGTCCGCCCGATGCCACCAGCGCAAAAAAAGGAGCCTTAAGGTCGGGGTTTTCATAGTACGCCGCCGCCGCATGACCCTTTACATGATTCACTGCGACAAGCGGCTTGTTATACGACAGGGCAAGTCCCTTTGCAAAGTTGACTCCGACGAGCAGTGCGCCGACAAGTCCGGGGGTAGTCGTGACCGCCACCGCGTCAATATCTTTCATTGTCATACCCGCCGCCGACAACGCCTCGCAGCAGAGTCCGGATATTGCCTCGGTATGCGCTCTGCCCGCAATTTCGGGAACCACGCCACCGTAAAGGGCATGTGTTGCGATCTGTGTCGCGGTTTTATTTGACAGTATCCTCCTGCTTTCGCCGTTGTCTCCGAGAAACTCGGCAACGGCAACAGAGGTTTCGTCACAGGATGATTCAAAAGCAAGTATTATCATAAAACAGCCTCAGCCTATCTGTTCAACCGTCATTCACTTATGAAGACGGTTTTTCTGAAAATATCTGTGTGCAAAAAGAGTTGAAACAAAGATCACAAGCGTGCATGCAGCAACCGACAGAGGATATGACAGCCATACATTTCCGACCGCCTTATAAAGGCAGAAAAACGGCATAAACAATGTCGGCAGATAGTTTATCTCTCCGAAGATCAGCATAACGGCATGGATCGGCAGAGCGAAAACCGCCGAAGCAAGAAGCTGTGCGGGAAGCTCATGAACAAGCAGATCGCGTGCATCCGAGCCGAAGCCGTAATCTTCAAAATCGGCCCTGGAAAGATACAGATTTCTCAGAAATCCGTTTCTGAAAATCGTGACCGCAATCACTGCAAGGCAGACTGCAAAGCAGAGTAGATATGATATGTTTTCCGCCGTCCTCGCCGCAGACGGAGCATTTGCCGAAAGCTCCGAAAAAAGCCGCGCGAAGAAAAGCGAAAACACGAATCTGAAAAATATTCCCGCAACATTGCCGACCGCGATCAGTGCAAGCGAGCCGACAAAGGCAAGCGGAAATCTCTTCATTCCGCCGCCCGATTTGTTTTCATTCAGCTTGTCTTCCATACATTCAAACCTTTTTCGTCATGATTATCGCATCCTCGGTCGGATGACTGTAATAATTCTTTCTTCTGCCGCAGGCTGCAAATCCATGCTTTTCATACAATGATGCGGCAGGCAGATTCGATTGCCGTACTTCAAGAAAAAAATCGGTCACTCCCTGCGACAGAGCGGAATCGATATAACTCTTCATCAGTGCTTCTCCCGCGCCGCGACGTCTGTACTCCGGTGAGATCGCAATATCGCAAAGCTCGCTTTCGGGTGCAATCACCGACCAGACGGCGAATCCTACGACAGCATCGGTGTCCGGATCAACCGCGACAGCCGTTGTAAGCGAGCTGTCGTTTATCGCAAAAGCGAACGCGCTTTCCGACCACGGATCGGAAAATGATTCCGTTTCTATTTTCAGAATCGCCCCGATATCTTCGTTTGCCGCCTCACGCACGGTTATCATTTCCCGCCGTCCTTTTCGCCGCTGCCGAAAAAGACATCAAGCGTCTGCGAATCCGCCTTTACGAACTGCTCTCTCTGCGGCATGTATATATAATATTCGCCGAGCTCTTCGTTCCTGTAAAGATAGAGCACAAGCTGCATCCACGTGTATTCGGAGGAGGTGACCCGTATTTCTCTGAAAAGATCCGCACCGGTATGTGACGACGTGCCGAACAGATTCTCCGCACTGTTATCGAGAAAACCGTCCGGGAAGAACAGCTTTGCCTCCATCGAGCTCTGACCTATCGTGACGCCCGACGTCGTGCAGAAGTATACAAGCTCCGGCTTAAACTCTTCCACGGTCGGAAGTGTAACCTTTTCTTTGTTGTAATAGAGTCTCATTCCGTGATCCCTGTCGGTCGAGAGCCACTCGCCCGCACTGCAAAGAATCATTTTTGATTTTCCGTCCTTATCGGTCACCCTCGCGCCGACTCGGAACAGCCTGTTTTTATCCGATCTTGCATATACCGGGTCGGATATCACCGCAGATGCCTGATAGTAGGACGGAGCGGGCAGATAGCATATGCCGTTTTTTTCATCCGAATAGCTGCCGTCGGTCCGGTTATAGACAAAGACCTGCTGTTTCGAATTCGCTATCATATCCCTGAAAACATAAACCCAGAGCAGACAGCCGCCGACGATCAGCACTATTATACCGATCACAATAATCCACGGAACCGGATTTATTTTATTGTTCCCGCCTTTTGTTTTTGCGCTTTTCATACAGGAGTATTATACCTTTCCCGTTTATAATCAGTAGCCGAACTGTCCGGTAAGACTGTCGTCGTTCTTTATCCATTCGGACACCCTGACGACATTGAAATCATTCTGCGATACCCTGAAGACCACGGTCGATATCCCTGCATTTATCACCATTCTTTTGCACATCATGCACGAACACACGTCCGGAACAAGCTCTCCGGTCTTGCTGTCGATTCCGGTTATGTAGAGAGTGGAATCTATCATACGATCGCGCGACGCGTTTATTATCGCGTTTGCCTCGGCGTGTACCGATCTGCACATTTCATAGCGTTCGCCTCTCGGTATTCCGAGCTTGTCTCTCATGCAGAAGCCTATGTCACAGCAGTTTTCTCTTCCCCGTGGAGCGCCGTTGTAGCCCGTCGCAATAATCGCATCGTCTTTTACGATTATTGCCCCGTACTTTTTGCGCAGACAGGTCGATCTGTTTGCCACTGTTTCGGCAATATCGAGATAATAGTTTATCTTGCTTCGTCTTTCCTGCACGTTCTGTATCATTTCATCGGTTACCACTGCGACATCCTCCGTTTTTCGACACATATTTATATTTTGTTTATTATATAACAGATGAAGTACAAAATCAAGTATATTTCACCCGAATTTATTATTTTGTTACAAAAAAGCAATGAAACAGCCGTATCGGCTGTTTCATTGCTTTCTTTATACCCCTTCAAGATCAAAGGGCGGCGTATATTCTTCCTTTGCCGAGCTTTTTTCCTGAAAATAGCCGAAAAAACCGGTCTTTTCAAGCACATCGGCAACCGATTCGTACTCAAATGTCGTAAGTCTCCTTGACGGATCGCCGCCCTCCGTCGGGGTATACTGCGACATCAGCGAAACAAGTATGTCGGTACTGTCAAACATTTCGGCAAGCCTTTTTATCACCTTTATCGAATCATTTCTGTGTCCCGGCAGGACAAGATGCCTCACAAGCGTTCCCTTCACGAGAATACCGTCCGAAAATGTCGGCTTCCCGGTCTGCCTTGCCATTTCTGCTATTGCTTTCTCCGCAACCTCACGATAGTCGGGAGCGCCCGCATACTTTACCGACAGCCCGTCATCGTAAAATTTGAAATCGGGCAGATACACATCGACGATACCGTCAAGCGCGGAAAGCATCCCGGGGCTTTCGTAGCCGGAGCAGTTAAAAACAATCGGTATTGCAAGCTCGTTTTTTATATCCGACAGAATCGGCAGTATCAGCGGAAGCTGGTGATCGGCGGTAACGAGGTTTATATTATGTGCTCCCGCCGCCTTCAGCTCAAAGCATATTTCTTTGAAGCGATCGGCGGTTATGTCGGCACCGAAGCCTCCGCCGCTTATTTTTTTGTTCTGACAAAAGACACAGCAAAGAGAACATCCCGAAAAGAATACCGCCCCCGAGCCCCTCGTCCCCGATATGCACGGCTCCTCCCAGAAATGGAGCGCCGCACGTGCAATTCTTATTCTGTCACCGATTCCGCAAATGCCGACAGATGCGGTCCTGTCGGCGCCGCACCTTCTCGGACAGAAGGTACAATGTCTGAGCACATCCGAATACATAGCCCGTCCTCCCGCAAAATACAGCCTGTTATCACATCAAAAAATCGGGAATCCGCAAGGACTCCCGCAGTCAAACCGTCAGCACCCGCCGTGGGCGCATACGGCACTACTTTTGTTGTAAAAGCCTGTCGGCTGAAAAAAATTATTGCCTTCCCTGCGGGGAAGGCTCTATTTAAACAGCGCAATCTGCTGTTGGGGTGAGATGTGGGGTTCGAACCCATGACCTCCAGGGCCACAACCTGGCGCTCTAACCAGCTGAGCTAATCCCACCATGTATAGGAAGCAAATCACGCCTGATAGCGATGGCGCCCCCGGGGGGATTCGAACCCACGACCACCTGCTTAGAAGGCAGGTGCTCTATCCAACTGAGCTACGGAAGCATAATGGAGCGGGTGATGGGAATCGAACCCACGCAGCCAGCTTGGAAGGCTGGAATTCTACCATTGAACAACACCCGCAAATCAATTGCCCGATTATGATATCACACATTTATCTGTTTGTCAATAGTTTTTTGCAAACTTTTTTTCTTTTTTTGAAACGGTTGCCGAAAGCCTCCGCTTCCGGCAACCGTTTGCGAATTGACCGACGACTTTGCGTCAGTTCGCATTTTTTATAAATTCTCCGATATCGACGATTCCGGTAGCGCTTTCCCAGCAAAGCTCGGGAGATGCTGCAACGCTCGGGAAGACCGCGCGTATCAGCGCCGCAAGTCTGCGTGCCTTTTCAAGCATCGCGGGTGTCGAAACGATCTGTTCGTCCTCTATGTACATATATTCGAAAAATCTTGCCCTGTCCTCGGTCGGGAAGGTCTTTGAATAAGGATCGTAGAAGAAAGCATCGGCAGGATGTTCGTCGTCCATTGCGGTATAGCGCTTATCCGACACATTGTTGCCGTCGTTGTCATGATAAGAATAGTAATAATTAAAATCCTTCGGATTTGCGACATCCCAGTAATCGACGGCGGAAATGCCGTGAGAACTCAGATAATCGCCTATGCGGTGCTCCATGGTATGCATAAACTCGTGTGCTATGTTCTGACCGAGCATATACGAGAAATTGATATCAAACGCCATGATTATCGAGCTTCCCTTTGTCGATGTGAGCGCGATCGCATTGTCAATTCCGTAGCTGTCGAGCGGAACAAAGCCCGAGCAGAGATATATTTCTATCGCATTGTAATCGGTGCCGTCGCAGATGTCTCCGAAAAATCCGTCGGGATAGAGGGACAGGCACTGCTCCAGAAGAGCAAGCGCGTCCAGAAGACCGGGTTTGTCGGTGTTAGGCTTGCAGTCATAGTCACCGAATGCGCCGATGAGCGACACCTCGTCGTAGTGGACACGTATTCCGTGCTTCTTTTTTATTTCATCGGCGAGCTTTTTCAGCTCGGAGGTCGTGTCGCTTCCGTATACCGTATAATCGGTACATTTTTTCTTCACGCCGTTTTCGCTTGCCGACATCCAGAGCAGAAGATCGCACTTGTCGAGACTGTCGGTATAGCTGAGCTGGATCGGAACATAATCCGTACTGTCATTAAAGCCCATTGCGTATATGCTGACACCGCCGCACGCGGATGCCGATATCTCCGAAATAAGGTCACCGTTTGTATAGTTGTAAAGCGCGACCGTACTGTCCGATTTGCCGTTTTCATCGGTGACATAAGAGGTGGTTGTAAAACGGTCACCGATTCCGTAGCAGAAATATTCGTTTGACGAACGCTTCCCGAAACCGACAATTCTGTCGGGGTCGTCAAGCCTTGCAAGCATCCACTTGCCCTCGCGGTATCTTGATATGATCTGTCCGAAATTCGGAGCAAACTCACCGAGATCGTCGTAATATGTAACATCTCCGCTCTTTTCGTTTATCGACAGGAAGACCGACGTTATTTCGCCTTTGTATGCGCGGAAGAACATCTCATCCCCCTCCTGCCATATGAACGAGAAGGATCTCAGTCCCTCGGCGTAATACGGTACGTTCTTTCCGGTGTACACATCGTGACAGTTCAGAACGCCGCCGTCATATGTGCTTTCGAAAATTCTTCCTTTGAGGTCGTACGACATGGAATCCGAAAACGGAGACACATCATATTCGGCTTTCTTTTCGAGATTTCTGTCAACGATCATGACATAATTCGGCTCGCTGACAAGCGCAATGTCGCCGTTTTCGAGGAAAACTATCGTGCAGGCGCTGCGATCGAAATCGATCTCCGCCACAATCCTGCCGAGATCGAGGCGTATCGCATAGACCTTCCTCTTGATATCGTAGTTGCCTTCCCCCTCAAGCTCGTCCCCGATAAGAGTGAATTTCGAGGTTGTTGCGACCAGAAGTTCCCCGTCGGTCGCCGCATGTGTGATATTCCCGTTTTCTTCGCTCCCCTTAAGCTCGCGTATAACCTCGGATATATTGAGAAGATTTTCGTTTCCGCCGACCGACGGATATATGTCTTTAAGCGCCTTCGGTGTCTCGGGAACGGTCACGGGTCCGGTTGTCGTAACATCCGGATAATATGTTGTTCCCGGTACGGTCGTCAGTGCGGTCAGCGCCGATGTGCGTCTTTTTCTCGTTTCGGTCTCCCCGGCATCCTTCTGTGCACACGCCGAAAGAAACAGCATGGCTCCCGCAAGGAGGGTCGAGCAAACCCCTGTCAGCATTTTTTTCTTCATAATTATATTGTCTCCGATCTGCGGCTGCAAACCGCCGCTGAACTTTTCCACTTTTATAATATGTATGCTTTCGCACGTAATATTCTATCACAACAAACGACAAAAGTCAACAGGAAACGCAAACTGTTTACAAATCGCGTGGCAAAAGTCAAAGTGGCTCGGCTTTTGTCATTTTGCACATTTTTCGTCCGGAATTATTGTGAAAAACAACAATTTTTACGATTGAAATGAAAAAAGCGCAAATTTGATTTGACATTTTCGAAAATCATGCTATAATTGTGAGTGTAAAAGGATACGAGTCGGCGTGCGGATTTATCCGTCATCCGGATCCGATCCGATGATTTTATTTTCTATATGGAGGAAAATGTATGAAAAAACGCATACTTGCCGCTGTGCTCTGCACCATAATGGTTATCTGCACACTGGCAACACTTTCTGCGTGCGCGAACCCGACGAAGCCGGGCGCGACCACCACAAAAGGCGGAAATACTCCCGGAACAACGCCGGTTACTTCCAATCCGCTTGTAAAGCCGACGTTCGCGGAAGCTCCCTTCGGAACCGAGGATGAGCCCGTTGAGATCAGCTTCGCAATCGCAGAAACCGACAACGACGGCTTCCACCTGCGCTCTATCAAGTCGGAAGACGCAGACCTTGACAACGCGGTTGACGCAGCGGTGGCAAACCGTAACGCGACCGTTGAAGCGGAACTCGGTGTTTCGATCGTTGTAAACGCTTATGAGACCGGCGGTCTCCGCGCTTCCGCCGTACGTACCAGCCTGCAGGCAAACGACGATACATACGACGTAATCTGCGGACGTCAGTACGACGACTGCCAGCTCTGCCTTGACGACGTTCTTCTCGACCTCGGCAACCTCTTCGACAACGAAGAAAAGCCGATCGACTATTTCCACTTCGATCAGCCCTACTGGTCATCCTACTACATCGACGCCATGACATGCGGAAAAGCAAAGTACTGGCTCACCGGTGACCTCTGCCTGCGTTACTCGGGCGGTTTCTACTGCTTCTTTGTAAACAGCAGACTCTATGAGGAACTTCTCTTGGCTGAATACGGTCCCATCTATCAGCTCGTCAAGGACGGCAAGTGGACATATTCCACCCTTATGAAGATGGCTCAGATGAGCTATGAGGATGACGGCGACGACAAGGTCAACACGACCGACCGTCTCGGTCTTGCTCTTCCCGTCTGGGATAACATCAACGGTCTTTCGATCGCTGCCGGTGTTGAGTACTGCAGCCGCAACGACGACGGTACAATGAATCTGACCTTCAACGAAAACAACGTAACCCTTATCAACTTCATGCAGGCTTGCTATGATCTTATCAACAGCGGCTACGTCTACAACTATGTAGGTGACTATAAAACCGCTCTTACCGACTTCGCAAGCGGCAACTCGGTATTTGTAAGCGCACGTCTTAACCAGGCTGAGCTTTATCTGAGCGACATGCAGGACGAATACAGCATTATTCCCTGCCCGAAGCTTACCGAAACAGCAGATTACCGTTCGTCCGTTCACGACGGCGTACAGCTCTACGGTATCAACCGCTCTTCGTCCAGAATTGCGGCATCCGCGGCAACTCTTGAGCTCCTCGCTTACTACAGCTACAAGGATATCCGTCCGGTATACTATGATACCGCTCTCAAGTATCTCTACTCCCGTGACCAGGGCGCAGCCGAAATGATCGACATGATGAGCGAAAAGGTTTACTCCGACTTCCTTTACATCTGGCAGTTCTGCCAGCAGTTCAACGGAATGGGCTCTTTCCTGCGTAACAATGTTACCGGAAAGAAATTTGGTAACATGCTTAGCCGCGTTTCCACAAAGTACAACGACGCTCTTACCGAAATTCAGGAAGACATCAATGGTCTTTCGGCAAACGAATGACATTGATCCCGGATCGGGTTTATAATCTGTAAAAAATGCCACCGCCTGAACGGTGGCATTTTTTGCCGCCGTAAAGCGGCAGGCTATCAATCCGCACAAGCTCTTTTTGGTGAAATTAAACAATATGTAGTGGCGCAAATTGTTTAATTCCACTATTTTATTTTCTCTTTTGTTTAAAAAAACAAAAAACTATTCCATTTTGACAAGAACTGTGCTATAATAAACCGTAGTTACGGCATTATTTGCCGAGCATCCGAAAAAGAGGTAGACTGAAATGAAATACTATGAAATCAATGTAGCGGGACTCAAAAGAGCACTGCCGCTCTGTCCGGTAAACGACGAGCTTTACATTGCGGGATTTGTAATCTTCGGCGATCCCGAGCTTACCGTCGCATGCGCACGCGAGCTTCTCAAAAAGGCTCCCGAGTATGATGTTCTGATTACCGCAGAGGCAAAAGGAATCCCGCTTGCACACGAGATGGCAAGACAGAACGGAGATTCCAAGTACATAATCGCCCGCAAGGGGAAAAAGCTGTACATGACAGACGTATTCGGCGTCGAGGTTCATTCGATTACCACAATGGCAACCCAACATCTTTTCATTGACGGCAAGGATGCCGAAATGATGAACGGAAAGCGTGTACTTATTGTCGATGACGTTATATCCACCGGTCAATCACTGCTTGCAATCGAAAAGCTGGTTGAAAAGGCGGGCGGAAACATTGTCGGAAGAATGGCAATCCTTGCCGAGGGGGAGGCTCAGGAGCGCCCCGACATCACATATCTTGAAAAGCTCCCGCTTTTCAATGCAAACGGCGACATAATAGGCTGACAACCGTAAGAATGAAAGGTAAACACACGAAAAATGAAAATGACATTCAGGTGGTACGGCGAGTCCGACCCGATATCACTTACCGACATAAAACAGATCCCCGGGATGACGGGCGTTGTGACCGCGGTTTATTCGGTCCCGGTCGGCGAGGTCTGGAGCAATGAGGCAATCGAAGGTCTGAAAACTCTATCAAACGGTTCCGGGCTTGAAATGGAAGTCATCGAATCGGTTCCGGTTCACGAGGACATAAAGCTCGGTCTGCCCACAAGAGACAGATACATCGAAGCGTACTGTGAAAATGTCCGCCGTCTTGCCGCGCACAGTGTTAAATGCATCTGCTACAATTTCATGCCTGTATTTGACTGGCTCCGTACCGATTTGCACAGCAAAAATGACGACGGCTCAGATTCACTGTCCTACGATCACAAAGCCATAACTTCACTTGATCCGAAAAAGCTTTCCCTTCCGGGTTGGGACGAATCATACACTCCCGAGCAGATATCGTCGCTCATCGGCGCATATTCGGGAATGTCACATGATGATCTGTTTGCAAACCTCGTATATTTTCTCAAAGCGGTAATACCGGTCTGCGACGAGGTCGGAATGAACATGGCAATTCATCCGGACGACCCGCCGTGGGATATTTTCGGCTTACCGCGCATCATTTCCCACAGAGAGGATTACATCCGCCTTTTCGAAGCGGTGCCTTCAAAGGCAAACGGAATAACCTTCTGCACCGGTTCGCTCGGTGCGGACAGTTCCAACGACCTTGTCTCGATGGCGTACGAGTTTGCGAAAGACGGAAGGATACATTTTGCGCACCTCAGAAACATTATCTACACGGGTGAGCGGTCGTTTGCCGAAACAGGGCATCTGTCGGCTGACGGATCACTTGATCTTTACGAAATCGTGAAGGCACTTCACGACGGCGGCTTTGACGGCTATGTACGCCCCGACCACGGAAGGAACATATGGGGTGAGGACGGCAAACCGGGCTACGGTCTGTACGACCGTGCGCTGGGTGCCGCATATCTCAACGGTCTTTTCGAAGCAGTCGAAAAGGCTGACGGTAAAAAGGGATAAAAATCCTTTTTCGGACTTTTATCGTCCGAGGGAAAATCCGTAATTTCATGGAAAGGAAGCAATACAAATGAACAAAAGAGTAAATATACCATTCAGCGTGGACCTTACCGACAAGGTTGTTGCGATAACGGGTGCGGGAGGCGTTCTCATGAGCCGCTTTGCCGAGGCGCTTTCCGAATGTGGTGCGAAGGTAGCCATTCTTGACATTGACGAAGCGGCGGCAGAGCGTGTTGCCGCTGCCATCGGCGAAAATGCGATAGCGATAAAGACAGACTGTCTGAGCAAGGCTTCGATCATTGCCGCCAAAGAGCTGATTGAAAGTCGGTTCGGACCGGTAAACTTTCTCATAAACGGTGCGGGCGGAAACAATCCCCGCGCCACGACCGACAACGAATACATGACCTCCGATCTGCCGGACGAAGTAAAAAGCTTTTTCGATCTTTCATCCGACGGTCTTGAATTTGTGTTCAGGCTCAACATTGTTTCGGCGTTCCTCGTGACGCAGGTCTTTGCCGAATCGATGGTAAAAACAGGCGGAAACATCATCAACATTTCGTCGATGAATGCGTTCAGACCGCTCACCAAGATTCCGGCATACTCTGCCGCCAAGGCAGGCATATCCAACTTCACGCAGTGGCTTGCGGTTCATTTTGCTCCGGTAAACATCAGAGTCAACGCAATTGCTCCGGGATTCTTTGTCACAAATCAGAACCGTGCGCTCCTTTACGACGACAAAGGCAATCCGACCGCAAGAACCGAAAAGATACTTGCGCACACTCCGCTTGGGCGTTTCGGAGAGGTTGACGACCTGATCGGCACCCTTCTTTGGCTGTCCGATGACCGTGCAAGCGGATTTGTCACCGGAACGGTCATCCCGGTAGACGGCGGATTTGCCGCATACAGCGGAGTCTGAAAAAAACGAACGGAGAATAACAAAAATGGAAGCACTTGAAGCAATCAGACAGACACGTATAGTACCTGTCGTAACCTTTCACAAACCCGAAAGCATCCTCCCAACCTTCGGAGCCATGCTCAGCGGCAAACTCCCGGTTGCGGAGATAACCTTCCGCACCGAATTTGCCGCAGAAGCCATAAAGCTCGGTGCCATGACCTTCCCGGACATGGCAGTCGGAGCGGGGACGGTAACCAGAGCATCGCAGGCAGAAGCGGCGATCGAATGCGGAGCGAAATTCATTGTAAGCCCCGGCTATTCGGAGCAGGTACATGACATATGTATCGGCGCAGACATCCCGTACATTCCCGGATGTGTAACGCCGACCGAGATAATGAACGTACTCGATCACGGAATAGAGCTTATAAAATTCTTTCCGTCCGAGCAGTACGGCGGACTCAAAACGATAAAGGCACTGTCTGCCGCATTCCCGCAGGTGACCTTCATGCCGACAGGCGGCATAAACGAATCAAATCTGATCGAATATCTGTCCAATCCGAGAGTCATCGCCTGCGGCGGATCATTCATGATGAGCGGAAGCTATGACGACATAGCGGCAAAATGTGCAAACGCGGTCGGACTTGTGAACTCGCTCAAATAAAAGAAAGGCAAAACTACGACATAATGACAGACATAATTACATTCGGAGAGCTTTTGCTCAGGCTGTCTCCCGCAGGAGCCAGACGGATAATACAGGCAGACAGCTTTGATGCCTGCTTCGGCGGTTGCGAAGCAAACGTTGCGGTATCGGCTTCCTGCATGGGACTTAAAACGGCGTTTGTATCAAAAATCCCATCGGGGCTGCTCGGCGATGCCGCGATTGCGGCTATCCGCAAATACGGCGTTGACTGCGACGGGGTTGTACGCGGCGGAAACAGACTGGGTATATACTACCTTGAAAAGGGCGCGGACGCACGTCCGTCCCGCGTGGTCTACGACCGTGCCGGCAGTTCGATAGCCGAATCGGACAGCTCGGAATTTGACTGGGATACTCTCCTTTCGGACACGAAAGCGATACATCTGTCGGGCATTACGCCCGCTCTGTCGGAGAGCTGTCGCAAAGAAGTCTCGGATGCCGTTGCGGCGGCAAAGAGACGCGGCGTCACGGTATCATTTGATCTGAACTTCAGAGGCAAGCTGTGGTCAGCCGAAAAAGCAGGCAACTGTATTTCCGGACTTATTCCCGGCATTGACATACTCATTGCAAACGAGGAGCACTGCAAAATCCTGTTCGGCGTAGCGGCGGACGATATTAAAGACGAACATGAAAGAATCATTGCCGTTGCAAAACAGATGTCCGAGCGATTCGGAATCGCAAAAGTGGTAATCACAATGAGAAAAAGCATATCCTCCTTCGACAACTGCTTTTCGGCAATGCTGTACGACCGTAATTTCGGTGAAAGCTTTTTCTCGGTCGAATATCCGATACACATAGTAGACAGAGTCGGCGGCGGCGATGCGTTTGCCGCAGGTCTGCTCTATTGTGTACTTACCGGAAAGGACCCGAAATACACGATCGAATATGCGGCGGCGGCAGGAGTGCTGAAGCACTCGATAGAAGGCGATTTCAGTACCGCTACGGCGGGCGAGATCGACGAGCTCGTAAGAAACGGCAGATCGGGCAGACTTGCAAGGTAATTTCAAGAGGTAGGTTATGGATACAACTGAAAACCGCGTGGTCAGATTCGGTATAGTCGGCATAGGCAACATGGGTTCGGCTCATGCAATGAATCTTTACAAAGGCAGGGTCAGAGGCGGAGTGCTTACGGCGGTCTGCGATACGGATCCGTTGCGTCTTGAATTCGCAAAGGAGCATTTTCCGGAGGTTGCACGCTTTTCCGATCACCTTTCCATGTTCGGGTCGGGACTTGTAGATGCGGTCATCATTGCCACACCACATTATTTTCACCCTCCGATAGCGATTTCGGCGTTTGAAAGCGGTCTTAATGTCATGACCGAAAAACCGGCGGGCGTCTGCTGTTCGGCTGTACTTGCTATGAACAGAGCCGCCGAAAAGTCGGGGATGAAATTCGGCATAATGTTCAATCAGCGAACCGATCCGCTTTTTATCAAGGCAAAAAAAACTGTGGAATCGGGCGCTCTCGGGGTTCCCAAGCGTCTGAGCTGGATAATTACCAACTGGTACCGCACGCAAAGCTATTACAACAGCGGTTCGTGGCGCGGGACGTTTTCGGGCGAAGGCGGCGGGGTCCTGCTCAATCAGGCGCCTCACAATCTTGACATCCTGCAATGGATATTCGGCATGCCGCAAAGAGTATTTGCGACATGCGACGAAGGACACTATCACGACGTCGAAGTTGAGGATCGCGCAACCATAATAATGGATTATGCAAACGGTGCGCAGGCTCAGTTTGTCACGACAACCGGAGAATATCCGGGAACAAACAGGCTTGAGATCGTCGGTGACCGCGGGAAGCTCGTTATCGAATCGGGAAAGATCACCTTTTACATGCTTGACTTCTCCGAGCGCGAATATTGCTTTTCGGCTGCCGATTCATCCTGCACAATAAAGCCAACCGTAGGCGAATATACTGCCGATCCTGTTCCCAATGCCCATGCGGAGGTTCTTTCGGCATTTGCAATGTCGATTCTGAATGATACCCCGCCGATTGCCGACGGCAGAGAGGGCATAAACATGCTGACTCTCGCAAATGCCGCGTATCTCTCTTCGTGGACCGGTTCGTGGGTCGATCTTCCCATGGACAATGCACTGTTCGACGATATGCTCGCAAAAAAGCGTGAGACATCCGTCAAAGTCGCAAGCGCGACCGCAGCAAGCAATGCAAACGGAGAAATAAGCGGACGCTGGAGGGTCAACTGGTAACACAAACATAAAAATATACCGGACGGAAATTCCGTCCGGTATATTTTTATATTACCTCAACTATCGGCGCGACGTCGGCGGCTATCATGCTTCTTATCCTTTCGGTTTCGGAAAGATAAAGTCTCTCAAGCTGTTCCGGCTTTTCCGAAATAAGACTTCCTACCCTTGCCGCCGCCGCAGTTGCAAAGCAATCGGGCAGCGGAAAGTCCGAATCAAGAGTAAGCGGCAGACTGTAATCGGTCTTTGTCTGTTCGGAACAGTAAAGCCTGCCCAGCTCAGACAGTGCCTCTACCGCACTGTCAAGCAGATTACAGAATCTTGCCTGCGTAAGTCCCTTTTGGGAGGATTCGGACATCGCCGTGAGCGCCAATGTTTTGTTCCATATGTCGCGGCATATCATGACGCCGAAACAGACAGATCGAGGAGGAGAAGCTCCTTCGGGTAGATGATCTTGGCACCGTAAAGGTGAAGTCCCTTGACCGCGTCCGCAAACCTCTTTTCGGGACGGTATGCCTCAACAAAATTCACCTGATCCGCATATGCGATTGCGCGTCTTGTACGCGCATAGCACTTGTAGCTTCCGCTTTCATCCTTTTTGATGTTGTTCGAAACATATATGTCGAATCCGACAAAGGACCCGAGATATCCGTTCGAAATGGAAGCTTCGTTGTCGGTAGACTGAAGTATCTTGGATTTGAGAATTACCGCCGCAATCGCGGGAGAAACCTCAAGCACGGTATCGGTGTTGCTGTTGACATTGTTTGAAAGCAGCTTTTCTCTTGCCGATATGAGCAGGTCCACAACATCGTTATATGTGATGCCGGCTTTGGTAATCGTTTCGCTCTTTGCAATCTCGCTGTAAAGACTGTAAATATACGAATCGGCTTCATCCGCAATTGCATTTGCCGCCTCTCCCATTGCCGCTCTGAGCAGATTTACGTTTGCCTGCGTCTTATCCACATCGTCAACCTGGAAGTTGAATGCCTTCGCACGGTCGATAACAAGCGTTATTGAGCTGTCGTCGAGCGTCTGAGGCGCAGTCATATCGGTATTCTTTTTGTAATCGAATACGGTAACATTACCGATCGAATTGATCTTGACACGGTCTCCGACATTCTTTATATCGCCTTCAAACTGGCGGTTGCAGTTTCTGACCGCTATGTACTGCTTGTCAAGAGCTTTTGCGAGTGTTTCGCTCCATACTGTGGGTATAAAATTTGTAATAGCCATTTTGTTCTCCTTTGTTTTTTCAGTTTTTGCCTTTTGAAAGGCTTTTCATAATCGCTTTGTAGTGCCTGCGCACTTCACGCGGACTCATCATGCGTATCTGGTCAACGGTGAAATAATCCTCCTGCACGGCTCCGCCCGCAATCATCCCGCTTGACCTCGCCGCCGACCTTTCCAGTATCTCGCCGCGATTCTTTCTCTCAAGCGCGCAACGTCTGTCATAGATCGCATATGCGGCAACAAGAGGTATCCCTTCGGATTCAGCCTGCTTTTTCACACAATCGGGTATCTCATCCGGCTTTACCTCCGGGAAGAGTTCGGCAAACGCCTGCGCTTCCCGAGCCTCCCGTTTGATGTTGTCGATGATGGCTGAAAGTCGCTGTACCTCCTTGCGGCACGTCTCAAGCTCCGTTTCGGCTTTGACAGCCGGACTTTTGCTTTCATCTTTTCGGTCGTCATTTTTCACTTCCTCTTTTTCACTTGGCACATTTTCTTCATTAGTTGCCATCTCCATCGGTTGCCTCCTTTTCTTTTTTATCGGTTCTGACCTTGCGAAGCAGAAGCTCCTTGCCCTCTATTACGCCGTCCGGCAGCATTTCAAGATACTGCTCGAAGCTTATGTGTCCCTGTTCAAGCAGGAGATTGAGAGTTGACATCATAAGCGACGACGAATAACGTCTGCTTGATCCTATCTGTACCTTGGCGCTTATATCGTCAATGCTCACCGATGTCAGATCAAGCTCAGCGGATGTGCGGTCGCTGAACATACACTTCATTCCCTTCGGCATATATTCCTTTGCCATATCGACCCAGATGACGGCAAGCTCTTCGATTGCATGATAGAGGTTTGCCCTTACCGTATCAAGCGGAAGGTCGGCACATTCCCGAAGTGCAAGTATTGCCGAAGTATTGGTCGGATCGACTTCTCCGAGTGCCGCCTCGGTTGCCCCCTCAAGCTCCTTTGTATAGGTTATAACCCGGTCGATGATATCGATATATCCGTCCTGCATCTGCCCCACGCCGACGGTTGTGACCGCGCCGGATACGTCTCCGCCCGACATGACTCCGATAGCCTGTCCGACCTCGTTGTTCCATTCGGGAATAAGACGCTTGTCGTAGATAACCTTTGAAAAGGCGGTGTCGATCATGTGCTTCATCTCCATGGCAAATGCCTTGTTGATGTACTTCTGATTGCCTATCATTTCCGAAACCGGCGAGCTTCCGTGCAGGCAGTGCTTGGTCTGCCCCCAGTTGAAGCAAACCACGGGATAATAGCGCAAACCCGTCCGCTCTTTTTGCAGTATCAGATTGCGGGTACATTTTTCGAAACAGACGAATCCGTTTTCGTCCCTGAAAAAGCGTATGATATAGGTTGCCTTCTGTGCCGACGAATCGGTGTTTTCACAGAGATCGTTGTCATACGAACTGCTGTCGGCGTCCTTTTCATCCGGCACTATAAGTGCGGTCTCGGATTCGGGCATTCCGCGTTTTTCGGCTTCCGCGCGTAATTTGCTCACCGGACATCTTCCCGAAAGCATAACATAGTCCTGCGACTGTATGTCGGGATTGTTCATATCCGCTGCAAACAGATCGACATTGTCAATAAGCGAGGTGCGTATATCACCTCTGTAACCGGCATCGGATACCATGCTTCCGTCGAACCAGCAATAAAATATCCCGTCGCCGGTAAGAATGGCATCTGTGAGGGCATCACGGAATATCTTTTCCATTCCCTGACGTTCCCATCTGTCGTTTACAAGCTTCGAAAGAGTATCAAGATTTTCGTAAGCCCTGCGTTTTGCTTTGCTGTCATCTCTGAGCAGCAGAGCGCAGTCGTCAAAACCGATTCTTATCGAATAGCTCATAACCGAGCTGACAAGATATGTGGCAATTCTTCGGACAATGTTGAACACCGGCATCGGAAGTCCTTCGGAATCTATGCCGCGCCACTGGTCGCCTCTGAAAAACCGCTCGTTTTCGGCAACTCTGGCATAAAGACCTATGCGGCTCTTGAACTGCTTGCCACATTCATATGAATCCCATATTGATGCAAGCTCTTCTTTTTGCTGTTTGTTCACCTTTTTGATCATTCCTTTCTATTTTACGACAAAAGCAGCGATCCGGGTTTGCTTTTGCGTTTTTAATAATCTGCGAGCGATCTGCCCTGCTTTTTGCCGGCAAAGCTCTGATAGGGCAAGAATAATTCGTTCTCCCTTTCGGGAGCGCTTATACATGACATAACCCCGTACCGTAATGCCTCGGGCGCATGAGTAATTGAGTGCGGCTCACCCGATACATCCTCGGGGCGATGTCTGTCGTGGCAGAGGGCAGGCAGACATCTGATAAGCTCGGGGCAGACGGAAAAAATCTTCAGCCTCGGGTTCCCTTCGTCATCGGGAGCAAGATATTCCCTAAGATTTCTCCATCCGATTATCCGTCGGTCGTCTGCTTTTATGAGCGGCGGCAGATCCTGCCTGCTGCTCATAATAAAAAAACCGCTCTTTCCGCTGTCCTGCCTTCTGTTCCACAGGTCGGGGGATGCAACTATGTATGACAGCCTGTCACCGCCGTTTTCTCTGACAATTGCGTCGGCTGCTCCCGAAAGAGTAAGCCCGGACTTGCAGTATTCACGGTAAACATAGAGTCTTCCGTCATAATCAACGGCAAACCACAGCACGGCAAGCATATCAAAGCCGTAATCGACTGCCGCAAATCTGCCCCACCCGGGATTTATCTCAAACGGCTCGATAACATGGATATCCTGCCTGAATTCGGTAAAATACTGACCGTCAAACACATTCCAGTCTCCGTCAAGCCACGCTTTTCTGAGCGCGGGCGGCAAAGACTTCAATGCGTTGACATATTCGGGGTCGGACTCGGTAAGCACTTTGTTATCGTAGACGCGTGCGGGAATAAAACAATAGTCGGTCGGATTTTCGCCTTCATTGTAGACGCGGTCGATAAAAAGCCTTTTGACCCAGGCATGACCCGTTCCGCCGGGATTGCAGGTAAGATACATCCGCTTCGGGAAGCTGTTTGCACCACGCAGACAAGCCTTCAGTGTCGTGAACTGGTACTCGGTAAGCTGGGTCGCCTCGTCAAGTGCTATAATATCAAACTCCTGTCCCTGATAACGGAGTACGTCGCGCTCGGCATCCATATACCCGAGAAGTATCCTTGAGCCGTTCGGGAAGACAAAGCATTTCTCAAGCTCCCGGTATACCACAATATCGCCAAGCTCCTCCCGGAGTGGATAAAGATGGTTTTCCCGCAGCTCGGGATAGCTTCGCCTTATCAGAATCATGCGGATTCCCGGATAATGCAGAGCGAGAAGTATCAGCTTGCGCCTGAGCGCCCACGACTTGCCTCCTCCTCTTGAGCCGCCGTACGCGGTGTATCGCGCTCTCGACTCAAAGAAAAGCTTTTGCTTTTCGTTCGGTCTGCCGTGCAATACTATCGTCGCACCGACTTTCACTTTTTTCTTATTCACCGTCGCAAAGCGGATCATGCTCGCAAATGATCTTCACGGTATTTGAATCACAGCCGCAGATCGAATTTGTCAGCTCGGCAAGATAATTCATATTCGCCGCGCTGTTCGGAAATTTGTTGTTCAGTGCCTCGTCAATAAAGGTTGACTGGGCAATGTCAAACATCAGCGGATATTTTTCGGCGAGCGATGCAAATGATTTTCTCGATATTGAACAAAACCTGCAAAATCCCGCGGCATTTGGCAGACGCCTGTGTTTTTCATCGCTGTTGCAATGTTTGATATAGCTCTTAAGCTTTCGTCTGAATACCGCTTCGGAGGTTATTGCTTCAACATCTCCCTCTCCTTCGCATTTCTCGCGATTTTCGCCGTCTTTCACCTGTACATCCCTCCTTTCCTGTTTTCCGGATCGCAACTGCATTATAACAGCTTTTTCCTGCAACGACAGTTGCATTATGTACGATTTTCGAACATTTGTTCTTTTTTCGAACAATATTTTTTCTACCAAATCAGCTGTTATTGTTGACAACTGTACAATTCGGTGATATAATTATGTATTATAGATGATATCCGGTGGTAAGGTTTCATTTTATTATATTGCGGAGGTGACAAGCGTGAACAGACAACCGCTCGCAGATCTTATGCGACCGAAGACTCTCGACGAAATGGTCGGACAAAAGCATCTCTTCGGCAAAAACGGAGTAATCAGACGCATGGCAATGCAGAATTATCTTCCCAATATGATATTTGCGGGACCTCCCGGCACCGGTAAAACCACCGCCGCAAATATACTTGCCTCGCAGTCGGGGATGCAGATTCACAGTCTTAACGCCACTACGGCTTCGCTCGCCGATGTGAAAGAGGTCTGCGCACAGACCGAAACCCTGATGGGCTCGGGCGGCATACTTCTCTATCTCGACGAAATTCAGTATTTCAACAAAAAACAGCAGCAGTCGCTTTTGCAATTCATCGAAGACGGGAGAATAACGCTCATTGCGTCAACCACCGAAAACCCCTACATGTATGTATACAATGCGATCGTATCAAGATCGGCTGTCTTTACCTTCAAAGCTATCGACGCGGATGACATGCTTCCCGCTCTCGAACGCGGACTTGAATATCTGAACAAAGAAAGCGGCACCCACAAGACCGCAGACAGCGACATTCTCCGGCTGATTGCCGGGACAGCCTCCGGCGATGTGCGGCGTGCACTTAATCTGCTTGAAAACTGCTACATCTCATCCGACGGCGGGATCACCGGTGATATCGTGAGATCGCTTTGCGATACCAATGTCGGCAATTTCGACAAGGACGGAACGGTACACTACGATCTGCTGTCCTGCCTGCAAAAGTCGATACGCGGAAGCGATCCCGACGCCACCCTTTTTTATCTTGCCCGTATACTTGAGGGCGGCGACCTGCTCGGCGCCTGCCGCAGGCTTCGCGTCATTGCCTCCGAGGATATAGGTCTTGCATATCCGCTTGCCGCGGCTGTCACCGAAGCATGCGTGCAATCGGCGCTTGCACTCGGTATGCCCGAGGCGTCAATACCTCTCTCAAATGCCGCAACCCTGCTTGCAACCTCCCCCAAATCAAACAGCGCACACGTCGGTTATACCGCTGCCGCAGCCGACTTCAGAGCGGGACTCGGTCAGAACATACCGAAGCATCTGCGACAATACACGAATTTCGACGGCTATCTCTATCCGCACGATTATCCCGATCACTACGTCAGACAACAATATCTGCCCGATGATCTGATCGGCAAAAAATACTACGAACCCGCTCCCAACAAGACCGAACAGGCGGCTGCCGCATATTGGGAACAGATAAAGAAGAAAAGCGGCGGCAGATAATCATTCCACACACCGAAAGGAAGTAATAACATGAGCCATACCGATATCAACGAACAGGCAGTGACAACTGTTGAAGAAAACACGCAAAGCTCGCCCGCACCCACGGTGAAAAAGAAGAAAAAGCGTTTCAAAGAGGGCAGACGGATAAAGACTCTGCCGCCTCTTACGGTAATCACTCCCTTTATAATGAAGAAGCGCAATGATGCACTCAATTATTATACCGATTCGGTTGAGATCGACGATGCCGAAAGGTTCATCGCTGAAAAGCGCGCACAGGGCTGTACCGGCTTCGGTCTTATGCATATTTTCCTTGCGGCATATGTCCGCACGGTTGCGGAAAAACCGGGCATTAACCGCTTTATCCGCGGTCAGCGCATATATGCGAGAAACAATATTGAAATCTGCCTTACGATAAAGAAGGAAATGAACCCGAACTCCCCCGATGTGGTCGTAAAGTTTTTCCCGAAGGCGGACGCAACCGCGACGGATATTTACAACGAGGTCAATTCGGTAGTTGAGCAAAGCCGTGCGACAAACGACAGCGATTTCGAAGGCGTAATGAATGTCCTTGTGAAGCTCCCGGCATTTCTGTTCAGATTTACCATAGGTACCTTTACCCTGCTCGATTACTACCGCATGCTCCCGAGATTTCTGACAAAGCTTTCCCCGTTCCACGGAAGTTACTTCATCACCTCGATGGGATCGCTCGGCATAAGACCGATCTACCATCATATATATAATTTCGGAAATGTTCCGCTTTTCACCTCGCTCGGAACAAAGTACAAGGAAAATTACATCAGACCCGACGGGACAGTCGGAACGCGCCGCAAGGTCGATTTCAAGGTCGTAATGGACGAGCGTATCTGCGACGGCTTCTATTATGCCTCTGCCTTAAAGACCATGATGTATTACATAAAGCACCCCGAAAAACTCGACTATCCTCCCGAAAAGGTCGTTGCCGACGTAAGGTAATATACAAAGATTGCCGACCGCAAATGCGCGGTCGGTAATTTATATATTCTTTAAAATAATTTTGAAAAAGCTATTGACAATCATATGATTGTATGATATAATCAAATCACCAATAAAAGAAGGAGACAAAAAATGTCAAACAACAGCACATATTCATTTGTAAACAAAAAAAGTCCGAAAAAGAGCTATGTTCTACCGATAATAATCGCAGTCTGTGCGATTGCACTGCTTGCGCTTGCGTTTAGCTGCTTTACGTCGGTGCCGACCGGTTACACCGGAATCGTTACCACCTTCGGTAAAGTAGAAGATTACATACTCGAAGCCGGACTTCATGCAAAACTCCCGTGGCAGAAGGTGGTAAAGATGGACAACCGCAATCAGAAGGGAACGCTTGATCTGGTTGCATTTTCGCAGGACATACAACAGGTCGATCTGAGATACAGCGTAAACTATCAGATAGAAAAAACCAACGCTCAGAATATTTACCGTTCGATAGGCGAAAAATATTACGACACCGTAATGTCGCCGAGAATCGAAGAGGCGGTCAAGAGCTGTGTTGCCAAATACACTGCCGAAACGCTGATCGAGAGCCGCAATGCCCTGTCGGACGAGATATATCTCATCCTCAAAAACGATCTTGCAAGCTACAACATTGAAATAATATCCACATCGATTGAGAATATAGACTTCTCGGATGCGTTTACCGACGCAGTTGAGGCAAAGCAGGTGGCTGCACAGAACAAGCTCAAAGCCGAAATTGAGCAGAATCAGGCAATAATGGAGCAGAAATCCGCGGCAGAACGTGCGATAATCGCCGCCAATGCCGAAGCCGAAACCGCAAAGATCGCTGCGCAAGCCGATCTTGAGATAACCAAGATACAGGCTGACGCCGCCGAGTATGCCGGTCAGAAGGATGCCGCCATCAACACGGCGATCGCGGGTTCGATGACTCCCGATCTTTTGAAGTATTATTACATAAAGGGGTGGAACGGCATACTTCCGTCAACATACATCTCGCAGGAGGAATTCATGTCCCTCTTTGAAATAGCTACGTCCGGGAAGCAGGACAAATAAAAACAAAAAATCTCCCCCGTTTTACGGGGGAGATACATGCTGTAATGAAATCTCAGCAACCGAAGAATCTCTCAAGTCCGTTCAGATCTCCGTCGAGATTGTCCTTTATCGATTCAATAACCGCGGTTGACATCTTTCTCGCGATTGTTCCGAGTTCTTCAAGACTCACGCTGTTTTCGGACTGGAACCACTTCAGGTACATCGCCGTTATACCCGAAGCAAGGTTGACCATTGCCAGCGACACGACCTGACGGTCATGCTCGGAAGCAAACGAGTCGTCCTTGATTATCGATTCAAACACATATGTTCTGAACGCCTCGCTGACCTTGCTCATGAAAAATGTATACGCACCGGATGTCACAAAGTACCTTATAAACTCAAAGTTTTCCCTGATCGTGCGGTTTATACCCGCAAAAAACGCATCTGCGTCCCTGTCTCTTTCGGCAGATCCCGCAAACTTCATGACCGTCGAAACAAGATTGTCCTCAACCTCGCTTATTACGCTCTGTATGCTGTCATAATGCAGATAAAATGTTTTTCTGTCAATATCGGCTTTCTCGGCAAGCTCGGTTATCGTGATTTTTCCGACATCCTTTTCTTCCATCAGACCGAAAAGTGCTTTCAGAATCGAACGTTTTGTACGCAGAGTCCTCCTGTCAACCTTTTTTACCCTTCCGTCGCTCTCGGTCGCTTTGTTATCATTATTTAAACTTTTCATTACAATTCTCCTATTTTTTAAATGAATGTGTAATATTCATCAAATCTCGGGAAACTGGTCATTGATTTTTCAACCCTTAATCATTATAATACACAGGTGTGAAAAAGTCAACAGATCAGCTCAAAAGTTAAAAAAAACTTAATCTTTACCGAAAGGACCACTACACGATATGCTATCACTGAAAAAAATAGTCAAGAGTTACAGAACGGGTGACACCGAGGTGCAGGCTCTCAAGGGTATTGATCTCGAATTCCGCAAAAGCGAATTTGTATCCATACTCGGTCCGTCGGGATGCGGAAAGACAACTCTCCTGAACATAATCGGCGGTCTTGACCGCTATGACAGCGGAGAGCTGTCGATAAAGGGAAAATCAACAAAATCGTTCAGCGACAGCGACTGGGACTCATACCGCAATCATTCGATCGGATTTGTATTCCAGTCTTACAACCTTATCCCCCACCAGAGTGTTCTCTCAAACGTAGAGCTTGCACTGACGCTGTCGGGAGTACCGAAAGCCGAGCGCAGAAAACGCGCCGCTGACGCGCTTGCAAAGGTCGGTCTTGCCGATCAGCTCCACAAAAAGCCCGGGCAGATGTCCGGCGGACAGATGCAGAGGGTTGCAATTGCGAGAGCGCTTGTAAACGATCCCGAAATTCTGCTTGCCGACGAGCCGACAGGTGCGCTCGACAGCGTGACCTCGGTTCAGATAATGGAGATACTCAAGGAGATATCAAAAGACCGACTCATAATTATGGTCACTCACAATCCGGAGCTTGCCGAAAAATATTCCACAAGAATTGTAAGGCTGAGTGACGGCAGGGTCACAAGCGACAGCGATCCCTATACTGCCGCAGACGAAACCGCGAATGTCGCCAAAACGACCGAAGTGAAGAAAAAACGTGCAAAGGGCAAAACGTCGATGTCATTTCTGACCGCGCTCTCGCTGTCAACAAACAATCTTATGACAAAAAAGGGCAGAACGTTTCTGACATCATTTGCCGGATCCATAGGCATTATCGGAATTGCGCTGATCCTTGCACTTTCAAACGGCATACAGCTTTATATAAACAAGGTTCAGGAGGACACGCTGTCAAGCTACCCGATATCGATTGCCGCACAGACGGTCGATTATACGTCGATGGTCGAATCGCTCATGGGCAAAAAAGACGATTCCTCCGAGCACGAGCTTGACGCGGTATATTCAAACTCGGTCATGTTCGAAATGATGAACGTGATGATCTCGGAGGTGCAGAAAAACAATCTTTCCGATTTCAAAAAATATCTTGATTCGAAAGAAAAAGAGCTTCGCGAAAACAACAAAATATCCGATATCAGCTACGGCTACGATTTCGACCTGAATATTTACTCTCCCGACACGTCAAACGGAATCACAAAGCTCGGCATGGACATTTTTTACGAGACTATCTACGGTCAGAACAGCTTTTCGCAGATGCAGCAATACGGCGGAGCATCGTTCACACTGTTCAGCGAAATGATAAACAATCCCGAGCTGATTTCGTCGCAGTATGATCTGCTTGCCGGGAAGATGCCCGAAAAATACGATGAAATCGTCCTTGTTCTCGACAAGCACAACGAGATATCCGACATGGCGCTCTATGCTCTCGGTCTGAAGGACCGTTCGGAGCTGAAAAAGATCATGGATGCCGCCATGAAGGGCGAACAGTTTGAGATTGAAAGCGCTGTCTTTTCATACGAATACATGCTGAACACAAAGTTCAGGCTTGTACTTCCGAGCGATCTGTACAGCAGATCGGCAAGCGGCGGTTACAGATATGTCGGTGACGACGAGGATGCCATGAAGAGCATCATATCCGGCGGTATTACTCTTAACATAGTGGGAATAATCAGACCGAACGAAGACGCAGTTACCTCCTCGATAACCGGGTCGGTAGCGTACACCCACGAACTGACCGAATATATCATAAATCAGACAAACAACAGCGAAATCGTAAAAGCACAGCTTGCAGATCCCGGGACCGATGTGCTGACAGGTCTTCCGTTCCCGGATGACAGCTATGTCAAACCCGGAAACGCTGAAAAAGCCGCAGCCGTCAAAGCATATTTCGACAGCCTTTCGCCCGCCGAGATGACCCCGATCATTTACAAGGTAATCACCGCCGCAAACATACAGAAGACTGCTTTTGCACAGCTTTCCGCCATGAGCGGAGATGAAATAAAGGCGCTGCTTGTCTCGTCGATTGCGGCAAAGCTCGGTGTTGACGAAAAAACAGCCGAGGGGTATCTCGCGTCAATGAGTGAGGAAGACATGCAGACCTCAGCACTTGCCGTAATTGCGGCAGGTGTTGCCGAGAGTGTGACGAAAGCAACTGCCGACGAGCTCGGCAAAATGTCGGCGGACGAGTTGTCATCGATGTTTGAAGGCTACATTGCAACGCTCGGAGAGGACGAGCTTGCGGCTCTCTACGATCAGTACATGCCGGCAACCGTTTCATCGTCAAGCTACGAGGAAAACGTCAAAAAGCTCGGCATTTGCGATCTTGACAATCCGTCAACCATAAACATTTACCCCGTCGATTTCAAATCCAAGGACGAGATCAAAAAGCTGATCTCGGATTACAACGACTCGGTAGCCGAAAAGGACAAGATCACCTATACCGACTATGTTGCCATTCTGATGTCGTCGGTCTCCACCATCATAAACTTTGTTTCGTATGCGCTCATCGCCTTCGTATCGATATCGCTTGTGGTATCGTCTATAATGATCGGCATAATTACCTATATATCGGTGCTTGAACGCACCAAGGAGATAGGTATCCTGCGTGCTATCGGAGCCTCCAAAAGAGATATTTCCCGCGTCTTCAACGCGGAAACCTTCATAGTAGGACTTGCCGCAGGCGTCATCGGCATAGGAATCAGCCTGCTTTTGTGCCTGCCGATAAATCTTATCATCAGCGCTTTGTCGGGCGTAAACAACATTGCGTCCCTGCCGCTTGTCGGTTCGCTGATCCTGATCGCAATCAGCATTGCTCTTACGTTGATTGCAGGTCTTATCCCCGCAAAGATAGCGGCACGCAAAGACCCGGTAATTGCTCTCAGGAGCGAATAAATACAGTAAAAATTTCCCGCAGACTCAAACGGTCTGCGGGAAATTTTTTTATTGACTTATGCTTCTGAGTATCAGAGCTTCATTTTGCCGGTTGCTTCAAGAAGCTTGATGAACAGACCGCCCTGTACCGATCTGTGTCTGAAGCCTCTCTGGTTTGCCGTGACGGTCCAGTACCAGTCTGTCATCGGGCAACGCGACTCCGAGTAATTATATGCCCTCCAGAGCGGTTCGATCATTTCCTCGAATGTCTCTCTGTCCTCGGCAAGAGTTGCGGTCCATACCAGCCAGTCGGACTTTGTGTATGTCATACGGTTGTCAAGCGGCAGACCGTAGGGTCTTGTCTTTTCCTTGTAGGAAGCAAGCTCGGATGCGATGACAGCCTTATCCATCACATTTGTTCCGAACAGCTTATCCCATACAATGTTGTACTTCATCGAGAATGTACCCGGACGGTCGAATGCAAGACGGTAGGAACCGTCGCCGTTTGCCGCACGTACTACCCAGTCTGCGGAAAGCTCTCTTGCAAGCGCAAGCTTCTCCTCGCACTTCGCCTCGTCGCCCATCATTCTGTAAATCAGTCCGAGACCGATTATACCCGATATTGCCTTGAGCGAAAGGTTGGTATTGTGTGCAAGGTGACCGGCGAAGTCGTCGGTGCAAAGCTGATTTGCGGGGTCGGAGCCGTATTTCAGCAGATATCCTGCCCACATTTCAAGAAGATCGAGATTTTCCTTCGCATAACTTACATCGCCCGAAGCGATAGCAGCTGCCGCAAACATAACGATCATGTTGCCGCATTCCTCAACCGGCATCTGCGCATTATAGGAGTTGTTGCCGTAAACCTGACCGTTGACGAACGGATAACGTCCGGCATCGTGAGGAGCGAAGTCGAATTTCAGCTTCTTCGACCATTCATCCGAGCGCGAATATCTGATTATCGGACGCATCATGCCGAGCACCAGCTCGGGATTGTAGATAAGGAACATCGGAATCGACGGATAGGAAACGTCAACCGTTGCCGCACAGCCGTTCGAATGGCACTCCTTCGAAATGTAAAGGATATTGCCCTCCTTGTCAAGCACCAGCTTGTGAGCCGCGCACACCTGACGGTAAGCAAGCTCAAGCATCTCGGCGTAGTGCGCTCCGCCCGCTTTTTCGGCGTCGTCATAAAGCTTTGCCGAGAAAGCATCGGCTTTTTCCTTAACCTCGGCATAGTCGCCGAACGCCTTGACGATCTCATCGGTGATCTTTGCGCCGTCTTTGTTCCACCAGCTCTTAAGGTGATCGCCGAAATATACGATCGACTCTATGTCGTCATACGCAAATGTAAAGAGTGCGCCGCACTTCGGGCATCCGATCTCCTTCTCTGCGGTAACGAATGTCATGAATATGGAATTTCCGTGACGCTCTCTTTCACGGAATGCCATCGGAACCTCTTCGGCTCCTACCTTTCCGCCCTTGACAGAGAGGTAGAAATAGCCCCAGTCGATACGTATGTCGTCGCCGTCGCGTCCGAGAACATTCTGCACCTTGTTTCCGATTCTTGCGGTTGAAATTCCGTCCTGCTCAATGAGCTGTGTCTCAACACTTCCGAATCCGCGGAAATCAAGGCAGATTTCTTCGGATACCATTACCTTTACACTGACCTTGTGGTCATTTCCGTCAAGCGAGCTGTATCCGATTTTGAGATAGCTTACCGGACGTGTGAAATAATAATAGTCATCGGGAAGCAGAGGGGTCGTAAAAGTCGCGGTCATCTCAATTCCGCCGGCTCTGAACTTATATTCTGTCGAAAGTGCGGTAACATTGATCGATACCTGCTCCATTTTGGGCAGCGGCTTGTTGTGAACACCCATGAAAATATAGTCGGTACCGTCTATGTTGGCGGTTCCGATCATTGTGTTCGGCTTACCTGTCCAATGCTCGGTAGTTGCATCGGTAAGCCTGTCGGCAGGCGACCATACCGAAAAATAAGGGTCAACCGTTATCAGCGGGACTGACGGGGGTCTTAACTTCATAATTGTAAATCCTTTCAGAAAAAACGAATATTTCTTTGTTCATTCTATCATAAACCGGACCGTCTTGTCAAGCGCTTTTCAAAATTACTCCGCAATTAAGAAATATAATTATTATTTTTCGACCTTTACTTGACAAAAGGGTCATAAAGTGATAATATAACTGTTTGTAATTATGCAATTCGAAAGGAAACTGTTATGGATATATTATTAAGCATTTCGATCGCACTGTTTGCCGGCCTTATGATGACACGTGTCATCAAGCCGTTCGGACTTCCCGCGGTTACCGGTTATCTCATAGCCGGTATACTTATCGGTCCGTACTGCCTCGGTCAGCTCGGAAATCTTCTCGGAATAACCGGACTCGGCTTTACGTCAATGGAATACGTCGAACGCTTCGGAGTCATCTCGGATGTGGCGCTCGGCTTCATCGCTTTTTCGATAGGCAACGAATTCCGACTTTCTTCGCTGAAGAAAACCGGACGTCAGGCAACAATAATCGGTATAATTCAGGCACTTGTGGCAACTGTCTTTGTTGACATCGCACTTTGTATCCTGAGCCTCATTCTCGGCGAAGAGGTATTCCCGATGAGCGCGGCAATAACGCTCGGTGCTATTGCCGCGGCAACCGCACCCGCCGCCACACTCATGGTCGTCCGCCAGTACAAGGCAAAGGGACCGCTGACCGACCTTCTGCTCCCGATAGTCGCACTTGACGACGCGGTCGGACTCGTGATTTTTGCGGTATCCTTCGGTATTTCCAAGGCCATGGTAAGCGGAAAAGTCGATATTGTTTCGATCATTGTCAACCCGATTGTCGAAATAGTTCTGTCGTTAGTACTCGGAATCGTAATGGGCATCGCTTTCTCCGAAACAGAGAAATTCTTTCACTCACGTTCAAAACGACTGTCGGTCTCGGTTACATATGTAATACTGACGGTCGCAATCACAATGATAAAATTCAATATCGGTCCGGTGACCGTCGGAACCTCGCCGTTGCTCACATGCATGATGCTCGGAACCGTTTTCTGCAACATCTGTGAATCCTCCGAAGAACTTATGGAACGTGTTGACCGCTGGACTACCCCGCTTTTCGTGCTCTTTTTTGTAATCAGCGGAGCCGAGCTTGAGCTGTCGGTATTCCGCTCGGCGGCGATTGTCGGTGTGGGCATCGTCTTCGTGCTTGTCCGCTCGCTCGGGAAGATCGTCGGAGCCGCGACAAGCGCAAAGGCTACCGGCTGTAATCACACAATCGTAAAATACCTTGGTATTACACTGCTTCCGCAGGCGGGTGTTGCGCTCGGGATGACAGTGAGCGCAATGCAGCTCGGCGTGTTTGAGGGCGGGCTGATCCGCAACATCGTATTGTTTGCGGTACTTATTTATGAGCTTGTCGGTCCGCTGCTTACCAAGATCGCGCTTACCAAGGCGGGCGAAATAATCCCCGAGGAGAGAAAATCATCAAAGGTACTGAACGCACCAAAGCAGTAAAACAATGAATCGCCGCGAATCCGGATGGCTTCGCGGCGACCTTTTTTCAGCTATATGTTTTCAGGCTTCTTCGGACGAATCGGGGAGCTGTGCCCGATCCTTTTTCATATATGCCGATATAAGCTCGGCTATATCAAGTCCGGTTGCGTTCTTTACCGCATTGAATATCTGATCGGAAGAGTTTGTTACCTCTTTCATCAGCTTCGTTGTGTTGTCACTGCCGTACATCGTTATGCTGTCAACATTTGCAAGCGGCTCGGCAATATTGTGTGCCATTTCGGGGAGTACCGCAAGTACCATTTCAAGCACGGATGCTTCGCCCATCTTCTTCTGAGCAAGCGCTTTCTTTTCGATAGCCTCAGCCTCCGCAAGACCCTTTGCGCGTATACCTTCGGCTTCCTGCTCCATTGCAAATTTCTCGGCTTCCGCCTCGGCTTTCTTCGCAAGTGCCTTCTGCTCTGCCTCGTAGCGCTGCGCTTCCGCGTCTTTCTGACGGCGTACAAGATCGGCTTCAGCCTTCTTTTCCGCCTCGTATTTGAGTGCATCCGCTTTCTTGCGGATCTCCGCATCCAGTTTCTTTTCCTGAAGGAGTATCTCCTTTTCGGCAAGCTCGGCTTCCTTCTGACGGCGAGCAATATCCGCGTCCGCAGACGTGACCTCAATGGTCTTTCTCTGCTCCTGCTTCTGGATGTCATACGCCGCATCCGCCTCCGCACGCTTGGTATCTGCCTTGCGCTTCATGTCGGACTGCTGTATCGACAGCGCCGCATCCTGCTCGGCGATCGCCTTTTCGGTGTCAACCTTTACCGCGTTCGACTCCTGCTTTGCCTCCGCCTCGGCAATGGCAATATCACGCTGTGCGTTTGCCTTTGCGATCGCGGCTGTCTTTCTGATCTGTTCGACATTGTCGATACCCATGTTTTCGATGGTTCCCGCATTGTCCTTGAAATTCTGGATGTTGAAATTTACGACCTCAATACCCAGCTTTTCCATGTCGGGGACGACATTCTCGGTAATTTTCTTTGCGACACCCTGACGGTCCTGAACCATTTCCTTGAGTCCGACCGAGCCGACGATCTCACGCATGTTGCCTTCAAGCACCTGCGTAACAAGACGTACAAGCTCATCCTGCCTCATTCCGAGCAGCGACTCCGACGCTCTGCCGAGAAGCTCGGGGTTAGACGATATTTTAATGTTCGCAACACCGTCTACCATGACGTTGATAAACTCATTTGTCGGTACCGCTTCGGAGGTTTTTACATCGACCTGCATTACACGCAGTGAAAGTTTATCCATTCTTTCAAAGAACGGGATTCTCCAACCCGCACGACCTATAAGTATGCGCTTTTTCTTGCGCAGACCCGATATTATGTATGCGGTATCCGGAGGGGCTTTGACATAACCGATAATCAGCAGAAGGGCGAGTACCGCCGCAGCGGCGACGATGATCGGCACTATCTGCTCTCTGCCGAGTACGGCTGCAAACATGAAATTTTTCATTATGCTTTTTTCCTTTCGTTTTTTCGGGAAATGTTTCTTCCCT
>CAKSQF010000010.1 GCA_934486825.1 uncultured Eubacteriales bacterium | reverse complement strand
CGTGTGACGAATGGTGATTGTTTTCTTTTTGAAATCAATCGCATCCCACTTTAAGCCGACTGCTTCACTTCGGCGCAGTCCGTAAAATGCACCGAGGATAACGCCAAGCTCTATGGGGTCGCCTTTGACGATTTCAAAAAGACGATTTAGCTCATCTTCTTCGTAAACGCTCCCGACAAACTTTTCTTTTTTCGGCCGTTCAATGCGATCCGCTGGGTTCGTATCAATCAAACCGAGTTTGAAAGCGTGCTGTAAGGCTTTACGGATATTGGCGTGGCGGTGTATGACCGTGTTTGCGGAAACACCCCGCACCGTCAGTTCATAGGTGTAATAGTCCTGAATGTGCTTTGGCTTTATCTCCCGTAAGAGCAGACCGGGGTGGTGTTCCTCAAAGTATGGGATAATTTTGCTCTTGATTCCCATAGAATACGCACCGTAGGTCGTTTCCTCCACATTCTTTTTTATCATTTCCAACCAGTCGAGCAGAAATGTTGTAAAGAGAATGGAATCGGTGGAAACCTTGCCTGTACTGCGTTCTAACGCTCTTGCCTCCAACTCTGCTTCTTTGGCTGAACGGGCTTCTATAAGCATTTTTTCGGCACGCTTCTTATTTCCCTTGACAGGGAGCCCCGTGGATTTTGACGGCGTGTGCCGTTTACCGTATTCATCCACATAGTTGAGCACGATATGATAGTACCCGTTTTTCTCTCGCAGATGTCCTGCTACCATAATAAAACCTCCTTTGAGTGGTGCAGCGTAGATTCATCTGCCATTGACACTATCATTATAGCAATCCGAATCTCATAGGCCAAATGTGCAAATGAGGTTTCACGCATTAGATTTTTCTATCAATTCCAAATACTCTAAAATGTTGAGCTTTGGGATTCGATACCCCAGCCGAGCAGGATCAGTCCGACCGCACGGATCAGGCCGAAAATGAAATCGCTCAGGTTGTTCACGACGGCAATCGGGTCATTGGCGGCAAAGGCCGTGACGGAGCAGCCGAGCACAAGGGCAACCGACAGCACAGCGACGCAGTAGAAGCGAAAGCCCTTTCTGACCTTGCCGGGCATGGGCAGCTTGTTTGCAGTCTTTTGGGTGTTCTTCATGGGTTTATCCTCCTTGAATTGAATTAAAAAAGAGCTTCTATATCCTCGTCGGAAAGAAGCTCATAATCGGGTATGGGTTCATTGGGTGCGGGTACGGTTTCGGCGGCAGCGCCTGCAAACGAGAGCGTCGCAATGGCATTTTCCGTCCCGCCGTGTTCATAAGGTGCTGCGCCGCCGTCCTCGGTCAGTGCAATGTTCGGGTGTTTCAGAATGTCGTATTTCTCGTCCATCACTGGACGCTCACCACGGATAAACAAAAGGGCGTAACGGTTGTCCAGCATACGCACTTCGTCCGGCGTCAGAAGCTCTCTGCCGCTGATCTGATAGTTCGTGCTGTAATTGCCGTTTCGCCCGGATGATTTGCCGTAGGTGTTGGTGTCGATGGTGGATTTGCCGAGGTAGGATTCCGAGATCAGCTTGTGGGTCGATGTTTCGTTGCCGCCGAGATAAAGGAACTCGTCGCAGTTGCCGAGTATCGACTCCCATTCCTTTTCAAACAGCGCTTTGAGCGCCGCCACATTTTGCAGAATGATGGACACATACACATTGCGGGAGCGCATGACCGCAAGGATCTTGGAGAAATCCTCCGGCAGGCTGACATTGCCGAACTCGTCCATTAGGAAGTGAACGGGAACGGGCAGACTGCCGCCGTATTTGTGGTCGGCCAGATAGAATAGCTGCTGAAAAAGCTGCGTGTACAAAATGCTGACCAAAAAGTTAAAGCTGGTATCATTGTCGGGGATCAGGGCAAAGAGCGCCACTTTCTTTTCGCCGAGGGACGGCAGATCCAGCTCATCCGTAGCGGTCAGCGCCGCCAACGAGGACAGATTGAATTTCTCTAACCTTGCCGCCAAAGTGATCTGAATGGATTTCAGTGTTTTGGCGCTGCCGGAGTGGTAGTCCTTGTAATACTTCACGGCAATATGGTCGGGCTCCCGCATTTCCAGCCGTTCAAACAGTTCGTCCAGCGGCGAGGTGTATTCGTCGCAGTCCTCCCGTACATCCGCCGCACGCAGCATCTCCATGACCATCGGTAAGTTCTGTTCGTCGGGCGGTGCTTCGTATTTCAGATAGAAGATCAGCGCCAGCAGGAGCATAGATGCGGCGGTGTCCCAAAAGGGATCGTTGGACTGACTGCCTTTCGGTGTGGTGCTTTTGAACAGGTTGGTCACAAGACGCTGCACATCGTTGTCGTCCCGCAGGTACACAAACGGGTTGTAGCAGTGGCTTTTCTCCATGTTCAGAAGATCCAGCACCCGCACCTCATAGCCCTTTTGCCACAGCAGATGCCCCGTACTGCGCAGCAGCTCGCCCTTCGGGTCCAGCACGGTAAAGCTCGTGTTGGCTTGGCACAAATTCGGCTTTGCGTAAAACCTCGTTTTGCCTGCGCCGCTGCCGCCGACAACGACCGTGTTGAGGTTGCGGCGGTGTTTCCGCCCGTCCAGCCCCATACGAACATTCTGCGTGAAGATCTTGTTGTCCTCCGGCACAGCCGCCCGGTATTTTCGGTTGACGGTTCGGGCCGAACCCCATTTTGCCGAACCGTGTTCCTCGCCGCGGCGGTAATTGCGGCGGGATGACAGAATGACACCTACTGCAAGCCCGTAGGCACAGAGCAAAACGAGGGCAGTTTTCAGACTGTCCTCGCAAAGCTCAATGTGAAACGGGTCGTTCATCACCGCAGGAAACCGTGCGACGATCTCCGGCAGACCGCCGTGGGCGGCGGGGGCGAGCAGCAGCCCCAGCCACACCACGGGGAGAATCCCGAACAGCCAGAGGATAAGCGGGTTATTCTCTTTCTTCATCGCTTCGGCACCTTACCTTCTTTGCGGGGGCATCGATCACCTTCAAAAGAACTTCGTCAACAATATCGGTGGGGCGTTCTTCCTCCAGCAGATCGTTCCGCATTTCATTGAGGGCATTGACCACAACACCGTGCTCATAGCGGTCAAGGGTCAATACCCGTTTTTCCTGTTTCCCCATGGTTATCGCTCCTGTTCACTCTGACGGGGTGCTTTGCTCTGTTCCAGCGACCGCATCATCCTTGCGGAAATGTCATAGGCGGTGTCCCGGATGTCGGTCAGCTCGGCACGGATCGTCTGCGGGTCATCGGTGCGCAGAAAATCGGCAGGTGCTTCAAAAGCATAGCCGCTCACATCCACGCCGAACTCTTTACCGAGGATATAGGAAACGCACTGCGCCTTGAAGCCGACGTTTTCCTCGGTGTATTCCTCGCCGGTCCGGGCAAGCTCCGCCTGCGCCAACGCCTTGGACAGACCGCAGAACAGGTCGTTTGCCGACAAGCCACGGCGGACAAAAACGGCGTTCTGCTCACGGTCGTACACGGCATCCATACCGTTCGGCAGCTCGTCCACGGACTGCACCGGCGCAGGACGCTTGTAGATCAGGGCGTTCAGCAGCGCCCGTGCGTCGTGGGAAACCGCCTGCGGCGCTCTCGTTCGGGCGGTGGTCTGCGAGATGTCATAGACCCGCTTGATGTTGTAGGACACGCCGATGCTGCCGTCGTCACGGGTGTATTCGCCGTTGGACTCGACGATCTTGATGGGGCGTCCGAACTCCTGCCGCTTGATATACACGCCCTGATCCCGCCAGAAATCTTTGTCGCCCAGTCTGCGGGCATCCGGCTTCGTGGCAAGGATCAGCAGGGCGTTGGTGGCAGAGTAGTTGCGGAAAGCCACCTGCACATCCAGATAGTCACGGAACTTGCCGCCGTCTGCGCAGACGGCCTCGGCGGTGGCATCGGCCAAAGCGTAAACCTCGTCACGCTCTGCTTTTTTCTTCGCCGCCCACGCCTCCTTGTCAAATTCGTCGGTCTGCGGGGCAGATTCAAAAATATCGTCAAAATTGCTCATCGGTCATCGCTCCTTTGCTTTCTTCGGTTTCTTTCGGGAAGGTTGCTTGTGGGTGGTGGTCGGCTGTTTTTTCGGTTCTTTCGCCGGGGTGGGTTCGGAAATGCTCGGCTCTGCCGCCTCTTTCTGCCTGCTCTCCCGGATTTCCCGCAGTTCCTCACGGACAGAGGGGCGTTCTTCAGGAGATTTAGCAGTACCCTCGGCGGCTCTGCTTTGCTTCTCGGAGGTAGGCGCGGACGGACGGGATTTCTCCGTCTTTGCCGCCGCAGGGTTTGGGGATGCGTGTTCCTCCTTTTGAACGGGGGCGCCCAGCAGGTCATCCAGCAGGCGGTCGTCCTCCGCCTTGTCGGGCTTCTCCTGCTCAGGGGCGGACGGGGCGACTTTGTCCGCCTTGGACTGCGCAATGTCCCGCTTGATGGAAACGGCATCGACCGTCGCCAGCTTGAAGCGCTCCACGATGCGGTTGATCTTAGACGCATCCTCGGCACGCACCATAATGTCTACCATACCGTCGGCGGAACGCTCTTTGCCACGCAGGGCGCAGTAGACAACGCCGTACCGCTTGGCTTCCAACGCAAACTGTTTCAGATGCTCTTCGCTGACGGTGAACACTTTCAGCTCCTTGCCGCTTTTTAACATGGCAGAAAGCCGCTGGTGGCCTTTGGTCTTGTTCTTATCTCGGTTTTTCCAGACAGCATAGAGCATGGCGGCGATATTCTTTGCCGCCGATCCGGTCAGCTTTAGGGCAACTTCCGTACCCTCCAAACTGATCCGCACAACTTGCTCCGCTGCGTCACCGGAATTGTACATATTTCATCATCTCCTTCGTGCTTAGAAAATTCGCTTGCAAATTTTGCGTGACCGCCGATCATCTGGCGGTTTTTTGCTGCTCGGCGCGGTCACATTTCTCCTTTCTTTCGGGTTGTTCGTCCTCACGGACGGCTTTGATTTTCTCTTGAATCACGCCGGAACGCTCGGCAATGCTGTTACATAAAGCCACCTCCTTCCGCAGTGCGGCAAGCTCTTTGGAAAGTGCGGCTATCTGCGCCTTGACCTCTGCCGCCTTTTCGGGATCGGACTTCACCGCCGCCGTCCGCTGTAATTTGTAGAGCTGCTTGCGCTTCTCGGCCAGAACGGTGATTTTTTCGCTTACCTTATCCCGGTAGCAAAAAAGCTGCTCGGCGGTATCGATCCGATGCCCTATGAGCAGTCTTGTTTCGGCGGTGATGGCGTCCAGCTTCAGCAGATCCTCCCGCAAAAGAAAGTGCAGCCGTTTTCTGCTTTGCTGCGGACGGTTCTTCGGGAAAATGCCCAGCAGATAGCAGTAGTGAACATACAGCGCCCGAAAGCCGGTCAGTTTCCGGGCGGTTTTCAGACTGCCGATTAGTCTGACCCGCAGGATCTCCGGCTTTTGCTCCGGTGTTCTCCGTTCGGGGCGGCTCTGGGATAAAATGCGCCTGCGGATGTTATCCAAAGAGTAATCCTCACCGAAATTACGCATCAAGCGCACAAACCGCTCCTTGCCCGGCGGCCTGACTGAAATATCCTTGCCGACCTTCACCGCATAGCCCTTTTTCCGCAGAGCGTCAAAAAACTGCCGCTCAGTCATGGCTTGCCGTATCGCCTCGTCAATGTCGCTGCGGATCAGCCCACGCCAAGTGGGTCGCTGCTCCTGCTCGGCACGCCATTCACCGTATTGCTTGCCCCGGCCTTGCTGCGGGTGCTCGATCACCGACAGTCCGTATTCCCGGCAAAGCTCATCGGAAACCGTCTGCATTTCGTGGTAGTCCTTTCGGGTACGGTGGTATTTGATGCCGTCCGTAAAGGATACGGTGTTGACGACAAAGTGATTGTGCAGATGATTTTCTTTGTCAAGGTGGGTGGCAACGATCACCTGATAGCGGTCGCCCCATAGCCGGGTCGCCAGCTTTACGCCAATCTCATGCGCCAGTTCCGGCGTGGCCTCGCCGGGGGCAAAGGACTGATAGCCGTGGTAGGCCACCGTGCCGTCCTCTTTGCCGAACCGCTTTTTCACCGCCAGCATTTCATCACGGGCGGTGGCGGGAGAGCAGTTGATGCCCGACACGAAGCGGTGGAGCGGTGCGCCGTCCTCGCTGCCCGTTTCCTGCGTTTTCTCCGAATTGACGGCGTAGCAAATCACATCGGAAAGCTGCTGCCCGTCCTGTTCGGTCAGTTCACGGTCGGCGTAGAATTTCGGGTTTGCTGTCTTTTCGGGATTTTCCGCATAGATCACCACTTTGCCGAGCCAGCCTTTTACCCGCCAGATCGAAGTTGTTGCCATAAGCGTATCATTTCATCGGGCGGGGCAAAATGACCGCTGCGGTAATCGTCTTGACGGCTTCATCCAGCTTGCGGCAGTTCTCGTCGTACCGCTGCACATCCAGTGCGTTCAGGGTATGGGCTTTTGCGGCGATCTGATTGAGGTTGTTGCCGATCCCGTGCAGCTCCCGCATCATGGCGTAATAATCGGGCGGCGGGGCGTCCTGCGGTTCAAGGCCGTTTACCAAGTGCCGGAGATACGCTTCACGGGAAAGTCCGCTTTTCTTGACCTTCTTCTGAAACGCCTCGGCCTCTTTTTTGTCCAGCCAGAATTGAATGTGAACATTGCGTTTTCTCATAGGCTCTCCTTATCTAATTCGTTTTGAATTTCCACGATCTGTTTGCCGACCGCATACACGACGGGGATCGTCACGCCGTTGCCCGCCTGCTTGTATAGCTGGGCATCGGAATTGACGGCGGCAGCCCGGTCAAACATATCGTCCGAAAATCCTTGCAGCCGCCAGCACTCACGGGGTGTCAGCTTGCGGATTCGTCCGCAGCCGAGCGGCACGCCCTGATTGCAGGAAGTGTCCAGCGTCTGCGCATGGCCTTTGCCGACACGGCCTCGGCGGGTCTTGCTGTCGGGAAACGCCAGATTGATGCTGTCGCCGCAGTGGGCCTCCGCATATCCGGCAGCGGTAGCATTTTTGATACGCAGAGCAAACTCACAGGTATCGCAGGCGCAGAGATAAACACCGTGCTTGTCCTGCGTATTCAGGCAAAAGGCAGGTTCGCCGCACGCCTTGAAGCGCCGTCCGTTCTGCCGCTTGTTTTCCCGGTCTGGGGTGAGGACGGCACGGCAGCCATAAAAAATACCGGAGCTTTCGCCCCGGTTGCTGACCCCTATCTTGTCATAGCCTGCGATCAGGCATTTGGTGTGCTCTTGTTCCAGAATTTTCGGCTCGCCCCGCTTTAGCTGCATGAGCGCCGTTTCTTCGGTGCGGTCCGGACACTCGCCGCTCATGCAGAGAACGCCGCTTTTGTCGCCGCTGTGGTTGGTAATGCCGCTGTCATATCTTGCTTTGATACAGCGGGCGTGCTCGGTCAGCCTCGGTTCTCCTTTGCACAGGTCGATGAAGTACATTCCCGTGCGTCCGGCAAAGCCGCCGCCATCGCTCATCAGCGTACAGCTTACGCCTGCGGGGTCATAGACCCGCTTGCCCTGCGTGCCGCCGATCAGTTGTATAAGAGCCTTGCCGTCGCCTGCGGTGACAGGAAATACTTTTCGTCCACCCTCGGCTCTAAAATGTCGATAAGCGACAAGGTAGATGCGTTCCCGGTTTTGCGGAACGCCGTGGAAGCGTGAATTAAGCAGTCCGTATTCGATATGATAGCCGATTTCGGCCAACGAATAGAGAACGGTCGCAAAGTCCCATCCGCGATTAACGGAGAGCAGATTTTTAACATTTTCAAGGACAAGCCATTCGGGTCGATCCTCGGCAGGCGTGCCTTTGAGGAGTCTAACGATTTCAAAAAAGAGAGAGCTTCGCTTGCCTGCAAGCCCTCGCTGCCGGCCAGATACAGAAATGTCCTGACACGGGAATCCGCCTGCCCAAAGGTTGACCCTCGGCAGGTCGGCGGGCTCGGTTTTGGTGATGTCCTCGCCATACCATTCATCCTCCTTTACATCGTGGATCGCACGGTAGCTGCGGTCTGCGAATTTATCGATCTCGCAGTGGCCTTTGCAGACCATGCCGCAAAGTTCAAAGCCCTTGCGGAAACCGCCGACACCGCTGAAAAAGTCCAAAAAGGTCATGGGTTCACTCACCGGCTGTGACCTCCTTTCGGGTATAAAAATATCGCCCTCCGCATAGGCGGGGACGAAAAGGGTTTCAGGGATTTCCCTGACAAGTGCCGTTGTGGTATCACAACGGCGATGCTTGCTGGTACAGTGCATGGCGTTCGTCCCATAGGCCGAACATTTTGCCACCGACCGAAATAATATCACCGCTCCTGCTCCGGATGCGGGCGGTACGGGATGCCGAGCAGCGTGTCGTTCACCCTCGCAAGGTGTTCGGGATAGCGGAACATCTTGCCGTAGCGGTCGATCTGCTCGTCGGAAAGACTGTCCAGATTTTCGCCCCGGCAGTCGCAGATAAAGGCGGGGCCGAAGATGAAATCCACCATCACGCCGTCGTCGTTTTTCACGCTGCGGTTCGGGCGCATCCCATTGATCTTGCTTTCCTCATTGCATACGATACAGACCTGCTCCTCAAAGGGATAAAACGGCTCGATCAGACCGCCCACCGTTTTCTGCATCCCGGCAAGGGACGCATCAATCTCGGCCGCACGGGCGAGCTTGCCCGGTTCCAGCAGTACCACCTTGATTTTCTTTTCATTTTCCATTGCAAATGCTCCTTTCGTTGTTTTCCGTAATTGTCACCGTCAGACTGTATTCATCCTCCAGCGCAAACAGCAGTCGGTTTAACTCCTCTCGGCTTTTGATGCGGGGAATGTCCAGCACCGAGGGAGAAACGCCCAACACCTCCGCCAGCGTACAGAGCAAATCATGTTTCGGCGTTCTTGCGCCGGACTCATACTGTGCGATGCGGATGTCAGCGGTTTCGGGCGGAAAGCCTGCGGCGATGCCCAGCGCCTTTTGCGTCATGCCCAGCAGCATACGATAGTGCCGGATGCGCTGTCCCGGACTTATCAAGTCGCTCACCGTTCTTTGCTCCTTTCTCTGCGCTTGGTAATGGGCAAGCCCAGCCGCATACAAAGGCAGTCATTATAATCTTCGCCCTGCGGGGGCGGTTGGATGTCCACCGTGACCGCATACTTCCTCGGCAGCAGGGTCTTGACGGTTTCTGCGGCGATCCGCCCCGTGGCATCGTTGTCAAGCCGCAGCACCACACGGCGGATATGGGGATGCTCGGCAAGATACCGCACCAGTGCGGCGGGCAGACTGCTTTCCTCGATGTTCGCCCTTGGCTTGTAGACCCCGGCGAGGGAGAGCAGGCTTTCGCTGCGCCAGTTCTTGCCGTCCAGCTTTTGCAGCGTCCCGTAAGACAGCAGATCCACCGCCGACTCAAACAGGTGGAGCGTGTCGCTTGCGGCCGCCGCAGGAATCCCAAAAGAATAGTGCTTGTCGCTGCCGTTGGCGTCCCCGATGAAGTCCGAGCCGATCCCTCGCTGGTTGGCGTAGCGGGGCTTGCCGTCCGCATCCATACCCACGAACACCACATTGTGATAGGGGTAGCTTTCATATAGGCGGCCGGTCTGGATGCAGAAGTCGATCAGTTCATCGTCGATGCCCCTGCGGTGCAGGTATTCGACGGCATGGGTGGCGCTACGGTTGGCCTGCGGCAGAAGCAGCACCTTTTCTTTCGGCGTTTTCGGAGCCGGGGCAAAGGCGGGCGGTGCCGCTGACAGATTTCCCATAATGGTTTCGACTGCCTGCGTAAAGGGCAGCTCTTTGACCTTAATGAGATAGTCCAGCGCGGAATAGCCGCCGATCCCACGGGAAAACCAACACCATTTGCCGTTAGAGATTTTCAAACTGTCGTGCTCACGGGTGCAGTAGGTGCTGCCGCCGAAATGCACCAGCTCCTGTGGCTCATAAGTCCGTAGATAGGTCAGCAGATCCATCTCCCGTGCTTTCGCCACCACCTCCGGTGGGATATATGGCATATGTTTCACCTCCGTTCTGACATAAAAATAGCCGAGGGGCTTTCAAAATGAAAACCTCTCGGCTATGTAGTTATCTGCATATACTTTGACCACTTTATATGCAGATAGCAGAGCTGTATATGCAGAAAACGGCACGGGGTTTCCGTGCCGTCTGCGTCAGATCGCTTTGATTTTTTTGAGGTAGGCCACAGCATCGGTATGTCCGCGGAAGTAGATGTGCTGCCGCTCCATGTCCTCCATTTGGCGGACAAGGTTCAGATAGTTCACATACGCCCGATGCTCCTCGGCGGTCATGCGGATCTCGCCGCTGTCCTCGTTCATTTTGTCAATGACGGGGTACTGCGTTTTTAACTTGTCCATGCGGTCGGAAAGTCCGGCGTAGTCCTCGTCGGTATTCAGCAGATCCATCACAATATCGCTGTCGATCTCCGCAAAGGCATCCTCGATGCGGGATGGCAGGTCAAAATAGTTGTCGCTCACGGTGCTCACTTCCTTATCGTTTTTATTATACTATACCCAAACCGCAAGGCAATATCAAAGGTGCAAATTTTATCGTTCGGGCTGCTCCGTCTGCCGTGGGGCTGCGGAGCGGACGGGAACGGCGGGTGAACTGATCCGATATTCTTCGGGGATGTTCTCGATGTCGCCGTCGTAGATGTCCACAAAGCGGCCGCCGTTTGACCGCACATAGCCGTTATCCCCGAACACGCCGCCTTCTTCATAGCGAATGTCCCGTCCGAAGCCCTCATAGTCGATATAATTTGCCAATGCGCCGAGATTACTTGTATCGTAGCAGCCGCTTTCCTCGATCCAGTAATAGCCGAGGTCGTAGTCATTCCGCACACCGGGCAGATAATCAAAGCAGTCCAAATTCTCGGTCAGGTTGATCAGTTCCTGTACGCTGCCTGTATTTTCGCCCAAGTCCAAAACCGCCTGCCAGAAATCGTCGCTCTCCCGCAGTTCCATGATCTGCCCGGCGAGATAGTTCAGTTCACTCAGGCTTTCGTATTCTCCGAGCACCTTGCCGATGGCTGCATCCGGGCAGTCGTAGTCGGTGATGAACCATTCCTCATAGCGCCGCCCGATGCCGATGCGCCGGAAAACCGCCTGCATTTCTTCATTGGTTACGGGAAACTTCACCCATTCGCCCACCAAAAAGCCCTCGTTATATTTGCCGAGGTTGGTAATAAAGGCTTCAAAGGCGCAGTCCCTTGTATCTGATACATTCATCATAGCTGCCTCCGTTATCGCTCCTGCACCGGCGCCTGCCTGCGGGGGATGGGAAAGCCGTAAACATGGGCGATCTCGTCGCCCAGCCTGCGGGTCACTCTGGTAATGTCCGCACGGGTGGCAATGCCCCGGTAGAGTTTTTCTTTCAGGCTCTCGATCTGTGTGTCGCTCACGCCGTCCTTATAGGCACGGTAGAGGTAATGGTTCGTGCCGTCGTGATGGATAGCGTCGCAGCGGAAGTCACCGTTTTTATCCACATACCAAGTGCTGTAATCAATGTCCCGTTCGTTGTAAAGGCAGTCCCGGATGTTGCCGCTCGGAATCTCCTTATATCCCATGCGGCGGCCATGCCAAAGCCCCAGATCACCGACAACGAGAATGGGGCGGGAGAGCTGAATGTCCAGATTGGAGCGCTCATCGTCCAAGTAGTCGCCGTTCAGTTCATACATCAGCTCCATACGCTCGGCTTCGGTGAGGTCGGGGTACTGCTCCTCCAAGTCCTCCCGCCAGTCGTCGTAGTCAATGTCGTTGCTCCAAATGATGTGTCTGCCGTCCTTCATTGCGTCCGTCCCTCGCTTTCTGCCATCAGAAATTGTCCGAACTCGGTAAAGGCGTACCAGTTCGTGCGGTCAAAACGGCTCTCGTTGAACCGACCCTTGGTGAGCACCCGCCCCTTGACCAGCCGTTTCAGGGCGTAGCGGATCTCATCATAGGACAGAAACGGGAAAAAGCCGGTCATCATCTGCACCGAACAGCGCACCCAGACCTTGCCCTCGTGAAACTGCGGCGACTCAGTGCTTTTCTGCTCGATACAGTCCCAAAGAAAGCAGGCCAGCACCGCCGCATTGACTCCGTATTTTTTCGCTATGTCTGAATCAAAGAAATGAACCATAATTTTGCCTCCTTTTCTATTTTCGGGATATGTAAAAGGGGCAGCGGATTTCGCTGCCCCAAGGCTTACTTTTTCTTGGCTCTGATCTTCAGGAAGATCAAAGCGCCGACGATAAATACGACCAGCCCAATCGCAAGAATGGTTTTCAGTTCCATTACTCTGTGTCCTCCTTTCTGCGTTTTCTGAATCCGACTACGCCCAGCGTAGCAGCGCCCGCAGCGGAAACGCCGAGCAGGACAAGCCACAGGGCGGGATTGCTGTCATCCCCGGTTTTCGGCGTGTCACGGAGTTCGTTGTGCATCTCCACTTTCGTCACCGCACCCTCAAACACGGATGCCGTCTTGTCGGCGGGCAGCACATAAGCGGAAGATGCGCCGTCCGACACCTCGGACACCACATACTCACCGATGCGGAGATTTTCAATGATGATTTCGCCGTTTTTGTCGGTGGTGAACACACCGACATATCCGTTCGGACCGGTCACTCGGAACGAGAAACCCTCAATTTTGCCATCCGAGGAAGTCTTGATGATTTTCAGAGAGCCGGCCTGCGGCGCATTGACAAAGCCCTTTCCGGCTTCGTTCTCCACGGTCACGGTCTTGCCGTTTTCGGTGATCTCGAAATAGTAGGCGTTGTCGTCCAGATAGAAGCCCTCCGGCGCTTTCGTTTCTTTGACAATATAGCCGCCATAGAGCAGATCGGGCATTTCATAAACGCCGATGCCGATTTCGGTGAGAGTGCCAACCAGTTCATCATCGGCATCCAGTTCCTTGTTGCCGTTGCTGTCACGGTAAACGGTGAACTCCGCCCCCGTCAGCTTGTTGTCGGGATAGTCCCGGTCGATTTTGGTGAGCTGTACCGTGCCACGGATGCGGGTGTTTTCGATTTCCGCCTCGATCACCGCACCGTCTGCATCGATGGTCACGGGATAGGTTTTCTCCGACAGCACAAAACCGGTCGGAGCTTCGATCTCCCGCACGATCCAGTTGCCATACGGTACACGGACAAAAGAAAAACTGCCGTCCTCGGCAGAGGTGGAAGTCAAGATGGCGTTTTCCGTCGTAAACTCGGTGCAGTCCGCACGGAACAGCCCAATCAGCGCACCGGCAAGACCGCTACCGTCCTCGTCCTTTTTCAGCCCGTGAATTTCACTGTAGAGCAGTTTGTTTTCGATGGGTGCGCCGCCGTTTGCCTTGATTTCCACCAGTGCCGTGTCCTGCCCGGCGTATTCAAATACGATGGGGTACTTTTCGTCGGAGAGGATATAGTGTCCGTCCGAGGAAAGTTCTTTGAGGTAATAGCTGCCAAACGGCAGGTCAGTCTTGCAGACAGCGTGACCGTTTTCATCCACCGACACGATCTCCAGCAGGCCGTCGGCGGGAATGATGCTGCCGTCAGCAGCGGTCAGTTCCTCGGCGGCAAACAGCCCAAAGGTCACGGCGGAAAGCTCATCGCTCTTGCCGATGCCGAAGCGCTCGTCCTGCTCCAAGACCTTATCCAAAGAAACGGCGGCTTTCTGCCGCTCGTTGCAGAAGTCGGCGGCGGTTTCGGTGATCTCGACCTCCTGCCCGGCATAGACAAGCTCTGCCGTGCGGACTTCGGTGTTCAGCACATAGCCGGTGGGGGCCGTGATCTCCCTGACCTCATATTTGCCGAGATACAGCGGCTTGCTTTCGGCAAGTCCCGTTTCGTCGGTGGTCACGGTATCGACGACCTCTCCGGCCGCATAGCGGAGCGTGCCGTCCGGCGTGATAATGTCCTCGGCGGCAGTGATCTCGTAGACTGCGCCCGCAAGCCCCTTGACCGCAAACACCGGCTGATAGATGCCGTCCGCCCCGGTGACGGAGGAAAAAATCTCGCCGCTTTTGCTGATGCGGATCACGCCCTTCTGCGCCATGTTCGGCTTTGTGACCTCGACCACCGTAACGGCGTTTTCTTCCGTGGAGTTGTCGGCGGTCACATCAAAATAGACCGGCTCGCTGTTCAGCGTGTAGCCGTAGGGCGCGGAAACCTCGACCAGCGAGTAGCCCGTGCCGTATTCCAGCTTTTCGGGTGTAATGAGATAGCCGTCGCTGTTGGTATAAAAGGTGTCGATGGTGGTAACTTCGGGATAAGTGAAAGTCTGCGTGATGAGCGACCCATCCGGGCGGTAGAGCCGGAAACCTGCGCCTGCCAGCGGAATGACCTTACCCGTTTCGGCGTCCACCTTGACGATCTTGATATAGCTCTCAAAATTGCGGTTGTTGGCAAGGTAGCGATAGGTCTGTCCGTCCTTGGCGATATACACATCGAAATCGGCAAGCAGCTCACGGCCGTCCCAGCCCTTGGCCTGATGCACCGTGTAGATACCGTAGGGCAGGCCTTTTGTGACCGCATAGCCGTTTTCATCGCAGGTCAGGTAGTCACGCTCGGATGCCTTTGCACTTTCATAAGAGCCATCGGCTTTCAGGAAAACCGCAAACTCTGCGCCGGCCTCCGGCGTTTCAAGCTGGGTTTCGCCATCGTCCGTGTGCTTGATGATGGCGATTTTGCCCTTGATGATCTGCTCGGTCACATCGTTTGCGGTGGTGTTATATTCCACGGTGTAGTTTTTCGCCTCTGCGCCGATGGGATAAACAGTGCTGTCCAGCAGATAGCCCTCGGAGGGCATGATCTCACGAATGGTCCAGTCGTCGCCGCAGACATAGTATTTCGTGGTGAACTGCCCGTTGGCATCCGTGGTGTAGGTGTCTACAAGCTGGTCGCCCTTATAGATGCCGTAGACAGCACCGGCAAGGGTGGCATCGCCCTGCGGCAGACCTGTTTCGGTGTCGCTCTTGGTGACGGTGACATTCCACTTTTTCAGGATGTTCGTAAAGCTATTGTTCGTGACGGTGTTCCATTCCACTGCCGCCGTCTGCTTTTCGGGGACGACATAGCGGATCGCCGTATCGACTTCTTCCAGCGTGTAGCCCGTGCCGACCAATACATCGGAGAATACGGCTTTGCCTGTGCTGTCGGTCACGGCGTATTCATCCACCGCAAGCCCCGAAAGCGAAGTGCCATAAAGGTGGAACTTCACGCCTTCATTCAATCCGTCCTCGGAGGTCTTGGTCACGATGAGGGTTCCGCGCTTCAAGGTGTTATTGAAATTGACCGTTGCCACCTGACCGCTGACGACGGTGACACGGCGCACTTCCTGCGGCTCGTATTTGTCGTAGCTCTGCTCGGTGACGGTGTAAACGCCGGGGGCAAGGTTGTCGATCTGAATGACGCCGCCCGCGCCCGTCACAACGGTCTTGTTCACACCGTTGCCGGTGATCGTAAAGGAAATGCCCTCTACCTTGCCGTCCTCACTGGTCTTGACGATCTTGGTGCTGCCGTAGGACACTTTCAGGTTAAGATAGGCTTTGACAGGATCGCTGATTGTGGCGCTGTAAGTGACCACATCCTGCATCGTGCCATCAGGGCCGTAATGCCCGTCGCTCCATACCACGACACCCTTACGGGTATTGTTTTTGGTAGCAGAAATCGTCACCGTTTCCGTCGGAGCTGTTTCGGCAGTGATGGTCAGCGTATTGCCGCTGGTTACAAAGGTGATCCCCGTCTGCTCGGAGGAAAAGGTGTAGTCACCCAGCACACCGTTGGTGTCGGTCAGTGTAATTGCATAACGGCTGCCATCCCAGCTCAGTTCGACCATCTGTGCCTTGTCGGTGCTCCGGGCCATGAAGCTGGGAACGATGGTATGCTTCTTCACGCTGGCCTCTATGCTGTCATAATAGGCAGAAAAGCGGCTGTACAGCGGGTGACTTGTCCGATAAACAGATTTCACGGCATCTGCACCGCCGGGGTCAACATGATTAAAATTGGCATCCCGTTCTCCGACTACCGTTTCCCATACCAGCACCTGCGTCGCCATCATGAGGGCCAGCTTGTCGGCATCCGCATCATTCTGAGAACGCCAGCCAAGGGACAGATTTCCCTGATAGCCGTACTGCATGATCCGCCCCAGCAGGGTCTTGATGGTATCGGCGTCGATAGTGCTGTTGCACTCAGAGGGATAGTCCTTCCAGTAATCTTCGCCATAGCGGGCGTAGGTTCTTTCCAGCAGGCGAGGTACGCCCGGCTCAATGCAGTAACAGGCCGGGCCGTTAAAGTCCCCGATGGTGTGCAGTGTCGTCATCCAAGTCTTTTCACCGGATGTCCAGCCGTTCATATAGTGGAGTTCGTCGTGTCCCCATGTGCCGCTGGTGTCCAAATTGGCATCCCCATCTCTGGGAAACGCCACAGAGTAGGACTTGGCGGTTTCCCCGGAGGACGATGCGGCAAAGGCAGTCACGCCGCTGCTCAGAATGGTTGTGAAGCAGATCAGCAGGGCCAACAGCCCCGAAATGCTCCTTCGATAGAATTTTTTCATTTGCTTACCTCCTTGTTGACATGAAAAAAGCACCGCATTTCTGCGATGCTCCATTCAGCGTGTGAAATTATGCGTACCCGATATAGATCAGGTAACTGTTTGTTCCGACCGCTTCGTACCACACCCAGACATCCGTAATGGTTTCGTCTGCCGCATAGCGGTTCAGGCGGGAACAAATATCCCGTTCCAGATAGATGCAGTCTGCGTCGGCATCAATAGGATTGTCCCAGCAATCCACCGCTGAGCTTTCCAGCTGTAGTCCTACGCTTTCGGCATAGGCTTTGGCGTAGTCGACCCAAGTCTGAATGTCAAACGCCGGTTCTGTGGGTTCTTCTTCGGCGGGCAGTTCGGGCTCCTGCGGTTGTGTTGCCATTGGTTCTGTCGGTGGTTCGGGTTCAGGTGGTTTCGGCGGGGCAATTTCCGTGGGACTGCTGACGGCGGGCGGCGTTTCCTCTTTGGCAGGTATTGAAACCTCCGGCTGTGCTTTCTCCGTTTCGGGTTTGGCCGTATTCTCTGCGGGAATCTCTGTACTTTCCGAAACAGAAACCGCTATGCTCTCCTGCGGCACGGTGCTTTGTGCATGCTCGATCGCGACCATTTCTTGAGAAGATGGCGCAGACACCTCGGAGCGATCCACATTTGCACAGCCCGAAAGAAAAAGTGTCAGCAGCGCTAAAACGACGATGATCTTTGCGTTTTTCATATGCGCAGACCTCCTTTGCCTTTTCATTGTACGGATCGCCGCCGAAAACTGCAAAGCTGTGAGAACTGCCGCCGCTGTACTATCTCTTTTTTCGGGAAGTACAGGTAGTTTCGAGGGGGTGAGGTGTGGAGAGGGGGAACACGCCGACACAGCCGTACACACATTGAAAATGGGTATGGCTGCCCCTTGGTAGTGACTATCGTTCCATATCCCGCTGGCGCTCCCGCCTGCGGTACAGTTCCAATGCCTTGATGATGGTATCTTCAATTTTCTGTGCGGGCGTCCCCGGAGCAAAATACTTGCTGATACGCTCTTTCGGCATTTTGAACTGCTCACGCTGATTCGGCTTTTCCTCCTGCATGATGGAGAGGATGACTTCCTCCGTCAGTTTCCCGTCCCGGCTGAACTCTTTCATTTTGATGGCCTGCGCCAACGACGGCGTGCAGTCCTCGCACTCCATCGTGTCGTATAGGCTCTGCTGCTGTTCTTTGGAGAGGTAGGAAAGCTCCACGGCGGGACGGAAAGCGATCTTGCCGTTGTCCACCATGTCCAAAACCGTCGGGATCAGCTCGGTCAAGCGGATATACCGCTGAATTTGTCGAGCGCTGTCAGGCGAGTCCTTTGCTAATTGTTCGTCCGACCTTGACTTCGTGTCCACTGGGCGCGAAGTTAAATCCGACCGCTGACCCTGCCGCTTCATGGCTTCCAACTTCATCTTATAGGCAAATGCCTTTTCGGACGGTAAGATGGTTTCTCGCTGCAAATTGCTGTCCACCATGATGATCGTTGCTTCATCATCGGTAAGATTGCGGACGATACAGGGCATCTCGGTGATGCCCGCCCGTGTTGCCGCACATTTTCGCCTATGACCGGCTACCATTTCATAGCCGCCGTCCGCTTTGGGGCGGACAAGGGCAGGCACCAGCACGCCGTACCGCTTTACGCTGTCCACCATCTCCGCCATAGCCTCGTCCTGCTTGACCTTGAACGGATGGTTGGGAAAGTCGGAGATGTCGGCGGGGCTCAGCGTGACGACTTTTTCAAGCTGCGCTTCCGCACGGCTTTCGTCGGTGGAGAACAGGTCATCGAGCGGCGTCATCCCTAAATCTCTCGGTTTTGCGCTCAAGCTCCAACACCTCCTTCGTCAGCGAGCGGTATGCGGCGGCGACCTTGCCGTTCTTGTCGTGGGCAAAGATGCTCTTGCCCCGGCCGCTGGTTTCTGCGGCTCGGACGGAAAAGGGAATTTCCGTCCCGAACACACGAATCTTTTCGCCGTAGTGGGCACGCAGAGATGCGATGATTTCCTTGGCTTCGTTGGTGCGGCTGTCCACCATTGTGAACAGGATACCGTCGATTTTCAGCTTGGGGTTGATCTGCCGCTTGACCTTTGCGATGGACTGCATCAGCAGGTCAAGTCCCTTTGCCGAGAGATACGACGGCTGGGACGGAATGATCACGCTGTCCGCTGCGGTCAATGAGTTGATCGGCATCATGCCGAGCGACGGCATACAGTCAATGAGGATATAGTCGTAATGTGGCTTGACCGCATTGATATATGTCCGCAGCACGCTTTCCCGGCTCATGGCGTTGATCAGCCGGATCTCCATGCCGGACAGCTCAATGTTCGCCGGGAGCAGGTCAACACCCTCGCTGTGATGCAGAATACCGCTGCCGTCCGGAATGGGGGTATCGTCGATCACATTCTGCATGATGTCCGCCAGCGTAACGGGCAGCTCATCCGGCTTCGGGTAACCGAGGGAGAGGGTCAGAGAACCTTGTGCGTCTGCGTCAATGAGCAGTACCCGCTTGTTCTGCTGGGCAAGCCCGATGCCGAGGTTGGCGGTGGTCGTGGTCTTGCCCACGCCGCCCTTTTGGTTCGTCACCGCAATCACTTTGCAATTCGCCATATGGGTTTCCTCCTTTGCATAAATTTAGCCGCCTGCGGCGAAGCAGACGGCTATGTACGGGTATGGAAAAAAGCCATCTGCATTTCCGCAAATGGCTTAAAGATCAAACCCTCGCTTTGAGTGTCTTACTGTATTCCGCATAATCCTCGCTCAGCACATAATCGATCACGCAGGCTTTGGGTATAAGGTATGTACATCTGATATAAAAGTGTTTGACCTTATTTGCCCGCATTATTTTTCGGGCAGTGCTGTCACCAATACCGCCCAGCATGGCTTGAAATTCGGGTAGAGTGACAACATCAGGATAGGCAGCAAAAAGTTTTTCATAGTGTGCGCGCGTTCTCATAGCGATACCTCTTTTTCGGAAAGTGTGTTGTCAATGGCAGAGAAATACGCTATAATGTGTTTGTGATTGATAAATCTACTGCGTGTGCTGTTGCGCTCCGTTTGTGGGTAACATCCCTCCGATGTCCCTCCAAAATCCAAAATTTCCGTCCAAATTGAAAAGAGCGGAAATGGCAGACGAAGCGGAGCTTTTTACACATCAGCTTCAAAAATAGTAGTATTGGCAAGGCTTTTTGGTGTCCGTCAACGACCTCCACAGGGGGCTGAGTTCGTCTGTATTCCGTGTGGAGCAAATAACTCAAAATCCGTTGGGCTAATAACCCGTGCGGGTTCGACCCCCGCCACCGGCACCAAATTCCCAAAGACCTATGTCTTTGGGAATTTATTTTTTTTCGCAACCGGTTTTCTCGTCCCGAATCCGTTTCCGCCAGCAGGCTTTACGAGACAATCTTTACCGAATCCGATCAGATCCTTCCTGCCTGCTTTAATCAGTGCCTCTCTTACCGCATCCGCATTTTCCGGTCTGTTAAACTGCAGGAGCGCACGCTGCAATCTTTTCTCCTCATAAGTTGATGCAACATAAACCTTTTTCATTGTAAAAGGATCTATTCCTGTATAAAACATCACCGTACTTGCTGTTCCCGGTGTCGGATAAAAATCCTGTACCTGTTCGGGATTAAGTCTCAATCTTTTAAGATAAAGCGCCAGCTCGACTGCATCGGACAGCGTACTTCCGGGGTGACTTGACATAAGATACGGCACAAGATATTGCTCCTTTCCCATACCTTTTGTCAGTTCATAAAACCTGTTTCTGAATTTATCATAAACCGAGATCGGCGGTTTTCCCATATACGAAAGGACGTTGTTACAGCAATGCTCGGGAGCAACCTTGAGCTGACCGCTTATATGGTCGTATACAAGCTTTTTAAAAAAGGTTTCGTCCCTATCGTAAACAACATAGTCGAACCTGATTCCGGAACGGATGAACACCTTCTTTACGCCTTCGACGTTTTCAATCGCGCGAAGCAGCTTCACATATTCGCTGTGATCGACATTCAGGTTTTTACAGGGCGTCGGAGACAGACACTTCCTGTTCGGACAAACGCCGTACTTTAATTGTTTTTCACATGCGGGATTACGGAAATCGGCGGTCGGTCCTCCCACATCGTGAATATAGCCCTTAAATCCCTCCGATTTTACTATTTTCTTTGCCTCCTCAACGCAACTCTCTATGCTGCGTGATCGGACACTGCGACCCTGATTATATGCAATTGCACAGAAATTGCATGCGCCGAAACATCCGCGATTATGAGTAATTGAAAAACGAACCTCGGCAATTCCGGGTACGCCCCCATCCTTATCATACATAGGATGTGCCATTCTGGTGTACGGAAGCGCATATATTTTATCAAGCTGTTCTCTTTCGATCGGCGGCATCGGCGGATTTTGCACAAGCATTTTCTCTCCGTAATACTCTGTTATCGCCTTACCGCTTATATGATCGTTGTTAGCGTATTGCTGTGCAAATGCTTTCGCGTAGACCGTTCTATCTGTCTTGAGAGCATCATATGAATATCCGTCCACATAATCGAAATGGATTTTATCGCCTGCATCAGTCATATATACCGTTCCGCGGACATCATGTATTTTCTTTACGGGCACTCCTTTATCAAGAAGCTCGGCAATCCTTATAAGTATATTTTCTCCCATTCCGTATGTAAGTATATCAGCACGCGAATCAACAAGTATACTGCGCCTGACCTTATCATCCCAATAGTCGTAATGAGCAAATCTGCGCAGAGACGCCTCAAGCCCGCCTATAATTATCGGAACATCACCGTAAGCCTCTCTGATTCTGTTGCAATAAACTATAACTGCTCTGTCCGGGCGAAAACCGATCTTACCGCCCGGGCTGTAATAATCATAGTTGCGCTTCTTCTTTGAAACGGTATAATGTGCAACCATCGAATCGATATTTCCGGAACTAACCAGAAAACCGAGACGCGGTTTGCCAAAGCGCCTGAAATCATCTGCCGATCGGTAATCGGGTTGTGCAAGCATCGCTATACGATAACCTTTTGACTCAAGAACACGCGTTATAATTGCAGGACCGAAGCTCGGATGATCGACATAGGCATCACCGGAAACGTAAACAAAATCCGGTCTTTCCCAGCCAAGCCCCTCACATTCTTCCATTGTTACAGGCAAAAATTTATTATCCATCCGGTATATCACCCTTTTATCTGCATCTGTTATATTTTACATTATACTTTTTTTAAAAAGCGTTGTCAAGCGTTTCGATATATCGGATAAGAAAATACCGAAAAAGCAAAAAAAATATAAAAATGTACTTGACAAATTAAAAAAAACTGATATAATATACATTGCTTGTTGATTGAAACAGCCGCCCCTGTAGCTCAGTAGGTAGAGCATTTGACTTTTAATCAAAGGGTCTGGAGTTCGAATCTCCACAGGAGCACCAGAAAAAGGACTTGACGTACAGTCAAGTCCTTTTTCAATTAAATCCGACTCACGGTATGCGTTTAAGCATCCTGTCCCACAACAAACAGACCAAGTCATATGACTTGGTCTGTTTGTTGTGGGATCGTTATACTCTCCCTTTTTATTAAATCAGCCGTTGCTCTTGAGATCGTTTTCGTACTTTTCGATCATCTTTTTTACCATCTGTCCGCCGATAGAGCCGGCCTGACGAGAGGTAAGATCACCGTTATATCCGTTAGTAAGGTTTACGCCAACCTCATTTGCAGCCTCCATTTTGAACTTTTCCATAGCTGCCTTTGCCTGAGGAACAACATTCTTATTCGAAGATGCCATTTTAATTTCTCCTTTTTCTTTTCAATCGTCTGTTAAGGCGATCGTTAACTTCTGTTTATTTTATCAGAACCCGACTGTTTTTTAACTGTCTTGTTCTGATATTATTATGTATCAAGGTTTCTTCATTAATCATGGAAATTTAAGGTTCAGAAGAGTTTTTTTGCATTTTGCCTGTTCGCGATTTTTCGGTTGAACATTTCAACAAGTTTTACGGCAATCCGCGAAAAAAACCTTTTATCAATGATAATTCTGTCCGACTGCCGAGCTCTTTCCCCGTTGAATATATCGGAAAGGTTTGCAAGCATTTCAACTGATGTTGAAACGCTGTCGGTGTCGGGATTGCTCAGATATATATCGGTTTTTTGGCATACACTCACCGCATTATCAAAGGAAATCGCCATTACCGGTATTTTTTTCTGTGAGACAGCGAGACTGTTTTTTATTTTAGAGACAAAATCATCATTACAGCACTCAGATGTTGCATCAAAAACAATAATATCCGGTTTTTCGGTAACAATCATTTCGAACAGTTTGGTCTCATTCTTTTCTTTTGATTCGGTTACAGAAAAGCGCTTTTTCAGCCTTTCAACAATATTCGCCCTTTTTTGCTGTTCATTTTCAACTATCAATACTTTCTTTATGTCAAAATCCATAGTATTATGCTTCCTTCTTGATATACTTATTTATGTTTACATCCTGATATAATTATAATTATCCGGAAAAAGAAAACAGTCGGACTTTGTCAAACAGTCAAAAAAAATTTTGCTTTCGGCAGCAGTTCCGGTATATAAAAAGTTTGCACCTCCGAAGACATCCGTCATCGGAGGTGCAAAAAATACCGCAACGCTTCTCGTCGGCGAACCGCAAAAAGCACAGTCATTCAGTTCTCAATTATTTTGGAAAGGAAAAGAGCCGCTGTACGCACAAGCTGAACCTCAACATCGGGAACGACCTTGTCAGCCGCAGTAAGAGCAGCAACAAAACCTACCACATCTCCCTCGGTAATAATCGGCATAAGGCACGAGATCTGCCACTCGCTTATGCTGTCAACAACACCAAGGAAAGGATCACCGGGTTTATGGACATAGAGAGAACGCATATCGGCAAGATGTTCAGCCTCTTCGGATATTCTTCTTTCCATAAAATCCCTCTTCGAGACGCCTGCACAGGCAACAACTTCATCCCTGTCACATATAACAACAGGCAGATCGCCGGTTTTGTTAAGTGTGTCTGCACAGTGAGTTGCATATGCGTTAAGTTCCCCGATGGGAGAATACTTTTTAAATATAACCTCGCCCTCGCGGTCGGTAAAAATCTCAAGCGGATCACCTTCGCGAATACGCATGGTTCTGCGGATTTCCTTTGGAATCACTACACGTCCGAGATCATCAATTCTACGGACAATACCGGTTGCTTTCATATTTTTTTACACTCCTTTTTCCCGACTTGCAAACGACCGACAATCCTATTATTCGCTGACATATGGGTAAATATGCGCAGACTAACAATATATCCATACATTATCAAATAAAGATTTGGCGGCTGAACATTCGCACAACATTTTTTCATCAGAATCAGACCACATACGGCGTCGCGTTCCGTAATCTCTTTTCCTTTTGAAAAACGTAAGTCTTTTTGATTATTCTACATGTTTTTTATTCAATGTCAATAGCAGCATAAAGAAATTTACCGTTTATTTACAAACTTTTTCACTGTTTCATCGTAAAACCGGCGGTTTTCACAGCAAAAATGATTTTTTATCACAAAACATTTTTTTCGATAAATGCGTCGGCAATATCAAAAACTTCATCACTCCAGAAATTGCCCTCGTGCGGAGCGCCGTCAACAATAACCGCCTCGACATCCGCACCGCACCGCTTCAGTTTTTCATACATCAAAACGGTATTGTCTGGTGTTACTCCCATATCCGAGTCACCGTGGAGAAGCAGAAAAGGCGGGTATTTTTTACCCTTTTCGGCGATAAGCAACGGGCTGACTTCCCTGCGCAGAGCGTCTGCCTCCTCTTCCGTACCGAACATCTGATTGCCCGGTCTGAAGGTTCCGCCGGTAACAAGCGTATACGTGAGATCGGTCGGACCGAAGCAATCCACGACAGCTTTTACCGAGTCGGACACCTCTCTGTTCTCATTTGTCTTGAATCTTTCGTCATCTCCGGTCATGCCGACAAGAAGAGCCGTAGTCCCTCCGGATGAAGTCCCGAAAATACCGACTCTTTCCGGATCGATTCCGTATGTAAGATAATTTTTGCGCAGAAAGCGTATTGCGCATTTTACGTCACGCAGGAATGTCGGTGATTTGAAACCGTTAAGATAGCTGCGATGACAAACAAATGCAACGATATAACCTTCCCGTGCAAAGCGCGAAAACTGTGGAAGCTCGCAGTTGAAGTCGGGTGTAGTGTATCCGCTTCCCTGCACGAAGACGATCAACGGGCACAGGCATTTTGACTTGTCGGCTGCAAACGCCGTTCTCCACGGAACGATAAGCGTCATCTTCATCGCGGGGTCTTCCTCGGAATATCTGATGTTCTGAATCAGCTTCGACAATCCGTCAAGCTTAGGATTGTTTTTTATGTGTCTGAGTTCCGGTGCAATCATTTTTATTTACCTCTTTTATTTATTTTTTCAGAAAACAGGAGCGTCGGCGAATGAATACCGACTGTCACCTGTAATAATTTGTTGATATACGGCGAATTCAAAGGATGAGCATTGCATCCCCGAAGCTGAAAAAGCGATATTTTTCTTTTACCGCTTCATTGTAGGCTCTAAGCATGAAATCTCTTGATGAAAATGCACTTACAAGCATCAGAAGAGTGGATTCGGGAAGATGAAAATTTGTGATAAGCGCATCGACCGCCTTGAATCTGTATCCCGGATAGATAAAGATCGATGTGTCATCCTGCATTGCGTGCAAAAAGCCGTTATCATCCGACGCGGATTCAAGAACCCGACACGATGTTGTACCGACCGCAATTATCCGTCCGCCGCGTTTCCGGCAATCATTTATCTTTTCTGCGGCGTCTTCGGTAACAGTAAAGAACTCACTGTGCATCACATGATCCTCAATCCGTTCGGCTTTTACGGGTCTGAATGTACCGAGTCCGACATGCAGCATTACGGGAACCACCGCGACACCCTTTTCTTTTATTCTGTCAATAAGCTCCTGTGTAAAATGGAGTCCCGCTGTCGGAGCTGCGGCACTTCCCCTCTCTCTTGCATAGACAGTCTGATACGAATCGTTATCCTCAAGAGGCTTTGTGATATAAGGAGGAAGCGGCATCTTTCCGATTTTATCGAGCAGTGTATATATATCGCCGATTTTTTTGTCATAATCAAACCTTACTATTCTGTTCCCGTCCTCAATTACATCTTCGACAATTGCGGACAGCAGACCGTCACCGAACAGAATTCTTGTACCGATCTTTGCACGTCTGCCCGGACGGACAAGAACCTCCCATAGATCAAGCTCCTTCTGTCTCAGAAGGAGAACCTCCATATCAATCCCGGTATCGGCTTTTTTTCCTATTATTCTTGCGGGGATAACCTTTGAATCGTTTACAACAAGCACATCTCCGGGGTTTAAATAATCGATCACATCATGAAAAATTTTGTGTGAGATACTTCCGCTTTTCCTGTCACAGACCATAAGTCTTGCCATATCACGCTGCTTTGACGGTTCCTGTGCAATAAGCTCTTCGGGAAGATCATAGCTGAAATCACTCGTTTTCAGATTTGTTTTTGTTTTATTATTTGAAATCATTAAAACTCCTTGACAAAAAAAACTAAATATGATAATATGTAAGTAAGGGAATGTTTTGACTTGAAAGATACTGTACAATTATACATCCCTTTTTAAAAAATTTCAATACCTTTATGTCTATTCGACATATTTTTTGAAAGAGAGTGTCACAAACAGATAATGAAGAAGAAAACAATTTTTACCGGTGCGGGAGTTGCAATCGTTACGCCGTTCAAAGGCGGAAAGATAGATTACGAAGCGCTTAAAAGAAATATAGATTTTCAGATAGAAAACGGTACCGATTCGATAATAATATGCGGCACCACCGGCGAATGTGCGACCCTTACCGACAGAGAGCATCGCGAATGTATCGAATTTACCGTTGCACATGTGAATCACCGTGTGCCTGTCATCGCCGGAACGGGCAGCAATGACACCTCATATGCGATTGAGCTGTCGAAGCATGCGGCATCGGCGGGAGCCGACGGTCTTTTGCTTGTTACTCCGTATTACAACAAAGCAACACCTCTCGGTCTTATAAAGCATTTTTCGGCTATTGCCGACAGTGTTGATATTCCTTCACTTATATACAATGTTCCTTCGCGTACCGGATGCAATGTTCCTGTTTCGGTTTTTTCCGTACTTTCGGAGCACGAAAACATAGTCGGTGTAAAGGAAGCGTCCGGGAACATATCACAGGTTGCTCAGATTGCCGAGGTGTGCGGAGAAAAGCTTGATATATACAGCGGAAACGACGATCAGATCGTACCGGTTCTTTCGCTCGGCGGAAAGGGCGTCATCTCGGTACTCTCAAATATTCTGCCGCGTCAGACGCATGACATATGCAGGCTGTGGTTCGAAGGCGACGTCAAAGGAAGTCTCGATCTGCAGCTGAAATATCTGCCGCTCTGCAATGCGTTGTTTATTGAAGTCAATCCGGTTCCTGTCAAGACTGCAATGTCGTGGCTCGGAATGTGCGATGAGGAGTTCCGGCTTCCGATGTGCGGGATGGACGATGCGAACAGCAAAAAACTCCGCAAGGTAATGACAGAGTTCGGCGTTCTGCACTGAATTACAAAAATTTTTCAAAGAGAGCCGCAAAGGCTCTCTTTGATCTAAAAGCAAGGAAAATAAAATTATGAAAATCTTATTCTGCGGATCATCCGGTCGCATGGGAAAAGCAACATGCGAACTTATAAAAAACATTGAAAACGCCGAAATATGCTGCGGCGTTGACCTTTGTCCCGACAATACCGCCACATTCCCTGTCTACACAAATATAAATGAGGTCAGGGAGCATCCGGATGTAATTATTGACTTTTCAAATCACACTCTTCTGCCCGACATCCTGTCATTTGCAATGAAGAACAAAATCCCCTGCGTCATATGCACAACCGGACATTCGCTTGACGAACTTGCAATAATGAAGAGCATCTCGGCGAAAATTCCCGTTTTCTATTCACGCAACATGTCGCTCGGAATCAACCTTCTTATCGAACTGTCGAAAAAAGCAGCGTCGCTTCTCGGGCGGGACTACAATATTGAAATAATTGAAAAGCACCACAATCAGAAGCTTGACGCTCCCAGCGGAACAGCTCTGATGATAGCCGATAAAATCAAAGATTCCGTAAGCTACGACGCCGAATATGTTTACGGAAGGCATGACACGCACAAAAAGAGAGAACCGAACGAGATCGGCATACACGCCGTCCGTGCCGGAACCATTGTAGGCGAACATTCGGTAATCTTCGGTGGACCGGAAGAAGTAATTACTCTGAGTCACAGCGCACTTTCAAGATCGGTCTTTGCAAACGGAGCGCTGAGAGCGGCGACATTCCTGATCGGAAAGCCTGCCGGACTTTATGACATGAGCGATCTTATCAATGAAAAATTGCCGAATACATAAAACTCAAAAAGCGGGAGCCGCCTTTCTGTGCGACTCCCGCTTTTTATGTCCGATAACTATTACTTCTGAATATGAACATCGAGCTGAGGATGTGCAAAATTCACATCATAGCGTTCGAATTCTTCCTTGACCGTCTTATTTACATCAAAGAATACATCCCAGTAATCCGCGCTCTTGCACCATACTCTCAGGTATATTACAATTCCCTTTTCATTGTATCCGCCTATCATTGTGGAAACCTTGGGATCGTCAAGCACCATCTCGTTGTTCTTTCCGATTCTTTCAAGCAGTGCCATAACACCGTTTGTGTTTGTACCGTAATCAACGGTGAACTCAAAATCAACTCTCCTGAGCGGTTCGGAAGAAAGGTTTACCACTTTATTACCCGACACTGCTCCGTTCGGAAGGAGAACCGTTTTATTATCGACGGTTTTGAGCGTCGTATAAAAAATATTTATGTCGGTAACCGTACCGGACTCACCGTCGGCTGTGATATAATCGCCGAGCTTGAACGGCTTGAATATCAGAATAAGTATTCCGCCGGCTATATTGGAAAGTCCGCCCTGAAGAGCAAGACCGATAGCGGCGCCCGCTGTCGCAAGGACGGCAACAACCGATGCCATAGGTATTCCGACAACCGATATTGCTATCACGAGAATCAGCGTCTTCATCCCGACATTACATGCGTTTGAAATAAAGTTTGCAGCTGTTTTATCAAGCTTCACCAGTCTCTTTGAATTGCGTATTGCGTTTGCGATTTTTGTTGTAAAAATCCATCCAAGGATCGTAATTGCGGCAGCTATCACAAGTTTTATTCCCGCCGACGCACACCATGTCAATATTGTCTGTAACATTACACTACCCCCACTTATATTCGGATAATGTATTCTAACACTTTTTACGGTCTGTGTCAATCGTTTTTATTATATTTTTTTAAAATCGGTTGACATATGCCGCTTTTTCACGACAAACTCATCAAAAACGAGACAATAAAGCAGAGTATACATCCGGTAACAAGCGGTAATATTACCGATGTAAGTGTATACTTTACCCTGCCGGTTTCCTTTGCCACGGTAAAAATCGCCGTTGCGCACGGAAAATGAAAAATGCAGAATATCATCGTACAGACCGCTGTTCTGATCGTCCAGCCGTTGGATGTGAGTATCTGTCCGAGTGAAAGAACGGAGGGTGTACTTTCAAGTATTTTTCCGCCGCCGTAGCACATGAGTATTATCGGCAAAACGATCTCATTTGCGGGAATACCGAGGATAAAGGCGGCAACAATTACTCCGTCCATGCCAAACAATCTGCCTATCGGATCAAGTGCCGACGTAATATATGAAAGAAGCGATACATCCTTCAGCGTCAGATTTGCCAGAAGCCATATAACAAGTCCGGCGGGAGCGGCAATGGCTACCGATCTGCCAAGCACAAACAGTGTCCTGTCCGCAATTGATCTCACAAATACTTCCCCGAACTTCGGTTTCCTGTATGGCGGAAGCTCAAGTGCAAACGAGGATCTTTTACCCTTGAGAACGGTGTGTGACAAAACAAGCGAAACAACCAAAGTTACCGCAACCGACACTATCAGCGAACCGAGCAGTGCCGCGGATACGGCAAATGAAGAGAAAAGGCTGCCCGCCCCGGATGCGAAAAACACGGTTGCTATCGATATCAGGAGCGGTATTCTGCCATTGCACGGGACAAAGCTGTTCGTGACGACCGAAATAATTTTTTCCCGTTCGGAATCGATAATTCTCGAACCTACAATCCCGGTACAGTTGCACCCGAGTCCCATACACATTGTCAAAGACTGTTTTCCGCATGTACCGGCACGTCTGAATGACGAATCAAGATTGAATGATATTCTCGGCAGAAGTCCGAAATCCTCCGCAAGTGTAAACAGCGGAAAGAATATTGCCATCGGCGGTAGCATCACCGATACTACCCATGTAAGGACAAGATATACTCCGTCAAGAAGAGGTCCGGTTATCCAATACGGCAGACCGGACATCAACTGCGCGAGACTTTCGCCTCCGCGGGCAAACAGGCGTGCAAGCAACTCCGACGGGTAGTTTGCACCGACAGCACTTATCCAGAGAAGCGCGGTGAAAAAGATTATCATAAACGGAAAAGCGGTATATTTCCCGATAAGGATTTTATCAAGCCTTTCGGTTATCGTTCTTTTTTCCGTACTCTTTCTTTCAACGCAGTCGCGCGCGATCGATTCGCACAGATCGACTATACACTGCGAAAAATAGTCCCCGGCTTTTTCAAACGCAATTTCCTCTTTTCCGAGAAGTTCGGCTGCCTCCGTAAGTGCACTGTCGATGTCAAGAAGCTCATCGGAACCGAAACCGCAGGCAGACGCTATCTCCGAAACAAATTCAAGATCGTTTTCTATAAATTTTATTGCAAGCCAGCGAGGGGAAAAATCTCCGAATTTTCCGATACATCTGATCTTTTGTTCAACAACCGATATTGCCGCTTCTGCCTTCGGGTAGTTGATTCTGAGCTTTTCCGAGCGGTATTTATCGTCGATAAGTGTTTTTTTCAGTTTATCAATACCACGCCCCGATCTTGCGGCGGTTGCAAGCACGCGGACACCAATTCTCTCCGACAGCCTGTCAAAATTTATCAACACTCCGTTACGCTCGGCTTCATCCATGAGATTCACTGCCAGAACGACATTGTCAACAGCTTCGCAAACACCGAGTGCAAGTATCAGATTACGTTCAAGCGACGACCCGTCGGCAACAACCAGCGTCTTATCCGACCTGCAAAAACAGATATAGTCTCTCGCGGCTTTTTCCTCATCCGAATGAGCGTACAGCGAATAGGTCCCCGGCAGATCTGTTATCTCACATCTGCATCTTCCGGATTCAAACTCGCCTTTTGCTGTTGCTACCGTCTTTCCGGACCAGTTACCCGTATGCTGATGCATTCCGGTAAGTGCGTTGAAAAGCGTGCTTTTACCGACATTGGGATTGCCCGCCAGAGCTATTTTTATGTTCGTTCTGTCTGTTTTTTCTTTCATATCCACGGCTCCACGATTATTTTTGCGGCATCGTCCCGTCTGAGTGCGATCACGCTTCCTCTGACCTCATAAGCACCCGGATCTCCCGTAGGGGCATATGCGTAGCATTTAACCGGCGTTCCTCTTGACATCCCGAGATCACTGACCCGCCTTCTCATATTATCTTCGAGAAAAACGTCAAGTATCTTCCCCTTTTGCCCGACGCAAAGATCAAAAAGAGTTATCTGCTCCGATTCTGCAATATTATTTTCGTACCCTGTATATATCTTTTCGTTCATTTTTTCTTCCTTTCGATTATCGACTTATCAGACAGGTATGACTCTGTTACCATTATATTTACAGGGTCGGTATATTGACAGAAATAATCGGTTCTATAATTTACAAAAAATTCATTGTATGAAAATCGTTTATCTGCTATAATTGATAGGAAAGATTTTTATTCTGAGGTTTTCCATGCTTGAAGTATACAACCTGTCAAAAAAATACACCGGCGATCGTTACGCAGTTGAAGGACTGAGTTTCAGGGTTGAACCGGGGCATATATACGGTTTTCTCGGTGCGAACGGTGCCGGGAAAACCACGACGCTCAACATGATTTCGGGAGCGCTTGCCCCTACCTCGGGCAGTATTGAAATCTGCGGGCATGACATGATCTCCGACCCGATTGCGGCACGCTCTCACATCGGATATCTGCCCGAAAATCCTCCTCTGTACGGGGAACTGACGGTCAGGGAATATCTGTGCTTCGTGGGATCGGCAAAGGGGATCGGATCATCTGAGCTTCACAGTGCTGTCAGAAAAGCCGAGCTTGCAACCGACATTGCCGATGTCGAGAATCAGGTAATATCGACACTGTCAAAAGGATACAGCCAGCGGGTCGGGATTGCGCAGGCAATCATCGCAAACCCGGAAATCATCATTCTGGATGAACCGACATCCGGGCTTGATCCGAAACAGGTGGTTGAGATCAGAGTTCTGATTTCAAAACTCTGTAAAAACTCAACCGTGGTTTTTTCAAGTCACATTTTATCCGAGGTGTCCGAGCTTTGCGACAATCTGATAATTATATCGAACGGACATCTGATTGCAAACGGCACGATCGATGCCGTGAAAAACAGTTTTTCAATAGGCAAAACCCTAACGGTTACGGCAAAAGGGATTTCGGAACAGAAAATGAGGCAACTGACGGCGGGACTGCCCGGTGTGACACGCTGCAGCGTAAAAATCAGCGGAAACGAAAGCACAGCTGAGCTGTTGCTGTCGGGAGAACGCGACATACGCGAATCGGTATTCCGTATTTTCGCCGACGCACGTTGCCCTCTTATAGAGATGCATATGAAAGAACCGACACTTGAAGAAATATTTATAGGTCTTACACGCTCGGACACGGGCTCAACACAAAAAAAGCAGAAGGAAAAAGCGGCTCCACCGCCGCAGAAAAAATCGGTGTCGAACAATAAAACCGACACTGCCCGAAGCAATCGCGAAAACATTGCGGAAGAAACAGACGACGACGGTGATGATTACCGACCGCTGTTCTCCGGAAGGAGGTAAACAGGCAAATGACGGCAATACTGAAAAAGGAACTGAAATCTTCATTTTCCACATTTTACGGCTATCTGCTCATCGGCATTTACCTCTTCTTTTCCGGGCTGTTCGTATCATATGTCTGTCTTTTGGGTGGTGCCTCTTCGATCGAACTGACTTACAGTCACCTTTCCTTTGTTTTTCTGCTCACGGTTCCGCTGTTCTCACTCAAGGGGATATCATATGAGCGAAAGCAAAAAACCGATATTCTGCTGTACAGTCTGCCGATCGGTTCATTTGACATAGTCGTCGGCAAATTTCTTTCAATGGTCATTATCACCGGAGGATGCCAGATCATCGGCTTCATGTCGGTAATTATTCTTTCGTTTTACGGAAAAATCAATCTTCTGTCGGCAGTTATCGGCACGACGGCACTTTTTCTCTTCAGCTCCGCACTGAACGCAATAGGGCTTTTTATTTCGTCGGTCTGCAAAAACAATCTTGTTTCTCCGATAGTTTCGCTTGCCGCAATGCTTCTGATATATTTTTCGTCCGATCTGGCAGCACTTCTGCCGACCACAACGGCGGGATCGTTCGTGATTATAACGGTTCTGGCTCTTGCCTTTTCACTTTTTGTCGGCTATATCACAAACAATTTTGCCGCGGGTGCGGTTTCGTTTGCACTTCCCGAGCTTGTAAACATTGCCGTCCTGATTTTCTTTCCGAAAACAGAGGCAACTGCCGCCGTAAAGCTTTTCAGCGCGCTTTCGCCGACACAACATCTCAACACATTCACGACTTACGAAATCTTTGATATTCAGGGAATTATATATTTTATTTTGCTGACAGCGCTTTTCGTTTACTTTTCCTACCTTACGGTCGAAAAACGCCGCTGGTCTTGAATCAGGGAAGGATCACATATGAACAAAAAAAATTTCGGCGGAAAGCTGATTCTTCGCAACGGTCTTATAACCGCATTATCGGTTATCACCGCAATCCTGATTGCATTTTTCTCATATGCCGTTATCGGTCTGCTCCCTTCATCGATGCGGAAATTCGATATGAGACAAAAAAAAATAACCGAGCCGTCGGAAACAGCCCGTGAATATATAAACAGTGTCAGTGAGGAGACAACAATATATGTTATAAGTACTGCCGGCAACGAAGACACACTCATAGTGAGCTTTCTCGAACGTATTGCGGAGCTTTCCGGAAAAATAAAGCTGTCGTTTGTTGACCCGGCAGTCGAACCGTCGTTTATATCAAAATACAGCAAAACCGACCTTGAGGACAATTCGCTTATCGTTGTTTCGGACAAACGTTCCAAGGTCGTCCGGAATTACGACATGTATGTTTTCTCGGTTTACGACAACAGCTCCGGAAAGGAGCTCGGGCAATATCTTTACGATGATTTTTATGTTATGCTCCGGAATTACTCCGCATACTTTACCGAAGGCGTATACAGTTATGATCAGATGTTCAACGGCGAAAATGCGGTTTTATCGGCAATAGACTATGCTACGACAGATATGATCCCGACGGTTCTTACTCTGTCCGGACACGGCGAATTGTCGGTTACCGAACAGCTTCTTTCGTCGCTCAGGCTCGACAACATTGCGTGCGACAATCTCATCATCACCCCCGATACGAATGGTTCGGATATCAATGCGGAATGTATAATAATCAACTCACCGACATCCGATATAAGTGAAAATGAGCTGTCTGTTCTGTGCAAGTATGCCGATTCGGGCGGAAACATCATCCTGCTCACCTCATACGAGGCACTTGATCTCAAAAATTTGATGAAGCTCGGCGAAAAGTTCGGGCTTTCGGGGAAAAACGGTTATATTTACGAAAACGATCCTGAAAAGCACTTCGGAAACAGCAGTATGATCCTACCCGACTGCTCATCGGCATCGACATATCTTAACCTCGGATCGTACGTTGCGGCAATCGTAAGCGCACACCCGATAACTGTCAAAGAAGACGATTCTTTGTCCGTATCATATGTCAGGCTCTTCACTACGTCAGAGACTTCAAGATTCAAGGACAAAAACGACGAAAACACAAAAGAGGATGACAGTGACCCCGAGGGAAGCTATTGCACCGGAATTGTTGCCGCGACAGCTGTGTCAAAATTTGCGTGGATATCATCCCCATACTTTACCGATTCCTCTGTAAACAGCTATGTCAACGGAGGAAACAACATCTACTTCGTTTCGCTTTGCGAAAAACTATGCAACAAAACAATCTCCCTGTCGATCGAATCAAAATCGATGGTCGAAGATCTGCTTGTAATAACACGTGCACAGGCGATATTCTGGACATTTATTATTGTGATAATCGTTCCGTCGTCGGTCCTGCTTGTAGGAATATTTGTAACCCGCCGCAGAAAACACAAAAGCGTCGGTACAAAATGATTTTCCGGAACGGAAAGATAGCTCGGAAATGAAAACAAAACAACTTACAATACTGCTTGCGGTCCTTTTTTTGCTGGTTTCCGTATTTCTCACGGTCTGCCTGATAAACAGAAACAACAAAGACAGTACGGTTACGGATGACAGCAGCAATCTGCGTAGTCTGATACGGACAATCAACACCGACAAGGTAACCGAAATAACGCTTCCGGTTGATGATGTAAAAACAACCTTTACAAAAAAGAACGGCAAATGGTTTATTTCCGGAGATGAAGCTACCGCGGTAAACGACTCGGTTATCGAAAAAATACTGGATGGAGCGGAAATGCTTCTTTCGATACGTGAGATAGGCGAAAAGCCGTATGAAGAATACGGACTTGACAAACCGTCACTTGAAGCGGAAATTGTCGTCCCGGGAGAAAGGATCAGATTGCTGTTCGGAAACAAGTCTGACCGTTACGACGGATATTATTTCACAGCCGACGGTCGCAACATACAGATCGTTGACTCATCACTTAAAAACAATTTTGAAGTCGGTCTTTCGGATGTTATATCGCTTCCCTCACTGCCGCGGGAAAATATTATTTCGTTTTCCTTTCAATCGGCAAACGGGGCTGTGTATGAGTCCGATTCTTCGGACGCCAACCTGTCGGATTTGTTATCTGTAATACTGTCAGCCGATCCGTCATATATTGTCGGTTACGGAAAAGCGGAAAACAAAGCGTTTGGCATGGACAATCCCGCAACCGCAAAAATCAATTACAAAAACGGTGACAGCATAACGGTTCTTTTCGGACTCGGTGACGAAGACAAATATATATATATTTCATTCGGGAAATCAACCGCCGTATTCGTTTGTGACAGCGAAAAATCCGAAGAATTGACCGGACTTATCAAAGAAAATCAACAATAGTTGTTTTTCCCTGCCAAAACACTTGATTTTACGGCAAAAAAAGTATATAATGTATCCTGACATTGTCAGGAGGTTCATGTTGCATATGTTTGATCTTTCGGTTGCCGGTCTGAAAATAAGAATAATGCATGACAATCCGATACTTGCCCCGAATACAGACAAGTATCTCTGTAGGAATAAAGAAAGTCACTTTGATATTACTGTAAATCTGACCGACGAGCTTCTTCGGAAAGAACATGATCTCGAAAAAAGCATGGGAATGAAGCTTGACGCCGACAACAGCGAATATCTTGCAATCTACAGATACATTGCCGAAAAGATCATTGATTTCGACGGCTTTCTCATGCATGCATCGGTTGTCGAAAAAGACGGAAAAGCCTACGCATTTTCGGCTCCGAGCGGCACCGGTAAAAGCACACACGCACGGCTCTGGCGCGAGAACATTGACGGTGTTCACATGATAAACGACGACAAGCCAATAATCCGTATTTTTGACGGTATCCCCTATGCATGCGGCACCCCGTGGTGCGGAAAGCACAATCTGAGCGAAAACCGCCTCGTTCCGCTTCATGCAATATGCTTTCTTGAGCAGTCGCCCGAAAACACAATTGAGAGGCGCCGCCCCGAGCAGGAAATATCAAAGCTGATTGCGCAGGTCTATCGTCCGTCGGAGGCGGGGCTTATGCTTAAAACACTGGAGCTTATTGATACGGCATTGGCTCACCTGTCGGTCTACCGCATGCGATGCAATATGGAGCCGGATGCTCCGATATTATCATACAGCACAATGAGCAAATAAATAAAAAGCAAGAGGAAATCGGTTATGAAAATCAGAGACGGTTTTATATTAAAAAACATTGCTAACACCAACGTGGTGGTTGCGGTCGGAGACGCAACAAAGTATCTGAGCGGCACGATCACACTCAATGACTCGGGGCTTCTGATCTGGAAAGAGCTTGAAAAGGGTTGTGAAAAGGACAGACTCATTGAACTGATTCTCGAAAATTACGACACGGATGCAAAAACCGCCGAGAAAGATATTGATGCTTTTATTTCAACCCTTAAAAAGCACGAAATAATTATATAAGATCATGTCAAAAGGCGACTATATATCTCTTATCAAAGAAAACGGGCAGCTGATCTTTACTCCCGGCGGCACAAGCATGAATCCGATGCTCGGACATCACCAATGTCCGGTGATAATCAAGGCAACCGACGATCAGACAAAGCTGAAAAAATACGATATTCCGTTTTACAGACGTGACAACGGACAGTTTGTCCTCCACCGCATAATCGGCAAAAACAGAGACGGTTTTATATGCTGCGGCGACGGTCAGACAGTTCCGGAATACGGAGTAAGAGAAGACATGATATTCGGTATTCTTGTCGGCTATTACAAGGGCGACAAGTACATCGACATTGAACACAACGCCCGGTATAAACTTTACTCTCGTCTCTGGGTTGCAATCAGACCGATTCGGAGACTATCCGCCAAACTGAGATCAACAGTTGCGGGTTTCGCAAAAAAACGGGAAGACTGATCAGTCTTCCCACAAAAAGGTTGTCGGCTCGCCCGAGGTTTCAAGCCCGTCAAAATCGGATTGTCTGAGCACCTCATACACGCCTACGGCAACCGAATTCGAAAGATTCAGACAACGCAGTGTATTTCTCATAGGTATGCGCAAGCACGAATCCGGATAGCGCTTCAGCAGCCATTCGGGAAGACCTGCAGTCTCCTTCCCGAAAACAAGAAAACAGCCTTTGCCGTATCTTACCGAGGCATGTGTTCTGTTTCCCTTCGACGAAAAAAAATACAACTCGTCATTTCCGTGCTCTGCGAGAAATTCATCGAGATTCTCATAATAAAAAATATCGAGCTTATCCCAATAATCAAGACCCGCGCGTTTCAGTCTGCTGCTTTCTGTCCCGAAGCCAAGCGGTTTTACAAGATGAAGCGCCGCTCCGGTAACGGCGCATGTGCGTGCAATATTTCCCGTATTTTCGGGTATTTCGGGCTCAACGAGCACAATATTTATATCATTCATTTCATTTTCCTTAAAGCATACATTGATTTCTTGGTATTTTACCATGTTTTTTTGCTTTTTGCAATATTTTTTACACTTTATTTATGGTTTTTCTTTGAAAAAAGATGTATAATATTTTTTGTCTATTTTAACCGAGGTATTTTATATGAGCTTACTGAAAAAACTGTTCGGAACAACAAGCGAAAAAGAAATAAAACGCATTACTCCGCTGGTAAACGCGGTTGATGCTCTTGCCGACAAATATTCGGCAATGTCGGACGACGAGCTTCGCGCGGTCACCGGTGTTCTGAAGTCACGTCTTGCTGCCGGCGAGACACTTGATGACATACTTCCCGATGCATATGCGGCAATCAGAGAAGCGGATGACAGAGTTCTCGGGAAACGTCCCTTCCGGGTTCAGGTAATGGGCGGCATAATCCTCCACCAGGGCAGGATTGCCGAAATGAAGACAGGCGAAGGAAAAACTCTTGTTGCCACGCTTCCCGCATATCTTAACGCACTTACAGGCAAGGGTGTCCATATCGTAACCGTAAACGAGTATCTTGCAAGACTCGGTGCGGAGGAAATGGGTCGCGTATACGAATTTATGGGACTGTCCACGGGACTTGTTATCCACGATCAGACAAAAGAAGAAAAACACCATGCATATGATTGCGACATAACCTACGGAACAAACAACGAATTCGGATTTGACTATCTGCGTGACAACATGGCAATCTACAAGCAGGGTGTTTGCCAGAGGGGTCACAATTTTGCGATAGTCGATGAGGTTGACTCAATTCTGATCGACGAAGCAAGAACTCCGCTTATTATTTCGGGTGAAGGCGAAAAATCCACCGACATGTACGAGATCACCGACAGACTTGTTTCGCGCATGAAGGTATTCAGGATCAAAGAGGTTGACGACAAGGAATCGACCGATACCGTCGAACAGGATCCGGATGCAGATTACATTGTTGACGAAAAAAAGCGTACAGCCGTCCTTACGGCAAAGGGTATTGCAAAGGTCGAAGAATATTTCAAGATTGACAACTATTCCGATCCGGAAAATGCAACTATTGCTCATCACGTAAACCAGGCGTTGCATGCACACGGCGTTTTCAAAATTGACGTGGATTATGTCGTTAAAGACGGTCAGGTACTGATAGTCGATACATTCACCGGAAGAATAATGCCGGGACGGCGTTGGTCAAACGGTCTGCATCAGGCTGTTGAAGCCAAGGAACACGTAACGATCGAAAAAGAAAACAAGACTCTTGCAACCATAACATTCCAGAATTACTTCAGAATGTACAGAAAGCTTTCGGGCATGACCGGTACGGCGCTGACCGAGGAGGATGAATTCAGGGAAATTTATTATCTGGATGTTGTCGAAATTCCGACAAACAAGCCGATGATAAGAATCGATCATCACGATGTCGTTTACAAGACCGTAAAAGGAAAATACGACGCGATCATCGAGCAGATAAAAGCATGTCATGCAAAGGGGCAACCGGTTCTTGTCGGAACCGTTTCTGTCGAAAAGTCTGAAATTCTGTCAAAGAAACTCAGCATGAACGGTATCAAACATACTGTACTTAACGCAAAATATCACGAACGCGAAGCCGAAATCGTCGCTCAGGCGGGCAAGCTCGGCACGGTTACCATCGCAACAAACATGGCGGGACGCGGAACCGATATTATGCTCGGAGGAAATCCCGAATTTCTCGCAAAGCAGGAAATGCGACGTCTCGAATATGACGAAAACACGATCGGTCTTGCCGTCGGCTCTTCCCTTTCGGTCCCGGATGAGGTTATCGAAGCCCGCAAGGTATATCACGAACTTTACGACAAGTACAAAAAACAGATAGAACCCGAATGGAAAAAGGTCTGCGAGGCGGGCGGTCTGTTTATCATAGGAACGGAGCGTCACGAATCGCGCAGAATCGACAACCAGCTGCGAGGCAGATCGGGCAGACAGGGAGACCCGGGTGAATCAAGATTCTATCTTTCGCTTGAGGACGATCTTTTAAGACTCTTCGGAAGCGAGAATATAGCCGCAATGGTAGATCGCATGGGTCTGCCGGAGGATCAGCCGATCTCCGCAAGAATTCTTTCAAATTCAATCGAAAGAGCGCAGAAGCGCCTTGAGGATCAGAACTTCGGATACAGAAAGAATGTCCTTGCCTATGACGACGTAATGAACCAGCAGCGTAATCTCATATACAAGCAGCGTAATGAGGTTCTCGAAGGCATGAACATGAAAGACAAGATTGTCGAAATGATCGAACAGACGATTGACAATGTTGTCGATTCGGCATGCACATCCGAAAACAAAACCGAATGGCGGCTTGACGACATACGGTCCTTCTTCTTCGGATATCTGTGCGCTCCGGATGACTTTGTGTATCCCGACGGCATCATCCCGGACGATGTCACACCGGACAGCATAAAAGAAATGCTTAAAAAACGCGCCGCGGAAAAATATGCCGAAAAAGAAGCAATGTTCGGCGATCAGATGCGCGAGGTTGAACGTATTGTTCTTCTTCAGAACGTCGATCGTTTCTGGACCGACCACATTGATGCAATGGACGATCTGAAGGGTTCGATCGGTCTTGCGGGTTACGCACAGCGAAATCCCTTGAACGAATACCGTATTGCGGGCGCGGACATGTTCGATGAAATGGTAGAAAACATCCGTCAGGCGACAGTCCGCATGATTCTTTCGGTAGTCAGGCAGGAAGAGCCTGTAAGAAGAAAGCAAACAACGCGCATAACGGGCGAATCGGGCGGAAGTGAAAACACAGCGTCTTCGTCGGCAAAAAAAGCCCCATCCCGTAACACAGCTTCACAGATAAAGAAGGTCGGACCAAATGATCCGTGCCCCTGCGGAAGCGGACGCAAGTATAAAAAATGCCATGGAATGGCATCCGCTGTAAAAGAAGACCTCTGACTCGGATAAAAAACCGCGGCGCGATATAACTCCGCCGCGGTAAGATCAAACAGAACAAGGATTATACGAATGGGATTTGGCTTTTTATTGTACGGTTATCTCATGCTGATCGACTACGGTCTCAAGATCGGTTCCGGTTCGAACATCGGAATTGATATATTTCCGGATATACTCGGCTATGTTTTATTTTTTATCGCATTACGTACTCTTTCGCGTCATGCACTTGGTTTTTCGCGTGCGAAAGGAATATGCATACCGCTTATTATTCTCGGTGCGATTACATTTTCGGGTCAGCTTCTTGCTTTTTTCGGAGTCGGCACAAAATATGTTTTACCCGTTCTGACATATACCGAATATCTGAAATATCCGCTTTTGCTCTTTTTCCACATCGGGATTCTCGACGGAATCCATTCACTTGCCGTAGATGTAGATCTGCCGAAGCTGTCATTACGCGCACAGTGGGGAAAGCTGCTCTCCGTCTTATATTATGTCCTCGGCATCTGTCTGATTATTTACGAGGTCATATTCCCGACGCCGACCGGAAAGGTTGCGGCTGTCTACTCGGCAATCGGAATCGGATTTCAGCTTTTGTTTTACGTTATGTTCATATATGTCTTCACCGTTATTTTCTCATCATACCGTCAGATCTGTTACGAAGGTGATGAACAGATGGACGGTCCCTCAAATAATCCGCTTAATAAGCTCTACGAAAAGTACAAAAAAGGCAAATCGGACAAATAAGCCGGCTCAAAAAAACGAACGGAGGTACAAAACATGTCAACGGCTTTGTTGATTACAGGTCTTCTGTTTCTTCTTAACCCGAACATTGTCGTGATTGACATTTTTCCCGACTTTATCGGTTATATGATCCTGTTGTCACAAACAAAAAAATCAAGCAGGATAAATCTGTCGTTTTCGGAGTCAAACAAATATTTCCGCACTCTTTTTCTTGTTTCGCTCTGCAAACTTCCCGTATCCTTTCTTTATTTCACGGTAGCAAACGACCGAAGCGAAGTGTGGGGACTGATTTTCTCGCTGACATTCGGAATCATTGAATTCATTTTCGCCACACGCGCGTTCAATTCGTTTTTTGACGGAATAAACGAGATTTTCAACTCAACCGACAAGCTGAACGAATACAGGGATATTTTTTCCCGCAACACCGATCAACGTGTGATGACGGCGATTTTTCTGTTTGCAAAATCATTCTTCCCCGTCCTTCCCGAATTGACATCACTGACAAACAGCAATTACGGCACGGTTACCCCGGACGGTATTTTGTCAATTGCAAATTATCGCACCTTTTTTATTGTAGCAGCCACATCGGTAACCCTTATTATCGGTATTATATGGGTCATAATGCTGTCGTCATACCTGAGAAAAATAAACAAACGCACCTGTTTTACATCCTTGATAAGAGATCGGTACGTTGAAGCAATCTCACATGACGATCCGGTCAGAGAAACGGTAAAATCGGTTATGAATTTTACTGCATTTCTTATTATCGGACTTGTTTTTTCAATTGAACTCAAATTTGACGGCTTCAACTATCTCCCGCACACTGTCTCCGCTTTGCTGATTCTTACGGGCGTTTTTATACTCTCGAAAAAATATCAGCCTGCAAAGAAAGCAAGAGGAGCGGCAATTGCATATACAGTTGCCTCGATTGCGGCATGGTCATACACTTACCTGTTCATCATGTCATTCTTCAGAGATTTTCTGAATGACAAATCAGAGGGACTGTCATTTTCGGTATCGGCCATACTTGAGGTATATCTTCGCAAATCGTTCGATATCCTCTATAAATTCATCGGAATGTGTTTGTTCAGTGCACTTGACGCCGTTTTCTTCGTCTTGCTTCTTATTTTTATCCGCAAATTACTTCTTTGCATTACAGCCGATTTTACAGGCGGAACCTATGCTCCTGACGGACACATTATAGGCGAGAAGGCATGGCTGTCAAACAGAAAATCGCTTAACCGATGGCTGAATACGTTTATCATTCTCGGAGTGACAAGCGCCGTTTCGAACATTTTACAGACTGCGCTCATGGTTGCAATGCCGTCATGGTGGATAATTGACATGGCAATCCGAGTTGCGTATATATGTGCGGGACTCAGGTTCGTATTCTTACTGCGTGAAATGATAAATGACAAATATGATCTGAAAAACTAACTACAAAAAATGGGGAAAACAAATGACCTGGAATGAACTTGAAGAAATGTGCAACAACTGTCATCGTTGCTCTCTCGGCAAAACGAGAACAAAAACGGTATTCGGCACCGGCAATCGCGAAAGCGTGCTTATGTTTGTCGGCGAAGCTCCGGGCGAAAACGAGGACCTTACCGGCATACCGTTTGTGGGACGTGCGGGTCAGCTTTTTGACAGGTACCTGAAAGCCGTTGACATTCCGCGTGACGATGTTTATATCTGCAACATGCTCAAATGCCGTCCGCCGAAAAACCGTGATCCCGAAGAATCCGAGCAGGACGTCTGTATTGAATATTTACGCGAACAGGTCAGACTTGTCAGACCCAAAATGATCGTCTGCCTCGGCAGGATATCGGCAATGCGGCTTATACACCCGGATTATAAAATAACCAAGGAACACGGGCAATGGGTCAAAAAAGGAAACTTCGAAATGACCGCCGTTTATCATCCGTCACTGCTTCTCAGGGGCAATGTTACATACAAGGAACAAATGCTTGAAGACATGAAAGCCGTAGCCGAAAAATACAGACTCTACAAGAACTCATAAAAAACACCGCGATCTGTAACTGATCGCGGTGTTTTTTATATCTGAATTTTACATTATAATATCCGAAAAAGTCGCGTGAATCAATTCTGCAAGGTCATACGGACTAATAAAAATCTGTGCGCCTATTCTTCCTCCGCTGATAATTATTCTGTCGTAATTTTCGGCAGTCCGGTGGATAACCGTTCTGTACGTTTTTTTCATACCGATAGGAGAACAACCGCCTCTTATATATCCCGTCAGCTTTGTCAGATCCTTCACATGCGTAAGCTCAACCGATTTTTCACCGACAGCCGCCGCACATTTTTTCAGATTCAATTCATCATCGACAGGTAAAACAAAGACATAATGCTCTCCGCTTTTTCCGACAGCAACAAGTGTTTTAAAGGATATTTTGTGATCCTGCGAGAGCATATCGGCTATTGAACTGCCGTCAACAAATTCGGCGCAATCATAAAGATTTATCTCATAGTCAATGCCTGCACTGTCAAGAATTCTCATTGCATTCGTTTTAATTTCTTTTCCCATTTATGTGATCCGACACTTCCCTTTTTTTGAAAAACTGATAGTACCCGCATTTTATCATACCGTTATACAGTTTTCGGACTTTATCCGCCTTCCGTCCGTAGAGACGTTCAAACTGTTCGTTCGATGACAGAATATATATCTGCCAATTGTCAAGCCGTTCAAAATGTCTGCCCATTTTTCTGTAAAGCTCTTCTGCCTGCTCCGATGTAAAAAGTCTTTCGCCGTACGGAGGATTGCACACAATGGTTCCTCGCCTGCCGCCGGTTGTAATTTCAAGTGCGTCACGAACAAACGCTCTGACATACTTTGTTACGCCTGCCCTCAGGCAATTTTCCCTTGTAATTCTGATCGCATTAAAATCAATATCGGAAGCATAAATCTCAAAATCCGCATCTGTTTTCTGTAACGATTTTGCTTCGTCGCGCGCATTTTTCCATATATTCAAGGGCAGAAAATCATACTCCTCCGCCGCAAAAGACCTTGAAATTCCGGGAGAAATATTTGCCATCAGCATTGCCGCTTCTATCGGGATCGTACCGCTCCCGCACATAGGATCCCAAAACAGCACGTCTTCTCTGGGCCTTGAAATTTTTACGAGAGCCGACGCCAGCGTTTCGCGCAGGGGTGCCGCATTCGATACGGGACGATATCCGCGTTTATGAAGTGCAACACCGCTGAGATCGAGCAAAAGCGATGCCTGATCCTTCAGAATGAAAAATTCAATCTGCATTTTTGTTGCGTTTGCGGGACACCAGTCAAGATCATATGCCCACTTATGTCTCTCTGCGATTGCCTTTTGAACGACAGACTGCAATGCAGGTATCGACGTCAGAACGCTTTTGACCGAGTGACCGCTCACGGGAAAGGCATCATCTCTTCCGATATATTCTTCCCACGGCATATTTCGCACGCCTTCAAACAGATCGTCAAAGGTATATGCCGGTGTTCTGCCTACCTCAATAAAAAGTCTTTCGGCAGTTCTGAGCATAATATTGCATCTTGCAACGGCGTTCTCGTCGCCCGTGAAACGGACTCTTCCGTCAATAGTTTCTATTCGATTATATCCGAGAGCATCAATCTCTTCTCCCAGCAGTTTTTCAAGTCCGAAAAGACAGGTCGCAACAAAAATATAATTCATTTTATTCCTTTGTTTTATTTATTTTCGCATCAAAAGTAGTAACAAAGCCGTTGACATCAGCCGAACAAATATCACCGCCGATTATCCTGTTCCTATATACAAGCAGATTTGCGTATACCGTTCCCTCATATCCGTCATAGTTCTTTATCTTGTATGTATACCGTGTTACGTTTTTGCGTTTGTATTTTGACAGATCAAGTCCCTGCATCTTTTGCAGATTATTATACTCCATGAAAACCGCATCAAATTCGGACGGAATTGTAACATCGGTACTTTCAACAGGTTCATTCTCAACCTCCCAGCCGAGTCCGTGCAGAAAATTAACACGATCTTCATTTGTTTTTATCTTATCATAGCTCAGCACCTGCGCTGTTGCTGCCGAAACCGGCTCATAAGTTGGAATAAGCAGGATAAGTGCAATAAGAACAGCGACCGAAAGCATCATCGCACCAAAAAAGCGAACGCTCGACGCTTTAACCGAATAAACGAACATAATATACCCTCCGACAGTAGATTTTTATACATATCTATGTATGAGGCAATCGCTTTATTCATGAGAGGACAGTTTCCCGACAGCGGTTTCCGCAACCGTTCCGTCACCGTTCGGACGATATGCAACTATTTTATTGTCACCTATATAAAAAGACCATTTTTTATGTTCGGCTGCAAATGCTTTTTCGGCGACATCCGACAATTTCACTATAAGTCCGGTTTTTATATCAAACACAAACGAACGGTAAAAACAAAGCGACTCATCATTGTATTTTTCAATATCAACCGAAAAGTGCAACGAAAAAAAGTTCATGTACTCACGGCATGAGACTCGGAAAAAGATTCTCCGACATTCACGTTCCGACCAGACATCGGATATGCTTTTTTCAAATGAATCGGCAAATTCGTCGGTAAAGCGGTTGATTTTTTCGGAAAAGTTCGAATCAAGCAATTTTGGGCGCTCAAAAACACATTTAACACCCTCTATGGTTTTTTCGCTTTTGATTATTTTGTATGCCATATCTGCACCTCCGCAGGAACAAATATATGCACAACAACATCAAAAAATTAAAGCTGATTACAGTACTTTTTCAAAAGTTTTTGCAGATAATGATACTGAACAAATTTACCCTGTTTTGCAAGCCTTTCTATCTCGTCGCGCTTAACGAGCCTGACATCGCTCACTTCATCCTCCTGAAGGACAAAAGACCCCTGCGATATGTCCTGCCTGAACACCCAGACATCGCATATTGCGCTTGCGCCAACCGGGTAACGTCTTAAATACCTTGCAAAAAGCTCTCCTTTTTTCGGATCGAGACTGATACCGAGTTCCTCTTTTACCTCGCGAAGCACTGCCGCAAGAGAGCCTTCCCCTTTAACGGCACATCCGCCCGTACACTCCCAAAAGCCTTCATACGACTTTCCTTTTTGTCTTTTTGATATAACAATCTGTCCGTTTGAACTGATAATCCATGCGGAAACGACAAGATGAAATTCACCCTCGCAGAGATCATGCTTGCCTCTTACCGACGATTTTCCGTCGATTATACGTCCGTGTTCATCATACACATCCCAGATCTCTGCCATTTTCTCACCCCCAACGGAACAGATTACGCCAGCTATTTTACCATAACAGTCGCGGTGTGTCAAGTACGACACAGACAAATTGGCATCACTTGGTGAATCTTTTCCTGACAACAGGATACAGATCAAGGACAATAACCGCAACAAAAAGCAATGCTCCGAGAGCCGAAAGCTTCTTTCCGGATTCAAGTCCGGGTGCCTTAAACCGTATTTCTATTTCATGATGTCCCTTTGTAATCGGAAATCCCAGGAAACAGCTGTCAACACATTCCGCTTCGACTTTTTTTCCGTCAACAAGCACGCTGTATCCATCATTGTAAATGTATGAAAGATTGAAATAACCGTCTTCGCTTACATCAACAGTTCCTTTCACGAGGTCACCGACGCTCCGGTCGGTATCGAAAACAAAGCCGTCAAGTCCTTTGGCATATTCCTCTACAATACTGTAATCGTACGTCCACAGCTCAATATCGGATACAGTATAATCTTCGTCCGAGAATGTAAACGCAAGCTGATTTTTATCTTTCCCCCTCGGAGTAATTACATATTCAAACGAACTGTTTCCGTTATAATATTTCCACCCGGCAGCGGTGAGTTTGTTTGCAACGCCGTTCACCCAGATTTTTACGTCATTTGAAAGGTCACCTACAGTATTATCAACATTGAATTTCAGAACAAGCGTCTTGTTTTTACATTCGTCGGGAAGCGTATAGGTATATTTGAGCTTGCCGCTTCCTTTTCTGTGAATATATTTTCCGTCGGTTTTCTCAAAATCTTTGCAATCCGCCAATGCATCGGCAACATTGACCTTCCGGAAGTTACTTTTGAATCCGGTGTCGGGCAAATCCCCATCAACTATCGTATAAAACAACATGGCTTCCATATTCGCGGGGTAGTCAAGTCTGTCAAACTCACTTCTGCTCATCAGATTGTTTGTAGCATATCCGACGGGAAAGGCTCCGTTTGCCAGATAGACATCTATTCCGTCCTCGTCGTAAAGTTTGGAATACTGCTCCGGAACATAACCGCCATCACGTGTCAGCCAATACTTATTTCCCATATATGCATTGAAGAACACATTTTTACTTCTTGACATTATCGCTCTGTTACGATAACTGTTTTCATTACGCATAAGGTCAAAGAAAAACTTATTATACCCGCTGCTTCTGAGCGACGAATACAACGTATCATTATAATAGCGGTCCGAATAAAGAATATTCATTGTATCAACCGCGTCAATATTGACTGCCGTGCGTACCACCGAGCTTTCGTCCTTGCAAAGCTTATCGACAACACTGCTTATGGTCTGTGAATGTATTTCGTTATACTCGTCATACGACACAAGTCTGTCATCCGAATTTATGAGCACACACGAAATAAGCGGTATTACAAGGAAGACCGACGATGACAACACAATCTCGACCTGTCTACGGCTGTTTTTATGCAAAAAGCCAATAATTAGACAAGCTGCGGCAACGATCAGAAAATCAATCAGATATGATATACGCCACAGGGAAATGTCACACAAAAGGATTCCCGCAACCGAAACAGCGGTAAACAGCAACAGCACTTTTATGACTTCAAAACTTCCCTCTTTGATCCGATACAAGGTTTTACCGCACAGTATCAATGAGACAGGTATGAACGGAACAAGAACCTTACCGTCAAGATATTCGAATCCGTTCAGCAACCAGACAAATACGGGACATGTCACAAAAAGCAGAAAAACTATCGCAAGATAACGATCCTGCTTTTTCCCGGATATCAGATTGTCCGCAAGCGAGAGAACAAGAAAAGAGGATGCCCCGAGAGAGTAACTGCCGAATGTAATGATATCGAGCTTTACCGTTGGAAACAGCCTTGTCAGATCAATTCCGGAATTTGTCGGGTTACGCCCGTTCAGAAGTGCAAGAGCGGTAGGAACTATAAGAACGCATGAAAGCAAGACACCGACGATAATCAAAAAAGCAAAGGTACTTCCCTTTTTTGCAAAATCCAAAAAAGCGTATTTAAGGCTCCTGTTTTCAGCCCCGGAAATCTCGATATATTTATATATCCCGTATACTGTGAGTGCAAATATTGCGGACACGCTGAAATAGTAGCTTGTCATTACAATCAGGAAAACCGTAAATGCAAGCGGTGATTTTATGTTTTTTTCAAAAAACAGGTCGATAAAAAAAAGTCCGGCAACAACGAGCGGCATATATATAACAAACATGATATGCCTGTGACTGTGCAGAATCAACGGACCGGAAAAAGTCAGAAACAGGGTAAGAAACGCCGAAATCAAGGTTGAAAAGCGTCTTCTGATCCAAAAGTAGAAAAGCACGATTGAAGCAACCAGGCTGATTATCGATGCCCCGATCAGATAGTATGCCATTTCAACCGAGGGAAACAGGTACGAAATGAGTACAACCGGTGACAAAAGCCCGTAATAAGATATATAGTAGATATTCTCCGCACCGCCGAGATTTGGAGCCAGCGACGGAAAAAGTTCACCTGTGCGGTAAAAAAGCGTGCGGAAATAATCGGGAAGCACCGAATGTTGTGCCTTCCAGTCAAGATCAGACCCATACAGATATTTACCTTTGGTAAGGGCTACTATCATTAAAATCGTAAAAACAACGATTACAGACAAAATCAGACCGTCATTCCGGCTAAATTTTTTTTCATTCATCTGTCAATTCTTTCTTTGATAATCATTTTTGTGTTGCGACATACTCGGTGAAATTTTCATATGGCGCTATATGCCAGAGCCCATCGATTGTATGCTTTTGCGACTTATACAGTTTACTTATTTCCGTTTTACGCGCAAAAACATCATCGGGAAGTCTGTTCTTCATATCCTCCGGCATCGGCTTCTCGCCGCTTTCATATTTTTTCACGGTTACAGCCTTATGATACTTTCCGAAGAAATAAAGTCTTGCTTCCGGCTTTTCAGCCTCATATCCTTCAACGACCAGTGAATGGGTCATTTTATGGTGCTGATGACCGTACTCACCGTTCTCGTTATGCGTAACTATTTCCTTCCAATCCTTCAGATCGATTACCTTTTCGATATCCGACAATATACCGTCTCTGACATGAGACCAATCATCTCTCTTACCGTTGACCTTATCCGGATAATTGAGAATTATTCCGTTATTACCGGTCTCCCTGATAACGCGTCTGAATTCCTCACTTCTCGTTTTGTTTCTTCCGTTTGTTATGCAGACAACGAAATATCCGCCTTCAAGAAGATGTCCTCCGCCGAAAATCAGTTCATCATCCGGATGAGCGACAATCATCAGCTTATCAGCCGACTCGTATCCTGAATTTTCAAGCATGCTGTCGGAGAGAGGAGCAACCCTGTATGCTCTGAATTCAACGACTTTCATTTTTACAAACGGAAAAAGTCCGGCAAAGAGCAAGACCGCCAGAACGGTCGCAGTTATTGAAATAATTATTGTTTTTTTCTTTTTTGTACTCACAAAAAGCCTTCTTTCAAGAAATCATTGCTTTCCGGAAACTTGTAACGACTTACACAAAGCGGCATCCGGACTGACGTATGCACTGTAATTTGTATGATAAATAACAAACCCGGGTTTTGAGCCTGCGGGCTTTTTCAGATTTTTGACTTTTGTATAATCAACGGTAATGTTTTTTGCTTCCGCAAGAGACGAATGGCAGGCGGCAATCATTGCCGCTTCGGTAAAATCAACCTCCGACGGTTCACCCATATCGCACAGAAGCAGAACGTGAGAACCGGGGGCGTTCTTGACATGAAACCACCAGTCTTCCTTTGAAGCGACCTTTTGTCTGATATATTCATTCTGAAGATTGTTTTTTCCGCAAAGAACCCGATATCCGCCGCTTGTACGAAATTCAAGCGGCTTTGACTGACTTTTTTTGCCGTTCCGGACAGCTTTTTTTGAAGAAGAGTTTCCATACCCGTACTCGGAAAGCTCGGAGCGGATATCGTCAAGCTCTGTCTGACCGTTTGCACGTTCGAGCAGATCAAGCTCAGAGCGCAGAAACAAAAGCTCGGCATCCGATTCCTCAAGCTGCTTTTTCAGCTCGGTTTCCGCTTTTTTTGCTTTGTTGTATTTCTTGTACCATTTCTGAGCATTTGCAGCCGGTGAAAGCCTGGGATCAAGCTCTATTTCGACCTCGCGCATTTCGGGATCGGAATAGTCGGTGATTCTTGCGGTCTTCATACCGCGTGTGAGCATATACATACTGGCGGTTATCAGATCGCCTTTTAATCTGTATTCGTCCTTGTGCCCCGCCTTCTCAAGCTCATCTGTTTGCAGACTTCTCTTTTTTTCGATCCGCGCAATCGCATTATGAATTGTTTTAAAAAGATCGTACGCACGTTGTCTTGTACGGTCCGCGCGGTCTCTTGACGAAAAATATGTTTCTATAAGTGCGGAGGTACTTTCATACATTACGGTATTTACGGCGTCACCGTACTGGGTTATCTTCACAAAAGAATATTCGCACGGACGGTCATCCTTATCAACGACAAGACACGGTTCAAACCTCTTATCCCTGATTCTGCCGATAATATCGAAAAACGAGCGCATGACAGCATTTTCTCCGCCGTCACCAGCCCTGCAAACGATCTCACGTGCAACAAGCGATGATATTCCGCAGTATGTTTCGGTTATGAATTTATCGGTAACGGTCTCGCGCCCGCACGCATGAACCCTTTGCAGAAAAAGCGCCTCGGTTTCCTCAAGTGGGTTCGCCTTATTCTGGGAAGGTGGCATTTCATAGCACATTCCGGGAAGAACCTGCCTTTTTTGAGACGTCGAAAAATCGACCGGACGAATTACTCCGATTATTCTGTCAGATTCATCGGTAAAAACAAGATTGCTGTACTTACCCATTATCTCATGATAAAGCTTTACCCTCTTTGCAAAGCCCATCTCGTCCCTGCCGTCAAATGTGATCCTGACAATACGCTCGAATCCGAGTTGTTCTATTTCCGCAACGCGTGCTCCACCGAGATATTTTCTGAGCATGACACAAAACATCGGCGGTGTCTGCGGATTTTCCTTTATTTCGGATGATATATGTATTTTCGGATTATTGGCAGACGCGGAAACGGTAAGCCGAAGGCTTTCCCCTGCCGCATGCAGCACAAGCATAATCTCATCCTTTTCGGGTTGCTGAACCTTCTCGACTCTCGCACCGACAAGCCTTTGTCTCAGCTCCGTCGTTACAGCCGCAACCATACCTGCATCAAAAGCCATTTTCCGGTCTCCTTTTTTCAATCAAAGCTTATACGCCGTGTACGCATAGAAACGTCCGACCTTTTCAAATCCTGCTTTCTTTGCAAGAGAGCAGGACACCCTGTTATATTTCGAACAGGCATAGGTCACACCGAATCCCCGATTTACAAGATAACCCGCAAGTGCCACGGTATTCGAAAGTCCGAATCCGCGCGATCTATATGCGGGCGCGGTCTCAACCGTTATCTCAAGCATTTTCTGACCGTCGCTGTGTTCGTTGACGGTTGCAATGGACACTATCCTGTCGCCGTCCTTCGTGACAAAAGACGGCAATCCCTTGACAAGCTGTTCGGCAAGAGAAAATGATACAAGAAAATCATATTCGCCTTCCGAAAGCATCTCGGTCGACGGCAGAATCAGTTCCGACGGAAGCTTCGTATCGGTATTTGCCTCATACCGATAATACCAGCGGTATTTACCGGTACATTCACGCAGATAGCCCTCTGACTCAACATACGGACGAAGCCGCTCGTCAATCCAGTCTATCGCATTTGAAGAGAAAAATTTGCCGAAAAATTTCGAATGATATTCTTCGGCGATTTTTTCTATTCTGCTGTAAGCCTCAATTTCAAAATCCCCCTTGTACTCCTCAACGAGAAGAGGGACTATAACCGGATATCCGGAGTTTATTATTTCGCTTTCATCTTCAATTGTCAACATGGCTGATGTGACTTTCTCTGCATATACTTATTTATCATTGCCGTTTTTCCTCACAACAATAACAACCGATTGTATTATAGCAGATACCGACAAAAAAAACAATACATATTTTGTTATATCATTGTTAACAAATGACATTGCGCGGTTAAACCGGTCAACAATAAAGCAAGTGATAAGAAACAATGACATAATTATTATCGCATGCGGCAGGACCGAATATAAAAAATTTAAAAATTTCTTCATTTTCTGTCCCTCATTCCTTATTGCTATTTCCGGATCTTACGACCTCGCCGACACATATTATGTCGTATATCTTCCGCGAATTACCGTTTTCCGCACGATCCTCATTACAGCGAAGAACCGTACCGCCGTAATACCCGTATGTACTGTCGCCGCCGTCCATATTGTATGCCTGCCTGCAACCGATCTTTTTCATCAGATCCGCAACCTCAACCATAGTCATTCCGTCCGAATAATCGGATCTGCCGTCAATGGTAACGAAACAGTAATGACCGGGTTCAAAATAGCCCATAACGGTTCTCGGATGCCTTGAATTGATAACATACGGATCATAGCTTGAACTTGAATAATTCTTCACCGCTTCCCCATTTGCATCAATCAGACCGGGACCGAAATTCCATATCTGATACGGTCCCCTCTTCTCTACGTCGCTCCAGACAAATTCTTCGGGCGTATATGTCTGCATAATGCCGTCCCAATAGAGCACGCACACATCACTTTCCACTCTGTCGGAAAGATGCAGAACCGAACCGTTACGCTCGGCAATGAGCGTGTGGTTTGTATTTCCCCAATAATCTCCGTTGACAGCGGCGATCGGCAGACCGCTTACCGAAACGTCATCCGTCGGGAAATCGACGGTGCTTTCGGCTTCGTTTATCAGTTCTTCGAAATCCTTGCGTTCGTTGGTCACATTTGAGTAAAGATTTTCAATATCCCGTATATAGAAATCATACACGAAGTAGCGTTCCTTATGCGGGTTGCCGCTGACACCCGATATAAGCGTATAATCGACACGCAGAACGGTCATGAAGACAGCACCGCTCTGATACAGACCGATAAACTTACCGTTACCGTCGCCGTCATAAGCTTCAAAACTCATAGATGAAAGGTAATCGCGTATTTCCTTATCATCGACAAGCTGCTTCTTTTCACCGTTCAGAAAACGTTCAGGGAAAGCCGCGCCGAATTGTCCTGAATCTGTCTGACCCGGGGTGTCAGGCAAATTGCTGTCGGTGCTTACCGACGGCTTTGTGATCTGTCCGAGATGATCTATCTTATTTCCGGAATTCATCTGGCTTTTATAATAGTGAAAATACATGAAAACGCCGAAAAGCACAGCAAACAAAACAAAATCAGCAAGGAAAACGGTTGAAAGACGATACTTATTCTCTCGGGTCATCTGTGTTTTACCTCTTTATCCTTGATTTTTATCTGGTCTGTTACTTTTTACGAAGCTTCTCTGTTACTTTTTAAACGCGTATCCGAATATGCACTTATATATTTTGACCGAATCCTTCACCGGATTAAAATGCGAAGAGGGATTGCCTTTTTCATATACGGTCTCAATGGTCACCTCGTTGATCCGTATACCCCTTTTTGCCGCATCAAGAAGCATATTCATTTCATACTCATAGCGATGTCCGGGGATCGACACAAGCCATTCGAGAAGTGATCTGTCAAATCCGCGAAGTCCGGTCTGCGTATCGCCGACCGACACCCCGCTGACAACCGAAAAGACACCCCTCGTTATCATATTTCCGAGTCTTGACCTCACCGGAACCTCCCCGGCAAATTCGCGCGATCCGAGTACAAATTCAGACCCTTCACGCAATCTTTCATCAACCTTTGCTATATCGGCGGTTTTATGCTGACCGTCTGCGTCTGCGGTTACCACATACCCGACATCGGGCATTCTGTTCAGTATATATCTGAAGCCGGTCTTGAGCGCCGCGCCCTTGCCGTAATTTTTCTTTTTTCTCAGAACCTTCGCAAAACCGCTCACACATCTGAAAATATCGTCGTAATCCGCTCCTCCGCCGTCATCAACCACAAGAATATCGTATCCGTGCGACGACAGTTCGACGACTGTTTTTATCAGGGCATCGTCCGGCTTATATGCGGGAATAAGTACAACTGTTTTCATATTTACACCTTCGTTTCATTTATTCTGACTGCTGTTTGACCTCAATTGTAGCACACTTTTTCGGTTATTTCAAGTATTGCAAAATACATTGCATCACATTTTAAAAACATTTTACATTTCAAAATCCGATTCAAATCTTTATTCCGGAGATACCCGGTACAATCACCATGCGTTTTTGTTATTATCCGACAGCAAAACCGATAACACTAAAAACACGTAGACAAAAAAGGATGCGCGTAAAAGGGATTTCCCTCCTCATTGCATCCTTTTTTCATTTACGGACTCTGTAAATATAGCTGTTTTTCTCCTTGCCGACACGTTCTACTGCCGATACCTCCGTAAGAATCGAAAGAGTGAGCGAAGCCGCAGATCTTGCAATACCCGCAGCATCCGCAAAATCACGTGACGTAAACATATCGGGAAGACCATCCGGAACAAGTGCCGAAAAATTGTCGGACGCTCCGGTACAAACCTCACCGAGCAGCGACAGCGGTATACGCTCATAACGTGTTGAGCGTTTTTTTCTGTCATTGCCGTACCCGTCAAGGTTACGATAGTCCTGCACCTCAAGAAGCAGAATATCAAATTCGAGATCGGATGATTTCAAAAGTGATTTTATTTTATAAAGCTCGGGAACTATATCATAAACGTTTCCCTTTTTCGGACTTTTGCGTTTATCCGTAATCCCGCCTTTTTCGGTGTCTATCCAGCTGATCCATTTTACGGCAGCGACCGGATAAACGATAGTCACAACATACCCTTCATCCAGATAATAGCGGATCTTATTTCTCAGTCTGTCAAACGATCTTGTCTGTATTTCGATTATATGTCCGTCTCTCGCAATATCGGCACAGAATCTGCCCGCCTTCAGTTCGTGAAAGTTTTTATCCGGCTCAAAAAAGAGTTTGAGTGCGGCATGCAGACTTTTTTCACCGAGAGTCCCTATCCCTCCCCGGTTTTCGTCATCGTAAATCACTTTTTTCAGTGCGTCGTAAAATAGTGAAAGTCTTTCTTTTTCAACCGAAAAATCGCCTGCGGCATCGTTTGCTGTTTTCATATTTTACATTCCCGCTTCCTTTTCCGAAAGCGGCATTTCGCCGGTATCCGTCCGTTTTTGATCATCCGATCTGAAATCATATATATTTTTCTGCGCAACAACAAGTTCGTAATATATACCCTTACGTCTCATCAGTTCCTCATGCGTTCCCGTTTCGGCGATTCTTCCCTTGTCTATAACAACAAGCTTTGTTGCAAGGCGGAGAGTTGACAGTCTGTGTGCAATCGCTATCGTCGTTCGCTCGGATATAAGCTTTGAGAGGGCATCCTGTATCTGTTTTTCGGTTTCGGTATCAAGCGAAGCGGTCGCTTCATCAAGAATAAGAATTTTCGGGTCATGAAGAAGTGCGCGTGCAATGGCAATGCGCTGTCTCTCACCTCCGGACAGAGTATAACCGCGCTCGCCTATATTTGTCTGATATGCATCCGGCAGGCGGGAAATAAAGCTGTGTGCACCCGCAAGTCTTGCGGCATTTATGACCTCGCTTTTATCTGCATTCGGCTTTGCGTATGCGATATTATCATAGACGGTCCCGCCGAACAGAAAATTATCCTGCAGAACCGCGCCAACCTTTGATCTCAGGCTTTCCTGTGAATAATCCCGTATGTCTCTGCCGTCAACAAGTATCTGTCCTTCACTTGCGTCATACATACGGAGTACGAGATTTATAAGTGTTGACTTTCCCGCCCCCGATCTGCCGACAATTCCCACCATTTCACCCGGATTCACAGTCAGGTTTATATCGTGAAGTACCTCTTTTTCATCATCGTATCCGAAGCAGACATTTTTAAATTCTATCCTGCCCGTTATATCCGCATTGACCGGAGCGTCACTTTCGGGCACATCCGATTTTTCGTCATATATTTCAAACACCTTCGTGACGGCTCCGAGAAGGCGCACGATCTGTCTCGGAATACGGCTCAGCACCCTTATCGGTCCGTATATAAGACCGACGTAGGAGGAGAACATCTGCATAGTGCCGAGAGTCATATCCCCGGAAAGCACTCTTCTGCCGACATAATAAAGCAGTGCAAATTCTCCCACACTGACAAGAAAATTGACAAGCGGATTGAAAATCGCCCAAAAACATTCGTTTCTTGCTTTTATCGTTCGTTCTTCGTATACAAGCTCATCAAACCGCTTTTCTTCATATTCTTCCCTGCCGTAAGCCTTCACTATCCTGATTCCCGAAAAAATATCGTGAAGCAGGGTCTGAACCTTATCGCCGCATTGCCACTGACCCTCGTATAGTCGTCTTGTCTTGTTTCTGAACAGTCTGTGTGCAATTATAAAAATCGGAACAGGTGCAAGAACAAGAACGGCAAGCAGGAGATCGTATCTGAAAAGAATAACCGCAACCGCAACGAAAAGCAAAAGCTGTTCGGCAATATTCGGCAGTTCGTTTGTCAGAAAATTCTGTATCGTTGAAGTATCGCGCATCACCCTCTGCAAAATATTACCGACGGTATGCCTGTTTATATTTGCAACCGAAAGCTTCTGTATTCTGCCGAACACATCGTTTCTGAGTTTTGTAATTACATTTGTACTCGCTTTTATAAGAATAAGGCTGCGCAGAACCGACAAAATTCTTGACACAACACTTACGATTGCCATTGAGAGGATTACCGACACAAATCCGATAAAATTACTGTTACGCGGCGCTATGTAGCCGTCGATGAGAAGTCGGCTCAGTCTCGGGGTAACAAGATTTACCGCAGTCACGACAAAAAATAGAACAACCGCCGTGAAAATATACATTTTATCCGATCTGATAATCGACCAGAGTTGCTTTATGCTTTTCCTTTTATCGCGACAGCGCGGACAGAGGTCAAACTGATCGCCATATGAAAGCGGGCGTCCACACTTACGGCATCTTGTAGCCGTACTCACACGTCGGTTATGTAATTTTGCCTCGTCTCCCCCCGAATTTATCCTGTCAGCAACAGAGAAAAAGGCAGATTTATGCGACATTGTCGCCCTGCATACGGTAATCACCGATTTATCCGGCATTGCAAGCTCAAGTCTGACTGCTCCCGATATAATTCTTACCGAATATCTTTCGGTTCCTTCAAGACGTATTCTTTTGACAACCGTTCTGTTTTCAACAACGGTATAGCAGTCCGAATAAAAAATAATGCATCCGTCGGACAACGCATCGCCCGACACGGATATGTCGTATGTAAGAAGCGCAAGCGGCGTCTCCGAATACTCAAGCAAAACCTCCTTGCACAATCTGTCATACAGTCTTTTTTCGGCATCAGTCATCAGCTTCGGCACCTTCCTTCACAGGCAGAATAAGACTCAAAGATAGAGTTCGATCTTCTTATACGACCCGCCGTCAAGCTTGCCGACATCGGGTATTTCGTATCTGTTTCCGTCAGAATCGGTAAGAAATATCCTGTTCTCACCGATAAAAACCATTGATCTGTATGTATCACGCAGTGTAAAATCCATATCACCGACATCGGTTGTTACCTTCCACGTCGAAAAACCGAATCTTTCCTTCAGAGATATGATCGACTTTATTTTCGGAACAAAGTAGCTTCTTTCCAATTCATCGCGAAGCATTTTCGCCGTATCGGGCGAAAAATCCGCAATATTTGATATATACCCCACCTCGTTTCCGTCGTCATCCTGAACCGAAATATTTGTCCACGGCTCCGAGAACGGAAACATCCGATGCAGATGCACCCTTGCAAGATCAATTTTCCCGACGCTGTCGGGCAGGTTTGTTCTTACACCAATAAAATCTCCGCTCCTGAAAAAAGACGCATTTTTCCCGCTGAGAAATGCGATTTTCAAATCATTATCAGCAACCATCGGTACATTTTCCTTTCTTTATTCCACAATTCCCGCATCACGCAGTGCCTCAAGCTGAAGTGTATACAGTCTCCAGTAAACGCCCTTTTTTGCTATAAGCTCGGCAGGCTTGCCGCTTTCGCATATTTTTCTGTCCTTTATTACGAACAGCCGATCGGCATTTTTCAGAGTTGACAGCCTATGTGCAATAGTTATCGTCGTCCGCCCCTTTGACAGTCTGTCAAGTGTTTTCTGAATCGTTTGCTCGGTTTTGGTATCCATTGCGGCAGTCGCTTCATCAAGGATAAGAATTTTCGGATCGCGCAAAAGCGCACGGGCTATTGATATTCTCTGTCTTTCTCCGCCGGAAAGCTCTTTATATCCCTGACCTATCTTTGTTTCGTATCCGTCCGGAAGCATCGATATAAAATCATGGGCACCCGCCGCTTTCGCTGCCGCGACAACGCGCGTATTCGTCGCTTCCGGGCATGAGTAGCGGATATTTTCAAGTATCGTGCCCGCAAAAAGGTATGTCTCCTGCGACACTATTGCAATATTTCTGTGCAGATCCGAAAAAGATATATCCTTCACGTTTATACCGTCAATGAGAATCTCTCCGTCATCGACATCATACAGGCGAATAAGCAGGTTGGCAATTGTCGATTTACCCGCTCCGGTATGACCGACTATACCTATGTTTTCTCCTGCCGCTATATTGAACGAAATACCGTCAATAACAGTACGGTTTCTGACATAAGAAAACTTGACATTTCTGAAAGAAACCGAGCCTTTGCAGTTATCAAGCCCGATCGGATGATCGGACTGACACACATCCGGCTTTGCATCAAGAATTTCAAGCAGCCGACTCATCGCATTCATACTTTCGGATGCATTCTGGGAAAGATCTATTACGGAATACACCGGCTCATAGATCATGGAAATATATGCGACAAACGTAAGAAGGAGTCCGTATGTCATACCGAAGCTGTCGTTTATAACCATCCAACCGCCGACTGCCCACACTATTATGACGCCCGTATAGATTATCAGATTCAGAACCGGAAAAGCAATCGCGGAAAAAACCGATGAATTTTTACTTGCCTTTGCAAGCCTTTTGTTGTATGAGCAAAACCGAAGAAATTCACGTCTCTCTCCGGCAAAGGATTTTACAACCCTTATTCCGGAAAGAAAATCGGAAAGCATCCCGCTCATCGCCCGTTCTCCGGAATAGCGCTTCGCCCTGAGATTGCGGTTGCGGTTATACACCTTTCCGACCAAAAAAAGAGCAAGCGGAAACAGCAGAACAGAAAGAACGGTCAAAAGCGGATTTATTGAAAGCATTACGCAAAGCACCGCAACAAACTGGACGATATTTATCACAAGAACCGGAACTCCGTCGGTAAAGAACCAGTATATCCGTTCGGCGTCACTGTTCACCTGATTCATAAGTCCGCCTGTGGATCTTGCCGAGAAAAACGAGACAGAAAGCTGTTCTATCGAATGGAAAATTGTCTTTTTCATATCATAGCAGAGCTTTGCCGATATTCTGCTGTTCACGATCTGCGAAACAATTTCAATCGCGATTCTTACAAGCCTCAGTGAGATTATAAGAGTCAGTACAAAAACAATTTTCCCGTAGAAGCTTCCGTCAGCCGAAAGAACCTCATCATAGTAAAAGCCGGATCTCAGATAGGGGGCAATTACGGAAACTGCACTTGTCAGAATCAGTAAAAGAAGAGTAATGACCATCTGCGGTATGTATTTTTTGAAGAAAACAGACATCCGTTTCAGAACCCTGCCGTTTTCGAGACAGTTCGGGCAGAAATCGCGCCCCTTTTCCGGATAATGCATTCCGCATCTTTTGCAGAATCTGAACTCGGGCTCATTTCTTACATATGTCTGACCGCCTTTTATCTTTTCAAATACCTCAACGAGACGAAAAGCATCATCCTTATACGTATAGGACATGGAGGCAACGATCTTTACGGACCCGCCGACAGTGCAGACAAGCCGACAGCCGGATACTTCTTCTTCGAGCGACAGCCCTTCGATCAGATCGAGCTTCTCTTCGAAAACCGGAAGACATCCCGGAAAAGTCACTGCCCTGACCGAATCCCGCATCAGCAGAACGATCAGCCGTCCGGGAGACAACCGCTCATCCCTGTCGGTTATCATCCACGCCGCCGAGCTGTCGAGATCAATTCCGATGCCGGCAAGAGCAGCCGAAACCTCTTCCCTTGAGACAAATCCGCCGACCATTGATTCACGTCCTTTCAAACACTCTTTTTCATTGCAATTATAGCATATCGTCGGATTTTTGTCAAATATCATTTTTTATTTTGTGATAATTATTGAAATAAGCAAAAAAAAATGTTACAATATGCAAGAAAGATTTAAGTGACACATCCGCACACTTGTGTCGCACACATTTTTTCAGACAAATCATTAACCTTTTCCCCGAAAGTGAGAGCGCGTATGACAGATGCAGGAAAAAAAATAAAGGAACTGAGAATTGCCAGGGGACTCACCCAAAGCGAATTATGCGGCAATTTCATTACAAGGAACATGCTGTCCCAGATCGAATCGGGCAAAGCAAGTCCGTCAATTTCAACGCTCGAATATATTTCGGACATACTTGATGTGCCGATGGGATACCTTATCGGCAAACAGGGCAGTCTGACCGACTACCTCAAAATAAGTTGCATGCCGCAGATAAAAAAGCTGTTCGACACCGGTCAGTGGCAGAAATGTGCGTCGCTCTGCCGAAGTCTTCCGGACATTGAAGGGGATGACGAAATCAATCTTATCCTTGCCGACTGTCATCTGCAAATCGGCATTTCCAATTACAAAGCGGGCAGACTTGAAGGTGCACGCAAGGCACTCCGCATAGCGGAGAGCCTTGCTTCCAAAACCGTATATCATTCGGCACACATAATCGAAACCGCAAAAATATATTCGGATATCATAGCATCGATTTCCGCCGACCGTGTTCCCGACATAACCGTATCGGCGGGCGGAAATTACACGAAAATCCACGAGCTTACAACATACATGCAGTTGCTCAAAATTACGGAGAACTGCAGCTATGAGACAGCTACCCGCACATACGATTCGATAAAGCTTGAAAATCCGCTCTACCGCACACATATAAGTGCGAGACTTTCGGTATCGGCAGGCAATTATCAGCGCGGATTTTCCCTGCTTTCCGAACTTGTTTCACGCTTTGACGGCGAATCCGCGGATGCCGTTTTCAGGTTCTGCATTTACAGGGATCTCGAATCGGTATGCAAACAGCTCGGTGATTACAAAAATGCATACGAATACTCACGGAAGAAGAGCGAGCTTTTTGACAGCTTCGGACTGAAAAACTGATTTATTCATCGTCAAGCGGGCAAACATCTCCGTCACACTTACTCATCAGGTTCATGCCGCCCGATCTAATAACATCGGCAAACCAGTAATAACTGTCTTTGGGAATACGTTTCATACTTCCGTTTCCCTCGTTATCGCAATCGACATACAGCAGTCCGTACCTTTTTGAATATTCGCCGCCCGATGCGCTCACAAGGTCGATCGGCGCCCACATCGTATAGCCGAAAACATCGACTCCTTCGTCCATTGCTTCAAGCATCTGCTTTATATGAGCCGAAAGGTATTCTATACGATAAGAATCATGGATCTTTCCGTCATCGCTCACGACATCCTTTGCACCGAACCCGTTTTCGGATATAAAAAGCGGGAGATGATATCTTTCATACAGTCGATGAAGCGCTATTCTGAGTCCTACCGGATCAATCTGCCAACCCCACTCGCTTTTTTTCAGATATGGGTTCAGAACACCTGTTACAATATTCCCTTCCGCCTTTTGCTCGGGCGCTGACGCGCTTATGCACGACGACATATAATAAGAAAATGATACGAAATCGACTCTGCCGTCTGCCAGTATTTTTTCATCATCGGGTGTGATACCGAGCTTTACCCCTTTTTTGGCGAGCATCGGTGCCACCCATCCGGGATAATGTCCGAAAACGTGGACATCCCCTGCGATATAGGTCGAAAACTTTTGCATCTCATCTGCGGCAAGTACGTCAACGGGATCGGAGGTTGCCGGGTAGAACGGCACATATATGAGCATACATCCGAAGCTGAAATCGCGATTTATTTCTCTTCCGAGCTTTATTGCGGCAGCGGAAGCAACAAGCATATGATGAAGCGCCTGCATCCGCAGGCTGTCGCTGTTCTGCTTATCATCAAGGATCATTCCGCCGTTGATATAAGCGCCGAATTTGTCGGACATGCTGTTTATCTCATTAAATGTCATAAAATATTTTACCTTTTCCTTGTAGCGCATGAAAAGGCTACGGGCAAAGCGCACGAAAAACTCGATAAGCTGTCTGTTCTGCCAACCGCCGTAATCCTTTGAGAGCACCCACGGAAGCTCATAATGAGATATCGTCAGAATCGGTTCCATACCGTGAGAGCGGAGACAATCGATTACATCATCATAAAACGCAAGTCCCTCTTCGTTCGGTTCGGATTCGTCACCGCGTGGGAAAATACGGCTCCACGCAATTGACATACGGAATGCTTTTATCCCTGCCTTTGCGAGCATTTCTATATCCTCACGGAAATGATGGTAGAAATCAGTACCCTTATGGCTCGGGAGAAAATCATTTTCACCGGGATTATCGACGACTCTTCTTTTTCCGCCGCCGGTATAGTGATCCATTATTGATTCTCCTTTACCGCCTTCATTCCATGCCCCCTCGCACTGAGCGGCAGACACTGCCCCGCCCCACAAAAATTTTTTATCTGTCATAAAAGTCAACCCTTCCTTTTATTTTTTTCTTTTGAGCGAGAGAATTTTATCGCCCGCTCTGATATTTCCGTCGGCTATTATACCGACGCTTTCATACATATCCGAATTTGTAACGACTACCGGAGTTGTACAGTCAAGTCCCTCCGACGATATTTTGTCGGCTTCAAAGGCAATAAGGAGGTCCCCTTTTTTTACATCGTCTCCGCTTTTGCAATATGCGGTAAAATATTTGCCCCCGAGACTGACGGTATCCCTGCCCACATGAATAAGCAGCTCCACTCCGCCGGGACCTGTCAGCGAAACGGCATGACCCGTGTCAAATATGGTTTCGACATTGCCGTCAAACGGAGCGTACACCTTCCCTTCGGAAGGAATGATTGCGCATCCTCTTCCGAGAACGCCCGATGCAAAGGTTACATCCTTTACCTCGGAAAGCGGAAGAATTTTACCCGACACAGGTGCGCAGACCGTCGTTTCGTCTGCCGATGTCACCTCATGTGATTTCTGCGATGCAATCTCATTTTCAACAGATTTTTCGGCTTTTTTCGTGTCCTTATCGTTTTTATAAAGGACAAGCGTAAGTGAAAACGAAAGCACAAGCACGATCACCATTGTAATTATTCCGTTGATAAGCGTGCGGTAGCTTCCGCCGCCAATCATCGTAATAAGGGATATAACCGACGGAGATCCTCCGAGAGTATACGCCACGACCTTTGTAAATCCGGCATACAGTCCGGCGATTCCCGAGGCTATACAAGCGGCAATCAACGGCGTTTTCAGCTTCATATTAACGCCGTACAATGCCGGTTCGGTAACGCCGGCGATCATTGCGGACACCCCCGATCCGAGCGCAACCTGCTTCATACTCTTATCCTTGGATTTGAGTGCAACAGCCATTGCCGCGCCGCCCTGTGCAAGATTTGAGCAGAACATTGTGGTCGTCAGTATCGGATCAAAACCGATGGACGCAAGACTTATCGTAGCAATCGGTATCAGCGCATAATGCATTCCAGTCATAATTATAAACGGCATAAACGCCGAAAGCAGCATTATTGTGAGCCAGCCGGCGCGCGAGTAAAGGTAATTGACTCCGTCGGCAAGCCACTGTCCGGCGATGGCACCGATCGGTCCGATGACAATAAGAGCAAGCGGTGCCGATATTGCCACAACAATAAGCGGTTTGGCGAACACTTTTATTATATCCGGCGTTATTTTATCGGCAAAAATTTCGATATACTTCATCAGAGGTATCATAAGATATATCGGGAGCACCGACGAAGCATAGCTTACCGATGTCACCGGGATTCCGAAAAAAGTGACCTTGCCCGCGCCGAACAGCGCAGTAAGATTCGGGTGCAGGAGCACTGCCGCGACAAGCATTGCGAGCATCTGGCTGCTCCCTATTCTTTTTGCGACGGAGGCGGCAAGCATTATCGGAAGAAAATAGAAAAACGCATCACCTATCAGATAAAGAATACCGTAAGTTGTCGAGCCTTCGTCGATTGCTCCGAAAGTCGTAAGCAAGGTCAGAACGACCTTGACCATACCTCCGCCGAGCATTGCCGGCAGAAGCGGAGTCATCGATCCGGCAACGAATCCGAACAGTCTGTTGAAAAAGCCCTGTTTTTCCTTCTTTTCGCCTGATTTTCCGTCATCGTCGCGTCGGTCCGATCTCTCCGCAGGCACACCCATCGCAATGATTTCGCGGTAGACCTTCGGTACGGTATTGCCGATAACTATCTGATACTGACCGCCCTGCTTTATCACGCTGAGCACTCCGTTTATTCTGCCGACCGCATCATCATCGGCACGTCTCTCATCGGCAAGCACCAGTCGGAGCCTCGTCATGCAATGAGTTGCCGATATGATATTTGACCTGCCGCCGACATTTTTTATTATTTCGGCGGCAATTTGCTTATAGTCCATTAGAATATCAACCCCTTTTGACACAGTTTAACCGATCTGACCGTTTATATACGGAAAACTGCGGCTTTGCAATATTCAAAGCCGCAGTCCGTATATTTATTTCAGCTCCGAAACGGTAACAAATTCAAACCCTCTCCCGAGCAGCTCGGGAATAATTATTTCAAGTGCATCCTCCGTATGACTCTCACCTACGATATAATCATGCATCAGTATTATTGAGCCGTTTCCGGCATTTTTCAGCACATTTTTTACTATCTCATCGGCAGATCTGTGTGCCCAGTCCATAGTATCTATCGTCCACAGCACACGTCTGTACCCGAGGCTGTCCGAAGCCGAAAGAACGGCATCGGACAGGATTCCTTCCGGAGGGCGGAACAGCGTCGGGTGTTTTCCGCAAACCCTGTATATGACATCGGAGGTCAGATTCAGCTCATATTCAAGCGAAGGTCTTGTCTGCGTTTTCATATGCGGATGAGTAAACGTATGGTTTCCGAGTTCATGTCCTTCTCTGCTCTCCCTCTTCACTATATCCGGAGCCATACACACATTTGTACCGACCAGGAAAAATGTTGCCCTTACATTGTACTTTTTCAGCAGATCCAATATTCTCCCGGTGTATTTTTCCGACGGACCGTCGTCAAATGTCAATGCTATCTGCCATTTGGCATCCTTGCCGCACTCATTTGCAAAGCATGGCAAGACTGTCGGGAGCAGAAACAAAACAGCGGAAAAAAATGCGATATATCTTTTCATGACCAAAGCTCCGTAAGGCTGCCGAAGCGATAACCTTCTCTTTCAAGATTTGTAAGAAGCTCATCAAGAATAGCCGCATTTGTAGCCGAAGTCGGGTGAAGGAGCATGATCTCGCCGTTATGAGTGTGGGCAAGGATTTTTTTCAATGCCGAATTTCTGTCCGGCTGTCTGTTATTATCCCAATCCGCATAAGCAAATGACCAGAATACGGTCTTATATCCGAGTTCCTTTGCAAGTCTGAGATTGTCCTCGGAAAACCGTCCTTCGGGCGGACGGTATATTTTGGGCATCTGCTTTCCGGTCAGCTTTTCGAAATCATCCGCAAGAGATGTGAGCTGATTTTCGAAGGCTTTTCTGTCTTTTATTTTCGTCATATCTGGATGATTTTTTGTATGGTTACAGACAAGGTGGCCTTCGTTTACCATTCTGCCGACAAGCTCCGGATTGCGTATTATCAGATTATCAAGTATAAAGAATGCGCCTTTGGCATCATGCTTTTTAAGTGCGTCAAGGACTTTTTCGACATTCCCGTTTGTATATCCGGCGTCAAATGTCAGATATATGACTTTATCGCTGTCCCTGACTTTTTTATTCAGATAATATCCGTCATATTTTTCTATGAATCGCATTGACCCGTCAAGGACAGGCTGAGTATGCTGATCGTTATTCTTACAGTACCAGTTGTACGGTGTATCCGATGCGGCAAGCGAGGTCTGACCGAACAACATACATGCCGTAACCGTTGCCGCAATGAATGACATTTTTTTCATTTTTTTATTTTCCTTTCCTGACGTCTTTATAAACGTCATCGTTCAATAAAATTATGATGTTTTTTGTAATATTAACACCCGTGCAATCTTGTAACCATTGCACTTATATGGTATAATAAGAAAAAGGCGGCATCAAAGCCGCCGTAGATTCATTATTTCATTTTTTCGCAGACACCACGCTGCCGTTATAATATCGCAATGCGGACAGGACATTATCGGTTCCGGCAAAAAAAACAACGGTTTTTTTGCCTGATTTATCGGTACCGCAGGCGTAATATGCATTCTCACAGCCTTCATACGGAAGAGCATCGACAATTCTGTCGGCTTTTTCCGAAAATCCCGTAAAAACGGGTGCAACGGCTTCGATATCCTTTGTCTGAAAGACTGCAATCACGGTTTCTTTCTTTCCGCCGAAGACCTTGTATACCGAAAAGGTTGCATGATCCACCAGATATTTGTATTCGACCGAAACATACCGCCATGTAAAAAAGACAAGCATCCATCCGATGATCGGCATAATTGCAATACCCATCACAAATCTGATTGCGAGGAAGGTTGTGACTCCTCCGATCACGGCAACATACATAATTATCATAAGTATTCTTGCGGCAAGATAACTGCCGCACGGCTTTTTCGAAACCGTATATTCGGCAAAGCCGCGACTCCCGTATGCTTCATCGGCACGGGCAACGATATCATCTCTTTTTTGCATTTCTATCTCCAACCGCATTTTTTAAGTGTATTATAACATTTCTGCAGTCACAAATCAATAGATGAAACAAAAAAGCCACAAAATCGGAGAAGCAACAGACATGACAAAACGTCCGCTGTGTATATTCTGCGTCATTTTCCTTATAATGCTGTTTTGCACATCGTTTTTCTACGATGATCGGAAACTGCTCATCACAGTCATATCTTCCTTAATTTTTATTTTCTCTTTAACATTATTCTGTCTGAAAAAGAGCCGTCGCATTATTCCGATTATCCTGATCGCACTTGCATGTGCCCTGTCATCACTGCTGTCATACCTGACATTCGACAGTGCTTACAAAGCGGTGACCGACAGATACATCGGCGAAGAAAGAGAATGCACAGTCAGAATAACGAGGATAACACGCAAAAGCACATATTATTGGCAACATGAGGCAACCGTTTTAAGTATTGACGGGGAAGCAACAAGCATCCGTGCCATATACAGAACTTCATATCAGTCTTTCCTTGAGATCGGCGACACAGTATCGGTCAAAGCGGACATAAGTCCGTCACGCGAAGACAACTCGTTATCGGGAAGCTATTACCTTTCAAAAGGCTTCCGGCTTATTCTCGACTCGGAGACAGACAATGCCGAGCTTATTACGGCGAAGGATACCGGTGACATACATTCCGCCGTTTCCCTTTTCGCAAGAGCGGTCTACATAAGACTTCTTTCAACGGTAAGGGAGGACACGGCAAACATAATTCAGGCACTTATATGCGCCGACAAAACAAATCTTGAAAAAGAAATATCGGTAAATTTCAGGATTCTCGGTCTTTCGCACATGCTCGCGGTAAGCGGCATGCACATCGGAATCATAGTCGGATTTCTTTCCGCGCTCATAAAGCTCTTACCGATCGGGCGCAAAAGGAAATCGGCAATCATGCTCCTGATTCTGGCGGCATATGTAACAATATGCTCATTTACTCCGTCCGTATGCAGATCGTTCTGCATGATCGCCCTTCTCTTTCTCGAACCGTTTTCAAAAAGGCATCGTGATCCGGTTACATCGCTTTTTGCCGCTGTGACCGCTATATGCATAATTTCGCCGTACAGCATAATCGACATCGGTCTCATCGCATCATTTGCCTCAACCCTCGGCATACTTACTGTCGGCACCGGAATCGTCTCCGCTCTTGAGAGCAGGATCGGAAACAGATTTATACGGATGCTTATCGAACCTGCCGTACTCACATATTCGGCGTCGCTTTTCATGATACCCGTATCGGCATTTTGCTTCGGCAGCATCTCGGTCATCTCTCCCGTATCAAACATCCTGTTTCTTCCGATCATTTCGCTGATAATGTATCTGTCACCGATTCTGCTTATACTGTCATTTTCTCCGATAACGGCATATATCCCATCGGTGCTTCTGAATTTTCTCTGCTTTATCCTGAAGCGCTTATCGGAGCTTCTGGCATATGACGGCTTTCTCATGTCACTCGGCTATACATCGCTGAAGCTTATTTCGGTCTTGGTTTTTCTGCTAATCGCAATAATTGTCTTCGGGCAACGGTCCTGCGGGAAGATACTACTCCCGATTATTTACAGCGGTTACATTGCCTCGGTAATTCTGATAAATCTGTTTGCACCGAACGGTTACGTCGAACCGTTTGCGGTAAGCGACGGAAAGAACGACGCAATAATACTTATCAACAAGAGAAATGCGATGATAATTGACAATTCGGCTTCCGGTGCGGCTTTTCTGGGCGAATGTGCAAAAGCCGTCGGCAAATACGGTGCGACTCCCGAAATACTTGTTCTGACACATTATCACAACACCATGACCCGCGGACTGGAAAAGCTTATAAGCGAATACCGTCTGAAGCAGGTAATAATTATGAACGCCGACGAAAAGTCAATTGAAAAAGCGTCCGAGCTTTGCCTTCCCGAAAATGTTGGGATCACGCCTGCGGACAGCAATCTGCGGCTTGTATTCGGGGAACACGCCGTTGAAATTTTCACATTCAACATAGAGCGGTCTGTGCACAAATGCGTATTTGTACACGTAGATTACAACAACCGTTCCACCGTTTATCTCGGCGCATCCTCATGGGAAAGCAACCGTCTGACCGAGGCATTGACGTCACATCCGCCAGACAGAATAATAGCAGGCTGTCACGGTCCGAAAATAAAGACCGTGCCGGTGTTCCCGGACTCTTTTTCCGACATACCGGTTATTCCGTCTTACTCCGATGAAAAAGGCGACAAAAAGGGCACACGGGGCTGACAAAGGAATATTTTTTTTATAACCTCCCATAATATTTACATCAAAAATATTGTGGGAGGCTTACATGTTTTTTTCCGAATTAAGAAGACAGGTTTTGCTCGGCAACGCCATAAATGCCACGATAAAAGAACACAATTACTCTCTTGACTTCAACAGTTTTTCCGACTCGCTGTATGAAAAAAAGCAGACATCCGACTTTCCGGAAAGCGATGCCGAAAAGCTCAGAAAAAAAGTAAGAGGGGTTTTCAGACGCACATACAGGCATACAAAAGACGAAAAAGTGCGCATGGCATGCGATCACAGTCTTGCCGAGCTGGACTGCTGGTCTTTTTCGGAGCTTGCGGAAAGACTTTCGTCGGTTCACACGGTTCTTCTGTCAAAAGACAGGGAGTACGCCGCGGATGATACTGAAACAAGGAACTGTTTAAGGAAAAACGTAATCAGATTTGCAAAGAAGCATCGCATAGAGGCAGACAAAGCCGCACTCATAACCGACAAATCGGGAAGACGCGAAAGAAGTCGGGTAAAACATGCGGCAATTATTCTGATTGCCGTTCTGTTTGCGGTTTTACCCGCAATATGCTTTGATATTCCTTTTGTTTTTTCCGTTCTGCTTTTTCCTCCGTCGGTCAGAATGGTATCATCGGCGATATACAGGCTCAGAAAAAACGGAAAAAATGCGGAACGCTTTCCCGCCCTGTCGGTTCCTCCCGCCGATATCGGAATACTGCCGATTGTCATCTGCGGCAATATTGAGGACGGCAGGAGGCTTGCCGACCGTCTCGAATGTCTTTATCTTGCCGATGATAATTCTTTTACCGAATTCTGCCTGTTCCTCGACTATTCCGATTCCCGCACGAGGGAAACCGACGCAGACGCATTTTACCTGTCCGACGCCGCCGAGGCGATCGAAAAACTTGTAAAAAAATACGGAAGAAAATTTACGCTTATAGTAAGAAAACGTGAATACGATCCGAAAAGCGGGGGATTTCTCGGAAAATCGGGAAGAGCGCCGATCCCTTACGATTTTTCCTCTCTATGCAAAAAGAAAAGCGAAAGTTGTGACATATACGTCGGAACCCCCGAAAGGCTCGGATCGGCACGTTTTGCGCTTTTTCTTCCCGACGGCAAGTCACTCTACGACAATTTCGCAAAAAAACTTGTCTGTCTGCTTTTTCATCCGGATAACATGGCTGTCATCGAAAACGGTAGAGTAACCGACGGGTACGGCGGATTTTATATCGGCTCGGATTTATACCGTGCGCCGTTTGACACACTGTTTTCCGACCTCGGTATCGGGAACCCGGAGAACGCCGCCGTCTACAACACAGACGCACTCTGTAAAATTGCCGTTTCCGAAAAAAACAAGTTCCGTATGCATGAAAAACTGCGTTTCGGATACATCGGTCAGATAAGGCTGTTATCAACATGTCAAAGCGATCCGCACAGGTATTTTTCACTGATTTTTTCGGAAGCTCACGAACATGCGTCCGCCTTTCCGAACCGACAGAAAAAACAGCGCAAGGACCGCGGCACCGTCTTTCGTCTCATGTTCAAATGCATAAAAGACCTGTCGCACGCGGCGATTTATATTACTGTCATGCTGTCCGCAATACTTGCCGCAAGTGCGCAGACTGTCCTGATTCTTTTTGCCGTTTCCCTGTATATTTTTCAGCCGGCGGTCGGCATTTTCATATCGCTTAACAAACAAAAAAGGACAAAATCGTTTGCAAACGAAACAAAAACGGCTTTTTTTGCCGCTATCTTCCGCATTTCCGCGATACCTTTTTCGGCAATATGCTCACTCTCCGGCTTTTTTATCGGAATATCGGGAATAAAGAAAATACCGAAAATAAGTCCGCCGCTCCATGTCTTCTTTCTCTCACTGTGTGAAACGGCATCAGGCATTGCGATGCTTTTATACGGAAGAAGCATCCTTTCATTTTTGCTCGGCTTGTTTTTCATAACATTTTCCCCTGCATATCTGTATCTCACGAAGGTCAGAAAGACGTTATCGATAAAAAAACCGACACGCGAAAAACAGATAGCGGGATTTGCCGAAACGAGTTGGAGCTATTTCGAAAGCTTCAACGGAAATATCGCACCCGCTTTCCGCGACTGTTCATCAACATTTTCCGTATCGGATTATACCACACCGAAGGTATTATCGGGAGCAATGCTTGCCGCTCTGTCGGCATATGACATGAAATTCATAGACGTTCACACGCTTTTTCTTTACACTTCAAATTATCTTTCCTTCATAGAGAAAATTCCGAAAAGCGACGGATTGCCATACCGGGCGTATTACACCGACAGTGGCGAAATATACGGCAAGGCGTGTGTGGACACCGGAATGTGTTCGTTTTTTATCTGTGCTCTTGCGACTTTAAAATCGGCATTTGAGCACGAAAATTTCAGAATAGACGGAGCCGATGCTCTATGCGAAAGAATATCCGGAATTCTTTGCCGCATGGATCTGAAAAAACTGTTTGCGGATGCATACGATGATCCGATGACCTATCCCGCCGTCTGTTACGCTGCCTCAAACAGAAAAATTCCGACCGACATACCGGGAAGCGTCAGAAAGAAAAGCCCGGACAATGCGGACGGAGCCGTTATGCAGCTGCTTTTTTTACCGATCGACCTTTTATCCTACACGGAGGATTCAATCGGGAAATGCCGCATATCGCTTAAAAAACAACAAAGACAGATAAAAGGCGCAAAGATGCGTTTCCCCGGAAGCTCCGAAAGTCAGGGCGACTATATATATCCCTGTTATCAGTTTCTTTGTCTGCCGCTCTCAAATGAAAAGGCATACGGAAATCTTTGCGGTCTTTCATCAATCGGCGCATACGGAAAATACGGTTTTTTTGACCGCATATATATCGTAAAAAGCGACGGCTTTGATATTGAGCGGGTCAACGACAGCTTTCATCAGGCGATATCGATCATAGCTGCCGACAACTGTCTGAACGGCATGATAATTCAGAAGCGGTTCATGTACGACAAGGCAATGCAGGCTTTTTTACCATTCTTCAGCAGAAGAGTCGGAAACATTCCCGGGATCGACGGCTACGGGGCTGATTATTCATTACACCGCACAACCGGGAACCCGGACTCGAAAAAAGAGGACAGTGTTCCGCAGTTTGCCGTCATTGCCGCCGACGGGGGACTCACGGCACTGGTTTCATCGATCGGTCATTTTCAGCTCATATATCGGAAAAAGCCGATAAATCCCGCATGCTTTGACAGATGGGACATGAGCGTTCTCGGAGAAAGTATACGAATACCGACTGTCCGCAAGGGAGCCTTTGACAGCTTTGCATATGCGGAAAACCTCATTGACTTTTCGGTCGGCGGGCTTTCGGTCACCCTGCGTCCGATCGAGGGTGTTCCCGCAATATCGGTCACCCTTTCCGAAAAGGAATGTCCGATCGATTTTCCGTTCGGAAAATCGATTGGTGAAAATATAATCTTTTCAAACGGAGTTTTCATTGGTCGGCTTGCTCTTCACGGATGCTTCATCATAACGGCATCCGATTCGATCGGTGGTGCCGAATCAAATCTGAGACGCGCGCGTTCGGCGCCATGTCAGCAGACCGCGTGCATAAGCGACGAATATGCCGGGATCACAAGCCGGCTTATCGCCGCAACGGTCTTTTCGTTTGACGGAGGAAAAGGGAGCGGCAACGCCGGATACGAGCCATATGGGGATATCTGTATAGACAGCTCGGCACTGACGCGCAGCGGCTGTTCCGAAATTCTCGAAAGCTGTGCGGGTTATCTGTCCGACAAGGGATTTCCTATAAATCTGTGTTTTGCCGACAACATGGAGGCAAAACGTTGCCCGCAGACAGGAATGTCTCTGAAGCTGTCTGACAGCGACTCGGCAAGGCAGCTGCCGACTGACAACAGTTATCGTTTCCGCACCTTCGGCGGGGAAATGTCATCGAAAGTCAAAATGCGTATGTACGGCGGTGACGGTATCGTTACACACATCGGTGAACATTTTCTCGGGTATACCGAAATAATGCTGAATCGAAAGCGCCGACCGCTCACACCGCCGCCGATCTGTTCGGAATTTCTGATAATAGGCGAGCGTCTTTATACCTCCGATACGTATGACATTCTCGAAGCTTCACGGATGGAGGCAACCGAAAGCTGTGCAGTTTTTTATGTTGACAATAACGGATACAATTTCAGAATAAGCGTAGGATGCTCTCTGTCGCATCGGGTAAAGCTCATCCTTATCGAAGGAGAAAAGGCAAATGACGTAAAAATGCTCTTCCGTCCGTTCGGTCACGAAACATTTCCCGCCGAGGTTGAAAAATCAACCGTCGAAAACACCGAACTTTATCGGAGGAAATCCGACGGGATGAACGTATTCTGCTCACGGTGTGAATACGACGACGGCAGTATCTGTTTAATTCTCGGCGGATTTTATGAAAACAACACTGAAAATCATGAGTATATAAACGATATTTTCAGCGAAAAAAGAGCGGTTCTTACCGAATTTTCGGCATATGCCGAAGACACACGCACTATGTTCGGAAATATTACGGAAGAGCGCATCTGCACTCCCGACAGCACGAGACAGGCGTATCTTCACGCGCTGTGGATGTCCGATTGCCGCTTGCGCGACCTGATTCCGTTTCTCCCGTTCTCACCCGACTTTCTGAAAAAAGAAATACTGGATTATGCATCCGGAATGTCGCCGTCGGGCGAATATGAATCCGAAAAGCTTTGGCTTTGTATTTCGGTCGGAAAATATATTGACTTTACCGATGACCGCGAAATTCTTTCGGCAACTCTGCCGTATTCGGACGATAGGTACAACGAAAGCCTTTATATGCACATCATCCGTATACTTGAGGGCACAGACAGCTCATCGGCAATATACAAAGCAGCCTCTGCGGCAATAGCCGGATATATATCCGTACCCGGTTCCGCGTCCGATATCAAAAGAAGCATTGACGGCACCGCCTGCGATCCCGGCGACACTCGGCGAAAAATCGTCTTTCCGGCAGAAGATCCGTACAGTCTCGAATATTTTTTCTCGCACATTCTGTGCATAAAATTTTACCCCGACAGGTTTGTTATTTCTCCGACACGGTGCAACGGTCACGTCAGTGCGCACTTAGTAAAAAACGGAACCGTTTATGACATCGTAATTCACCCGGGAAGCAAAAACACGGTTACAATCGACGGTATAAGAAGCAACGAATTTGTAAATAATTGCTTTTTTTACGATAAAAGCCGTCATTTGATTGAAATAACTGTTGCAAAAAATGAAAAACGGGTGTAAAATAAAGAAAAAAAGATCGGGAGGAACAGTGACGGAAAACATAGAACTATCAGACGGAATAAATCTCTGTTTTTCCCGCGACCGACGTTTCAGAACAGGTGCCGTGGTTGTGCGCTTTCTGGCACCGCTTGACATCGAAAGTGCGTCGGCGATTACACTTCTTTTCAGAGTCCTTGCACGCGGCTCGGCGTTATACCCCACAGCGGCAGACATCAGAAGAAGATGCGACATGCTGTGGGGGGCGACCCTTTATCAGACATCGTCACCGATAGGAGAAATACAGAACATCGGTTTTACCGCGACATTTATAAACGAAAAGTTTCTCCCGCCGGACGCAGGTGTTTTTGACGGTCTTTGCAAACTTATCCGTGATGTGATCTTCAATCCGCTGCTTCCCGACGGCATTTTCAGCGAAGAGTATGTTGAATCCGAGCGTGAAAATCTGATCTCGGAGCTTATGAACGAAGATGACAAGTCCGAGCTTTGCAGATTCAGAATGGAAAGCAGCATGTTTGACGGAGAGAAATTCAACATATGCGCCGACGGCGAGGCTGACCGTCTTAAAAAGATAACTGCGCAGTCTCTGACTTCTTTTTACCGTTCTTTTATCCGGCATGCACCGGTTGAAGTATGTCTTTTCGCCGACATCGGACGTGATGACGCAATCATGCATATAAAAAAGATATTTGAGGGCGGTACACGTGTCAGACGTGATTTCCCGATTGCAGATGTCATACGGCATGCGTCCGGGAAACTGCGCATACTGTCCGAGAAGCGGGACATATTCCAATCTCGCATATGCATCGGATTCAGAACCGGCTGTGTAATCGGCGATCCCGATTATCCCGCATTTGAACTTATGTGCGAGCTTCTCGGCAGATCGCCGACAAATCTGCTCTACACGAACCTTCGTGAAAGAAAAAGGCTTTGCTATTCATGTTCGGTATCAACAGAGGTATTCAAAGGGCTGTTACGCGTAGAATGCGGATGTGACCACAGAAAAGTCAGAGCGGCATACGAATCGGTTTTTGAGGTTATTGACTCTGTTTCGTCCGCCCGTTTTTCGGAAAAATCTCTCGAAGATGCAAAAAAATCGCTTATATCGGCTTACAGATCGATATCCGACGACCCGCTTTCGGATATTCTCATGAAATACCGTCAGTCGCTGAGCGGAGTGCAGATGTCACCCGAGGAGTTTATCCGGAAAACCGAACTGCTGACATCGGCTGATATTGCCGGAGCTGCGGCAAAGCTTGAAGCGGACACGGCATTTATACTCGGCTCCGGGGAAACAGGTACATAATGGATATCAATACAAAACACACGCCCGAAAATCATCACATAACATATTTCGGTACGGAACACAAAAGCGGTCTGAAAATCATTTACTATCCGATCGGCTGCAGTCAGACATGGGCAAATCTCAGGGTTGGCTTCGGCAGTATCGACAACCGCTTTTCAGCCGACGGCAGGGTGATTTCTCTTCCCGACGGAACGGCTCATTTTCTTGAACACAAGATGTTTGACCGACCGGACGGAACAGATCTCGGAGCGGTGCTTGCGGCAAACGGAGCTGACGCAAACGCCTACACATCGGAGAGTGAGACGGTATACATGTTTTCATGCACCGAAAGCTTTGAGGATTCTCTTGAAATTTTCCTGAAAGCCGTCGTTTCGCCCTGTTTTACGGATGAAACGATACGAAAGGAAATACCCATAATATCCGAAGAGATCGACATGTACCGTGACATTCCGGACAGCAGGTTGCTCTCCCGTCTTTTGCGTTCGCTATATCGGACGCACCCGGCACGCAACAATATCGAGGGTAACAAAAAATCAATAAAAGCCGTCACCCCCGAAATCCTTTACACCTCCGCAAAGTATTTTTACACGCCGTCGAACATGGCGCTGTGCGTTGCAGGAAGAAGCGACATCGGAAGGATATCCGACATATGTGACAGGGTATTCGGTACCGGATGGGCACACGAAGGTATCTGCAAAAGACTCCCCACTGAAGAACCGCCGACTGTTTTCCGCAGAAGCGCCCTTCTTTACGACAACATCAGCTGTCCGAAAATCGCCATAGGAATAAAGATATCCGACATCCCGCAGGATGCCGGCGAAAGATTTCGCATGCGCATATGTCTGCGGATGATAACGAGGATACTTTTCGGTCAGACATCTGTTTTTTCACTCTCACTCTGTTCACGCAGAATAGTGGTATCGCCTCCCTGCACCGATGTGGTAACCGAAAAGGATATTGCCTACATCCAGTTATCTGCCGATTGCAGGGATCCGGAGGCTTTTTCATCCGAATTCTTTTCTTATGTAGAGAAAACACTTGAATCGGGCATACCGGAGATTGAGGTTGAGGGGTGCAGGCGTGCCATGTACGGAGCGTTTCTTTCGGACAGTGACAGCAGTGAAGCAATGTCGGACATACTGCTTTCATATGCATTTGAGGGTGTCGATCCGACAGAAACGGTTAAATTCATGCTCGGTGTCACTCCGGAAAAGCTGACCGGGGTACTGAGATCAATATACGCAAAAGAAAAAATATCGGTAGTGACAATGCTTCCGAAAAAGCAAGACGAAAGGAAAACGAAATGAAGCTTTTATCATTTTTCGCAGCGTCGGCTGCAAGCACAACAAACCACATATCATTTCCGGGTCTCGGTATAAGTGTAAAAGTCAACGAGACTGCATTCCGCATCCCCGGAACGAACATATCGGTGGCATGGTACGGTATTATAATCATGCTCGGTATAATAGCCGCATTCACATATCTTTACTTCATGGGCAAGCGCTCGGGTCTTATCATGGACGATCTGCTTGACATTGCCATATTCACCGTGATTCCCGGCATCATAGGCGCAAGAATATACTACGTATTCTTCGACTGGCTGAAAAATCCCGGCAATTACAAAAGCTTTTACGACGTTATTTCGATCTGGAACGGCGGAATAGCAATATACGGAGCAATTATTTTCGGTGCTCTCGGCTGCGTGCTGACACTTCGCCGCAAAAAGATACGGATACCGCTGTTTCTTGACTATCTTTGCCCTGCGGTTATGATTGCACAGTCGATAGGTCGCTGGGGCAATTTTGTCAACGGCGAGGCATACGGTTCACAGACAGGCTCAATCCTTGCAATGACAATACGTTCGGTAACCACGGTGCTTTCCGCGAACGGACAATATACCGATTACGAATCGATCGTCGAAAGTGTTCATCCGACATTTCTTTACGAATCGGTATGGAATCTTATAGGATTCATTCTCCTGACAATTCTGATTTTCCGCAAAAAATATGACGGTCAGGTATTTTTCGGCTATTTTGCCTGGTACGGTGCGGGAAGAATGGTGATCGAGGGTCTGCGTCAGGACAGTCTTTACATCGGAAACACGGGAATACGCGTATCACAGCTCCTTGCATTTATATTCTTCATAGTTGCCGGATTCTTCTTTTTCTTCTTCCTTATAAAGAACAAAGAAAAGAAGCTCGCGCAAAGCCTGTATTTACCGGGTGCGAAAACAATTGAAAAAAGCCAAAAGTCCGATGCCGCGGAAGCTCTTACCGAGAGCACGGAAAGCATTTCGTCTTCAGACTGCGAAAATGCGGATGAGAGCGCAAAGGACAACGAAAGCGAAAACGATGATACAGACAAAGGGGAAACCGAAAATGACGGCAAAGATAATTGACGGAAAGGCAATATCCGCGGCTGAGCGCAGAAAGATCGCGGAAGAAACGGCAAAACTGAAATCGGAACACGGAATTGTTCCCGGGCTTGCGGTTATTATCGTCGGAAACAACCCCGCATCCGAAATATACGTCAGAAACAAGCACAAGGCATGCATCGAGGTCGGATTCAATTCATGGATATACAGACTCGACGAAAACGCATCGCAGGATGAACTGAACGGTCTGATTGACAGACTGAACGCCGACGACAATGTTCACGGCATTCTCTGCCAGCTTCCCCTGCCCGGGGGGTTATCCGAGGAGGAGGTTATCGACCGCATATCTCCGAAAAAGGACGTCGATGCTTTCGACATGGAAAATGTCGGAAGGATAATGCTCGGCAGATACAGATTTTTACCCTGCACCCCCGCCGGTATCATGCTGCTTCTGCGTGAAGAAGGCATAGATGTCGGCGGCAAGCGGGCGGTCGTTATCGGGCGCTCCAATATTGTCGGCAAGCCGATGGCAATGCTTCTGCTGAATTCGGATGCCACGGTTACCGTATGTCACAGCAAAACCGCCGATCTTTCAGAGATCACACGCAAGGCAGACATAATCGTTTGCGCTGTCGGAAAAGCTGACTTTTTAAAAGGCGACATGATAAAGCCGGAAGCGGTCGTTATCGATGTCGGCATGAACCGCAATAAAGACGGAAAACTCTGCGGTGATGTCGATTTTGATTCTGCCGTCAAGGTCGCATCGGCAATTACTCCGGTACCGGGCGGTGTCGGTCCGATGACGATCACAATGCTTCTGAGAAACACGCTTACCGCCGCAACACCCGGAATCTGACGTTTAAAGAAAATCGACCGATCTTTTTTGACAGCACACTGTCAAAAGATCGGTCGATTTTTTGATTTGAACTCACCGCGGAAGCAAAAACGGCTGAAGCTGTCTGCCGCGCAGTGCCGCCTCCGTCGTTTTTTCTATCAACGAATAATCGGCAACAAGGCTGAACGGTTTCTTTATCGGATCATCCTGTCCGAGCGGAACAAAGTAGATGTTTTTCCTTTCCATCAGACTGCCTATATTCTTGAAATTTGCGGAAAGAGCGTCATTTGTGGCAAGAGCGATAATAAGCGGTCGCTCGTTCCTCAGGTGAGCCTTTGCCGCCATAGTGACCGGTGTATCGGTTATACCCGCCGCCATCTTTGCAAGCGTATTTCCGGTACATGGTGCGATAATCATCACATCCGGACGCAGAACCGGTCCGATCGGCTCGGCTTCCTTTATACTGTCTATGACCGGTCCGGCACTTATTTTTTTTATTTCTTCGATAAAATCTGATGACTTTCCGAATCTTGTGTCAACGGTCGACACGGATTTACTTACAACGCACACAAGCTCGTTCTTCTCTCCGTATGACTTCGCCGCCGACAGCGCCTCGGAAAGTGTGCAGAACGAGCCGCAGAATGCCCAGACCGTCATCGATACAGGTATGTCTGTTCATATTCGTTTATCTTTTCAAACAAACCTTTTCACCAAACTTTCTTTTGTTTTCATTACATTTTTTTCACGTCTTCCGGCTTGAGCAGTGAATACAGGCAATTGAACACGGCGACTCCCGAGCTTACGGGACTGTATTTTCCGGGCAAGCCGGATGCATTTATTGCGGTAAAGCCGTCAAAGACCGCTTTACCGTACACAGAAGCAAGATCAACAAACAGTCCGTTGTCATTTACGAGTCCTTTTATTTCCTCATAATACCAAGCGGGTACGGTGTTGAATACTATATCGTATTTTATCTTTTCTTCCGTACAACCGTCGGAAATGCTTCCGAAGCAGCGCGGCAGGAAGCCGTTCTCACGGATCAGCACAAGACTCTCCCGACTTCTTGCAAAAACAGTCGGAACCGAACCGAAGCCGGTCAGAAAAGATGCAAGCATTTTCCCTATCCTGCCGTACCCGAGTATTGCCACACTGCTGTCACGCAGAGTTTTACCGGAATTCAATATCGAGATCGCAACGGCAGCCTCGGCGGTGGCACGTGCCCCCGGGATTTGTATTTCCTCCGATTTTCCGTAATCGTAATAAGATATATTCTTCTTATTCAGGTCTTCTTTTACCGATTCGCTCAATGACCCGGCAAAAAGAAGCTGCTTTTCACCGATTCTTTCTGTCAGCTCGGTAATCTTTATCTTCCCGTTGAAAAGAGGTGTATCGATATTTATACCGTCCCGACTGAAAACTATCGGGCATACAATTACCTCGGATTTTTCGGTTGCATCATCGATCGTCGTAGCCCTTGTCACCGAGGACGAAGCATCAAGATGATCCGCATTTATACCGAAAATCGCAACCTCATATCCGACAGAGGCAAGCCTTTCGGCAACCTCCAGCAGACGCAGATCCCCACCGATTATACCTATCTTTCTTTCATTTGCAAACATATTCGGCAATCCCCCCGTTAGTTACATTATATGCGCGTCATAAAAAAGGGACTGCGACGAAAAAACAATTTTGCACGGTCACTGTGACCGTGCAAAATTATCATTATTCACTTTCTGTCTGTTTTTGATTGTCTGTCTGATTTTCGGCAACCAGCCTGTAACCTATCCCGCGCACGGTTCTGATTTTCAGCACATCGCTCACGGCAGACAGCTTTTTTCTGAGAACCGATATGTAACATTCGATATTATTATATCCCGCGTCCGAGTCAAATCCCCAGACCTTAAGAATCATATCATCCTTTGAGACAATGTTTTTCCCCGCTCTGAAAAGCAGTTCGGCAAAGCACATCTCTTTCAGTCCGAGCATCGCCCTGCCCTTGCTTCCGGAAATTTCGTAGGTTCCGACCGACAGACAGACATCCGCCGCGCTCAGAACACCGACATCCGAATATGTACGGGGTCTGCGGAGAACAGCGCGTATTTTTGCCATAAGCTCATCGGCGGGAACCGGCTTCAGAATATACTCATCCGCGCCGCCGTCAAGGCATTTTATTATCTTCGCGCTTGTATTATCGGATGACACGACGATTATCGGCATCCGGAGTCCTGCGGCACGTATCCTTTTGATCAGCTCTTTCCCGCTTCCCTTTTTCAGGAGCGTATCGGTTACCACAAAGTCATACACATCCGACAGGGCAAGCTCAAGTCCGCCTTCGAAATCGCCTGCTGTATCCGAGTTTATTCCGTTTTTCTTCAGAGCTGCCGCACACAGCGACGAAAATTTTCTGTCACCGTCAATAATCAGGGCAATCATTGAAGCACCGTCCGATCCTGTACTCAATCGTTTATTTCGCGTTCACTCATCGACATATACGGACGTTCCGGCATTATACCCATATAGGCGGGACGAATAATCTTTTTGCCGTTTATCAGCTCTTCAAGCCGATGTGCGGACCAGCCCGCAAAACGCGCCGTTGCAAACAGCGGTGTAAAAAGCTCCTCGGGCAACCCGAGCATCCTGTATGCAAATCCGCTGTAAAAATCGACATTTGCGCTTATATCCTTATACATCTTCCGCTTATTTGCAATTATTTTCGGAGCAAGCTCCTCCACTCTCGCCATCAGATTGAACTCCCTTTCAAGTCCGTTTTCGACCGAAAGCTGGTGGACAAATTTTCTGAAAATTACCGCACGGGGGTCGGATTTTGTATAAACCGCGTGTCCGATACCGTATATAAGTCCCGCATGATCGAATACTCTTCCTTCAAGGAGATCGTCAAGATACGTGCTTATCTGGTCGTCATCCTTCCAGTTTTTTACATGACGTTTCATATCCGCAAACATTTCGCACACCTTTATGTTTGCGCCGCCGTGCTTGGGTCCTTTCAGCGAGCAGAGAGCCGCCGCAAATGCCGAATATGTATCGGTTCCGGAAGATGTAACGACATGCATGGTAAATGTCGAGTTATTACCTCCGCCGTGCTCGGCATGCAGAATGAGCGCAAGGTCAAGCACACGTGCTTCAAGCGGCGAATATTTCCCGTCATGCCGGAGCATATAGAGAATATTCTCGGCAATTGATTTTTCGGGAATCGGTCGCGCTATATAAAGGCTGTCATTCTGGAGAAGGTGGCGGTAGGACTGGTAGGAATATACCATAAGCTGAGGTGCAATGGCAATGAGCTGAAGGCACTGACGAAGCACGTTGTCAACATCGGTATCAGCCGCGTTCTTATCATATGAATAAAGTGTCATTACACTTCTTATGAGCATATTCATAATATCCTTTGACGGAGCCTTCATTATAACGTCTCTCAGAAAGTTCCTGGGGAGTTCTCTGTAACAGCCGAGCAACTTTTTGAATTCAACAAGCTCCTTTGCATTGGGCAGATTGCCGAAAAGAAGAAGATATATCGTTTCCTCGAAAGCAAACCGATTGTCGGCAATGGCGCCGTTAATCAGATCGATGACATTTATGCCTCTGTAAAAAAGACGACCGTCCGCGGGAACCGCTTTGCCGTCGATTTCCTTATACTGGAGCACGGTTGATATATTTGTAAGTCCTGTAAGAACGCCTTTTCCGTCCTGATCGCGAAGCCCGCGCTTTACATTATAATATCCGTAAAGATCGGGATCAATCTGTGAGTTTTCATTCATTTTTTCGGTCAGAAGCGAAAGCTGATCCTGCATGAATTCGTGATGATGATATGTTTTCATCCGCTTAACTCCTTTCGGTAATGATAGTACATTGAGTCATTTTAACATATTTTTTTCATTTTGTAAAGCCTGTTTTCAAAAAATTTTCTCAAACGATCGTTTTTCGGTCAATATAATCAAATATTTTTCAGTTATCTTTTTTCGGTCTTACAAACTGACGAATCATTGCTTTTTTATTCCACGGTATAAGCGGATAAAGATATCCGCGCTTGCCGTCGGCGGTCTTGTTCAGCACGACAAACAGCAGCATGAGAATCAGACCCGCGGCAAATCCCCAGACATCAAACAGGGCTATCAGCACAAGGAGCATTATTCTCATGAACTTGAAGGCGTAGCCGAGTTCAAATGACGGCTGGGTATAGTTTGCCATTGCGGCAAATGACATATAAAGAATAACCTCGGGCACGAGCCAGCCGACGGTTATTGCAAAATCGCCGATGATAAGTCCCGCAACGATTGAAAGTGAGCCGGACAGCGAATCGGGGGTATTCAGAGAGGCGAGCTTCAGGCCGTCTATCGTGAATTCGACGAGAAGAAGCTGAAATATGACGGGCAGATATCCTTCCTTTTCGATGAGGATAAAAGAAAGAATTTCGGGCACCCAGTCGGGGTGCTTCGTAAGAAGAAACCAGACAGGCGTAAGAAAAAGTGCGATAAAAAATATACAGAGGCGGAGAATACGCAGATAACTGCCGACAAGCGGCGGAAAATAAAAATCGTCTGATTCCTGCAGAAAATCAAAAATTGCCGTCGGAAGTATCATTGCCTGCGGCGAATTCTCGCAAAGAACGATCACGCTTCCCTCCATCATCATGGCGGCACATGCATCCGGACGCTCGGTATATCTGAATTTGGGAAACGGGTTATACCATGCACGTTTTATAAGGCACTCGGCAAGTGATTCCTGTCCCATTGACAGTGCTTCGGTCTTTATAGAAGATATGCGTTTATCAAGCGCTTTCACATACTCGGGATCGGCGCGATCCTCAAGATAACAGAGTATAACCTTTGATTTGGCGGCTTCTCCGACGGTATACTTTTTCATTGCAAGCGATCTGATTTTAAGTCTTCGTCTTATAAGCGCGACATTCGGCATAAGCTCCTCTACAAATCCGTCACGCGACCCGCGGAGTACCTTATCGCTTTCCGGCTCGGAAATCCCCCTTGACGGAACCGACTTTGTATCGCAGACAAAAAAGCACCCGTACCCCTCAACAAGTATTACAAGATTTCCGTCAAGCAGATTATCTGCGGCATCGGACGGCTCCGCACACATACTGACATCTCCCGCGGAGATAGCTTTTGCAACAAATTCTTCGGGGTCATTTCCTTCCGCACCGCCCTTGCGCGAAATTCCGAAAGCGATAACCCGCTCGACAAGCAGATCATCCGAAAGAGACCCGGCATACCAGAAACAAGTTCTCCTCCCGCAGACATATGCGCTCCTCTTTTTCAGATCGAAGCATCTGTCCTTACCGCACAGCATATCGAATTTTTTACAATCCTCGTCGAAGTTCAAAGTCAGGCCGATTATAATGATCTCCTCCCTTACTTTACGGCTTATTATTGCCGGACATCGGGCGGAATATGATATGTTTACAAAAAATTCTTTATTTGCGGCAAAAAATATGCTATAATACCGCAAAGGATGGTGAACGGTATGACCGACAGAGCAAAAGATTTTTTTCACAAACTGCTTATACTCTTTTCCGTATTGTTTTTTGCGTTTGTCTTTTTTCTGATTGCCGTAAATTCATGGGACAATCATAATTCGACATTTTCATACAGGCTCGAAGGCGACGGTGCAACCATTGAAGGCTATTCGGGAAACCCGACCGGGACATTTGCAATTCCTTCGGAAATAGAGGGACATACGGTAAAAAAGATAGCCGACAATGCTTTTTCCGGGCAAAGCGGGATAAAAAAGCTGATATTGCCGGACCGTCTTGAAGAAATCGGAAGTTTTGCGTTTTCGGGATGCACATCACTCAGAACAGTGAATATCGGAAAAAATCTGAGAATCATAGGTGACAATGCTTTTTCGGGATGCTTTTATCTCAAAAAGATTGATTTTCCGGATTCCCTCGAAAAAATCGGAGCATCGTCATTCGAAGGCTGTCATCGTATAGGAAAGCTCATTATTCCGTCGGGGTGCACTTCGTTCGGTGAGGATGCGTTTTTATCCTGCACGGAGCTTATATTTATATGCGGTGACAACGAAAAAGCCATGGAATATGCAAAAAGCAATCTGATTCCGACCGGATATGCCGATTCTAATTCGGGCGTTCACATTTATGTATGCATTGTCGTTGTCTGTTCGTTTGCGCTTGTTGCGATCGCGTTTTGGTTTATAAAACGCAGGTCGGAATCAAAAAATAAAAAAGTTCAAAAAAACTATTGACAAATGTATCATCTTGTGGTATTATATTGGGGCACCCGACAAAGGGTGCTGTTATGCGCCCGTAGCTCAGTGGATAGAGTGCCCGGCTACGAACCGGTAGGTCGTGGGTTCGAATCCCCCCGGGCGCGCCATAATGTGGAGACAAAAAAGATGTCTCTTGCGAAAAGCCCGAATATATCGGGCTTTTTTGCTACCCAAACGGCGATTTTTCTCTGTACCGAAACACAGATGTAAAATCGCCGTTTTCCCTTTGTGGATAGACTTGAACTCCCGAAAAGTGAATATCCGATACACAGGCAGATAGAAATCAAAAATCTATCTGCCTTTTTTATTACCCTCAAAAAAAGGAGAAATCAGATATGCTACAGAAAGAATTAGCCAAACGGCTCAAAGCTCGGTACGACACCCAGATGGACAGCAAAGGATGGTTGGAGGTGTCCTCGGACGGCATCCCCCTCTGCCGCATAAAATACAACGGTCAGTATTTGAGCAACGCCGACAAAACCCTCTCAGATGAATACCGCAGTAAAATTGCAGACATTCAGGATGAGATCTCTACGGTGCGGGAATATGTCGGACTCTACGAACACGCACCGCAGATGAAAGCTGCCGATGTCTCCGATTACAGACAGCTTGCCGCCTTCGGAGATACCGTATTGGCGGCAACCTACAGCGAAAAGAACGGCTTTATGTTCTGTACCTGGAAACAGAACGCAGACGGTGACTCGGTGTTCTGGGGAGATTATTCTCCGAATTATGAATATGTCAAGGAAGCCTTTGCCGTGCGCTCCGGTCTTGTCAGCAAGCCCCGTCTCTTCTCCGAAAAAGAATCGGCAGACCTTTATCGCTGTGTAAACTTTGCAAAAGCCAACTGCGAAATACTGACCTATGAGCAGGAACGGCAGCTGGATAAGCTCCAAGAAAAACTCACAGATGCATATCCTTCCCTCGAAGCCGAGCCGCCGACCTTTGAACAGGAATCAGCGCCACAACAGAATATGTAATACTATTGATTGCCCTTCGGTTACACAAAAACCGGAGGGCTTTTTTTAATTTCACAGCAAGGAGAAAAGACCATGACCATATTTTCAGATAATCCACATGACCGCCGAATCGAACGGTTTATGACCGCAATCCCGAACTTCAAACCGAGAGGTGTCGGCGTTCGTTTTTCAGAATCGCAGATACTCATCACGGTAACAGCCGCCACACCTACGGAAATACTTGTGGAAACCATGAGGCAGATACGCTGTCCGCCCTTCCGCAAGAGATTCAACGAATATATAGAAAGCGAGGAAAAGCCAATGACATATATAAATGAAAAGCATCGGGCAAGATTTGAACTTGCCGCCAAGAACATCCCCAAAGCAAATTACGCATTGCTTTCGGCACTGTATCTGCTTACTGCCGACCCAAGGCTGTGGAGCTGCTGCAAGCACCATATAAATAACGGCTGTGTGTTCTTTGAGAATATCAAGCTCAATAACTGCTCCGAGAGAGCCTACACCCTCTGCTGTGCGGCAAAGGACTTGACGCTCGGAACAAAGCACCTTACCGTGTCGGATCTGTCGGACGCAGACCTTGTCCCGCCCATGCTGTTCCGCACCATCTGCAATGCTATGGCAATCCGCAGATTCGGACTCGCAGCCGTAAAGGAGATTTGTCATGATTAAACTGAAAATCAAATACGGAAACAGTCAGACCGACATCCGTTTTCCCTGCACCGAAAAGGCATTGCAAGAGGCGCTTGCCGAGATCGGCGCAGAGCAGGTACGACCGCTGGAATTGTATGTGACCGAGGTGGTATTTCCCGAAGAACTCGCCTTCCTGCAAGACAGATTCGTCAACCTCGATGAAGTAAACTTCCTCGGAAAACGAATGGACAGCTTCTTCGGCGATGAGGAATACCAGTTTTACGAAGCAATGAAATTAGAGGACTTCGACACTCTGCCCGACCTCATCAATTTGAGCTTTAATCTCAATCGCTATCCGCTGATTCGGGATATCGGTGACATGGGCAAAATCGGCAGAGAGTATCTGCTGACGGTCAACGGCTGCATACCGGCACACGATGAGGATGACCCGAAATATGCGCAGCTCGGACGGGAGCTGATACAGTCCGGCAACGGCATATTTACCGAACACGGAATGCTGTTCGTGGACGAAAACACGCCGTTCCAACGGTCATATGACGGACAGACCTTCCCGCCGTATTTGTATGATCCGGGGGTGCTTTGCGTTGCCAAGGCCGAGTATGGCGGCAAAACCGAGTATCTGTATTTACCATGTGAGGAAGAAGCCATCGACAAGGCGTTTGCACGGCTCGGCGCACCCACGCCGGATGATGTGGAGCTCTCATGGGAGGACATTTGCATTGATAGCGACAAGTGGATCGGACGCTTCAAAGAGATCGCCGCCGAGGAAGGTGTTTACGAAGTAAACCGCCTTGCAAATGCCGTCAACAGCACAGATATGGACTTGGAAAAGCTGTGGGCGGTTGCCGAATACGGCAAGGCCGAGGATGCCAAGCAGCTTGCACGGCTTGCTGAAAATCTTGATTGTTTTACCTTTATTGTAGGTGCAAGCAATTATGAGGAAGTCGGAATATATGTAACGGAGAACAATGAGGATTTCAGTGTAAATCCATCCGTAGAAAAGTTCTTCGATTACAAAGCCTTTGGAAAGTATATCGGCGATGCATACTACGGCGAATTTGTCGACGGCGGCTTCATCTATAACGACACCGACACAAGCCTGCTCGACATCTTATATCAGGACGAGCCTATGACGATGGGAGGAATGTAATATGATCACCGCAATTATTCGCAATAAAGAGAATACCCTTGTTCTCGAACTGCCTCACAGCATTTACGACATTTATGAAAAGCTACAGTCTATCGGCATTATGCAGCCGCCGAAACAGATCCCGCTGACCGACAACGAGGACGAGGACATCGGCGTAAAACTGTTCAGTGAGAGCGACTTCGGTCGGCATCTGCTCCTTACGCTGAACGAGGAAAACTCCATCGCAGATGCCAATATGCTGACGCTTGTTATTGGGGCGGCAAGCGAGGACATCAAAGAGGAACTCGAACAGAACATCCTCTACGACCAGTACGGCTCAATGGACGAAGTGATTTCCGCCGTCCGTCAGATGACGCAAGATTCCGGTCCTGTAAAGGCTGTGTTCTTCTGTCCGCTTGTCGGGAATATTGACGAGGGCGACGGAGATATGTTCACGGTCGGAGATTCCTACCTTGCCGACAGCGCTGATGAAATTGCCGATGCATTGAAGCGTTACACCGCCAATGACGGAAACGATATGGCAACCTACTATAACAAGGATGACGGCGTGAGCGAAAAGCTGACCTCGGCTGTGTGGTCGGTGGAGCTGCACGGCGACAGGCTGTTCGGACGAATTGATTGCAGCCTCAAGGAAACGCTCACGGCAGAGGAAACGGAAGCTCTACGGGACTGGCTTACGGGACAGTGCTCGGACGGCCTCGGTGAAGGCTTCGAGCAGCAGCCCATTGATACCATGGACGGTGAACTGTTCGTCTCCTTCTGGAACAGCGGCGATGACTACGCCATGATGACCGAGAGCGAGTTTGACGAATACCTGCAGCAAAACGAAATGCAGATGGGAGGGATGTAATATATGGCCTTGCTGTTTTCTGCGGTTACCGTAACCGCAGGCTATGACGAAGCGGAATTCACGGTCGGAGGAATACCGAGAGAGTACGACGACCTCGTCGGCTGGACAGCCTTTGATGACTTTATGGAAAATGTCGATGCGGAAACGGAGGTCAGCGTACACGCTGAGGTATATCTTTACGGCGGCGAGGAAACCGTGGCCGCCACTCCCGAGGAGGTCGCGTATCTGACGATGCGAAGGGAACGGGACGACCGCTTCCTTGCCGGACACTGCGACAATATCGAGGCGGTTGACTTCTCCTTTTTACGACCGCCGGAGGAATATTACGGAATGAAAATATAACGAAAACACGGAGGTAAATGAAATGAACGAATATGACCGCCTGTACAGACAGGCACAGCGATATAAAGAGCTTTACCCTAAAGGAACGCGCATTCTGCTTCTGCACATGGGCAACGATCCCCGACCTGTCGAGGACAATATGCGCGGCACTGTAATGTTTGTGGATGATATGTCCACCGTTCACTGCAGATTTGATAACGGCAGACAGCTCGGCATCATCCCCGGCGAGGACTCCTTCCGCAAGCTCACCGATGAGGAGCTTGCCGAGGAACAGGCCGACAGTGAGGACATGGACGAGGACAACGGCCCCGTTATGGGAATGTAGGAGGTTGCCTATTGGAACACGATATTCTTATACCGCAGCCGCAGGCAGATATGCTGCTTCGGGAGGCCGCCGAGCGTGAAGTGTCGGCAGAGGAACTGCTTGCGGAAATTATCAAAAAATATATAGAAAGGAACGAGCGCAATGGCGGATGAAAAGAAAGGCATCACCGTAAAAATCGATGCCGACCTCCATGCCGAAATCAGAGAATATCTCGAACGGCATGAAGGAATGACAATGGCTGAGTTTATCACCCTTAGGCTTTGTCAATTCCGGCGTATCCATTTTAGTTATAACGGATATCGGACGGTGTTCGGCGTCGGCATTGTGGTTTTTGAGTTGCTCACGGATATGCTCGGCAAGATGTCCCGACAAAAAATTGCCGCACACTGCTTTGGCCTGCTCATTGATGATGCCGAGATATTTAAGCCCTGCTTTGTAACGGGAGAGGAGCTTATCATAGGTCATATCCTCGTTTAATGACGGCTCGAATATACCGTAATCGCCGTACCAATTTGCATATCGCTCGGTCGGCGGAATGGCTGCCGCTTCCTCATAGGCGGCAATGATTTTGAATGCGTCAAAGCCGTACTTTTGCAAAAATCTGCTTAGGCGATATCTTTTCGGGGATCGGCAGCGCCATCGGCGACGCAATGGACTTCCTCGGAACTCAAATATCCAATGCCATTTGGGATGCAATGCTCAAATGGTTTTATGAAATCATCTACGGCGCTATCGCCGACTTCTTCGAGATGATGGGCAATATGGGTGCGGATGTGTTTGACCTTGAATGGGTAAAGGCAACCGTAAAGCTGTTTACACTGTTCGGTTGGGGGCTGTTTGTCGCCGGCACGGTTGTAGCAATATTCGATGTTGCTATCGAGTACCAATGCGGCAGAGCCAATGTAAAAACAACGGCTCTCAACATTATAAAGGGCTTCTTTGCCTGCTCCCTCATCGGAGTCGTGCCGATAGAGTTATACAAGTTTTGTATCAGCCTGCAAAACACATTTTCCCACGACCTTGCCCGAATTTTTGCGGGAACGCAGTCACTCGACCTCGCAGGCCAAAGCACTTCGGTGCTGCAGGGCTCGTTTATGGTGGCGGCCACCGCGGAATACAAACTCTTTAATTTACTTGCGATGATCGCCTTTGCCTACTGCATTATTAAAATATTCTTTCAGAATATCAAGCGAGGCGGTATCCTCCTCGTGCAGATGTCTGTCGGTGCATTATATATGTTCAGCGTACCAAGGGGCTATGCCGACGGCTTCAACCAATGGTGTAAGCAGGTCATCGCAATCTGCCTTACCGCATTTATGCAGACAACATTGCTTTTCTTGGGGCTTCTGACCTTTCCGCAGAATATGCTGCTCGGACTCGGCATTATGCTTGCCGCCAATGAAGTGCCGAGAATTGCACAGCAGTTCGGACTTGATTCGAGCGTTAAGGTCAACATGATGAGCGTTGTTCACGCTACAACTACAGCGGTCAACCTCTCTCGCAGTGTAGCAAGAGCCACGGGCAAATAAGGAGGTACGCTATGAAATACTATACGCAGGTAAAAGATATATTCAAGGCCATCATAAACAAAACTTATGTGTCCGACTGCATCAGCAAGAGAGTCAAGGTAAACAACGGCGAAAGGAACAAATA
>CAKSQF010000009.1 GCA_934486825.1 uncultured Eubacteriales bacterium | reverse complement strand
CCTCCTTAGCTCAGTCGGTAGAGCGCATGACTGTTAATCATGATGTCGTTGGTTCGAGCCCAACAGGGGGAGCCATCAAGATGCTACAAAAAAGCAACTTAGCGAAAAACCCTTGTATTTCAAGGGTTTTTTGCTATTTTCGGAGCAAAAATGATGTTTGCAAAACAGTGCAACTTTTTTGGAGCCTATATGACTTGAACTCACGACAATTAAGCCGAAAATACGGGCAAATAACTGTTAATCACATTCATGACACCGAATGACTGTTAATCAGGCGAAATACCGCCGAAAAGACCATTTGGCACTGACCACTACTTATTTACAGTCATCCGCCTTTCGGGGTATTTTTCTTTGATTCGGAGGTGATTTCATTGAGCAAATATGAGCCGCTTTGGAGATTCCTTTCCGGTGACGGAAGTGGATGTATTCAATTTTCCTTTGAACGGATAGAAGAGATTCTTGGTTTTCCAATGGATCATTCTTTCCTCCGTTACAAACAGGAAGCAGAACAATACGGATACCGTGTCGAGAAAATTTCGCTCAAAGAAAAATGGGTGCGTTTTGTCCGCATTGCCGTACTGTGACATCATACCTTTGCAAATCTCCTTGCTTTCCTATATAATATAGGTGAAGAAAGGCAGGGGACACACATGAAAAAGAATTACGAATCCGTTTACCGCATGAAACTTACCGGCTATCAGGTCAGAACCGCCATCGGGATTCTGAATGAACGCCGTCTTGCATTGAAGTCACAGGGATGCACCCTTGAGAACAGCGAAGAATATGTGGGCGTGTTTAACTTGCTCAGCCGTTTTCTTGACCTGCTTCCCGCCTGACACAACTGAATATCCGAAATCAAGCCATCTTTATACCGCAATCCTGCGGTCAATGAAGGTGGCTTTTTTTATTGCCAAAAGTAAAATTCAAGGAGGAATCGAATGTATATTGAAATGAACCCAACCGGGCTGACGCTGACAGATCTGATCTGCGTTGCCCACCGAAAACGAAGTGAGGAGACCGGCTTTCCGTATGCCGTGCAGTCCTGCAGATGCTCTAACTGTCGCTATGTCAGCGAAGGCAAGTGTTCTCTGAAAGAGTGCTGCTGTATGGCGGAGCGAGTACGGGCACACACCTGTACCTTTGCAGAGATTCTAAACACCTGCTTTGCAAATGTGAAGGACAATGTGTTTCACTACCGACTCCGCCTCGCCTCGGAACGCGCAACCATGACCAAAACCTGTTTTCTTGACAGGGAGCACCGGGCAAGATTTCTGAAAGCACTGCACCGAGTACGCGGGAACGATAAATCGCTCATTGCGCAGCTTTTTGTCCTTACTGCAACCGAAAGTCTGTGGAACGCATCTGAAGCGGCAATCGGGAAAAGTAGTATCTCCTATCTCGATATTGACTTCCGCTCTTTTTCGGCGAACGACTATCTTTTCTATTGCGTTGCTTATGACCTCGGAAACGGAACTTCGCATACGGACATAGAGGATCTGTCCAACGATGAAGTCGTGGATTTTGATCTGTTCCGCGTGGTGTGTTCCGCGATTGCCATCTCTGTTTACGGCTATGATGCCATCCGTGTGTCCGAGCGATTCCGGAAGCATAAGCGCAGAAAGAGCAGAAAGGGAGGGTGGAAGCATGGCGAATGAACCGAACTATTCCTCCAATCCTTCAAAAGACGAGCCGAAGAAAGAAAAGGTCCGTGTAATTCCGCTGGAATACATTGATGAGTTTCCGGGGCATCCATTCAAGGTGTTGGATGACGAGAGTATGCAGAAGCTGATGAACAGCATCGAGGAGATCGGGGTGCAGTCGCCCATTGTTGCGCGAATCAAGGAAGATCAGAGATACGAGATCATTTCCGGTCACAGGCGCGTTCATGCCTGCCGCAGGCTGGGGCTGAAACTCATTCCGGCGATTGTGCGTGACCTTTCCCGCGATGAAGCCATCATTGCTATGGTGGATGCCAATCTGCAAAGGGAGCATATTCTGCCGAGCGAGAAAGCGGCGGCTTATAAGATGAAGATGGATGCACTCAAGCGAAAGGGAAAGAGGACTGATTTAACTTCGTCGCCAGTGGCGACAAAGTTAGATACTGCTTCTTCTATTGGGGAAACTGCCGGGGACAGCCGCGACCAAGTGTTTCGCTATGTTCGACTCAACGAACTTGTCCCCGAATTGCTTGAAATGGTTGACCGGGAGAGCATCGCTTTCCGTCCTGCCGTGGAACTTTCGTATCTCTCGGAGGACGAACAGCGCAACCTCGTGGAAACCATCGACAGCGAAGAAGCAACTCCCTCGCTTTCACAGGCGATTCGTATGAAAAAACTCAGTCAGGAGGGGAAGCTGGATATGGACAAGATATTCTCCATCATGACCGAGGAAAAGCCCAATCAGGCGGAGACAGTGAAATTCAAATCGGACGAACTCTCGCGTTTCTTTCCTGAGCGCACCCCACCCGAACTGATCCGGCAAACCATCCTCAAGCTGCTCGACGCATGGCAGAAGTCAAAAGCGACGGAAAGACCAATCACACGCCGAAGCCGTGACGATGCCCGTTAAGACCTTACCCGAAAACAAACGGTAAGGTCTTTTTCTTTTCCCCTTCCTCACACTCTAACCCCTTATACGATCAGTTTACTGACAGGAGAGAGTATGAAAGTATAAGAGATTAAGTTATATATATTTCCAAAAAGGAGTTGGTGACAGATATGACTGTGTAAAGGACGCTCAAAATTTATTTCAAGGAGGAACCATGTTCAGAAAAATCAAGGCGTGGATACGCCGAAAACAGACCGAGATAAAGGCGGTCACAACAAACAAACGCGGCGAATTTTACTTGGATAAGGTAATCAGCATGATTATTGCCGTAGTGATCGGCGGCTTGCTGCTTGCCGGGCTGTATGCCCTGTTTAACAATACGGTTCTGCCGGGACTGACGGATAAGATTCAGTCCATGTTCAGCTAAGACGGATTCGATCAGCGGAGGCGAATCCGTTTTTCTTTTCCCGCACAACAAAAAACAAAATCAAATTTCAAAAACGAAAGGGTAAAAAACCATGTTCAACAAAATCAAGAATTTCTTCAACCGTTCGGGGAAAGCCATCGACAACAAGTGCAACAAAATCTACTGCAAGGCGCAGACTGCCGTTGCCAATGCCAAAGCCGAGTTTTATATCGACAAGACCGTCGGTATCATCATCTGCGTTGTGGTCGGTGTTCTTCTCATGGGTATCGTGTATGCGTTTGTCAAAAACAACATTCAGACCCGCCTCGACACCGAGATCGGCAACCTCTGGGACTATGCCGGCTGATGCGGTAAGTCCTGTTTCCTGTAAGTAATCCAAAAAACAAAATCATTTTTCAAAAACGAAAGGGTAAAAATCATGTTCAACAAAATCAAGAATTTCTTCAACCGCGTGGGGAAAGCCATCGACAACAAGTGCAACGAGATCTACTGCAAGGCGCAGACTGCCGTTGCCAATGCCAAAGCCGAGTTCTATATCGACAAGACTGTCGGGATCATCATTGCCGTTGTGGTCGGCGTTCTGCTCATGGGTATCGTGTATGCGTTCATTAAGACCAACATCGACACGAAGCTCAACACCGAGATCGGCAATCTCTGGGATTACACCGCATAAGCGCGTAAGAACTACTTTCCGGGACAGGTGCAGGAGAAGCACTTGCCCCGGCAACGGAAGGAGGATATGATGCCGGAAATGATTCGGATACCGTGCGAGGGGCTTGCAACCGTCCTGTTCACACTCATCTGTGCGCGCTATCTCTGCAAAAACATGAAGAAACGGGACTTTCGCTTTGTCCCGTGGCTTCCGTATGTGCTGACCGGCTGCGGCTCAGCGATGCTGTTCCTGCTTGGCGGACTGTCCCCGTGGACATTCTGCGGGATCGCATTCCTGTTTGTGCTGCTGTATGCGTCCGTGCAGGACCACTCTACTCACGAAGCGGACGATATACTGTCCGTTATGATGCTGATGCTGGCGGTGACAAACATCTCGGAGGCGACCGTTCTTTCACAGCTTCTCGGTGCCGCCATTGTAGGCGGGGCGCAGATGCTCATCGCCCTGTGCGGTAAGAAACGCATGGGAATCGGCGGTGCGGACATCAAGCTGTCTACGGCTGCTGCACTCCTGCTCGGATTCTATAAGGGCGTGATCGGCATTATGCTCGGACTCCTGATTGCCGTAGTTGCACAACTCATCATTACCCACAGGAAGAAAGAGCAGAGAACACAGCCCTTTGCACTCCTTCCGTATTTGTCGGTCGGTCTATGGATCGGCTTTCTGATTTGAACGAAAATTGGAGGTCATTTATGAAAAGTAAAATGAGAATCACCGGCAACCGAACGGTGATCGGAATTATCTGTATTGTCCTCGCTCTCGGTATCACATTCGGGATTGCACCTCTTGTCAACCGCTTCACGGACAGAAAAGTGGAAGTGGTACAGGTAAAACAGAATGTGGAGCGAGGACACCTGATTACCGAGGACGATGTGGAGCTTGTCAAGGTGGGAGCCTTGAACCTGTCGGACAGAACAGTGAAAAATAGGAAGTATGTCGTCGGCAAGTACGCCGCGACCAACCTTTACGCCGGGCAGATCATGATTGCCGACCTTGTTGCGGAGAAAAGCAACAGCGCGGATGATGTACTGTCCGCTCTCGACGGAACCAAGGTCGCCATCTCGGTCAATATCGCGTCCTTTGCGCAGGGGCTGTCCAATAAGCTCCGGAACGGAGATATAGTCAGCGTCATTGTCTATGACAAGGAGACGAATCAGTCCCATGTGCCGCCCGAACTCCGGTATGTAAAGGTCATTACGACCACAACAGGGGATTCGGTGGACAGCGACCGGAAAACCGACGCAACACAGGCGATCACGGTCACACTGCTTGCCTCTCCCGATCAGGCAAAGCTGCTTGCCTACCTGAATACCACAACGACCTTGCATTTCTCTCTTGTATGCCGAGGGGATAAGACAGTTGCGGAGCAGTACCTGAAGGTGCAGGAAGATTATCTTGCGTCCCACTCGTCGGAAACCACTTCGCAGGAGGACACCAATGGGTAACTCCCGTAAGGTGATGGACATTACCGAGTGCGTGGTCGGTGACGACGGGGAACTCATCTACCGCAAGCTGTGGCAGTACAGAATTTACTGCAACGAGTATGAGAACGGGCGATTCCGCGTGGAGGGGAAATTTGAGCGTGTCAACCCGATCTCCGATTCTCTCCGCTTAAAGCTCCTGCGCGGCGGTGTACCGCAGGAACTGCTGGGACAGTACACCGGAAAGGAGCAAACAGAATGACAGTTGTCTATATAATCAGTTTCCTGCTGATTGCCTTTGGCATTGTCCGCATCCTCGGACTGACGCCGGAGAGCATCGGCACAGATGTTTCCGCTATCCTGGACCGGAAAAAGAGTCTCCGCGACAATGCAATGCGCGCGAGAGGCAAGAAAAGAACCAACAAGCTGGTGTTGTGGCTGGATAAGATCCGCCGCGCACTTTCCGATACGGGAAAAGAAAAATCTTTCGGCGTGGCGTGTGCCGTGGCATTGCTTCTGATGATCCTCGGCTGCGTCGGTGCCATCGTTATCGGGAATCCGTTTCTGGCTCCCGTTCTGGCAATCGCACTTGCCATGATCCCGTTTCTCTATCTGCTTCGCACCGTGGAGCAGTATGAGGAGCAGGTGAAGTTAGAGCTGGAAACCGGGCTTTCCGCAATCACTTCTTCTTATGAGCGCACTATGAACCTCAAAAGTGCAGTGGAGGAGAATATCGACAACCTCAAACCGCCCGTCAAGGGACTGTTTCAGAGCTTTCTTGTGGAAATCTCGGTTATCAATCCCGATGTCAAAGCGGCAATCTGTCACCTGCGGGAACGGGTTAAGGATTCCGTGTGGGAGGAATGGTGCGATACCCTGATCTCGTGTCAGGACGATAGCCAACTGATCGGAACGCTCTATCCCGTGGTAGAAAAACTGACGGATATGCGTATCGTCAATGCCGACCTGAAGGTCATGATCTCGGAGAACAAAAGAGAATATTATATCATGGCGCTGATGGTCGTTGCAAATATTCCGCTTCTGTATTTTCTCAACAAAGAGTGGTACGGAGCGCTCATGTATACGACCTTCGGCAAGGTCACGCTGGCAATCTGCGGCGCGGTTATGCTCTTTACCTTTTTGGGGATGCAGAAATACTGCAAGCCGGTCGAGTACCGGAGATAAGGAGGGCGTATGATTGTTTTACAGATTATCATCGGTGTGATTGCCGCAGTCGGTGTCGGGTTCCTCTTGGCAGACTTTATGAAGATTCCCTCGCTGAAAGCCTCCAAAGCGGCAAACAGCGTCGGACGAAAGGGTAAGAAAAAGACGGGCGTCATCGAACTCTATCGACGGGATTTTGCTACCAAGCTGGCAGGGAAGCTGCATCTGAACGAGTTCAAACGCGCAAATCTTGTGATTGACCTGCGCACGGCGAATATGGAGATCACGCCGGAGCAGTATATGGCGGATGCCATTGTCAAAGCGCTCATGGTCGGAATTCTTGCAATTCCGGCATTTTTTATTTCCGTATTCTTCGGCTTTCTCATCCTCGGTATCGCGTTTTTTGTGTATTTCTCGGAATCCAAAAAGGTGACGCGAAAAATCAGGCAGAAACGAGCCAATATCGAGTACGAACTGCCGAGGTTGGTCGGACACATTGAAAAACTGCTCACGCACAGCCGTGACATCATCTATATTCTGGAGTCGTATATCCCGATAGCTCATCCCGAACTCAAGGAGGAGCTGTTCATTACGGTTGCCGAAATGCGTAGCAGCGGTAATATCCGCAACGCCTTGGATTCCCTTGACAAGCGCATCGGCTCGGCGTGGCTGAGCGAGGTTGTAAGAGCGTTGGAAACCGTGGAGAATTCTGCGGATACAACGGCACTCTGGACATCGCTTTCCATGAAGTTCAAGGAGCTTCAGCGGCTGAACCTCAAAGCACAGGCGAACACTGTGCCGCGCAAGGTCAAGAAGCTGTCGATGGCGCTGATGATGTGCTTTTTGCTCATCTACATTGCGGTCATCGGGCAGGTGCTGATGAATTCTCTGGGCGGCATTATGTAAGGCGGTGATCGGATGAAAATGAAAAGGATTATGAAAAGCACCCGGGGCGAGGGCTATATTGACCTTGCCGTTGCGGTGCTTGTTCTTGTTTTCGTATTGGTCATCGCCATTTCTTTGTGGTCGGCAATCACCCTGAAGCAGGATATGCGGTATATGTGTGAGGAACTGATCGCCACAGCAACCTCTACGGGAAAGGTCGGAGAGGAAGTGGAGCAGCGGTTTGCGGAACTCTGCGAGGAAACGGGCATTACGCCAACGGTCACTTGGAACACGACCTATTACAATGCGACAGGGAAGCAGGTGCAGCTCGGAGAGATCATCACCTGTACCCTGACGCATGAGATTACCTTGCAGGGCTTCGGGACTTTTACGCTCCCGTTCTCGGTTACGGTTACGCAGTCGGGACTGTCGCGTGTGTATTGGAAGTGAGGCGGACTATGAAGATGCTCAGAAACAAAAAGGGCTTTTCGTATATCCTGACCTGTGTTCTGGTGCTTGCGGTGGTGATGATGATCGCCGTGTCCGTGCAGTATTCGCTCGTGTTCAGCCTTGTGAGGAGCGAGAAGGAAGCAAGCCGATTGGCATTGGACAGCCTTGTGACCAAATATGCGGTGGAACAGTATGACGCACTCAAACAGGGAGAAGCGTATGCAAGTCATATCGACCGCGCACAGCTTGTCCGCCGCGCTTACGGAACACTTGGCTTTGCGGATGCCGGAATCACCGAAAAGACCGTTTCCAAAGGCAATGCGTCCTATATCGTCAGTCGCCCGGAGATTACGGCGGCGGACAGCGGGAGCATCGGTGTGACTGTCCGGTATACGATGACCGTACCGTTTCGCGCGTTCGGCAGAGTTGTGGCGGAGATTCCGATTCCCGTGGAGATCAATGCTGTGCTTCAAGAAAAGTATTAAAGGAGAACCAACATGAAAAAGAAAAACAATGTTATGATGATCGCTGTCATTGCGATCACCCTGCTGATGATCGGTTGCGTCATCGTGATGGGGATTATCCGAAACAGCAACCGAAACAATCCGGATGTAAAGCCTCCGGAGCAGACGACGGACACATCAGATACGACGACGGATCAGACAACCCCGGAGATTCCGCCCATTACCGATGACGGGAAGGGGACAGATCCTGCCCCGAAGCCGGGAGATGTGAGTATTGATGTGAAACTGCCTGTCGATGGCAGTCGGAATGACAAGCCCGGCATTGACGGTGATGTCGCGGTCATTCCGGGCGTCAAGGAGGGGAACGAATGAAGAGAAACGCGATCAGAATTCTGTCGTTGTTCCTTGTGGTTATGACGCTTGTCGGGGTTATTTCAGTCCCGGTTTCGGCAGCGTACAGTTATCCGATGAACTACACCATCACTTACAAAACCAAAAGCGGGACAGTGCTTGGCACAAATAGCGGAACAGTCGACGGTGCAGCAGAAACAAGAAATGCGCTCAGAATTATCTCTCCGTCTTATGCCGGATATGCGCTTTCCAATTTAAGCGATTCTACTGTGACCGGCTCTATGATCTCATGGAGTTTCCCTGCTTCAAACTATGTCAGGCATGGAACCGGAAGCTATACCGTTTACTACGAGCCTGCCTATACCGCAACGGTTCGGTATCTGTACGGGACCAGCGGACGCTCGGCGTCAGGGGACAAGACCGCGACGGGGAAAAAGGGAGATCAGTATTATATCTCTTCGCCGCGAATCGCCGGCTATACGCCGAATAAGGTTTCCGTTACCGGATACTTTCCGAGTGGGAATGTTTCCGACACCGTTTACTATTACGAAAACACCTACACCATCTCGTATAACGCGAACGGTGGCAGCGGTGCTCCGAGCAGTCAGACAAAGGCGCACTTTACGCCATTGAAACTTTCCACTCAAAAACCGACACGAACAGGCTACACTTTCCTCGGTTGGAGTACAAGCGCTTCCGCAACAACGGCTTCGTATAGCCCGGGGGCAACCTATACTGCCAATGGGAATACAACCTTGTATGCGGTATGGTCAACCAAGACCTATTCGATTACTTTCAATGCCAACGGCGGATCGGGCGGTCCGGGGTCACAGACCAAAACCCACGGAATTAAAATGCTCATTTCTCTTATCGAGCCGACAAGAAACGGATACACCTTTCTTGGATGGAGCACTTCATCTTCCGCTACGAGCGCGTCATATAAGCCGGGAGATTGGTATTATGCAAATGCCGACCGTACCTTTTACGCCGTATGGAAGAAAAACGGACCGGCAACCTACACCGTTTCGTATGACGCAAACGGCGGCAGTGGTGCTCCCGGAAGTCAGACTAAAACGGAAGATGCTGCGCTGACGCTCTCATCCGTTTTCCCTTATCGTGCAGGATATACCTTTAAGGGCTGGGCAACGAATAAATTCATGCCCGGTGCGCAGTATCAGCCCGGTGGGAAATATACCGCAAATGCAAGTGTGACGCTGTACGCCCTTTGGGAATGCGCCCACACCTCCACCGAGAAGAAATGGACAACCGGATGCGATTGGAAGATTGTTTGCAAAAACTGCGGCGTGACGGTTTCGTCCGGTACCACACACGGTCCGTACACTTATGGCGATTGGGTATATTACAGTGGCAGTCAGCATAGTAGGTACAAAACCTGTATTCACGGCGACTATACCACCACGGAATACGCAAGCCATAATACCTCTACCCGATACGATCAGTATTCCGCAAGTCAGCATAAGCGTTATTCTTATTGTGCTGACTGTAATTCGACCATTGGATCGGTGAGCTATGAGGGTCACACTTTTACAAGCACAACATCGAACGGACAGGTTGTATCGACTTGCAACCTTTGCGGATACACCCAAACTACAGCGCAGACCTATACGGTAAGTTACAACGCCAATGGTGGTTCCAATGCGCCGGTATCACAAACCAAGGTTCATGGCGTGTCGCTGACGCTTTCCTCGACCATCCCGTACAGATTCAACTTCGAATTTCTCGGTTGGTCTACAAGCAGTTCTGCAACGACGGCAACTTACACCGCAGGAGGAAGCTATACGGGCAATGCATCGGTTACGCTGTATGCCGTTTGGCGATATAAGCCGGTGACCTATACTGTCACTTTTGACGCTAACGGAGGCACAAACGCACCTTCAAGTCAAACCAAGACTTACGGTGTAACTCTGACTCTGACAACCTTGATTCCGACAAGACGAAATTACAGTTTTGTCGGTTGGTCCAAGGACAGAAACGCCACCTCCGCAAATTACACAGCCGGTGGTAGTTACACAGATAATGCCGATGTAACGCTGTATGCAGTGTGGCGCTATGACCCCGAAACCTACACCGTTCGGTATGATGCGAACGGTGGCACAGGCGCTCCTGCAAGTCAAACCAAAACCTACGGAGTATCGCTGACGCTCTCTGCGGTCAAGCCCACAAGAGTCGGCTATGAATTTTTGGGGTGGGCGACCTCCAAGAGTGCAACAGCATCAGAATATGCACCGGGTGAACGATATACCGATGAAGCAGGCGTGACGCTATACGCCGTCTGGCGTTATATCCCAAAGACCTATGAAGTCAAGTACGACGCCAACGGTGGCGGGAACACCCCCGCAAGTCAGACCAAGACAGAGGATGTCACATTGATTCTGACATCCACGATTCCCACAAGGTACGGCTATACTTTCAAGGGATGGGCAACCACTTCGACGGCAACAACGGCAGACTATCTGGCGGGTGGCAGCTATACTGCCAACGAGAGTGTGACACTTTATGCGGTTTGGGAGATCAACAACTATACCGTGTCTTTCGACGCAAATGGCGGCACTGATGCGCCCAATCCGCAGAAGAAGACACACGGACAGAATCTCATCCTAACGGTTGCGATTCCCACAAGACCGAATCATGTATTCCTCGGTTGGGCGACCGACAGCACCTCGAAGTCTGTTGTTTACGCTCCCGGTGCAACTTATACTGCCGAGGAGGATGCAACGCTTTATGCCGTATGGCAGGAACGCAATTACGATTTTTCGGCATCCGACCTGACAGTTACACCGGATGAGATTGAGCAATACGGCAAGGTTACAGTCAAGTTCCGTGTGGATAGCTGGGACAGAAATTTGCCGTATGAAAATATCCCTGTTGAAGTGCTATTGAACGGTGAAGTCATCTATTCGACAACGGTCAACTTCAGCGCATACGGTGTGCAGAATATCGTGTTTACACTGAATGTCGGCGCGAGCCTCGGCAAACAGACACTTGTCGCCAGAATCAATTGGGCAGATCACGGAAGTGAAACCCGCACGGGCAACAACTCTACTTCGGCAACCTATAATGTGAAAAAAGTTGTTGAAACATCCACATCCGTTGTATCCGTGAACGGCGAATACACAGAGGGATCGCAGGTCATTTCGAGCTTCTATGTGAACAACGAAGGCTCATCGGATGTTCTGCCCGAAGATAATGTGTCGTTCGATTTCCTTGTTTACTACCTCGATGGTGGCAAGGTGAAAACGGTCTCTCAACAGACTTGGAATAAGGTTGTAATCCCCGCAAACGGCAGAAACCTTGTCTATTTCAAATGGGTTGTCCCGGTAGAGAGTGCCGGAACGACTTTCTACTGTAAGGGTACGGTAAGCCATGCGAACGCAGCTAAGGAACAGAACAGCGACAACAACACGACCGAATATGCTGTCGTTGCGACGGATTACAATTCTTCGCAGACACCCAACACGAGATTTGAAAAGAATGCTCCTGCCGGATACTCGCCCAATGCTACGGTTCCTGTGGCAAAAGCAGGCTCGGCGACCTGGAATATGTGGGTATATGAGAATGGCAAACTCGTATTGAAATCCTACGGCATTACGGTCGGCAATACAACTCCCACTGTAACACCCGGTTCGGGCTGCACGACAGCGGAAAAGGTCGGAGCGACATGGAAGATGAAATCCGGTTATGGTATTGCACTTTCGTGGAATCCCGCTCTTGTTGCGAAATCCGGCTATATCATGCCCGGCACAGATGCCTATACGGAAGCGCAGAGCGTGTACGCGACCTTCCCGGAGTTCGGCTTCTTAACGGCAAACGAAAAGTACCGTACACTCGAAAAAGTCGACGGTATCTATCAGTTTATCGCTAATTCCAACGCGGACAAAAATGAGCGTGTGCATTTTATTCCTGTGTATGTCGCCAACGGCAGTTATACCGTGTCTGTAACGGCAACGCAGATCTGGACTCCTGCCGGAATGATTACAGCAGTTCGCAATGCCAATACACTGATCATTGACGGTACGGTGTATGACGATTACTACCAGGGGAACAAGTGATGTATGGGATAGAAAAAGAAATGATCGAGGACTACGGCATTGAGTCCTCGGTCTGGATCGGCGGAAAGCGCATTGTCCTTGGGATCAATGAAGAAAATACGGAAAAGCCGCGGTATATGTCCTGTATTGTCACGGACAACGGTTTGTTCGGGCGATATGAGGGCATCACCACCGACGATTATTTTGAAGCATTGAAGCACTTCGGGGAGAATATCGGTGCTGAAAGCATCATTTTGAGGAATGAGCAAAAAATCGACGGCTTGAAAAACACCGCGTGCCTTACCCCAAAAGACATGATTCCGATTGATTGGCATTACAGTATCAAGGAATGTACGGTTGCAGTCAAGCCGGAGGTGCTGAGCGAGGGGTGTCGGAATATCGGCAATCAGCTCTACTATATCGTCGGCGGATTCGGTGCAGAAGCAAACAGCCGCGGGAGTGCCTGCTACGGGTGGAACCTCTGCCGCAGAAAGTATGAGCGCATTGAGCGCTCCGAGGTAATGGGGATTGTGCCGGAATCACTTCTGCCGTATGTTGCAAAGCAAACGCTGGAGGACATTCATCACGGATTCCTGACAACGGATTTTGAAAAGACTGAAAAACTGAAGAAAAGAGGGGAGGAGAGATAATGGCAACGATACACGCAAAACATTTATCCATCCTACGAAGTCTTGTAGAGGCGGGATGTAAAGATGAAAAACAGATCGCGTCGCTGACCATTCGGGACGCGGTAAAGCTCCCCCGCAGTTGTCGGATTGAGCTTGCAAGTGTATTGGAATGTATGCAGGCGGTCAAGGAAAACAAGCTGCTTTCCTATCTTGTGGACAACACCGATGAAACGGCGGAGGGCGACCATGAAACTTGAGAAGATCGCAATCTGGCGGGAAACAGGACTGTTTACCGAACAGGCGGACGGAAGTCGCGGGTATTTCGGTTTTGTGCGCGGAGTCTTTGCCGGAGATGAGATCAGCATTGACGCAGGACAACTGCATATTTCGGCGGAAGCACAGTATGAGTATGAAACTCTGCTGTGCTTTTTGCGTTCTGCGGATGCGTCTTTCCTCTTGAAAAGCGCAGCGGCAATGACGGCGGTCTGCTCAGAGCGACTGCAATGCCATATTCCGTATGCCTTCGGTCGGGAATGCTTTGGCTTTCGTGTGCTTTCGGAGCATTGTGCATGGTATATTGCCTGTACTCCATGGAACGCAATGAAACCGTTTGCAATCTATGCCTATGACCGCACGAAGCTGATGACAGCGCTTGCAAAGGAAGTCGGATTGCCAGAATCCTGCTACGGCGTAACGCCATATAGCGGAGAGCGGATGCGCATCCGTTACGGAGATAACTGCTTTGAGGGATTCCCACAATATGGACAAAACCGCGAGGAAAACAGACAGTATGCCGCCGAACAAAACAAGACGCTTACATATTTGGAAGATACGATCCGTCGAATTGTGGAGTGCATTCAGGTAAATACGGATAAACATATTCTTGTTACGCTAAAGGGCGGACTTCAAGGAGAAGAATTGATATAAAATGCGGCTCAGAGTTGTAATGACTTTGAGCCGGTTTTTATGGGATGTATGAAATGTTCCTACAAAGACAATCTCCGAAAAAAGCAGGTAAAGAAAAGCTTCATTTTGGACTTTTTCTCGGGTTGCTTTTCTGTAGCATTATCACAAAAACACCCCGAAAATCGATGTTTTCGGGGTGTTTTCTTCTGTAAAAACGAAAAAATAGCGATCTGACAGCCAATTCTTTATGTTTTACAATCACATGCCGGAATACAGCAGGCGGATGATTGTTAATCGGAAAAATAACCGAGAAAACGAGGAATGCCATACCGCCTATTAGGTTTACATTCGTGCGCCGGAAACTGCCCTGCAAGGTGTTTTCACGGCGCTTTTTTTGCGCCTGTAAAAACCGATTTACGGAGGGTATTGACATGGAGAACACAAGAAATCAAACAAATCTGCTATCGACAGATCCGGGCAATCTTAAACGGGAGAAAATCCGTACTATTCCTATTACTTTGATTGACAGTGCCAATGTACATCCTTTTCAGGTAAGAGAAGATGATGAATTACGATCTCTGATGGAAAGCATCTCACAGTTTGGGGTTGTCACTCCTTGCATTGCCCGAAGAAAGGGTGAAGAACGCTATGAGCTGATTTCCGGTCATCGCCGCAAGCGTGCCTGTGAGCTGTTGGGAATTGATGCGTTGCCGATCATTGTCCGTGAACTCTCGGAGGATGAGGCGGTGATCCTGATGGTGGACTCTAATCTGCAGCGTGAGCACATTCTTCCTTCCGAAAAGGCATTTGCCTATAAGCTGAAGCTGGATGCCTTAAAACGCCTGGGAAAAAGGAGCGACATAACTTCGGCACCACTGGTGTCGAAGTTCAGAACCGGAGATTTTGTAGGGAAAGACAACGGAGACAGCCGTGAGCAAGTCAGACGGTATATTCGTCTCACTTACCTGATTCCGGAGCTTTTAGAGGATGTAGATGCCGGGAAGATTGCGCTTCGCCCTGCGGTGGAGTTGTCGTACATGACTGAGGACGAACAAAAGGATCTTTCATATACCATAGATACCGAGGAGGCTACTCCTTCTCTTGCGCAAGCGATACAAATGCGTAAATTGAGCAAAGAAGGAAAATTGGATTTGACTACAATTCAAACCATTCTGTCGGCACAGAAACCGAACCAGGTTGAGAGAATAAAAATTCCTACATCAAAATTCGAAAAGTATTTTCGCAGCGGGACATCTCCGTCTGAGATCGAGGCAGTGATTTTTGCCGCACTTGATGAGTATTACAAGAAGCGGCGTCGGCAACAGAGCAAATAAACAGTATAACCCTTAAAAGGAACATGATCAAATATGTGATTATATTCCTTTTTTTATTTCCGAAAAATCAGAAAGGAACAAAAAGATGCAGTGCTTGATGACATATAAGTGGGTAAAGCTGCTACGCTCCCATTTGCCGGAGGGAAAAGGCTTGATGGGGTACTGGGCGAAATTGGCGTCTCATGCCGCTTTCCGTAAGGGTCGGGCACGGTATTGCGGACATTATAACCGGGTTGCTCCCGGAATGTGGTCTGGCGGCATGGTATATTGACCTTGCCGTTGCGGTACTTGTTCTTGTTTTCGTATTGGTCATCGCAATCTCTCTATGGTCGGCAATCACCCTGAAGCAGGATATGCGATATATGTGCGAGGAACTGATCGCCACAGCGACCTCTACGGGGAAGGTCGGGGAGGAAGTGGAACAGCGATTTGCAGAACTCTGCGAGCAAACGGGCATCACGCCAACGGTCACTCGGAACACGACATATTACGGTCATGGCATCAAGATACAGAAACAGCTCAAGTATTTTGATTTTGAAATAGGGGATCCGGATCTTTTCGGGTACGCGGTAAAGCTCTCCGAAAATATGCTCTGCTTCGTCCGTGCCGTGAAGCACACGCGGACAGTCGCCCAAGGAAAAACGGGTAACAACGGTTTCGGGTACGGCGGGGAAATCTCTTACCTCTTCGGTCAGGGATCGTTCGATAATATCGAGATCAACGGCAACCGTCAGCCCGTGATAATGGCAGGTCGGAAATGTAAATCTTCCCGTGTGCCGACGCCGCAGATCAAGCTTCATGTCTCCGGCAGTCGTGTAGCCCACAAGACCGTCCTCGGCTACGTGTTCCATGCTTCCTTCGCGGCAATGATCGATCGCGAGAAGCCGCCTGTCGGGGATGTATGTGCTGTCAATGTATTCCATATGAAAATCATTGAAGCTGAGCGCGACGCCCGGAAATATATCGTAAGTCGTCATGGTTCCGTCGCCGGCTTCGTTGCGGAATTGACGGACGGTACAGCCGTCACTCTGTGCAAGCAGAAGTCCGCACCCGTTTTCGGATGCTTTCGGGTCGTTCATATGCTGTCGCCTCTCTTTTGCCCGATGATTGACTTTTTTGTCCGCGAGTTAACCTATGTTAACTGCAACTCAAAGTATAGCATAAAAAATGTTGTTTGTCTATACCGATCGGACAAAAAACTCCGATCGGATATTTTTTGTCGGAAAAAGCGCAAAACCGTTGATGAACGGACATATTTATGATACAATGATGACAGCAGAGCGATACTCTGCGTTTACCGCCCGCGTGCGGGAAATGACCGCCTTTTGAAACGGAGCAAACGGATATGGATATGCTTGCCGAACTGTTTATCGAAATCTTTTTTGAGGTGTACATGGAGCTGATGCTTCTTGTAATACCCGCAGGGAAAAGAAGCAAAAAGCATACGGTCATTGCCGCAATTATTGCCGTGGCGGCTCTGATAGGGGTAATCTCGCTTGTGATATGGGGAGTTGCCCTCATTTCGGATCACAATAACCTTATCGGGATTGTTCCGATCACTGCGGCGGCGGTTATTTCCTTGGCACAGATCACCGCAGGAATTGTGCTGTATGTAAAAAATCATTGAAACGGGACACTGTCCGGAACAAACAAAAAGGAGTAATTATGGAACCTTTCATCGCAGATCTGATAAATAACCCGAAGGCACCGAAGTGGCTGAGATATCTTATCGTAACGCTTGTCTGCGGCTTTGTGATCTTTGTCGGCGTTACGCTGACAGTCAACAGCCCCATGCTTGTCGGAAGAATTTCCAGCGGCGTTATTTCAATGCTTGTTTTTGCGGCAATGATATATCTGTATGTAAAAATCGCAAAAAGCGGGAACAGACGGGATAATCGGTAATCGGAAAGCGGTTTTTGAAAAGAAAATTGCCGGTTTTTTATGCTTGCTCTTGAAAAGTGATGAGGAGTGTGGTATAATCGGAACCGATAAGGACGCAGGACTGCTGTGTCCGACGACTTTCCGGGTAAACAGAAGAGCAGCAGGAGGATTTTTCAATGAAAAGAATTTCGGTATTTGTTCTGGCAGTGCTGGTGCTTGCGATGTCGCTTTGTGGTTGCGCCAATGATTCCGCTTCCGTGACAACTTCGGGCAAAACAACCGCACAAACAAATAAGAGCGGTGTGGAGAGTACGAAAAATGATAAGACTGACACACCTGTCGGTTTGCCCAAGACATTTGAAATCGCGGCGACCGACCCGCATTATATCATTTCCACCCCCGATTGGCATGCCGATGGCTACGGCTGCGGCTTTGCGCTGAACGAAAACGGCAGTAAGGACTACGCAATTGTTGTGGCATGCGGCTACGAAGCGTCGGAGGCTTCGATGAATGACGCATTTACGGTTCTGTATAATGACGCGTTCAACGGTATTCTGATGCAGAATTATCGTGCAAAGTATGCGCAGTTCGGTCTTGAACTCAAAGAGACAAAGCTTGCGGACGGAAGCACCGCACTGCATTTTGACGGTATTCAGCCTGCCGACGATTACGGAACCGAGCTGAATTGCCCGATCTACGGCTACGGATTTTCATACAACGGGGTACCGTTTATTGTCGCCTGCATCGTTATGAAGGAATCGGCAGTCGATGATGCAAAGCTTGCCGAGATGAAGGGCTATGTGGATGATATGGCAAATACCGTCCGTGCGGCAGGATAAAATATTCTGCGGTATAAAGCCTGTTAAAACAGAAAAGTTGCCTTGCGGCAGCTTTTCAAAAGCGTCGCGGTTAACCAAGGCTAACCGATGTTGAACGGAGAAATCGGGTGATGGATTCAAAAGCGCTGAAATCTTACAAAAGAGACTGCCTGCTCGGTGCTCTCGGAGCATTTCTTATGCTCGTCGGTGATTTGTGCCTGAGCGTTATACCGGCAAGTCCCGGCGATAGCGGACTGTTTGTCAGAGAAGCGTATCTGGACGGTTCTTACGAGGCATGGAGATTGCCGCTGCTGCTTGCAGCCGGGCTTGTCGGCATGTCACTCGGTTTTTTTACCGTCCGCGCTTCTTATCTGCAAATACAGCCGCAGTATCGCAAAACCCGCTCGTTGCTTCTTGCGGGAGGGGTTGTCTACATAGCCACAGCAGGAACGCTGCACTTTTTTATCGGCAGTCTTGCCGACAGGACGGGTACGCTTGCCTTGTCGGACGGGAAAAAGCGATTGCACTGATACAGGCGGACTATGCGCGCCTGATGCCCGCAATGTATTTTGCGTATGCGGGGATGATTCTGCTGATTCTTGTAAGTGCATTTGCGGTGCTGACGAAGAGAACCGTGCTGCCGCGATGGATGTTTTTGTTTCATATGATCGTTTTCCGGATTGTGTTTGTCCTGATTCCCGATATACGTCAGGCAGTCGGTGCGGATATTTCGACATGGGATTTTGTTCTGAGCCAGGGCTCGGGCAATGCGGCGCTGTGTATCTGGATGATTGCCAACGCCGTCCGGGCTGACCGACAGATAAAAACGGCAAAAGAGGAGTGAGATCGGTATGAACGATAAAATAAAGCTTTCCGGTGTGTCCGAAACAATGCTGCAGACAGTCTATGCGCGCGCAAAGGAAAGCGCGGGGCGCGAAGCGATCCGCGACAAAAAAGCAGAGGAGATTATCGGCAATCTCGACTATGATTTTTCGCTTGCGGATAAGGATGCCGCAATGCACAGCGGAGTTATCGCCCGTACAATCCTGCTTGACCGCCTGACAGACGGATGGATTGCCGATAATCCGGGTGCGACGGTCGTCAATATCGCCTGCGGACTCGATACGAGATGTTATCGCATTAGCGGCTTTGCTCACTGGTACAATCTTGATCTGCCCGATGGATCGATGTGCGGAGCAGGCTGCTGCCTGAAAGCGGCAGTATTTCGCAGATGCCGATGTCGGCGAAGGTGCACATTTACTTCGACCTCGCGGGCGGCGAATGGGCAGAGGACTTCACCCCACCGACTTTTTACTGTAATGGCGACGAACACATACCACCGAAGGCGGGCGATGTGAAAAGAGAGGGTTACCGTCTTACCGGCTGGGAGATAAGCAGGAAGTACGGTGGTTCGTGGGGCGATAAAGGCGAGCCGGGTAAGGACGGAGCGGACGGCAAGGATGTTGCTGACGGTAATGACGGTGTGCCCGGTATAAACGGCAAAACACCGATGCTTAAGATCGACGATGATAACCTTTGGTATGTTTCATACGATGAAGGAACGACATGGACTTCTCTCGGGATAAAAGCCACAGGCGATAAGGGTAATCCGGGCAAGGACGGAACCGACGGTAAAGACGGAACCGACGGTAAAGACAGTGACAGGCTGGTAACGGTTATCGTCGCTATCGGAGCGGTTGCGGTTCTTGCGCTTCTCGGCAACATTGCCATGATCGTGTATATGATTTCAAAGCGTCGGACAAATAACGCCTGACTTTCGGGCGCGGGAGGTAACAAAATGAAGAAAACAAAATCGGTGCTGTTTGTCATGACAGAGCGGGAATAAGCGGAAAGGAGAGGGACTCTGTAATGAATTACATAAGAATCACAAAAGACAATATTGATAAGGAGCATATCTGCTGTGCAATGTCCGGCGGGCAGAGTCTTGCCAAAAAGGAATGGATGAAGGCGCGGTTTGATGAAGGGCTTGTTTTTTATCGGAGCGAAGAGCGCGGTAAGTGCTTTATCGAGTATATTCCGGCGGAAAATGCGTGGGTGCCGATTGAGGCAGAGGGATATATTTATATAAACTGCCTCTGGATTGCGGGATCGATGAAGGGTCACGGATATTCCAACGACCTGCTGAACGAATGTATACGTGACGCGAAAGTGCAGGGAAAGAAAGGAATATGTATTCTTTCGTCCGGGGGTAAAAAACGGGAGTTTCTTTCCGACCCGAAATATCTTGCATACAAGGGATTCTCTGTTGCCGATGTTTCGGATTGCGGAATAAATCTGATGTATCTGCCGCTTGAGGAGGACGCTCTGCCGCCGAAATTCAGAGAGTGCGCAAAGCATCCGAAAATCGAAGAGAGCGGGTTTGTTCTCTATTATACCGATCAGTGCCCGTTCACATACTATTGGGTGCCGCGGGTGCAGGAGACAGCAAGCGAACACGGTATTCCGCTGAAGACAATCCATGTCACCGATAAGGAGATGGCACGGAATCTCCCTGCACCGGTAACAACATATGCGCTTTTCCGTGACGGAGAATTTCTGACGCACGCGGTGCAGTCCGACAAAAAATTTCTTGCACTTGCGGGTATACGGTAAAACGGTCCGACCTTTATAAAAATCGGCGAAAAACGCGATAAAATAACGCAAAAAAGCAAAATGCAAGTGCTGCTTGACAAAATTCAAAGCGTTTTTTATTGTATTCGGCTCTTCAATGTGGTATAATTCGGGTAAATCATAGCTGGGAAGTGACAAAATGCTGTCGGATAATATCAGAAAATACCGCAAAGAAAATAATATGTCGCAGGACGAGCTTGCCGAAAAGCTCGGAGTTTCGAGACAAAGCGTGAGTCTTTGGGAAAACGGTCAGACTCAGCCTACAATCGATAACATAATTGCTCTTTCGAAAATATTCAATGTTTCGTCGGATGCAATACTCGGGAATGAAACGGGTGCGACGGCGGCAGTCGAAAACCCGCCGATGAAGAAAACAGGCAGGAAAGACCTGATAATTATTTCGGTTTCCGCAGTCGTTCTTCTCGTCTGCATAATTCTGCTTACAGTTTTGTTTGTCACGGGGCGCAGACCGTCAACGGTCACAACCGATACGGGCAGGGATAATGCTTTTGCCTCGGAAACAATGTACGGCGGAGTATCGACTGAGCCTCCGGTCACTTCACAAAGCGAAAACAGCAGATCGACAGCCGGAACAACAATAGCGCCGGTTACTCCGGCTGCACCGGGAACGACCGCTCCAAAAACCGGAACTTCAAGCAAAACAGAAAGACCGGTTACATCAAAGCCGAAGACAAACGCACCGGTTACATCAAAGCCGAAGACAAATGCACCGAATACGGCAGCACCGCCGGAACCGACAGACCCGGGCGATGATTTCGATCTTTTTACATACTGTAAAAACTTCGCAATCGATATCGGAAATCTGTACGGAGATTATTGTATATATCAGCGGTCGGCGGAATTGTACGGCGGATACAGCGGCGAATATTTTTCGGTTTCCTATTGGGCTGACAGTGATATGGTGGAATTTTGTCTGCACTGCCCGCTCAGCGATACGTTCAGCGTGAATTTTTATCTGCGTATGAGAGGCGGATATAACGGGAAATACGAATATCTGTCATCGCGTTATTACAGAGACAGCGGCAAGAGTCTCAGAAGTGCCTCTGGATATATCGATCCCGCGGTCTTTTCGGACAGATATCCTCTGAATTGTGACAATTATATCGGCAGTGCCGAAGGACAGACAGAGTTTATGGAGGAGAGCAGAGTCGGCATCTGCGATCTCATACGTCTGCTGAAAAAATTTGTCGAAGTCGAAAATATGGATTGTAATTTTTCGGCGTTCGGATTTGTTAATTTCTGATACAGATAAAAAACGCGGGAGGGTGCCTCATGTGCACCCTCCCTCTTTTGCTTGTTCACGGAACTCTGTCGGAGACATTCCGATCGCTTTTCTGAATGAACGGTTGAAATTTGACAGAGAAGAAAAGCCGCAGCTTCCGCAAATAGTAATTATCGGTTCGTCTGTCGATAAAAGAAGAATTTTTGCGTAGTTCAGCTTTAATCCGGTCAGAAAATCAATGTACGTTTTTCCCGTCACATCATGAAACCGTTTGCTGAAATAGCCGGGTGAATATCCGCTTAATTTTGAAATATCCTTCATCGACGGGGATTCGTTGAAGTGCAGAAAAATGTGTCTCATACATTCCTGCATCGGGAAAAAGCCGTTTGACGATTTTGTGCTCTGCGAAATGCTGGCTTTTCTTATAATCATTATTACCAGACATTCAAGCAGATTTTTGATGTAAACTCCGGATTCAGGGTCGTTGATCCCGTTGCCGTCGGTCAGAAGATCAATAATAAGCCCGAATTTTTCAAGCTCGCCCTCATCAAGCTGTAAAACTTTGTTTTTGTCGTGGGAAATCAGAGCATTCAGCAGATGAGGCGATATAATGTTCTGGGCGAAGCTGATGTTGATAAGCGGCAGACTGCCTTCGGGTATCACGGCATGAAAATCAATCGGAGACAGACAGTACAGACTGCCCCTTTTCAGCTCATAACCGGCGCCGTTGAGATTCTGAAATCCCCTGCCGTCGGTTATCAGTTCGATTTCAAAATAGTCGTGCATATGAACGGTTGTCGGATCTTTGCAGACCTTCTTCGTGATCGTAACCCTTTTCTTTTTGTCCAACCAGTTTTCGGATAAATTGATCGCAGTCTGCATACCTTCTCCGCCTTTCTTTTAGGTCTGATACCGATATTATGCGGCAAAACGAGAAAAAAGTCAATGATATGCGCGAAAGAATCGTAAAAAACTGTGAGTATGGCGTAAAAAACAGGTGGCATTTTTACTGACCCGGGGATATAATCGGTATGAAAATATCTTTGTAACGTAAGGGTCGGAAATGAAAAAAATATATTTTGTGGGGAACGCTCACCTTGATCCCGTGTGGCGCTGGCGCTGGCAGGAGGGCTCGGCAGAAGCCAAGGCAACCATACGCAGCGCACTTGACCGGATGAAGGAATATCCCGATTTTAAATTCGTGTGTTCATCGTCGGTCGTATATGAATGGATCGAAGAATATGATCATGATATGTTTGAGGAAATAAAACAGCGTGTCGCAGAGGGAAGATTTGTGATCGTCGGAGGCTGGTATATACAGCCCGACTGTAATCTCCCGTCGGGTGAGAGCTTTGCAAGACACAGCCTTTACGGACAAAGATATTTCAAGGAGAAGTTCGGGAAAATATCCGTGATCGGATACAATGTCGATTCCTTCGGTCATAATCTTATGCTGCCGCAGATACTTAAAAAGTCGGGGATGAAAAACTATGTTTTTATGCGCCCGAATAAAAACGAGAAGGAAATGCCTTCCGAGTTTTTCAGATGGCAGTCTCCCGACGGTTCTTCGGTGACTGCATGGAGGATCATCGGACATTATTGCGAATATTTCGGCAGTTGCCGCGATCTTGAAAGAACGATCTCGAACACGGAAAAAGAGGCGCATAATCCGACAGACGCCGTGATGCTTTTCTACGGTGTCGGCAACCACGGCGGCGGTCCCACAAAAAAGAATATAGATGCCGTTCTCGAATACCGCAAAAATCGTCCGGATAAGGAGATTATCTTCTCGGATATAAGTGATTTCTTCGCATATGCGGAAAGTACCGACGCAGAGCTTCCGATATATACCGATGATCTGCAACATCACGCAAGCGGTTGCTATTCGGCTGTGTCACTTGTGAAGAACGGGGTGCGCAGAGCCGAAAAAGCGATGTATGCCGCAGAAATATTTGCTTTTGCGGCAAACGCAATCATAAAAAGCGGCTATGACTGCAAAGCATTTGAAAGAGCATGGAAAAACATTCTTTTCTGCCATTTTCACGATATCATGGGCGGATGCTCGATAAAGGGTGCCTATACCGATGCCGGTTATATGCTCGGCGAGACAATGTCGTTTGCAATGAAAACCGAAAATACCGCACTTCAACGCCTCTCATGGAAAATAGACACTGCCGACCGTGAGAAGGGATATCCGATTATATTTTTCAATCCGCACGGTTTTGACGTGGAAGAAACGGTAACCGTAAACAGCCGGATCCCGCAGATATCGGATGCGGACGGTAACAGACCGACCGTGCAATATGTGCACCCGCAATATCTCAGTTATGCCGACCCAAAAGATACCGCTTTTGTTGCAAAAGTTCCCGCAATGGGGTATGCGACATATTTCATGAAAGAAGGCTGTCCCGATGATATGCCGACGGACAAAGGAGATCTGCATATTGACGGGCTGTCTGTGGAAAACGAAAAACTGAAAGTTACATTTGAAAAACATACCGGCTGTATCAGATCGATATTTGATAAAGAGCGTCGGACCGAACTGCTGGATGGCTACGGCGCGGTTCCGACGGTTATCGATGAATTTGAGCATGATACATGGTCGCATGCACGCAATTATTTTGATAAGAAAATTGCGGTCTTCTCGGACGCCGAGCTGACGATAGTTGAAGACGGACCGCTTCGTGTCACCATGAAGGTGGTAAGCAGATATAACCGATCGACGCTTACCCAGTACTTCAGCCTGTGCAGAGGGGAGAAGAAGCTGAACGTCAGAGCAAATATCGATTGGCAGGAAAAGCATAAAATGCTGAAGCTTTCGTTTACAACGGCTTTCAGAAACGCAAAGGCATACTACGAGATTCCGTTCGGTGTGATCGAAAGACCGACAAACGGAGAGGAAGAACCGGGACAAAGCTTTGTCGCTCTCCGTGAAGGAGAATACGGACTTGCAATACTGAACAACAATAAATACAGTTTTTCGGTCCGTGATAATATAATGAACCTGACCGTGGTTCGCAGTCCTATCTATTGTGACCACGGAGGAAAGCGCGATGCCGAATACGAATTTACCGACATCGGAGCTCACGATTTTGCTTATGCGGTCATGCCGATCTGCAAAGACGGATGGTCAGAGGTCATAATGGAAGCGCAAAAGCTTAATCTGCCGATGACATACATCAAGGAAAATAATCACGAGGGTTCGCTTCCGCAGAAATATCGCGGATTTGAATGTGACAGGGAAAACATTGTTGTTTCCGCGCTTAAAATGTCGGAAGACGGAAGCGGCGTCGTGATAAGAGTGTATGAGACTGACGGCATTGACACGCATGTGAGAATAAGAGGCGACCTTCTTCCGAAAGAACTTTCCGCCGATGTCGGCGCATGGAGTGTGAATACATACCTTTATTCATTCGGAACAAAAGACTGGAAAGAGGTGCTTCTGACCGAATATGATATGTAAAACTGTACATAAAGGAGATTTGTGAATGATTGTCGGAATTGATATCGGTGGGACAAAATGTGCGGTCGTTCTGGCGGATGATAACGGAAAGATCAGTAGGCGCGTCGCTTTCCCTACCGCCTCCCGCGAAGAGACACTTGTAACGATAGAAAAAATCATGGAGTCTTTTGCTCCCTTTGACGCTGTCGGCATAAGCTGCGGAGGACCGCTTGACGAAAAAAACGGAATTATTCTTTCTCCGCCGAATCTGCCCGACTGGGATGATGTCCGTATCTGTGACAGATTGAAAAGCAAATTCGGCACTCCGGTATTTCTGCGCAACGACGCAAATGCCTGTGCGCTTGCGGAGTGGAAATACGGAGCGGGACGCGGAACCGAAAATATGATATTTCTGACATTCGGGACCGGTCTCGGTGCAGGGATGATTCTCGACGGAAAATTATACTGCGGGGCAGGCGGAAGCGCAGGAGAGATCGGACATGTCAGACTTGCGGAATACGGACCTGTCGGATACGGCAAAAGCGGTTCCGCCGAGGGCTTTTGCAGCGGCAGCGGTCTTGCGGGACTCGGAAAAATTCTTGCTGCCGAACGGTTGCAGCAAGGGGGCACGCTTCCTTACTGCAAAGATATATCCGGACTTGATCGGATCGACGCAAAAATGCTTGCGGAGTGGGCATACCGCGGGGATGAGACCGCACTTGAAGCTTACAGAATCTGCGGCGAAATGCTCGGGAACTGTCTGGCTGTGCTGATCGATATTCTGAATCCGGAGGCAATTGTGATCGGGAGCGTTTTTGTCAGGGCGGAAAAACTTATCCGACCGCATATGGAAAAAATACTGAATAAAGAGGCGCTTGCGTCGGCAAGATCGGTGTGCAGAATATTGCCCGCGGCACTCGGCGACAGCGTCGGCGATATTGCCGCCGTGGCAGTGGCACTTGACGGGAGGGAGAACAATGCCTGAACAGCTCATTGAAAGATATCCGCAGCTCGGTGTTTGCATGGATGATATTCTTAAGGCAAAAAACATGATGCTCGACAGCTATTATGCCGGTGGGAAGTTCCTTGTTTGCGGCAACGGCGGCTCCTGTGCCGATGCCGACCATATTGTGGGCGAACTTATGAAGGGCTTTCTGAAAAAACGAAAAATGGGCAGCGCCTGCGCACAAAAATTCAGAAACAGATTGGGAGAAGCTGCGGCGGAAGAGCTTATCGGAAAACTGCAATGCGGTATTCCCGCGATCTCGCTTCCGTCGCAGAGTGCAGTGCTGTCGGCATATGCAAATGACGTTGATGCAAGGCTTGCTTATGCTCAGCTTGTTTTCGGCTATGCGGGGAAGGGAGATCTTCTCATCGCGCTTTCGACATCCGGAAATTCGGAAAATGTTGTCGCCGCGGCGATGGTCGCAAAGGCGGTCGGAATCGGCTCAATTGCGCTGACCGGCGAGAAAGAGAGCAGACTTTCCGCCCTGTGCGACTGTACGGTCAGAGTTCCCGAAAGTGAAACATTCAAGGTTCAGGAACTGCATCTGCCGGTTTATCATTTTCTCTGCGCTTCGCTGGAGAAGGAAATATTCGGCGAATGAATAAATCATAAAGGCGGGTCCGCATGAAAACTGCGGACCCGCTTTCAATATAAAAATTCCTTGACAAAAACGAATAAATGTAGTATTATATAAAGACATCTTTTATACCTTTGCGTATAATTGTTTTACGGAAAAAGGCGGGAATTGTCGCACGCAGAGAAAAGGCTTCTGCGGAGCTGAAAGGGAATAAACCTTGAAAAAAACGGAAAAAAACAAAAAAAGTACTGATAAAATACAAAAGAAACATATAGATAACAGTTGGCTGCTTGTGTTTTACGATCTGATAATATGTGCGGCGGTCGATCTGCTCCTTCTTGTTATATATAAGGGCAGCGGCAAGATAGATTTTGCCGACGCGCTCGTTCATTCGGCACTGTCGGCGTGCTGTATTTTTTCCATGCGCGCGGTCTGGAAGGTGTACCGACAGGTGTGGCGTTACGGAGGAATACAGAGCTATATACGGCTTCTGGCGTCGGACGGGATCGCTTTTCTGATTTTCTGTCCGGTGGGGCGTATGTTGCCTGTCGGACAGATATCATTTGTCAAAGCGCTTTGTATAAGCTGTCTTTCGTTGCTCGGATCGCTGTCAATCCGTATGGTATACCGCTATGCATACAAATGCTGTAATAAGGACACTGCAAGAGGACGCATGCTGAATCTGCTCGTCAAGATATTTGCCGGCAATCGTGTCGAACTCAATGCGTGTGAAAAAACAAACAAGATCAGTGTCGCAATCGTAGGTGCGGGAACAGTCGGAGTCAGCCTTGCGGACGAGTTGCTCGGAAACCCCGCGTCGGCATATGTTCCGAAATGCTTTATTGATATCGATCAGTTGAAGATCGGTCGAAGAATACAGGATATACCCGTAATATCCGAAAGCAATCTTTCGGACGGGGTTATCGATCACTATCGGATTCAGGAATTTGTTTTCGCACTTCCTCAACTGACGTCTGACCAAAAAAAAGAACTGTACAAGAAGTATAAGGCTTTCGGATGCAAGCTGAAGGTTTATGATTATCCCGTGATTCATCAGGCGGGCAGTTCAAAACGTCATTTGCGCGAATTTGATATCGAAGAACTTCTGTTCAGAAGACCCGTGGTTGTGACCGATGAAAAGACAAGTACATATTACAGAGATAAGGTCGTGCTTGTTACCGGAGGCGGCGGCAGTATAGGCAGTGAGCTTTGCCGTCAGATTGCCAAAATGTCCCCGAAACAGCTCATTGTCCTCGATATTTGCGAAAACGGGGCATACAATGTTCAGCAGGAACTGAGAATGGCATATAAAGACCGCCTTGATCTGCATGTGGAGATTCTTTCGGTCTGTAACCGCAATGCGCTTGAAAGAGTGTTCGATAGCTATCGCCCCGATATCGTTGTACACGCGGCGGCACACAAGCATGTGCCTCTTATGGAGCATAACTGCTGTGAGGCGATTGAAAATAATATTTTCGGAACACTGAATACCGTCGAATTGTCCGAAAAATACCGTGTGCGGAGATTTATGATGGTGTCCACCGATAAGGCGGTCAATCCGACAAATGTGATGGGCGCGACAAAGAGGATGTGCGAGATGATAGTGCGGTCGTACAGCGCAGTGTCGGAGTATACGACCTTCAGTTCGACCCGCTTCGGTAATGTGCTCGGAAGCGCCGGGTCGGTGATTCCTCTGTTCAGACGTCAGATTATGAACGGCGGTCCGGTTACACTGACCGATAAACGTATCGTGCGGTATTTTATGACGATACCCGAGGCAAGTCAGCTTGTCCTGCAGTCGGGGGCAATGGCGGAAAACGGGGAACTGTTTGTACTTGATATGGGCAAGCCCGTAAAGATACTTGATCTTGCCGAAAATATGATCCACCTGAGCGGGTATGAGCCTTACCGGGATATCGATATTGAAGAGATCGGTCTGCGACCGGGAGAAAAGCTTTATGAAGAGCTGCTTGTAAATACCGAGAAGCTGGGCAAGACTGATAACAGTCTGATCTTTATCGAGCATGATGAGCCAATAGGACAGACAGAACTTTACGAAAAGCTTGCCGCGCTCAGAAATGCCTACATGAGCGGAGACGATGCACTGGCAAAGCAGAGTCTCCGTGAAAGTGTTCCGACATTCAGAAGCCCGGAGGAGGTCAACGCCGCGGCTGAAAAATCGTCCGAAATGAAAATTGCCGTAAATGCATGAAAAATATATATGCAGAAAGCCGCGCTTTGAAAAAAGCGCGGCTTTTTTGCCGTAAAAAGCGGTTTTCGGTTGGCAGTTCGGGTCTTTTGTACATATCATGTATTGGGACGTCCAATAAAAAAACGGAGTATGATATATGGCAAAATTCACAAACTATGCAACCCTCTCATATAACGGAATGGCAACAGATTCCAATACCGTAGAGGGAGAACTGCTTGAAACACTTGCGGTAACAAAAACAGCACTTACCGACGATTATGCATCCGGCGACGATGTCGCTTATGTGATATCGCTTGTAAACAGCGGAACGACCGCACTGACGGGTCTGACGGTTACCGATAACCTCGGCGAGTATCTGTTCGGCGAAAAAAACCTGTACCCTCTCGCATATAAAGCCGATTCTCTGAGATATTATGTAAACGGAGAGCTTCGGACAAATCCCGAGGTCACAGCCGGACCCCCGCTTGTAATAAGCGGAATTTCGGTCCCCGCGGGAGGTAATGCAATGCTAATTTACGAAGCGGATGTCAATTCCTTTGCACCGCTTGCGGCAACGGCAACGATCACAAACAGGGTGACCGTCACGGGCGACGCTCTTTCCGCACCCGTCACGGCAGAAGCGGTCCTGACCGTAAGACCCGAGGTAAGACTCGGTATAAGCAAATCACTAAGCCCGCTTACCGTTTCGGAAAACGGACAACTGACCTATACCTTTGTGATAGAAAATACAGGCAGTCTCGCGGCGACTGCGGCGGATAACGCGGTGCTGACAGACACCTTCAATCCGAGACTCAACAATATAACCGTAAGTTTCAACGGCACAACATGGACTGCCGGCACAAATTATAATTATGACGTCACGACCGGAGTGTTTGCGACCCTGCCCGGACAGATAACCGTCCCTGCGGCAACTTATACTCAGGGTGAGGACGGAAGTGTCGCGACGGTGCCCGGAACAGCCACGCTTGTCGTAACGGGAACAGTCTGATATGAAAAAAGCAATTGCGGATTTCCGCAATTGCTTTTTTATTTATCCGAAATATCTGACCGCTGCCTCAAACATCCTTATGTCGTAGTTGCCGGGGACATTTTTGTACAGATTGCTTCCGATACGTTCGCTGTGCCCCATCTTTCCGAATACACGTCCGTCGGGAGAGGTAATGCCCTCAATCGCGGCTGCCGAGCCGTTCGGATTGAACATTATGTCGCCGGAGGCGTTTCCGTCCATATCGGCGTACTGCGTTGCGATCTGACCGTTTGCCGCAAGTTTTTCAATCAGTGCGCTGTCGGCGAAAAAGCGTCCCTCGCCGTGCGAGATCGGAACGTTGTAAATTTCACCGGGATTTGTGAGCGAAAGCCACGGAGACTTGTTTGATACTATGCGCGTGCGGACAATTTTGGACTGATGTCGTGCGATAGTATTGTATGTGAGCGTCGGACAGCTTTCGTCTATGTCGGTTATCTTTCCGTACGGAACAAGCCCGAGCTTTATAAGTGCCTGAAATCCGTTGCATATTCCGCACATCAGCCCGTCTCGCTTTTCGAGCAGTGAGGCAACGCCTTCTTTTATCTCGGGGTTGCGGAAGAAGGCGGTAATGAATTTGCCGCTTCCGTCAGGCTCGTCTCCGCCCGAAAATCCGCCCGGGATGAAGACAATCTGCGAATCGCCGAGCTTTGACGCAAAGCATTCTATGCTTCTGCCGATGCTGTCCGCACTTCGGTTGTTTATTACGAAAATTTCGGCAATCGCCCCGGCGTCCTCTATCGCTTTAGCGGAATCGTATTCGCAGTTTGTTCCCGGGAAAACGGGGATCAGAACACGCGGTTTTGCCGATCTGACAGAGGGTGCGACACGGCTCCCTGCCGTGTATGAGAGATTTTCCGGCTTGATGCACGGAGTTTCTGCCATGCACGGGTATACCTTCTCAAGTCTGCCCTCATAATCGCCGAGAAGCTCCGAAAGTCGGATGCTTTCCCCGCGGCGGGATATTTCGGGTCCGGAAACCGTTTCTCCGATGAGCGTACAGCCGTCGGGAACCGAAATACCGTCGGCAAGTTCAAGCACAAACGCACCGTAGTTGCAGCCGAATATGTCATCTCTGCCCAGACTGTCGGAGTAGCAAAAGCCGATCATGTTTCCGAAGCACATTTTCATTATCGCTTCGGCAATGCCGCCTCTGCCGACGGCATAGGCTGAGACAGCCGCTCCGGATGTAAGGAGGCCGCCGACAGTGTTAAAGGTACCGATAAGCGATTTCGTGACCGGCAGACCGTCCCGATCGTACTGCGGTTTTATGAGCACTGTCCTGTGGCAGGCAGTTTTGAATTCGGGTGAGTGAATGTGTGCGGCTTGCGAGGTAGTAACTGCGAAGGATACAAGCGTTGGCGGAACATCAATGTTTTCAAACGAGCCGCTCATTGAGTCCTTGCCGCCGATTGCGCCGATGCGAAGCTCTGTCTGTGCCTTGAATGCTCCGAGCAATGCGGCGAGCGGCTGACCCCAGCGTTTTCCGTCTTTGCCCGGATGCATGAAATATTCCTGAAAGGTCAGATATGTGTCCTTAAACTCCGCGCCTGTTGCAATCAGCTTGCTTACCGATTCGACCACCGCGAGGTATGCGCCGTGAAACGGACTTTTTTCCGAAATGTAAGGGTCGTATCCGTACGCCATGAGCGAACAGCAGTCGGTGTGCCCCTTTTCTGTCGGGAGCTTATGCACCATTGCCTGAATCGGAGTGAGCTGATATTTTCCGCCGAACGGCATAAGTACCGTTCCGGCTCCGATAGTTGAGTCGAAGCGTTCGGACAAGCCTCTTTTTGAGCAGATGTTCAGGTCTGCCGCAAGGGAGGTGTATCCGGTGATAAACGATTCCGGAATCTCTTTGCCGAACGGAGCGGGAGCATCGGTAATTACTCCGATGTGCTTCTGCGCACCGTTGGAACCAAGAAATTCACGGCTGACATTCACGATTTCTCTGCCGTTCCATTTCATTATCAGCCTTTTGTCGTCGGTGACGGTTGCGACCGGAGTTGCGGAGAGATTTTCGGAGTCGGCAAGTTCGAGAAATGCTTTGACATCCTTCGGCGAAATCACTACCGCCATGCGCTCCTGACTTTCGCTTATCGCAAGCTCGGTTCCGTCAAGACCGTCGTATTTCTTCGGAACGGCATTGAGGTCAATCTCAAGACCGTCGGCAAGCTCCCCGATGGCGACCGAGACGCCGCCCGCTCCGAAATCGTTGCACCGCTTTATCATGCGGCATGCCTTCGGATTGCGGAAAAGCCGCTGGAGCTTGCGTTCCTCGGGCGCATTTCCTTTCTGAACCTCCGCTCCGCAGGTTTCAAGCGATTTTTCGGTGTGTGATTTTGAGGAGCCAGTGGCTCCTCCGCAACCGTCGCGTCCGGTTGCACCCCCGAGAAGGATAACAATGTCTCCGGGAAGCGGAACCTCTCGTCTGACGTTTGCCGCCGGTGCCGCGGCAATTACCGCACCTATTTCCATATGCTTTGCGGCATATCCCGGATGATATATCTCATCTACAATACCGGTCGCAAGACCGATCTGATTTCCGTACGACGAGTATCCCGCCGCCGCTGTCGTCACGATTTTGCGTTGAGGAAGCTTGCCCTTTATCGTTTCGCTTATGGGACGGGTCGGATCGGCAGCTCCGGTTACGCGCATTGCGCCGTAGACATAAGCCCTTCCTGAAAGCGGATCGCGGATGGCACCGCCGATGCAGGTTGCGGCGCCGCCGAACGGTTCAATTTCGGTCGGGTGATTGTGAGTCTCATTCTTGAAAAGGAGAAGCCACGGCTCGGTCTTTCCGTCCGTATCAACATCTATTTTTACGGTACATGCGTTGATTTCTTCGCTTTCGTCCAGCTTGTCAAGCTCTCCCGATCTTCTGAGCGCTTTTACCGCAACAGTCGCGATATCCATGAGGCATACCGGCTTTTTTATCCCAAGCTCTTTGCGGAGGGAAAGGTATTCGTCATAGGTCCGACGGAGCAGATCATCCTCAAAGGAAACGCTGTCGATGGCGGTAAGGAAGGTCGTGTGACGGCAATGATCCGACCAGTATGTGTCGATCATGCGTATTTCGGTAATTGTCGGCTCGCGCTTTTCCGAACGGAAATATCTCTGACAAAACTCTATGTCGTCAATGTCCATGGCAAGTGAATAGTCGGCAATGAACCGCAAGAGTCCGGAGCGGTCAAGATCCGTGAAGCCGTCGAGCGTGCGTACGGTCTGCGGAATCGGGTATTCGGATTCGAGCGTTTCCGGAAGCTCAAAGGACGCCTCTCTTGCCTCAACCGGGTTTATGACGTATTTTTTTATTTTTTCAATCTCGGTAGTTTCGAGATTTCCGTAAAGTATGTATATTTTTGCGGTGCGTATGACAGGATCGGCGGATCTTGAAATGAATCTGATGCACTGTGCCGCCGAATCGGCACGCTGGTCAAACTGACCCGGGAGATATTCGACCGCAAAGGCGATGCCGCCTTCGTGTTCAAGTGTCCCGGAGATGATGTCAAGCTGAGGCTCCGAAAAAACCGTCCTGACCGAGTAATCGAAAAGCTCTCTCGGAATATTTTCGACATCGTATCTGTTTATGACCCGTACCTTTTGCAGAGCCTTTGTACCGAGGAAGGATACCGATTCGTTAAGAAGCGCCGTCGCCTCCGCATCAAGCCCCGATTTTTTTTCAACGTATATTCTGTAAACCATCTCAGACCTCCGTTTTCTTCATAGCTTTGCGACCGATATCCCTGCGGTAAAATGCATTTTCGAAATGTATGCGTCCGACCTTGTCGTATGCGTCCTTTATCGCGTCCGGAAGACGGTCGGCAATGCCGACGACTCCGAGAACCCGCCCGCCGCTTGTGATCGGTCTGCCGTTTTCAAGTGTTACTCCCGCATAGTATACCGAATCAGCGAGATCGTTTGGAACCGATACTTCAAAGCCTTTTTTGTAGGAAAGGGGATATCCGTCGGATGCCATAATTACACAGCATGCGGCTCTGTCGCCGAACCGTATCTCTGTGTCAGACAGCCTTCCCTGTGCGGTTGCCGTCATCACTGTCAGAAGATCTGTTTCGAGAAGCGGCAGAACGACCTGCGTTTCGGGGTCGCCGAAACGGCAGTTGTATTCAATCACCTTCGGACCGCTTTTCGTAAGCATGAGTCCGAAATACAGACAGCCCTTGAAGGTTCTGCCCTCGCTGTTCATTGCGTTTATCGTAGGTATGAATATTTCCTTCATGCATACTGCGGCGATTTCGGGGGTGTAATACGGGTTCGGCGCGATCGTCCCCATCCCGCCCGTGTTCGGTCCGATGTCATTGTCGTATGCACGCTTGTGATCCATTGACGAGACCATCGGTACGACCGTTTTTCCGTCGGTAAAGGACAGAACCGATACCTCGGGACCTTCCAGATACTCTTCGATCACAACACGTCTGCCGCCTGCTCCGAATTTGTTGTTTTTCATCGCATCGTTTACGGCACCTACCGCCTCTTCTTTTGTCATGGCGACCGTTACACCCTTGCCGAGCGCGAGTCCGTCCGCCTTGACTACAACCGGCATTGAAACGCTTTCGATATAGGAGATTGCTTTGTCCGGATCGTCAAACACCTCGTAAGCGGCGGTCGGTATCGAGTATTTTTTCATTAAATTTTTTGCAAAGACCTTGCTGCCTTCGATTATTGCGGCATTTGCCCGCGGACCGAAGCACGGGATTCCGACATCTTCAAGCGCATCGACACAGCCGAGCACAAGAGGATCATCGGGGGCAACTACCGCAAAGTCAACGGCGTTCTTTTTCGCAAAATCAGCAATCTTTTCGATTTCGCATGCACCTATCGGAACGCAGACCGCGTCTGCGGCAATGCCGCCGTTGCCCGGGAGTGCATATATCGTATCTACCGATTTGTTTTCTTTCAGTTTTTTGATTATGGCATGTTCACGACCGCCACTGCCGACCACAAGAATTTTCACGGATATACCTGCCTTTCGTTTTTTGCGGATCGATGAAATCTCAATGATGGAACAATCTCATGCCGGTGAACGCCATTGCAATGCCGTACTTGTTGCAACATTCAATGACAAGATCGTCACGGATTGAACCGCCGGGCTCGGCAATGTATCTTACGCCGCTTTTCCGGGCGCGTTCAATGTTGTCGCCGAACGGGAAAAATGCGTCCGAGCCGAGAGAAACACCGTCGATCGAGGCAAGATAAAAATCGATCTCTTCCTGCGTTAACCGATCGGGCTTTTCGGTAAAATATTTTTCCCATACTCTGGGCGCACAGACGTCCTCTTCGTTTTTGTTTATGTATCCGTCAATCACGTTGTCTCTGTCGGCGCGCTTCAGATCGGGCAGGAAGGGAAGAGAGAGAACCTTTTCGTGCTGGCGCAGGAACCATGTGTCGGCTTTGCTTCCTGCAAGACGTGTGCAGTGGATCCGCGACTGCTGACCCGCTCCGACGCCGATTGCCTGTCCGTCGAAGGCAAAGCAGACCGAGTTTGACTGCGTGTATTTGAGTGTTATAAGTGATATGATAAGATCGCGTACAGCCGTCTCGGGAATGTTCCTGTTTTCGGTGACAATGTCCGAAAGAAGCTCTTTGCCGATTCTGAAGTTGTTTCTGCCCTGTTCGAAGGTGATGCCGAAAACCTGCTTGCGCTCGATCGGTTCGGGAACATAGTCGGGATCAATGCGGACAATGTTGTAATTGCCGCCGCGCTTGCTCTTCAGTATTTCAAGTGCCTCCGGATCATAACCCGGAGCGATGATTCCGTCGGATACTTCGCGCTTTATAAGGGTTGCGGTCGTGACATCGCATCTGTCCGAGAGCGCTATCCAGTCGCCGAAGGAGGACATGCGGTCGGTTCCCCTTGCCCTTGCATATGCACAGGCGATCGGAGAGCCGTCAAGCTCCGGAATATCATCGACGAAACAGGCTTTTTTCAGCTTTTCCGGAAGCGGAAGTCCGACCGCCGCCGACGTCGGGCTGACATGCTTGAAGGATGTTGCCGACGGAAGCCCGGTAGCTTCGCGAAGCTCCTTTACAAGCTGATACGAATTGAATGCGTCGAGAAAGTTTATATATCCGGGTTTGCCGCTGAGAATTTCGATCGGAAGATCGGTACCGTTTTCCATAAAAATTCTTGCGGGTTTCTGATTCGGATTGCAACCGTATTTGAGTTCGAATGATTTCATGTGTTTCAGACCTTGCCTTCACAGAAGGCTCCTTTCGGATATCGTTCTTTAGAATTTATTTGTTGCGGTTGATGAGCCTCTTTTCGGATTTCCCGGTCAGGAGATCGATGTACCTGACATAAAGTGAGATTTTGTTGTCGGAGTTGAGCGAATTCCATAACGATCCGGTAAAATCGTCTATGCTTTCGGGAATCAATACGCGCTCCGGCTCGCCGCAGAAGGTGGGGAGCGGGTCGCCGTCGCCCCCGTATGTGTGTATAAAGTGACCGAGTCCGGCAATCGGGGTGTATGAGAAGGTGTAGCGATTGCACGCACTGCCGTTTTCATCCGCGCTTTTCAGAATACTCATTTCGTAACTGAAATCATTGTCGGTAAAGGTCAGCATGCCGCTGATACGCGGGGTGAGGTTGGGATAGTCAGGCTCAAACGTGCGCGATGAAAGGGAGTCGGCAAAGCATTTTCCGAGACGCAGACCATCGTATATTGTGTCGGTCTGGTCGCCGTTGGTAACAATGAGTCTGTTTTCGTACTCCCTCATGGCAGCATATATGATGAGGCTCGGGTCTTCGACCCTGCTTTCGTCGTATGGCTTTGTGTAAAGAGCGCCGTCCTGCTCAACAAATATCCTGTTGCGGCTGTTTGCGCTTCTGCCCATGATGAAGTATGCGGTGCAGGCAGATCGCCCGTCGGCGCTTTTTCCGATAACTATTCCTCTTCCGATATAGCTGTTGTCCCTGATAAGCTCGGCTATGTCGTGAGATGCGTAAATATTCATGTTAAACGTTCTCCTTGCTTATGATCTGTTCCGATATTTTTTCGACCGCTGCGGGGAGTATCTTCCATTCCGCAAGTCTCATTACACGGCTTTGAAGTGATTCGGGAGTGTCGCAGGCGCGCACTTTTACCGCCTTTTGCATGATGATCTCGCCGCCGTCGGGTATCTCGTTCACAAAATGTACGGTCGCACCGGTGACCTTTACTCCCTTTTCAAGCGCAGCGCGATGTACCCGGAGTCCGTAGAACCCGGCACCGCAGAAGGATGGAATAAGCGACGGATGAATGTTGATGATCCGGTGATCGTAACGCTTCGTGAAATCGGCAGAGAGTATCTGCATAAAGCCGGCAAGAACGATAAGATCGACAGAGTACTCTTCAAGCAACTCTGTAATGCGGTTTTCAACGCCTTCTTTGCCGTATTCTCCGACCGTTACCGCCTCGGTCGGTATGCCGGCGGCAACGGCTCTTCCGAGCGCATATGCGTCACTTTTGTTGGAAATCACAAGCACAATTCTGCCGCTGTGCAGGATACCGCTTTTTTCGGCGTCAATAAGTGCCTGAAGATTTGTGCCTCCGCCCGAAACCAGTACGGCAATCCTTGCATATCTCTGTCCGGTGGTGTCTTTGCTTTTCATAAGATCAAAACTGTCCTTTCTTCGGTGAATTGCGGGGTTCGTGTCCTTTCGGGACCTTTTCGAGAAGTGGAAGAACGACCGCTCCGAGAGTGTTTCCGATAATGACTGCTGACAGAAATCCCGCCGCCCTGATGTCATATATGCCGGATGCACCGAAATAAAACATGTCTGCGACCGAGTGTTCGAATCCGCTCAGAATAAATGTCGGGATGCAGAAGAGTATCGCGATCGGACTTTTCTTTTTGCGGAAGATGTCTACCGCAAGATACATGAGCATGCCGCAGAAGGCGGCGCGCACGACAGTCTGAGCGGGGCTCTGCAACAGCTTGGCTTCGAAAACACCGACGGCGTTGTCGCCGATAAACGGAATAGCCGGACGTATAACCATGCCGAGAAGGAAGGTTGACAGCAGATTTCCGCAGAGTCCGATGAAAAGCTTTGCAATGTTTTCCGGCGACCGATCGTCGGTGATGTAGGCTATTTTCCCGGTGAAAAGGTAGTATTCCATGTAGCATATGCAGAGCAGAGCCACAGAAAAGAGGATTGCTCCGACATATCTGTTTTCACACGAAAGAAAAACACAGCCGCCGACCGAGATAAGAAGCCCGGCACAGATGCTCTCGGAAAATGTCCTCAGCATAGCTCAATCCTTTCGTCGGCTTTGACAATTTCGCCGATGATGTATGCATCCTCTCCGTTTGCTTTCAGCAGATCGAGTGCGCTGTCGGCGTATTCCCCGGGTACGACAATGCTCATTCCGACACCCATGTTGAAGGTGTTGAACATGTCGCGCTCGGAAATGTCACCGAGCTTTGCTATCATGTCGAAGATCGGGAGAGTCGAAATGCTTCTGCGGTTTATGCGGGCGCATAAACCTTCGGGAATACTGCGCGGGATGTTTTCGTAAAAGCCGCCGCCGGTAATGTGTGAAATGCCGCGTACCGGAACCTTTTCAAGAAGCGCCAGCACCGGCTTTACGTATATTTTCGTCGGGGTGAGAAGTACCTCGCCGAGCGTTTTCATATCAAGTCCGGGAATCGGCTTGTCAAGCTCGCAGTGACCGATGTCAAATACCTTGCGGACGAGCGAAAAACCGTTCGAATGGATGCCGCTTGACCGAAGCGCGATAATTACGTCGCCGACAGACATTTTTCTGTTGTCGATTATTCTGCTTTTGTCAACGATGCCGGTACTGTATCCGGCAAGATCGTACTCATCCTCCGGATAAAAGCCCGGCATTTCGGCAGTCTCTCCGCCGATCAGAGCAACCCCTGCCTGTACGCACCCGTCGCAGACACCCTTGACTATGTCGGCAATACGTTCGGGTCTGTTCTTTCCGCATGCTATGTAATCAAGGAAGAAGAGAGGGCGTGCGCCGCAGCAGATTATGTCGTTTACACACATTGCAACGCAGTCGATACCGACCGTGTCGTGTCTGTCGGTAAGAAATGCAAGCTTAAGCTTTGTGCCGACGCCGTCGGTGCCGCTGACGAGGACCGGATGACTTATTCCGACCGCCGCAAGATCGCCGAGATCGAAAAGACCGCCGAAGCCGCCGATGTCGGAACCGACTCCGGCGGTTGCCGTCCGCGCAATATGCTTTTTCATAAGCTCAACCGCCCGGTATCCCGCAGTGATGTCAACGCCTGCCTTTGCATATGCCTCTGACTGTGAGTTTGTCATTTTACTTTCCCTCCTGTGTCTGTTTTTCTTTGTTTTCACTGATTTTTGTCTCAAACCTGTTTTTCATCGGCGATTTCGGTATTTCGGTCGGATAATTGCCGTCAAAACATGCACAGCAGTACCCGCTGCCGTTTATCCCCTTGGCAATGCGGCGGACGCTTTCAATGCTCAGATAGCCGAGCGAATCAACGCCGATCTTTTCCTTTATTTCGTCAAGCGTGTATTTGCAGGCGATCAGATTGTCTCTTGAATCAATGTCGGTGCCGTAATAGCACGGGTTGAGAAAAGGAGGAGCGGATACTCTCATGTGTATTTCCTTTGCACCCGCCTCACGCAGAAGCCCGACAATGCGGGCACTGGTCGTGCCTCTGACAATCGAATCGTCGATCATTACCACTCTTTTGTTCCTGACGACCGACGATATCGGATTGAGTTTGATCTTAACCCTGTCCTCGCGGCTCTGTTGACCGGGGGCTATGAATGTGCGCCCGATGTATTTGTTTTTTATAAATCCGAGTTCGTACGGGATTCCCGACTGCTTTGCATAGCCGATTGCGGCATCGATCCCGCTGTCGGGTACTCCGATGACAACATCTGCCTGTACGGGGTGTTCAAGTGCGAGAAAGGCACCCGCGTTCATTCTTGCGGTGTGTACACAGCATCCGTCGATCACCGAATCGGGTCTTGCGAAATAGATGTATTCGAATACGCAGAGCGAACCGGGGGCGCGACCGCAGTGGTCTTCGATCGATCTTACACCGTCCCTGCCGAAGATCACGATCTCACCCGGCTTTATGTCCCGTATGTATCGGGCGCCTACCGAATCGAGCGCACAGCTTTCGGAAGCGACAATGTAACGTCCGTCGTCGGTTTTTCCGTAGCAAAGCGGACGGAATCCGTTTTCGTCGCGGACCGCAATCAGCTTTGAAGGAGACATAATAACAAGCGAGTACGCGCCGCGTATTCTGTTCATTGCACGGTTGACCGCATCTTCGATCGACGGCGCGGTCAGGCGCTCCTTTGTGATGATGTAGGATATTACCTCGGTGTCGCTTGTTGTGTGGAATATCGAGCCCTGAAGCTCAAGCTCGTGACGGAGCTCACCCGAGTTTGTGAGATTGCCGTTGTGCGCAAGCGCGATTTTTCCCTTGATGTGGTTTACGACGATCGGTTGTGCGTTGTTGCGGTCGTTTGTGCCTGTCGTGCCGTAGCGGACATGCCCGACTGCGATCTGACCCTTGCCGAATCTGTTCAGAATGTCGGGAGTAAATACGTCGTTTACAAGACCCGTGTCCTTGTATGACGCAAATACTCCGTCATCGTTTACCACGATTCCGCACGACTCCTGTCCGCGGTGCTGAAGTGCAAATAAACCATAGTAGGCTGTGTGTGCAATGTCGGTGCTTTCGGACGAATATATCCCGAAAACTCCGCACTCTTCTCTTAAGCTGCTCATAGGATAGGCGACCTCCGTATCACTTGCCGAAAACACGCTTCATCATTTCCCGGTATGCGTCCTCAACACCGCCCATGTCACGCCTGAAGCGGTCCTTGTCGAGCTTTTCGTTTGTATCTGCGTCCCAGAAGCGGCAGGTGTCGGGCGATATTTCGTCCGCAAGGACAATCCTGCCGTCAGGCAGCCTGCCGAATTCGAGCTTGAAATCCACAAGCTTTACGTTGAGCTTTTTGAAATAGTCCTTGAGGATACGGTTGACCTTAAATGCAAGAGTCTTTATCGTGTCGATTTCTTCCTTGGTGGCAAGTCCGAGCGCGAGCGCATGATATTCGTTGATAAGCGGATCGTGAAGGTCGTCGTTCTTGTATGAAAATTCAATTGTGGGTTCGGCAAAGACGATGCCCTCGGCAACGCCGTAGCGCTTTGAAAACGATCCTGCCGAAATGTTTCGTATAATTACTTCGAGCGGAACTATCGATACCTTTCTGACAAGAGCCTCTCTGTCATTCAGCTCACTGACGAAGTGAGTCGGGACACCCTCCTTTTCGAGAAGCTCAAACAAATAGTCGGACATTTTGTTGTTGATAACGCCCTTGCCGCTTATCGAGCCTTTTTTCAGACCGTCAAGCGCTGTTGCGTCATCTTTGTAGGATACGATCACCAGCGACGGATCGTCGGTTGCATATACCTTTTTGGCTTTTCCTTCGTAGAGCAGGTTTTCTTTTTTCATTTTTGTGAACTTCCTTTCTTTCTATACGTTGAACTGTGCCTGAAGAGCGGCATCCTTGTCAAGTACCTTTTTCATATCATCATCGCGTCTTTTTTCAAGCCTTTCCGCAACGGTATCATCGCTTACGGCAAGAATTTCGGCAGATAAAATGGCGGCATTTACCGCAGAGTCAATAGCAACTGTGGCAACGGGGATGCCGGAAGGCATCTGCACAGTTGAGAGCAGAGCGTCAATGCCGCCGAGATATGCTGTTTTTATCGGGATACCGATGACCGGCAGGGTAGTCGAAGCCGCAACGGCTCCCGCAAGATGCGCCGCCATTCCCGCTGCGGCGATAATGGCACCGAATCCGTTTTTGCGTGCGGACAGTGCAAAATCCCTGACCTCGTTCGGGGTCCGGTGCGCCGAATAAATGTGGATTTCAAATCCGATTCCGAGGGAGGCGAGAGTGTCGGCAGCTTTTTGTACCGTCGGCAGATCGCTGTCGCTTCCCATAATGATTGCAACTTTTTTCATGATAAACTCCTCTCAAAAAACAAAAAGGGCGCAGTCGGTCCATAGATGAATCTAACTGTGCCCAGACGGTCGGCGTTTATAATTCTTTGCTCCCATGCAGTACTCTGCGATCCGTCAGTCACAAAGAATTTTCTCAGAGCGGCACGCGGAGCACCGAAATGCGATGGCGCGGTCGGTGCGTACCCGACCTTATCACTCCATACTCGGATTGTATCATATTTTTTTCGCTCCGTCAAGAGCTTTTCGGGAAAAAAAGAAGGGCGTTTGCCGCAAAGATTTGTGCCATTTGTATAATGCAATAAAAAAACGGGGGGCAGAACCGCTGTTCTCCCCCATATATGTGTCAGATTCTGAAAATTTTTTTCAGGATCGGTCGGAATATACCTTTGGCTTTTATAGTAATTATTTTCATTGCGACACCATTCCTTTCCTTACCATTATACAGCGGCGAACGAAAAATGTTACCGCTTTTTGTCCCAGTCGTGCTTGTCCTTCAGCGTTTCAAAAAGATCAAGATAGCTTTGGTGCCTTTCCGCGGCAATGCGACCGCCGGAGACCGCTTCAAGTATCGCACAGCCGTCCTCCTTCGTGTGTGTGCATTTTCTGTATCTGCATTTCCCGATATATGGCAGAAATTCGGGAAATGCACCGGGGAGATCGTCTTTTGTGAAGAAATCAAAACGCCTGAAATCGAGCATGGTAAAGCCGGGAGTGTCGGCAATGTAGCCGCCTCCGATCCGGAACAGCTCTACCTTGCGGGTCGTGTGCCGACCGCGTTCGGTTTTTTCGCTGACCGCCCCGGTTTCAAGAGTAAGCTCCGGAAAAAGTGTGTTCAGCAGAGTCGATTTGCCCGCACCGGACGCTCCCGCGAATGCCGAGATGCTGCCGCACGGTTGAGCGGCGATAAAGCTTTTCAGCCGGTCAAGCCCGGTGCCGTTTACCGCGTCAGTGACAAAGACAGGTATTGCACTTTTTGAGTATATCGATCGTATATGCTCCGCGCTCTGCGCGTCAATGCCGCATTTGCTTACGACGATTGCAGGCGAGATGCGATTGTGTACCGCAATTGCAGTCAGCTTGTCAACGGTCGGCAGATCGGGCGCGGGCGCCGCCGACGGAATAACGACAAATATCAGATCGAGATTGGCAAGAGGTGGTCTTATAAGACTGTTCTTCCGCGGAAGAACAGTCTCTATTGTGTTTTCGCCCTGCTCTCCGATTCCGACCGAAACATTGTCGCCGACCTGCAAAAAGTTTCGGTCGTGACGGAATCTGCCCCGCGCGCGGCAGGGAATAACCCCGCCTTGGGTGTCAACGAAAAACAGTCCGCCTATTCCTCTGATTATTTTGCCGGTTGTCTCTGCCATCCGAAATATCCTCTCGCCTTCTTAACGGTACCGTGCTATATTATAATACTTTTTCGCACTGCTTTCAAGTTTTTTTTCGAAAACTATTGAAAAAATAAGCGCCTCATTGTATAATAATCTGCGTGATAGTAAGGATATGAGGTTTGCCCGATGGAAACGGAATGTGATGATTTTCTTAAAATAGAAAGATCGGTGAGCGGATGTACGGATGACCTTGTGAAGATCGTGTTCAGTAAACCGACGGATAAGAACATTGTCCGCGCACGTGCTCATCTTATCGAGAACGGCGGGAAGAGATTTTTGCAGATCGAGACTTTTACCTCGGATAATAAGGTAAAACACAGAAATCTGCCCGAGGACGAAGCCGAGAGCGCCGTCGCACATATGGCGGCATATGATTTCGCCCAAACCAACATAATCGGTACTGGCGGCGAAATAATGATACGCTTTTCGTCAAAGGGTAAGCTTACCGTGTCAAAAAGCAGATTGAAGGTCCCCGCACTGCCGGAAAAGATATTGCCTCACAATAAACAGAAAAAATATATTATTGACGCGACCGGATATGCGGATTTTCTGTCCGCACTCGGGGTCTGCGACGAGAAGGGAAACGTCTTTGATAAAAAGCGCTCAAAATACCGTCAGCTCAACAGATTTGTCGAGCTGCTTGACGACGTGTATGAAAAACTTCCGCAGACCGGAAGACTGACCGTGTGCGATCTGTGCTGCGGGAAGAGCTATCTTACCTTTGCGGTGTTCCTCTATCTGAAAAGGATAAAGGGAAGAGACGTGACAATGTACGGTGTTGATCTCAAGCCGGATGTTATCGCCCACTGCGCCGATGTTGCCGAAAAGCTCGGACTTTGCGATATGCATTTTCTGTGTATGGATATATCCGATTTTGAGCCGGGATGCAAGGTGGATATGGTGATATCGCTTCATGCCTGCGATATTGCGACCGATATCGTGCTCGCCTATGCGATGAAGCATAAAGCAAGGCTGATACTGTCAACGCCATGTTGCCATCACGAGGTGTTTCACCAGCTCGGCGACCGACCGCTCGGATTTCTGATGAAACATTCTATTCTGAAGCAGAAATTTGCCGATGCGCTTACCGATTCGATGCGTGCGCTGATGCTGGAGGCGAACGGATATAAGACCGAGGCAATCGAGCTTATCGATCCCGACGAGACGCCGAAAAACGTGATGCTCCGCGCTGTGTATACCGGAAAGAAAGACCCGGATGCCGCGGATGAGTATGAACGCACGGCACAGTATTTCGGAATATCACCGACTCTCGCAAGGCTTATGAAAAATAGCGGCGACACGCCGTTAAAATAAAAAGAAATGAGGATACAGATATGAATAAGATCAGAATCGGAATTATCGGATGCGGAGGTATCGCAAACGGTAAGCATATGCCGTCACTGAAGCATCTTGACAATGTCGAGATGGTTGCTTTCTGCGATATTATCGAGGAAAGAGCCGTAAAGGCAAAGAATCAGTACGGAAGTGCCGACGCAAAGGTTTATACCGATTATAAGGAGCTTCTTGCCGACAAATCGATAGATGTCGTGCATGTATGTACTCCGAATCGCTCACACAGCTTTATTACTGTCGATGCTCTTGAAGCGGGTAAGGACGTTATGTGCGAAAAGCCGATGGCAATCAATTCGGTTGAGGCAAAGAAAATGCTTGATGCCGCAGAACGTACCGGCAGACTGCTGACTATCGGCTATCAGAGCAGGCAGAGAGCCGATTCCCGTTACTTAAAGCACGAGGTTGAAGAGGGAACCCTCGGCGATATCTATTTCGCAAAGGCAACCGCAATACGCCGCCGTCAGGTTCCGACATGGGGCGTGTTCATGAACGAATATGAACAGGGCGGCGGTCCGCTTATCGATATAGGAACCCACGCTCTTGACCTGACGCTCTGGATGATGAATAATTACAAGCCGAAGATGTGCATGGGAACCACATATCATAAGCTCGGAAAGCTTCCCGCCGATCTTCAGGGCAACGCATGGGGTGCATGGGACCCCGAGAAGATGACTGTCGAGGATTCGGCATTCGGATTTGTCGTAATGGAAAACGGGGCGACAATCATTCTTGAATCGTCGTGGGCACTCAACTATGCCGATCCCCGCGAAGCCGTGACCACACTCTGCGGAACACTCGGCGGCGCCGATATGAATGACGGACTTCGCTTCAACGGCGTAAAGGGCGGCAGAATGTATATGACAAAGGTTAATATGACAACCGGCGGAGCCGCATTCTATGACGGTAACGGAAACGAGGATATGTCGGTTATCGAGGCAAGACAGTGGATCGATGCGGTAGTAAACCGTACAAAGCCGTGCGTGCTTCCCGAGCAGGCGTACTGCGTTACAAGAATACTTGAGGGTATTTACGAGTCGTCGAGAACAGGCAAAGCCTTCTATTTTGACGAACAGTAATATGAATCATCCCCGACAGAGACTCTGTCGGGGATGATTTTTCGTGTAACCTGTCAGCCGAACCTGACGCAGAGCAGAAATGCGACCTGCAGAATGAACAGAATCGGGACGGTTACGTAAAATTTTGCGTGGCGGATCTTGTGTCTGAATACTATCATGCCGAGCAGTGCGCCGGCACCGCCGCCGATGAAGGCGGATATCAGAAGCCAAAGCTCGGGGATGCGCCGCTTTTTTCTGACTGCATGCAGCTTGTCGATTCCGAACATGATAAAAGCCGCGGTTCCGGTAACGGCGGACCAGATGATTGCCGCTTTGAAATAAGGGGAAAATATCTTTGCCTGAAAGTGTACAGCCGCAGCCGCGTCGGTCTGCATCCCTTTGATGTAGTCGAGCGGAGATTTCTCGGCATAGATTATGCAAAGAACCGTAAAGGCAAGTCCGCAAAGCACGAGGAGGGCATATGTCAGCCCGCGGAGAAACTGTTTGTTTCGCCGGTGATGGATTATGTGTCCGATCAGGGCGCCGAGCGCTCCGCCGAGAAGCGCAACAAGCAGGAATATCAAAAAAGGATAGCGCGCCTTGCCGTGCGCGGCACGGTTTTCGTCCTCGCCGCACAGGATAAACGCAAGTGCGTTTGTAAGCACAAGCCAGATAATGACAAAAAGCAGTCTTTCGCCGAGAAAACTGCCGGATAATCTGAAAAAAGCCATAACTCTCAAACCTTTCGGATTTTTCTTTCTCCATTTTATCATGCGGCGGTCAGAATGTCAATGATTTCGGGATGATTCCCGACATTCTTTATTAATAAAAGATTTACAAGATCGATTTTTGTCGATATCAAAAGCTATTGCATATTTGAAAAAAATGTGGTAAAATATCATAGAGAAAACAGTCGGAGAGGATGTGCCGCAGGTAATGGATAATCAGACAATGGATAACGATTACTATTCGGATGGTGACGTAAAACCGAAAAGCAGAGTCGGGAAGGTGTTCAGATATGTCGGGCTTGCACTGATAGTGCTGGTATACGGACTGATAATGTTCCGTATATTCATAAAATCCGATCCGAAGGAAGCCAAAAGCTTTATATGGACAGATAAGTCTGTTGCCGCATATGAAAATAATAAGGACGGTTTTGATGTGTTTTCGCAAAAGATACGCACATATCAGAGGCAGATCGGCGAAGACGAGAACGGAATACCGCAGTATGAGACAGTAACCTATAACGATATCACCTCCGACGGAACCTTCCGCGTAAGCAATATGATTTATGTCAGAACCACAAAAGAGCTTATCGTTACCGTAAGATACAACAGAACGGCGGTTGAGGCGCTGAAGGAAGTCTACGGCTTTGAGACCGTTCCGCAGGGTGAGCTTTTCTTTTTCGCGCTTGACGGCGTCGGGGAAAGCGGGGATGCCTACGCGACCGATTACAGCTATACCTCTTTTTCGAAATTTACCTATGAATACCGCAGACTTGTTTTTTCGGATGTCGAACTGCCCGAGAAGAGTACGCTTTATCTGAATGTTTATTATGTCGGCGACGTAAGGCTTGATTCTCCGCTTGAGTTTTACCCTGATAAAAAGGAGAAGGGACTGTCGGTAAGGCTTACTCTTCCGATATATGATCCCTACATAGGCGGGGAAAAGTATAAAATCGAAAAAGCGCTTCCGCCTGCCGAAAACGACCGATTGAAGAAAGCCCCCTATGTTATCTTGAAATGAGAAAGGATAGGCAGACTATATGCTTATAGATAAAAAGGAAACAACTGTTGCATACAGATGCCCGGCGTGCGGAGCGAGCGTTATGAGTATGGTCGGAGTTTTCGCACTGTCCGGTGATATGCTGAAACTCAAATGCAGCTGCGGCGGCTCCGAGCTTACAATGGTGTATACGCCCGACAGAAAACTGCGGATGACCGTCCCCTGTCTGGTGTGTGAAAAACCGCATAATTTTCTGCTCGGATCGAATACCTTCTTCGGAGGTGACGGGGACGTGTTCAGACTGCCCTGCACGTATACCGGAATAGACCTCTGCTTTATAGGTAAAAAGGATGCCGTGCAGGATGCCGTCGAAGATGCAAACAAAGAGCTTGTGCGTATGATGGAGGATGCGGGACTTGACGATCTTTCGCTTCTCCGCAGCGAAGAAAAAAACGAATACCGCGCAGATCCCGAGGTCGACGAGGTGGTAAGATTCATGCTCGCCGATCTGAAAGAAGAGGGAAAAATACATTGCAGATGTAAAACACCCGAACGTGCGTCCTATAAGTACACGGTAATGGATAAGTATATAAGGATATACTGTGAGGGTTGCGGCGGGGTTGCCGATTTCCCACTGACCGGGGTGGGGAGCGCAATGGAATTTTTGTCTACCGACGAAATAAATCTCGAATGAAGTCATGGTACGGCCTCAAAAAGCAGTAACAAATAAGTCTGTTTCTCATATGATATTAAAGAAGAGCGGAAAACCGCTTGAAAAAATTCAGGAGGAACAAAATGAACTGTCTGTGTAACCTTTTTGATGATCCTATCATATGGCTTATTATAATCGCCCTTATTCTTCTGTTTATGAACTGTAACGGCAGCTGTGGCTGCGGAAACGGCACAAACACAACGAACGGGTTCGGCGGCAACACCTATAATACGGGTTGCGGCTGCGGTTGCGGAAATTAAACCGATCCGAAAAATAGGCTTGCCTTGTACGTCAGGGGAGGGTTTGCACCCTCCCTTGGTGTTTTTCTTTGTGCAAAAAGGACAAGCTTTTGATGTAAAAATGTGCACAATGACGAAAGTTTAAAAAACAAATAATTAGATATTGATTTTTTGACAAAAAAGTATTATCATAGATATGTATACGGTATTGCGGAATATGGCACCGTATGAAAAAGACGAACTATAATTATGCATGTAAGGAAGGTAGTTAATATGCCACAGTTCAGAAGAATAGGCGTGCTTACATCGGGCGGGGATGCTCCCGGAATGAACGCAACAGTCAGAGCGGTTACACGCTATGCCGCCGCAAACGGAGTTGAGGTAGTCGGAATTTATGAAGGCTACAAGGGACTTATTGAAGGAAATATGAAGGTCTTCAATACACATGATGTTGCAAATATAATTCATCAGGGCGGAACCATACTTTACTCCGCACGGAGCGACGAATTCAGAACCGAAGAGGGAATGGCTAAGGCGATCGCAAACTGCGAAAAATATAAAATCGACGGTATAGTTGCAATAGGCGGCGACGGAACCTTCCGCGGCGCTACCGATATATCTCTGCGGGGTATACCGACGATCGGTCTTCCCGGAACAATCGATAACGATATAACGGCGACCGAGGCGACTATCGGTTACGATACCGCGATGAATACCTCGGTTGAAATGATCGACCGGCTCAGAGACACCTGCGAATCGCATGCACGCTGCGATGTTATAGAGGTCATGGGAAGAAATGCGGGATATATAGCTCTGAACGTCGGTATGGCTGTCGGCGCAACCGCAACCTGCCTTGTTGAGATTCCGTTCAGGGAAGAGGATATTATTGCAAAGATGAAGGAGTCACGTGCCGGCGGAAAGAGAAATTTCCTGATAGTCGTTTCGGAAGGACTTGTCGGATACGCCGAGGGACTGACAAAGCGTATAGAGGAGCAGACCGGAATAGAATCCAGATTTGCACGGCTTGCGCATGTCGTAAGAGGCGGTAATCCTACTCTTGTTGACCGTGAGCTCGGTTCGGTGATGGGCGTTGAGGCGGTCAGACTGCTTCTTGACGGTAAGTCCGATCTCGTTGTGTGCCAGCGCAACGGTAAGATCTGCACTACCGAAATAAGCTATGCGCTGAAGCTTGACAAGCTGTTCAAGAGCAAGTATGCGGGATATAAGAAGGAAGACGAAGAAAAGCTTCTTGCCGGATATACCGCTGAGCAGAGAGAGCAGATGAATGATTTCTGCCGTAAAAAGCTTCAGGCAATTAAGGATCTTTACGATATATCGAATACTATATCAAAGTAAAATAAAAAATGCCGCAGAACCTTTGTATGGGTTCTGCGGCATTTTCGGTTTTTCGGGAAAATTGTGTTGACACTTCATAAAAAGTATGCTAAAATAAGGCAGATTTCATAAATGAAAGATATTATCGGAGGAAGTATAAATGCTGTCGAGACTTTACGGCGCGTCACTTTCGGGCGTCGACGGATATACTGTAACGGTTGAATGTGAAGTGGCTGATAAGCTGTCCGATTTTCAGATAGTCGGACTTCCCGATAATGCCGTCAAGGAAGCAAAGGAACGCGTGCGTGCGGCTGCCGAAAACAGCGGGATACCTTTCCCCGAGGGCGCGATAGTAGTGAATCTTGCTCCCGCCGATCTGAAAAAATCGGGTTCGGCACTTGATCTGCCCATACTTACCGGAATACTTGACGGGGCGGGAATACTTGACCGCAGTGTCGATCTGTCCAAAACCTGTCTTATCGGCGAGCTTTCGCTTTCGGGAGAGATAAGAGGCGTCAGAGGTGTGCTTTGTATGTGCCTTGCCGCCGCCGAGGCGGGAGTTGAGAAAATATATGTTCCCGAAGCCAATGTGCTTGAAGCAAGCGTTGTCGAGGGTGTCGATGTTTATCCGGTTCGCGACGTTAAGACGCTTGTGGACTGTCTGAACTCGGTGATAACGATTGAGCCTGTGAAGTATGATAAATCGTCCTTTGTTCCGATGACAAATGACCGTTCGCTTCCCGATTTCGTCGATGTGAAGGGGCAGGAGCAGGTGCGGCGTGCACTTGAGATCGCATGCGCGGGCGGTCATAACGTGCTTATGATAGGGCCTCCCGGGACGGGAAAAAGTATGCTTGCCAAGCGTATACCGTCAATACTTCCCGCAATGACCTATGAAGAGGCGGTAGAGACGACAAAGATACATTCGATAGCCGGAATCCTTGACGGAGACAGTGCGCTTGTAACAAGGCGCCCGTTCAGATCGCCGCATCATACAATGTCGGCGGCATCTCTTGCCGGAGGCGGCGCGATACCGATGCCGGGCGAGATATCGCTTGCCGATAACGGGGTTCTTTTTCTTGACGAGCTTCCCGAATTCAATAAACAGGTCACCGAGACCCTCAGACAGCCGCTTGAGGATGGAGAAATAACAATAACACGCGCGGCGGGCAGATGCAGATTTCCGTGTCATATCATGCTTGTGTGCGCAATGAATCCGTGTAAATGCGGTAATTTCGGACATCCGACAAGGCGGTGTACCTGTAAACCGGCTGATATAAAGAAATATATGTCGAAAATAAGCGGTCCTTTGCTTGATCGTATAGATATCCAGATCGAGGTGCCGCCGATATCCTTTGACGAAATGTCTTCGGAGGTTGTGCCGGAGCCGTCGTCGGCAATACGCGAACGCGTAAATGCCGCAAGAGAATATGCGGCAGGACGGCTTGAAGGAGAGGACGGCGTGCGCTCAAACAGCGATATGACCCCGTCGATGATACGGAAATACTGTAAAATGGACGACGAAGCAAAGGCACTTCTCGGCGAAGCCTTCGAAACGCTCGGACTGTCGGCTCGCGGACATGACCGTGTTCTGCGTGTGGCAAGGACGATAGCCGATCTGGACAGAAGCGAAATCATTACAGCCTCGCATATAGCCGAAGCGATACAGCTGCGCTCGCTTGACAGAAAGTATTGGGAATAATGCATAGGCAATGCATAAATAAACAATAAAAAGGAGCAGATCATGAGAAAGTACCTTTTGCCCGAATACGGAAATTTTTACAAAGCGAACATGCATATGCATACGACCGTTTCTGACGGGAAATTTACACCCGAGGAAACGAAAAAAGCATATATGGAAATGGGATATTCCATAGTCGCTTTTACCGATCATGAGCTGATGCTTCCGCATCCCGAGCTTCGCGACGATAACTTCCTGCCGATAACATCACACGAAATATCGGTTGACGATAAAGACAGCGGAAAATATGAATTCAAGCATACATATCATCTGAATCTGTATTCAAGAAATCCCGATGAAACAAGAATGCCGCTTTTCAATGATAAATGTTTCTGGCCCGCAAGAATGAGATGCTGCCTGACAAAGGAAAATACCGTATTCGAAACCCCGAGAGTGTATTCGACAGACGGCGTGAACGAACTTATAAGACTTGCAAAGGAAAGAGGCTTCATTGTCTGCTACAATCATCACAGCTGGTCACAGCAGACCTATAATGATTATATCGGGCTTAACGGACTCTGGGGAGCCGAATGTTATAACACGGGATGCGTAAGAGGCGGATATCCGCTTGATGATGATATCATTGTAATCGATGATTTCCTGCGTGCCGGTAAACAGGTTTTCCCGATAGCATCCGATGATTCGCATAACGAGCATGACAGATTCGGCGGATATATCATGGTCAAAGCCGGAAGCCTTGATTATGACAGCGTGTTTGCGGCACTTGAAAGGGGCGACTTTTACGCTTCTACCGGTCCGGAGATCGAGACACTCTATATTGAAGACGGAAAACTGCACATCGATTGTCACAAGGCAAGGGAAGTGTATGTGACAACCGAGCGTCGCGCCGCATGGATCAGAAAAGCTCCCGTGGGAGGTTCGGATATTTCGGCGGATATTGATCTGAGTGATTATATCGAAATCTCCGCGTCTGATGAAAACGATTCAAACGGATCGTTTATAAGGGTGACCGTAAAAGGTCACGACGGAAGTCATGCGTATACGCGCGGCTATTTTGTCGATGAACTGAAATAATTGTCGGTAAACAGAGGGTCAACTGTCCCCCGGAGCGATAAAAGAAATCAAATCTTCGGGGGACGTACCGCTTTTTTCGTTTTTGCCAACCTTTTTCGGGAGATTGCAAAAAAGTTTGTAAAAAAACTTGACAATGCGTTTTTTTTGTGCTATAATAAGCGGCGTCGGTAACGGGGTGTGGCTCAGCTTGGTAGAGTGCTTGGTTCGGGTCCAAGAGGCCGCGCGTTCGAATCGCGCCACTCCGACCAGATTTTCTGCGGCGAAAGCCCGAAAAGACGCTTTCGTGAAAAAGGCACGCTTCGGCGTGCCTTTTTTCGTGAATGTATAAAATTTTTTGTCCGAAGAACAGGGGTGATGAAGATGGCAAACGTCGGTATAATCTGTGAATATAATCCCTTTCATAACGGCCATGCCGAACAGCTCCGTAAGGCGGACGAGCTTCTCGGGGGAGGGTACAATACGAAGCTTGCGCTTATGTCGGGCAGCTATGTTCAGCGCGGCGAACCTGCGATTCTGTCAAAGGAATTACGGACGAGGGCGGCACTCTCCTGCGGTGTCGATCTGGTTTTTGAATATCCGTTTCCTTATTCCTGCGCCCCCGCAAAGATTTTTGCCGACTGTGCTGTGGGAATGTTTGATCGGCTCGGCTGTGTCGATTACCTCTGCTTCGGAAGCGAAACGGGTGACGCCGGGGTTTTGTCGGAATGTGCCGATGTTATATCCTCGGATGCTTTTGAAAAGGCACTTTCGGAAGACCTTTCCGATTTTTACGGAAAAATGTCTTATGCGGCTGTACGTGAGCGCGTCTATAAGAGACTGACGGGTAATAATCTGCCGATCGGCTCAAACGATATTCTTGCCGTGGAGTATCTCATCGCACTGAAGAAGCGCGGATCGAAAATAAAGCCGCTTGTAATAAAACGAGTAAGCGGATTCGGAGCAACGGCGGCAAGAAAAAGAATCATGGAAAATGAACCGACAACCGATCTTCTGCCGGAGGTTATGTCCGGGTTGATCGCGGAAAACAAAACGGTGCAAATCGATGATTTTTCAAAGACATTGTTGCCGTTTCTGCGCCTGTCCGACCCCCAAAGACTTGCAGTCTTTGCCGATATGTCTTATGATCTTGCATGTAAGCTGGTAAAGGCATCAATGAGACAGACATCGGTAAGTGCGCTTGTGGAATGTGCGGCAAATAAAACATATACAAGGGCAAGGATCAGACGGGCAATATTTCTTTCGTTTTTCGGAGTTACACCCGACAGATTGCATGCCGAACCGAAGTCGATAAGGCTTCTCGGGGCAAATGAATGTGGGCGGAAGCTTCTGAGACAGATCTCGGAATGTTCGGAGATAGAGGTGGTAACGACCGCAAGAGCGAGCGATGACATTTCCGACAGCAATGATTTTTCGCTTGTCGCCGATTCGGTTTATGCGCTTGTTTCGGGCGAAAATCGTGATGTGTTTGATAAAAAACCGCTTTTGATGTGAAAATTAACATAAAATACATATTTGAAAGAAAAAAATGATGTATAATCATATAAATATAGCAAATAATGAGGAGGGAAATGATAGTGACGACTGTAAACGGAAAATATCTTATATATAAAGGTCAGCCGCTCGTAAGAGAGAATAATACCCTGTGTTACGGAAGTATGACCAATAAAGCTGTTCTTTTTTTGATGATTCTGTCGAATAAGACTGTAAATACCAAGGATCCCACAGTGAAAGCCGAAATTCCGGACACTATACTCGGTCAGGTAGTAAGTACCGATGTAACGAAAAAACCCCACGAAAGAATTCTGAAGCAATTCAATAAAAACGGACTTTTTGAGGCGCTTGACTTCGGCATTGATGTTATGAACAGGTTCAATAAGTAAAAGATATTTTTTGTGTTTCGGATGTCGGGAACAGAGCGGCGTCCGAAACACTTTTTTCGGGAAAATGAAAAAAACTATTGACAAATGTTATCCAATGTGCTATAATAAGCAACGTTGAAAAGATATTGTTGAGGATTTGTGTAAAGGTAGCACGACAGACTCTGACTCTGTTTGTTGGGGTTCGAATCCCTAATCCTCAGCCATATAGTGAAGCCAAAAAAGATATCATGGCTTCGAACCCCCGAAATCTCACGATTTCGGGGGTTTTTCTCGCGTTTTCTCGCTTTTTCGCAACCATGGGGTTTGCGGATACAGAGTGCAGAAAAAAAGATATCATTTCAAAAAAACGGCTCCCTGCAGGATGTTGAACAGCTTTCGCCTGCGGCGAAAGCGCAGTACCCATTTTAAGGGCAGAAAGTGCGATGATTTTACGCACCTTCTGCCCTTTTTTCGTATTTTTATTTGTTAAATATTTGTGTCTGCCTGAAAGGAGGTTCGTCATCGGTTACATTTATAAAAAAGAAGATTGCGACTGCCGCTACTGCCTGTACTTCCGACGCAGGAAATGCCGTGCCGTCCGGTGCTGCTGCCTGGAAGATAAGGTTCGCACGCGCTCCCCCGTCCTCAATGAAAACGATAAAGAAATCTATGAATTCTATACGAAAGGAAAAAACGAACATGAAAGCAATCATCACAAGAAACGATCAGACCGCCGTCCTTGAACTGCCGAGCTCCCGAATGGAGCTTGCAGGCTCTTTGAGCCGGATCGGTGTCAGAACTCCGGCATACATCATCCCCTGCTCGGACGAGGAAGAAGATTATATCAAAGTGAAGCTATTTGGCGAGAGTGACTTTGAAAATGAACTCACGGCATTGGTTACTCCCAAAGACAGCCTCGGCAGCGTCAACACAGCGCTCGATCTCTATCGGGAGCTGCCTCAAACGCAGAAGGAAAAACTGAAGGCGGAGCTGTCACAGAACCCCCCGGACAGTCTTTCTTCTCTCTGCCACAAGGTCATGGACTTTCAACCGAAATATGTGACCGAGGATTACTATTTTTCTCTGACGGTCACAGTCTATGAATACAACGAGTACGGTGACCTTGACTACGATTCCGACTGCGAGCTTGACGGCAGATTTGCAGATAATTATGCCGATGAGATCAAAGCCATGTTTGATGCCTACACCGCAAGTGACGACACCGACATGGCGGAATACTTTGACGGGAGCAATTCGGCGGTCGCAAAAATCAAGTCGCTGAAATGGGATTTTGAGAGCTTTGACGGAGTCCTCTTCGGCAGAGTGCGTGCAACACTGACAGAGCCGCTGACAGAAGACGAAGAAGCGGAACTCAAGGAATTCATCACCGGTCAGAATTCGGATGGGCTTGGCGAAGGAGCCGAACAGCAGGATATCAGAATCCCTGACGGCATTATGAATGTCCACTTCTGGAACAGTGGTGATAACTACTTTGTCCGCAATTCGGATGAATTCAGTGAAATGCCGCATACGCACGGCATGACGATGGGAGGAATGTAAATGACACAGATCAAAGCAACCCTTTTGACAGGCGGCAACCATATTGAAACCGTATCATTTCCATGCTCCGACGATGAGATCATGCGACTGACGGAACAGAACGAGATCGGACACAAAGCTACGGTTTTCATCAATAACCTCATTGGTCCCAAGGGGCTGAAATCCATGGAAGGCACTTACGCCAATATCCATGAGCTGAACTACCTTGCCAAACGGATGGACAGCTTTGACGGAACCGAGATGGGAAAACTGCTTGCGGCGGCATCCCGCTTTGATACACGGAACCTCAAACAGCTGATCAACTACACCTTCAACCTCGGCAGGATTACACTGATTCAGAACATCTCGGATATGCAGACGGTAGGAGTTGAGCACTACATGGATATCCACGGCGGGTGCTGTTCTAACGAGGAATACCGCGATCCAAAACGAGCCGAAGAAGGTCGCGCCCTACTAAGCAGCAAGCGCGGCATCTGGACCGATTACGGACTGATGTTCATCAACGATGAAGTGCCTTGGGAAGAAGTCTACAACGGCATTACCTTCCCCGAATACCTCTGTGGCGGTCCCGAGGAATCCAGTGTGGCAATCTGTCACGGAGGAAGAACGGAATTTGTCTATCCTCCGTGTGAGCAATCCTCTATCGAATTTGCATTGGAACGCTTAGGAGCAGACAGCCTCGACGACTGCCACATTCAAATGAGCTGCAGCCGATTCGGGAAGCCGCTCTCCGAAGTGATGGATCACATTCTGAACGATGAAGGCTTGGAGGCATTCAACGAGGTATGCCATGCTGCCGCAAAAATACCTGACCGGGATCTGGACAAATTCACGGCAGCCGTGCTGTATGCAAATGCCGACACCTCCTGCGAAGTGTGCCGGATTGCGGAATCGTTGGAGCTTTTCGAGTATGCTCCGGGTGTGCGGGACACAAACAACCTCGGCGCATGGTGGCTGGAAAACAAGCTGGATTGTTCCTTGCCTTATGAAATTGACGAGTTTTTCGATTACGATGGCTATGGCGAATCAATAGCCGAAAACAATGACGGCGAATTTGTGGAAGGTCTCGGCTTCGTCTGTATGGAAGAAGGCTATACCCTGGAGGATGTCCTGCAGGACATGGATCAGGGTATGGGCGGAATGTGAACGGAAGCGGTTGAAAAATGGGAAGATTTATGGTATAATAAGATATCGACAAATCGGGGTTTGATAAACTCAACACATTATAGACTCAGGAGGCTTTTATGAACTACGAATGCAGAATAACGGTATTGGAGACAAAAGTGTTCCCGGGATTACAGGAAAAATATCTGGCTGATCCGAAATCCGGTCCGTGTCCCTGCTTCAAAGCGGGAGATACCTTTATTTTGAAAAGAACACCGGAACAGGATGATTTTTACCGTCTGATGAACGGCAAATTCTGCGGAGAGGCATGGGACGCCATCAGCCGATATGTCTATGCGGCGTTGCAGGGCGGCTCCATTATGCGCAAGTGGACAAATGACGACAGAATGATGATCGCCTGCTGTAATGACGGCACACGCCCCGTTATCTTCAAGATCGAAAGAATTGACATCCCGGAAAACGAAGAAGAAAAGCAATGGCTGGAAAAGCAGAATTTCAAGAATACAGCAGAGGATGCTTATACGGGGTAAGAAATCTCCGGCTTGTCTAACCGAACACCATATATGCCGGAAACACCGGAAGAAATCGTACTTCTGACGGCACAGATAGCGGGAAAGGAAAGCGAAAAGAAATGAAAACAGGCTTGATATTGGAAGGCGGCGCCATGCGCGGAATATTCAGCGCGGGCGTGATGGATGTCATGATGGAAAACGGAATCCGATTTGACGGAATCGTCGGAGTTTCCGCAGGGGCGGCATTCGGCGTCAATTATAAGTCGGGGCAAATCGGGCGGGCAATCCGTTACAATGCAAAATACTGCCATGATAAACGCTATTGCGGAATCGGGTCTCTCTTAAAAACGGGAAATCTTTTCAATACGGACTTCTGCTACGGTGAGGTTCCCCTGAAACTCGACATTTTCGATTTTGATGCTTTTGAAAAAGATCCGACCCCGTTCTATATTACCTGTACGGATGTCGAAAGCGGAAAGCCGGTCTATCATGAATACACCGGGCGGAACGATCACGGCTTTGATTGGATCCGTGCATCCGCCTCACTTCCGTTGGTTTCACAGATCGTAGAGATCGACGGGGCGAAACTGCTGGACGGCGGGATATCCGACTCGATCCCCGTTGCCTATTTTGAAAGCATCGGATACACAAAAAATGTGGTCATTCTGACACAGCCGCAAAACTACCGGAAAGAGAAAAACCGGATGCTGCCGCTGATCCGTATGAAATACCGGAAATACCCGAATCTCATAAAGGCGTTGGAGAATCGCCACCTGATGTACAATGCGGAGCTGGAGCTGATCGCAAAGCAGGAAAAGCGCGGCGAGCTTTTCGTCATCCGCCCCGACTCACCCCTCCCGGTCAAGCGGGCGGAAAAAGACCCCGCCAAGTTGAAAGCCTGCTATGAAATCGGCAGACAGACCGTAGAAAAAGAATTGGCGCGGCTGATTGCATTTATGAAAGCAAAAAATTAAAATGATAGCGAAAAAAAGAACGGAACACCGACAAATTGGCGGTTGCGGAGGTTATATATGAAGAAAAAGGATGTCATTGCTTTGGTGATTGTTATCGCCGTTGCAATTATTTTGGGAGCGGTATGCGGGAAACTGCTGCTGGATAATCTGATATGAAAAAAAGAACGAAGGTCGTACTGTATATCGCTGTTTTTGTGATAGTATTTGTTGGAAGCGCGCTTGTTCGAATTGCCTTGCTCGGCGGCGCTCCGGAACGATTGATTCGTGTTAAATGGAACGACTCGGTCGGAACCGTTTATGCAAATCAGGAATACGAGAATACGAACGGTCATAAATATGATTTATACATTCCGTCAGGATTAGATGAGAGTCAAAATCAGTACCTGATCCTCTTTATCCACGGAGGAAGCTTTAACTCCGGAGCAAAAGAAGACGGAGATGCATGGTGTAAATATTATGCGACAAAAGGATATATTACGGCAACGGTAGATTATACTTTGCAGGCGCACGGGCAGGAAGCATCTATTTATCTGATGAACAGTGAAATAGAATCGGCTGTCAAAGCAATTAAAGAGCAAGCCGAAGCGCTGGGATACCGCATTGCCGGTATGGCTCCGTGCGGTGTGTCTGCCGGCGGAACGCTGGCAATGAACCTTGCATATAACGGGAATTCCGAAATTCCTGTCAAATTTGTTTTTCAGTTGGCGGCTCCTACTTATTTTGAACCGTCCGAATGGTCGTTACTGATGCGCGTGGACAAACTCAAAACCGAAGATGAGTTTTGCGCAATGATGACGGGAAAGACGATGACGGATTACAGTCGGGAAATTCAGAAAATCTCCCCTGCATGCATTGTATCTGCTGACTCCGTTCCGTCATTGATCGGCTACGGATTGATTGATCACTGCGTGCCGCTGAGTCAAAAGTGTTATCTGATAAATGCTTACGATAAATATCAGGTGCCGTATGATTATATCGAATTTCCGAAATCCAATCACGGAATGTATAATGATTTGGACAAGCTCCAACTCTTTCTTGATAAATCATTGGAATATGCCGATAGGTATTTCAAACCTTAACCACAATGCGCCGAATTTTGATAAATACCTTTTCCTCAAACTATCATCATAAGCGCACAGCCACCCGACCGAAAAAATTCGGGTGGCTTTTGTTATCAGAAAGTTTTCTGGACTTGTTGCCTCCTGCATGGTATTGTGTGTGGTTGCAAGGAGGCGATAAAATGAAAAACATTATCGAAGAACTATGGAACGGCGAAATAAACCCACAGGACACACTGGTCGACAACAATCCACACTATAAGGAACTGCAGCACCTGCAAGCCCGCAACAAAACAGAGCTGCTTGAAAGCCTATCGGAGGAACAGAAAGAAAAACTCGAAAAATATTGCGATACCACGCTTGAAATGAACTCCGTATCCGAGCGCGAAGCCTTTGCCTCGGGATTCAGAATCGCCCTGCGGTTGGCGTGCGCCGCGCTTGCGGACAAGACAAATGAATAACGCCATACAGCCCCTTGATTCAAAAAGGATCAAGGGGCTTTTTCTATACCCTGAAGGAGGTGGTTGCCATGTGCAACTGAAACAAACCGGAATCTACAAATTCAGAAAGAAAGGAAAATCACATGAACTTTTTTGAGAGCCAACTGAGGCGGCTGTTCGGGGACACGGAGGATGCCCGATTCATCGGACGATGCTGCTTCATTCCCGCAGATGACGGAAATCTCGTCAAAGCGGAATTCGTCACGCAGGGCGTCCATGAAGAATATGTCGCACTGCAGATGTCGGTTATCAACCGTGCGGACGGCGTCATTGATAAAACTCTCCTCCGCTTCGGGGATTACTTCTCCCGGAATTCACGCGGTCAGACTCCCCATATCTGGTGCGACAGCGGGAAACACGAATGGTACGGTCCGCCTCCGCAGACAAAAGACTGGAACGCCTTGCGCGATGCAGCCTCCGATTATGTCCTCACCTTCTCAGAGGATTTCGGAATGGGAGGTATGTGATGTAAAATCATTTGAAAATCAAATATCTGGATATGTTCGCCGGCATAGGCGGGTTCCGCACGGGACTCACAAATGCCGGCGATTTTTTTATGCCGGTCGGCTGGTGCGAAAAAGACAAACACGCGCAGAAAGCCTATCGGTTACTATACGGAACGGAAGGAGAATACTTTTGCGATGACGCAAGAAACATCAACCCCACAGACCTGCCCGACTTCGACCTTATCTGCGGCGGCTTCCCTTGTCAGCCTTTTTCTGTCGCAGGGCAACGACTTGGATTTGCTGACGAAAGAGGCACACTATTTCATGAAATCTGCCGATTGGCTGAAGCCCGGCACCCTAAGTATCTTCTGCTTGAGAACGTGCCGGGGCTACTCACTCACGAAGGGGGGCAAACTTTCCTCGCTATCCTCACCGCGCTTGGGCAACTGGGGTATTCTCTTGAATGGTGTGTTGTTAACAGCGCAAACTTCGGTGTCCCCCAAGACCGGAAGCGAGTGTACATTGTCGGATATCTTGATAGCAGACTGTCCGGCAAAATATATCCTGTCCGAGAAAGCACATATTCAAATCTTAAGCAGCTTATTCCCGGACGCCAAGGTCAGCGTGTATATTCCCCCGATGGAGCCGCCGTATGTTTAATGAGTCAGGGAGGCGGACAAGGGGCGAAGACCGGGCTGTATCTTATCGATATGAACGAAAACCCGAAGCTCACACCTCTCGCCCGATGTATCACCGCAAGACAGGATGCGGGTATAAGCAATCGCAAAGGCGAGCATTCCGGCGTTCTCATCACCGGCGCAAGAGCCATCCTGACACCGGAAAGACTCAAAGTCAGGCAATGCGGCAGACGGTTCAAAGGTCCCGATGAGCCGATGTATGCGCTGACGACACAGGATGTACACGGCGTTATTCTTCTGAACGGAATCATCCGACGGCTGATGCCGATAGAATGCTTCCGCTTGCAGGGCTTTGCCGACAATCAGTTTCAGACTCTTGCCGACAACGGGATCAGCGACTCCCAGCTTTACAAAATGGCGGGCAACTCGGTTACCACCAATGTCGTATGGTGTGCAGAATATCGTGTTTACGCTGAATGTCGGCGCGAGCCTCGGCACACAGACACTTGTTGCAAGAATCAATTGGGCAGATCACGAAAGTGAAACCCGCACGGGCAATAACTCCGTATCGGCGACCTATAGGCGCAGTAGTGGCAAAGGTCGCAAAGAAGGTGCTTGCGATCCTTGCCGGAGATAAAAACGGACGGAAGTTCCTCGGTTATGTGATCGGTATTGTGCTGTTCATTGTCCTGCTCCCCGTGATTGCCGTGTACGGACTGTTCGGCTGGATGGCAGGTGGCGGTGCTGCAGAGGTTATCGACTACAATGTCGTTTATGAGTATATTCCCGCCGAGCAAAGAGCGGCAATGGAACAGTATGATTCCGAACTTGCTACCATTCAAACCGTGTTTGCCGAGAACGGTCTCGGTGCTGCGGATATCTCAAAAGCAAAAACCATTTTCATCTCATGCCTGACCGGAAAGGAAACCGAGGAAGACTTCTATCAGCGGTATGCGGATTGCTTCCTCTTGCAGAGCGAGGAGCAAAGCCTATGGGATCTGATCTCTTCTGCTTTCGGCGTTTCCTTCTCGGATGAGGAAAAACAACAATTCAATAATCTGTACGGAGGATAAACATGAATTTCAAAGCAAGATTTGAGCGCAAAGCAAGCGCGCCCCAAGTTACCGATGCCGACATTGTCGGAGTGGTGACACTCAATCAAGAACAGTTCGCTTGGTTCAGCGAACGGCTCCTGGACGATTATGATTTCATCGCCGACTATGCAAAAGAAACCTATGATGACGGTGAAAGAAAACACTGTCTTCTTGTCCTCGGCGAGGGCGAGGATGACGGAATCCTTGTCTGTTCCGAAGGTTCCTTCTATGCCAGATATTCCGCCTACCTGCCGAAGGCACGGCAAATCCTTCGGGATGAGATTCACCGTGTTGCCGAGCTTATGATCAAGGGCAGGTTCGGTGAAACCGAGAATGGCTCCTGGGTGATTGGGTTTGACGACATCAAGGAACATTTCGATCTGACCGTCTCTCCCACCAACGGCATTGGTGAAATGCTTCTCGGAGAGCTGGAAGCGCAGGAGGAAGTCGGCGCGGTCATTGCCACCGAGGACTGCTTCGAGATTTCGGAGTACCTGCAAAATGCACCGGAGGATGCGTCTGCATCCGAAAAGCTTCTGACCATTTTCTCTCTCATGGGTTGCAACCTCGAAGATGTGCATCTGCTGGATGCCGACGAAGAACACGAGGTTGCCACCATCGCAGAGCTGAATCGGAATACACTGACCGACGAAGGCAGGCGGGACTGGTCGGATGTACTTGCCGCAAAGGTCGAGCGTATCTATGACGGTGCGTATGGGACACAGATCGAAGTATCGGGATGCCCGGCAGACCGTCTCCGGGATTTCTCCTTCGCGCTTGCCGGGTACTGCAGTGAGGAACAGTGGTCAAAATGGTTCAATGAACCGTCTGAAAATACCGAAGCTCCGACGATGGGAGGACAGGCATAATGAAACAGGTATCCATTCAGATTCCGTTTGATGACGAAAAGCTCGAAGCCCTGAAAATCTTTCTCTCGCAGAAGGATCAGACGGCGGAAGCAGTCATCGGCGAACTTGTCGACGGTCTGTATCGGAAGACCGTCCCGCTGAAGGTGCGGGAGTATATAGATAAGCGGTCTCCCACCGACACGGGAAAACCGAAGAATACAACGAAGCCGAAGCCCGCCGTTTCAGGCGGTTGTGCAGCTTCCGGTGAGGATGCGGGAAAACACCCGATCGACAGCTGATACGACGATTGTGGGCGGTTCTTGCGAGCGTGTGAGCCTCGTGCCGGGATCGCTCACTGTTGTCGCCTTCCGTCTCTTTGGCACGCAGGTATTTACGGGAGTTCCGATGGTTATATTGAGGGGTTCAGCGGGTATTTGCGAGGGTCGATTTTCAAGCGGGAGAAAGGCAGTGCGTCAAACGCCCTGCCGGATTCACAGCGGACGGCAGAGCCGACCGCATTTCCTCGCGTTTTGACCGCATTTGCTCACTTTTCCGCGCCTATCGGTAAAGAAGCAGCAGTGTGTCAAAAGAGCGATTTGACCGCAAAACAGTGTGTCAGACAGTGAAATCCTTCTAATGCTTACGCCATAATACCCGTGTGTCAAAGACAGAAAACAAAGAAAGGAGCAATGGACGATGGAAAACGACAAAAGTGCCGGCAACGGCAAAAAGCGATTCTCAATCTACATTCCCGAAGCCACCATCGACATGGCAAAAAAGTGGTACGAAGCAGACAACTGCGGCAGCGTGTCCGAGTATGTCAGACGGGCAATTGAATTCTATTCCGGCTATGTGGCAAGCGAACATAACCCAAGCTACCTGCCGAGAATCGTCATCTCCACGCTGAAAAATATCATACGGGACAGCGAAAATCGCCAATGCACTCAGCTGTACCGTGTGGCAGTGGAGCTTGCGGTGCTGATGAATGTCATCGCCGCATCGAACGGTTTCTCGGGTGAGGATGTCCGAAAACTGCGCGAGAGCTGTGAAGAACAGGTCAAGCGAATCAACGGAACCATCCGTCTTGACGATGCAATCCGATGGCAAAACTCGTAACCAAGTTCCGTTATTATAAGCCCGGCGGACGAAAAAAGATCGGCGGGTACGCAAAATATATTGCGCTCCGCGATGGTGTGGAACGATGCGACGATTCCAAAAAGTATGCGCCCGTGTCCTATAATCAGAAGCAGCTGATTGCAAAAATCCTGCGGGACTATCCCGACAGTGCGGAAATGCTGGAGTACGATGATTACAAACAGCACCCGACAGTCGGAAACGCTTCGGAATTCATCTCACGCGCCATTGAGGACAACGCACACTCCGCCATGCGTCAGAAAACCTATGCCGACTACATTGCCACCCGTCCCCGTGCGGAAAAAGTCGGCTCACACGGACTATTTTCCGATGAGGACGGCGAGATTGTTCTCTCAGAGGTTGCGGCGGATCTCAATACGCACGAAGGAAACGTGTGGACGATGATTGTCTCTCTGCGCCGCGAGGACGCTGAACGGCTCGGGTATAACAACGTCCGTGCATGGCAGATGCTCCTTCGTTCTCACACGCAGGAGCTGGCTGATGCACTGCGGATTCCCCTGGAAGACCTGAAATGGTACAGTGCTTTTCATAATGAATCGCACCACCCGCACATTCATGTCATCGCCTACACCGATGATCCGAAGGTCGGATATCTCTCAAAAAACGGTGTGGAACAGATGCGTTCTGCACTCGGCAATCATATTTTTCGGGATGACCTGCAACATATTTTTCGTGAGCAGACAGAAAAAAGGAACGAGCTGAAAAAAGATTGGCACACGCTCCTTGAAAAAATACTCGCAGACATGGCAGAAAATCCGAACACGCATCCCGAAATTGAAGCCAGGCTCGCAGAGCTTTCTCTCCGTCTCTCACGCACAAAAGGCAAGAAGGTATACGGTTATCTTAAACGGGATATAAAGGATCTGATTGACGAAATCGTCGATCTGCTTGCCGAAGATGAGAATATTGCAAAGCTCTATGACCTTTGGTATGAGAAAAAGTATGAAGCCCTGCGTACCTATACCTCCGAGATGCCGCCGAAAATTCCGCTGTCGCAAAACAAAGAATTCAAATCCATCAAGAACGATATCATACGGGAAGCGATGCGGATGAGTCAGTCGGGAGAACAAAAGCAAGAGTCACAAACGGACAGCGACACGACCTCACATCATGGTTCGGAGAAAAAAACTGCACCGCATCATCAGACAAACTCCGTCCGCGCGACAACAGTCACAGGGCTTCTCAAAAGCCTTGCGAATACCTTTCGGGACAAAATCCTCGGGGACGATGCGAAAAAACTCCCGACCATTGACAAACGCCAGCGCCGGGAGATTGAAGAAAAGAGGAATGCGGAGATGTCTATGCAGTAATATTCAGTTACAGGTACTCTATCGGCAGGACAACAAGATCATCCTTCAGATACAGCTTTTCATCATACAGGCACAGAATAACGCCAAGCCCGCGTTGCTTGTCGACATCCTTGTCCAACACATCGAAGGCATCCGCCATGCTTTTTGTAGGCTTGGCGCTTTTTTTGATCTCAATCGGATAAAGAACTCCGTTCTCTTCAATGATGAAGTCGATCTCGTTCTCCGTTTCAATTGTCTCGCCATTCTGCTTGGTTTTCTTCTTGTCCTTTCCGCGATAATAGAAAACACTGAATTTATATTCCAGACCTTCATTGATAAATGATTTGATGATTTCGTTGACCACGAAGGTCTCAAACATATTTCCTGCCACTGCGCTGCTTTCCAGTGCCTCGTAATTGTTCCAGCGGGAGAGGTAGCAGGCAAGTCCCGTGTCGCGGAAATAGATTTTCGGTGTTTTGATGGCTCTGGTTAGGTGACTCGAATAGTACGGTTCAAGGATATATACGATTCCCGTTTTTTCAAGAACAGAAACCCAACTTTTGATTGTCGCCTGGGTGACGCCGACCTCCTCCGAAATATTTGCGTAATTCAAAAGCTGTCCGGTTCTTGCGGCGACAGCTGTCAGGAATCTTGTGAAAGTAATTTCATCCCGGATTTCAATCTCATCCTTGATGTCTCTTTCAAGATAGGTGCGCACATAGGAAGAATAGAAGTCCACCCACTCCCTTTCGGTGACATACAGCTCGGGATATGAGCCGCGGTGGATGATCTGCCAGATGTTCTCGTAAGGCTTGAGTTCCTGCTCGCGCGCGGTGATATATTCATCGGTCGGAACGAAGTGACGATTGAAACCGATGCCACAGATCTCCCGCATGGACAACCCCTGAAGCTCAAGAATACTGACTCTGCCGGCAAGCGATTCCTTGGCTTTCGCCATCAGCTTCATCTGCTGCGATCCGGTCAGGTAATAGTTTTCGTATCTTTCGTCTTTGTCACATTCGATTTTTATATACGGAAAAAGGTCTTTTGCATATTGCACCTCATCAAGAATCGAGGGCTTGGGTATATTTTTCAAAAAGAGTTTCGGATCTTCTGTTGCGGATGCCAACAAAACCTGATCGTCGAAAGTATAATACTTTACGCCGGGATAATTGTGCTTCAGCAAAGTGGATTTTCCGACCTGTCTCGGTCCGGTGAGCAGTAGACATCTGCTGTTCTTTGCCCGCCGCATCAAAACATCGGTTATACTTCTTCTTATAAACATACGCACCTCCAAAATACGACTAATATATAGTACAACTATATTATAGTCGAAATCAAGAGTTTTGTCAAGTCATTTTACGCAATTAGCATCTGAAAAACCGTTCTTACGGGTTTCACACAAACAAGTTTCAACACAAGAAAGGAGCTTTATGCCATACATTCATTTTTCAGAACAGGAAAAGGAGCTTGCAAAACAAGCAGACATCGTTCGGTTTCTGCAAGCTCACGGTGAGCAGGTAAAGCGCACGGGCAAAGAATTTGCGTGGGACTCCCCTGCGGGAAAGGTCACAATCCGGGAAAATCAATGGTACAGCCAATACGAACAGACGGGTGGTGGAGCTGTAAAATTCCTTCGCAAGTTCTTCGGAATGACCTATCCCGAAGCGGTGCGCAGTCTGCTCGGCGAGAGTGCGGGACAGGAAATCCGCGCGGCAGTGAAAGAAAAACCGAAGCCCGAGCCGAAAAACTTTTCTCCGCCTCCCCCGCATTCGGATATGCGCAGACTGTATGCGTATCTTCTGAACGAGCGTGGTATCGACCGCGATATCATTCATGCCTTCACTCATGAGGGACTGCTGTATGAGGATGCGGTCAATCACAATGTCTGTTTTGTCGGCAAGGATGATACCGGAACCGTCCGGCATCTTCATAAACGCGCGACCAATCCGTTGTCGGATTTCAAAGGCAACATCACGGGCAGCGATGCGGACTATGCGTTTCATTACACCGGCAAGAGCGACCGCCTCTATGTTTTTGAAGCACCGATAGATCTGCTTGCGTTTCTGACGCTCTATCCCGCAGGTTGGCAGGAGCATTCCTATGTTGCTTTATGTTCAACCGCCGACCATGCTGCGCTGCGGATGCTGAAAGATTATCCGCAGCTGAAACAGGTTTATCTCTGCCTGGATCACGATTCCGCAGGAATTGAGGGTGCATATCGCATCGCGGACAGCATCCATTCGCTCGGAGAGTATCAGGTGTACCGACTCTTTCCCGCACATAAGGATTGGGACGAAGACCTGAAAGCCCGTATGGGCAAAGACGCAATCCCCGCAGGTGAACATCCGAAGCTCGCGTATATCGCAGAGAAAACCGCCGAACTGAAAGAAATGTGCCTCGAAGACACCGACGAATATATCAAGTACAAACGGATGCCTGCCGATCTGTTTGACGATACCATGCGAAAGCTGGAGCGGTTGAAAAAGCAAATTATCGCCTCGGACTTGACAGAAAAGAAAGAATCCTGTGCCGCAGAGATGGCAAGGACCGCTGTCGCCTTCTGTGTTTTACGAAGCCGACAGATTGGGAAGCCGGTAGCGGTCGAAGCCCTTGCCGATCAGATGGCAAAGCTGTATATAACGATTGCTCTTCTGCTCCTTGATCCGCTGTATCTCAGCGTTCTGTGCGGTTTCTTCGGCGGCGGAGATATGAACGGTATTTCGCTTCTTTGCCCCGAACCGATCGTAAGGATCATATCGGGTGCCCTGCTTCTTGTGAACGGAACCGTGTTTTGGAAGTTCCTGCTGCCTGCCTATAAAAAATCGTTTGCCGAAGGGCAGTCGGACATGTAGACGGTCTTGTCGGAAAAATTTATTATGTAAAAAGCCGTCGCTTGCGGATCGTTTGTCCGCAAGCGACGGCTTTGAATTATGGCTTTAGCCTGTTGAGGACGGGACGTCCGAAACAGACAACCACCCGCTAAGCGGGTGCGCATCGGTTGTTATACAAAAAAATCTCCAAAGTAGTACAATAAGGATGTTCAAGTCTTAGAGAACTACGAAAGGAGAATTTTAATGGCTAACAGCACAAATAGTTTATCACATACAAAATGGTTATGCAAGTACCATATAGTAATTGTACCTAAATATCGAAGTAAAATAATATATAATCAAACCCGAAAGGATTTACAAGAGATTATAAAGACATTGTGTAAATACAAAGGAGTAGAGATTATAGAAGGTCATATGATGCCGGACCATGTACATCTTTTGCTAAGTATACCGCCCAAAATGAGTGTAGCAAGTTTTATGGGATATCTAAAAGGAAAAAGTGCGTTGATGATGTTCGACAGACATGCAAATCTAAAGTATAAGTTTGGCAACAGGCACTTTTGGGCAGAAGGATATTATGTTTCGACAGTGGGTTTAAATGAGAGTACAATAAAGAAATACATTCAGGATCAAGAAAAAGCAGATATTGCGATGGACAAGTTAAGCGTTAGAGAATACGCAGACCCATTTAGCTAACCCCTTCAGGGGTTGCCAAAGTGGCAAAGACTCTAAGGCTTGAACAAAGAGAAAGCCCGCGCCTTGAGACGCGTGTCTGTATCTTGGGCTTATAGCCCTTGTCCAAACCACCCGTTTGACGGGTGGTTATGATTGAAAGTAACAGTATTTTCGCGTCGGCGAATCGATTGTCGGTCACTTATCGTAGTTAAGACTGTGCTTTTTCATCGCTTCAAATGTTTTGTCGCTGATATCATGCTCTATTTTGCATGCGTCGGCGGCAGCCGTCTCTTCGTCAACGCCGATGGATATCAGAAGCTTCGTGAGTACAGTATGACGTTCGTAGATTTTTTCGGCAATCTCTCTGCCCGATCCGGTCAGTGCAATAAAACCGTCTTTGTCCATAAGTATGTATTTGTCCGCCTTGAGCTTTGCCATGGCGCGACTGACGGCAGGCTTCGAAAAGCCCATGTGCTCCGCGATATCAATCGAGCGGACGGTGTTTGTCTTTTTCGATAACACCAGAATTGTTTCAAGATACATTTCGCCGGATTCCAGCAGTCTCATATAATCGCCTCCGATTTTAAGTGACAAGAGTCGGACACGCACTGCCGTCGCTGCCGCTTTCCGGTTTTACGAGCCGATGAGCATTCGATTTCGTCACTCTAAGTATAGCACACCTCTTTTTGAAAATCAAGTTGCTTTAGGTCAACTTTTTTGTTTTTTTGAAAAAATTTTTAAAAAACCTCTTGACAAGTTGCCTTCAGTTAACTATAATACAGAGTGTAGTTAACCAAGGGCAACCAAGGAGGATATATGATGCCATTGTCACTTGCCGATGTAGGCGAAGAAAATACGGTAAAGAAGATCGGCGGAAGTCCGGAAATAAAAAAACACCTTGAAAATCTCGGATTTGTCGTCGGGGGTAATGTGACTGTCATTACTTCTCTCAACGGAAACGTGATTGTAAACGTGAAAGATTCACGCGTTGCCATAAGCGAAGAGATGGCAAGAAAAATTATGATATAAATACAGACAGAAAGGGAAGAAACAAATGAAAACACTGAGAGAAACCAAAATAGGTGAAACCGTAACCGTAAAGAAGCTGAACGGCGAAGGTGCGATCAAGCGCAGAATCATGGACATGGGAATCACACGAGGCACCGAAATTTATGTCCGCAAGGTTGCCCCGCTCGGAGATCCCGTTGAGGTCAGCGTCCGCGGATATGAGCTTTCTCTGCGCAAGGCAGACGCGGAAATGATTGAAGTCGAATAATTTTTGAGATTTGGTTGCCTTATGGTAACCGTTGACGAAAGGAGTAAATATGAACATCAGAATTGCACTTGCAGGAAACCCGAACTGCGGTAAAACGACGCTTTTCAATGCGCTTACGGGTTCAAATCAGTTTGTCGGCAACTGGCCGGGAGTAACTGTTGAAAAGAAAGAAGGCAAGCTGAAAAAGCACGACGGCGTAATAGTCACCGACCTTCCCGGAATTTATTCGCTTTCCCCCTACACACTTGAAGAGGTGGTAGCGAGAAATTACCTTATCGGAGAGCGTCCGGATGCCATACTGAATATTATAGACGGTACGAACCTCGAAAGAAACCTTTATCTGACCACACAGCTCACCGAGCTCGGTATCCCGGTAGTCATTGCGATAAACATGATGGATATCGTAAAAAAGAACGGGGACAAGATAGATACGGCAGAGCTTTCGCGTCAGCTCGGCTGCAAGATCGTTGAGATATCGGCTCTTAAGGGTACAGGTATCATGGAGGCGGCTGAAGCCGCAATCGATGCGGCAAAGAACGGAAAGACCGTTCCGATGCATACATTCTCGGGCTGCGTAGAGCATGCAATCGCTCACATAGAGGAAGCGGCGGTTCATGATTATCCGGAAGAGCAGCAGAGATGGTATGCAATAAAGATATTCGAAAGAGATGACAAGGTTCTCACTTCGCTCAAGATCGCTCCCGAGACGATGGCACATATTGAAAAGGATATTGCCGCTGCCGAGAAGGAAATGGATGACGACGCAGAGTCGATCATTACAAATGAGAGATATATCTACATAGCGTCGATAATCAAATCCTGCTATAAGAAAAAGAGCGTCGGCAAGCTGACGACCTCGGATAAAATAGATAAGGTGGTCACGAACCGTTGGCTCGGACTTCCGATATTCGCGGCTATCATGTTCATCGTTTATTATCTTTCGATGGTTACCGTCGGATCTATGGCGACCGACTGGATGAATGACGGTGTGTTCGGCGACGGCTGGCATCTTTTCGGCATAGGTGCGAAGGCTTACAATGAAGCGGCTGATACATACACCGATGCAATGAACGCGATCAATGCGTTTGTTGAGGTCGATACTGAGGCTGAAGATTTTGATGCCGCAGCCGCTCTTGAAGCTATCAAAAACTTCAAGACAGATGAAGAAAAGTCTACCGTTATCGTTGAAGATGAGGAAACTCTTGAGCAGACCGAAATGACGGTTTATTACTCAAAGATCCCCGAAAATCTCACAAAAGCCGAAAAGGCGGGAACGATCGGCGTCACCTACCTCGAAGCAGTTGAATATTTCGCGGGCGAAAACAATGAATTTGCAGAGCCCGATCCCGCTGATTTTCCTGTATGGGTTCCCGGTATTCCGGCTCTTATAGGTGACGGACTTGAGTCTGCAAAGGCTCCCGAATGGCTGTCCGGGCTTCTCCTTGACGGTATCGTCGCAGGTGTCGGTGCAGTGCTCGGATTTGTTCCCCAGATGCTTGTCCTCTTCCTTCTTCTTGCATTCCTTGAGGCGTGCGGATACATGGCACGTATCGCATTCGTTCTTGACCGTATCTTCCGTAAGTTCGGTCTGTCGGGTAAATCCTTCATTCCTATGCTTATAGGTACGGGATGCGGCGTTCCCGGAATCATGGCATCGCGTACAATCGAAAACGAGCGCGACCGCCGTATGACAATAATGACAACAACGTTTATTCCCTGCGGTGCAAAGGTACCGTTCATAGGCATGATCGCCGGTGCACTCTTCGGAGGCTCGGCATGGGTTGCCACAAGCGCATATTTCATCGGTATGGCGGCTATAATCATATCGGGCATCATGCTTAAGAAAACAAAGATGTTTGCGGGCGATCCTGCTCCCTTCGTTATGGAGCTTCCCGCATACCACCTTCCTACGGTCGGCAACGTGCTTCGCTCAATGTGGGAGCGCGGCTGGGCGTTCATCAAGAAAGCGGGAACGATCATCCTTCTTTCAACTATCGTTGTATGGTTCACGACCTACTTCGGAGTAGTTGACGGCAACTTCCGTATGCTTTCCGAAGAGGAAATCGACAAGTCGCTTCTTGCCGTAATCGGCGGTGCGATAGCATGGATTTTCAAGCCCCTCGGCTGGGGTAACTGGCAGGCAACCGTTGCGTCGATCACCGGTCTTGTCGCTAAGGAAAACATCGTCGGCACAATGGGTATCCTTTACGGCGCATCCGGCAATGTATGGGCAACGCTTGCCGAGAAGTTCACCGGCATCACAGGCTACTCGTTCCTGGTATTCAACCTTCTTTGCGCTCCCTGCTTTGCGGCTATCGGCGCAATCAAGCGTGAGATGAACAGTACGAAGTGGACATGGTTCGCAATCGGCTATCAGTGCGGATTCGCTTATGTTATCGCTCTTATGATAAATCAGTTCGGCAATCTTATAAGCAAGATTGCGGGTAATGACGTAAGCGTAAGCATCATAGGCGTCGCGGCTGCGGTCGTACTCCTTGCGGGAATGATTTACATGCTCGTCCGTCCCTACAAGGAAGCTACCAAGCTTACCGAAAAGGTCAAGGTATAAAGGCGTAAACCGAAAGAAAATCTGCGAAAGGAGCTTTGAGTTTTATGCTTGCATGGATTGCCGGTAATATCGGAACGATAATAATTTGTGCTGTACTCATTCTGATTGTTGTGGCTGTGATATTCAGTCTTGTCAGGGACAAAAAGAAGGGCAAATCGTCCTGCGGATGCAATTGCGCTCACTGTGCCATGGCGGGAGCCTGCCATAAAGGACAAAGCGACAAAAAGCATAAAAGCTGAAATAACCCGAGTGCCTCCCGTGAATAACGGGAGGCACTTTTTCGTCTCTGGAATGTTGCTTTTCTTGCGGGAATGTGATATAATTCCGGCAGTGAAACAAACAGAAGGGAGAAGAATGCGATGATTGATGAAATAATCAGCCATTACGACGCACTTGCAAAGCTCGGTAATGATCCCGTGCTCGACCCGCCGGAGCTTCGCGCATACATGGATAAATGGGACGGCGGAACATTTATCGATATGCTTGAGCTAAGTCAGATACAGAGCGTTCTTGAAATCGGTTGCGGGACCGGACGGCTTGCAGTCAGAGTTGCTCCGGCGGTCAGATCTTTTTGCGGAATAGATATTTCACCCGAAACCGTGAGGCTCGCAGAGACTCACCTTGCGTCGGGAAACGTAAGGCTTATCTGTGCCGATTTCCTGTATTACGATTTTTCGGAGAAATTTGATCTCATCTATTCGTCGCTCACCTTTATGCATATCAGAGATAAAGAGACGGCGATCGGAAAGGTGTTTTCGCTTCTCGAACCGGGAGGAAGATTTGTGCTTTCGATCGATAAAAATTGCGACAGCCGACTTGATTTCGGCGACCACAGCATTGAAATCTACCCGGATGATCCCGAAGAGACACTGCTGCTGCTTCATAAATGCGGATTTGCCGACACAAAAAAGCGGGAGACCGAATTTGCATATATCTTTATTACAGAAAAACCCGATTGCAGTTAGCACAGATTATCGGGAAAATCAAATCACCGTTTGATAGAATATTGGCAGATAAGGAGGGATACGATGGATTGGATGACCGGAATACAAAACGCTATTGACTATATCTTGGAAGGCGGTAAACTAATGAATTACAGAATTGAAGAAAAGCCGGAAATGATTTTAACGGGATATAAAAAACATTTTACCGGAGCTCCTTACTGCAAGACTATCGGAATAAAAAATATTGCCGATGAGGATTGCATTGCAATCGATTGCAGACTCGGTATGAAAAACCGAAAGAAGAAAACAGTCTGATAACGCAAAGTGGCGGTACAGCTTTCGCTGTACCGCCACCTTACTTAAATACTTCGTTATCGCACCTCGGCTAAAATCTTTGCAGTCGTTTTTTCTTTTTCCGGATAGTTATGCGAGCTTTGCTCCGAACAGTGATAAATAGGGAGCAAGCCATACGGTTGAGATCAGAAGATAAACGATGTAGATTGCAAGCATCAGAAATCCCTGCCACCTGCTGAATCTGCCTTTGATGATAGTGGGTACTGCGGCTATCGCCGATATGATGATTGCGATCGGAAAATCAAGATATATGTTCTGTACCGAGACGGGAAGCTTGCCGCCGTATACGAACGAACAGGTTGCGAGAATCAGGGTCGTATCTATGACATTCGCACCGATGATATTGCCGACCGACATTGAGGATTGCTTCTTTATGATTGAGGTTATTGCGGTCACAAGTTCGGGAAGCGATGTTCCTATCGCAACTATCGTGACCCCGATAATCGCCTCAGAAACGCCCCATGAGGAAGCGATCTTGCTTCCGTTGTCTACAAGCAGTCTTGATCCGATAACGATGCAGGCAGCACCGACAACAATCCGCAGAATGTTCATAATGACCGATTTTTTATCCTTTGCGGGAGCTTCCGAGCCTGCCTCCGAATGTTCCGATTTTGCGGAACGTACATTTTCGAAAATGTAGAGTGCAAAGATAATAAGAAGAATGACGGCTCCGACCATCGAAAACGATCCGCTGAGTGAAAGCAGGAAAAGCGCTGCGACTGCGATTATCAGAATCGCCGACTTCGGAGCAAAATCCTTCCTCTTTATAACAGACGGCGTGAATATGATGCTTATCGCAAGAATCATCGCAGTGTTGCAGATAACCGAGCCTATGCCGTTGCCGATCGCCATGCCGACCTTGTCCTGCGACAATGCGACGGCATCGGGAACACCCGACAGAAGTATTCCGTGCCCCTCAACCGCGGCGATCGTCGAAACGATTATTTCGGGGAGAGTGGTCGCAACGCTCAGAATCGTTGCTCCGATTATGAATTTCGGTATTCGTGTTATTTCGGCAAGCCAGACGGCACCATCGACAAACCAGTCGCCTCCCTTGACAATGATTACAACACCGATTACAAACAAAAGGTACATGAGAAAGGCTTCCATTATTTTGTTCTCCGTTTTTTAAACATAAAAGCAGTGTGCGGCAAAGCAACCTGCAGGCAGTGCGACCGGACACATGCGACGTCGGTAATTATATCACAGCATGACGTTAAAGTCAATATAAAAAGCGGAAAATAGATTGTTTGTTGACCCGATTTACTGTTTTTTACGGCTGAAATAATAAAAACTATTGAATTTGAAGAAAATTTGTGCTATAATGGTTGCCGTTACACCAATGATGCTTTGATGATTGCCGGTTCTCCGGACGGTACGGGAAAGAATTATGAAGAAATCAGTCGGAAATAAAGATAAAAAATTCAGTAATGCAAAAATGCTTTGGAAGTTTTTAAAGGGCAGTAAGCTCTTTTACATCATAACGGTCATCACGGTCATGATAAGCTCGGCGGCAGATATGCTCAGCCCGCAGGTAGTGAGCTTTACCGTCGATGCCGTGATAGGAAAGGAAACCGTAAATCTGCCGACAGCCGCGCAAAAGCTTGCAGATGCGGTCGGCGGGGTCGCATACCTTGCGGAGAACCTGTGGATTCCCGCACTTGCGATTGTTGCGATCGCGTTCGTGTCGGCTGTGATGCGCTACTTTTTCACGGTTTTTTACACAAAAGCGGCAGAGACTACCGTGCTTACCATGCGCAACAGTCTTTTTAACCATATAGAGCATCTGCCTTTTTCATGGCATATGAAAAATCAGACCGGCGATATCATACAACGCTGTACATCGGATGTCGATATGGTAAAACGCTTTCTGTCCGAACAGCTTGTGTCAATATTCAGAATAGTGATAATGCTTGTGCTTGCCCTTTCTTTCATGTTTTCGATGAATGTGAAGCTTGCACTTACCGCATTGCTTACAATGCCTGTAATAATCGCCTATTCGGCTCTGTTTCACAGAATGATCGGAAGCCGTTTTGAAGAATGTGATGAAAATGAGGGAAAGCTCTCGGCAATCGTGCAGGAAAATCTGACGGGCGTGCGCGTTGTCAGAGCCTTCGGAAAGGAAAGCTTCGAAAAGGATAAATTTGCCCGACAGAATAACTTTTATTGCAGACTTTGGGAGAAGCTCGGTACGGTCATGTCCGCCTTCTGGTGCTCTTCCGATTTCATATCCGGCTTGCAGGTGATGCTCATAATCGTGATCGGCGCAGTGATGTGTACAAAGTCGGAAATGACAGCCGGGCAGTATATCGCATTTATTTCCTACAATTCAATGCTTATATGGCCGATAAGACAGCTCGGACGTATGATATCCGAGCTGAGTAAGGCAGGCGTTTCGGTAAAACGTATATCCTATATTCTTTCATCCGAAACCGAAAAGGATAAGCCGGGAGCGCTTGAACCCGATATGAATGGCGATATAGTGTTTGACCATGTGAGCTTCGCTTACGAGAACTGTCCGAATATCCTGAATGATGTAAGCTTTGAGATCAGAGCAGGTACCACATTCGGAATACTCGGTGCAACAGGCTCGGGAAAATCGACAATGATGTATCTGCTTGACAGACTTTATGATCTGCCGCCGGAAAACGGGAAAATCACGGTCGGAGGTATCGATATCTCGGATATCAGTGCAAAATGGCTGAGAAGCCGTATCGGAATGGTACTTCAGGAGCCGTTCATGTTTTCGAGAACGCTTGAAGAAAATATAGGGATAACGGCAGATAAAGCAAAGCTGCCCGAGATAAGGGAGGCGGCGTCGATCGCGTGCCTTGATGATACGGTTGAACAGTTTGCAAACGGATACGATACATTTGTCGGCGAAAGAGGAGTCACGCTTTCGGGCGGGCAGAAACAGCGCGCGGCAATCGCAAGAATGCTTGTGGGCAAAAAGCCGATAATGGTGTTTGACGATTCGCTTTCGGCGGTCGATACCGAAACCGATGCCAAAATCCGTGCCGCTCTTGCCGAAAAAACAGCGGGCGCGACCGTTATACTGATTGCACACAGAATAACAACCCTTATGCATGCCGATAAAATAATCGTGCTTGATAAGGGCAGAGTGGCTGAAGAGGGAACGCATGACGAGCTTGTTGCGGCGGGCGGACTTTATGCAAAAATATACAGTATACAGACCGGTATGCTGTCTGATGCCGATTCGGCAGAGGGAAAATAAATGACCGAAAACAATGAAAACAAAAAGGCGGTAAACCTTCGGTTCTTCGGAATACCGAGGCTTATGCCCTATCTGAAAAAATACAAAAAGCGATATGCGCTGATGATCCTTATGGGAATTGCCGTAAGCGTTATCGATATTATCCTGCCGTTCTTCCAGCGCTATGCAATAGATGTTTTCGTCGGAAAGGGCGAGCTTGAGACTCTGTGGCTTTTCATAGTCCTGTATGTTGTGGCAACTGCGATGTCGTCGGTGACAAACTACATTTCTTCATATCAGGCGCTTTATATCGAGGTGAATGTTGACAGGGATCTGCGCGAGGCATCCTTCAATCATCTCCAGACGCTTTCTTTTTCCTATTTCAATCAGAACAGCGTAGGATATGTACATTCGCGTATAATGAGTGATACCTCACGTATAGGTGAGCTTGTGTCGTGGAGCCTTATGGACGGGGTATGGCAGATATCCTACATGATAGGCGCGGCGGCGGTCATGCTTGCGGTAAATCTTCCGCTCGCATTGATGATACTTGCCGTCGTTCCGGCAGTCACACTGCTGATAGGTGTGCTTGAAAAGAAACTGACCGAGCTTAACCGCAGGATAAGGGATATAAACTCAAGAATATCCGGTGATTTCAATGAGGCAATAACCGGGGCAAAAACAATAAAAACGCTGGTTGTGGAAGACAGGATAGAGAGCGGATTCCGCAAGGACAGCAGTGAAATGAAAAAGGTGTCGGTGCACACCTCAAGAATACGCGCATTGTTCGGCTCGACGATAATCTTTGCCTCCTCCATATCGCTCGCAATCGTACTCTGGCGCGGCGGTATAATTACACAGCAGGGAGTGATGCTCATAGGAACCCTTTCGCTCCTTATGTCATATGCGCAGGGGATAATCGAACCGATAAGATGGGTGATTGATGCAATTTCCAATATGATCGCGGTTCAGGTAAATATCGAACGTCTGACAAAGCTTCTCGCGACCGAGTCGGATGTTGCCGACCGTCCCGATGTTATCGAAAAATACGGAACGACCTTTGAACCGAAGAGGGAAAACTTCGAAAAGCTTAACGGTGATATCGAATTTGTCGATGTTTCCTTTCATTATCCGGACGGAGAGGAGACCGTGCTCGATCACTTTAATCTGAAAATACCGCAGGGATCGAATGTTGCGATCGTCGGAGAGACCGGCGCGGGGAAATCCACCCTTGTTAATCTTGTGTGCAGATTTTATGAGCCTACATCGGGCAAAGTGCTGATCGACGGCAGAGATGCACGGGACCGCTCACAACTCTGGCTTCACAGCAATATCGGATATGTGCTTCAGACCCCTCACCTTTTCTCGGGAACAGTCCTTGATAATCTGCGGTACGCAAAACCGGACGCAACAGACGAAGAAATAGATTCGGCTCTCAGACGCGTGTCGGCGGACGAAGTTGTGGCGCGTATGGAAAACGGAATAAACAGCGAGGTCGGCGAATGTGGCGATCTGCTGTCTACCGGCGAAAAACAGCTTATTTCGTTTGCAAGGGCAATACTTGCCGATCCGCGTATACTTATACTCGATGAGGCGACCGCATCAGTCGATACCATAACCGAAAAGAAGATACAGACGGCGATCGCCGAAATCACAAAGGGAAGAACTTCGCTCGTTATCGCACACAGACTATCGACCGTGGTTGATGCCGATATTATCCTTGTTGTCAAAAACGGCAGGATAGTGGAGGAGGGCAGGCACTCCGAGCTTATGGCACTGAAGGGACATTATTATGCACTTTATACAAGACAGTATGAGGAAGATGCAACTGCTGATGTGCTTGTTTGATAATATGCAAAAAAACTTTTAAAAAATGAATATTTTTTCAAAAAACCTCTTGACAAATGTATTTTTATGCAGTATAATAGGCACATCAAATTTCAAACATGCATTTTACGGAGGACAAAAAAATGAAAAAATTCATTTGCGGAGCGATATGCTTCATAATGATTGCAACCATGCTTGTCGGTTGCGGCGGCGCAAAAAAAGCGAAGATCATTGAGATTGAGCTGACTCAGGAGGATTACGCGTTCGGCGTGGACAAGGATCAGCCCGAGCTTCTTGAAAAGGTGAACGCGTTTATCAAGAAGATCAAGGAAAACGGAAAGTTCGATGAGATCTGCGATCACTATTTCGGAAGCAGTGAAAAGGTCGGCGTGAAGTCGGCAGAGTATGATGCTTCAAAAGATCAGCTCGTGGTTGCGACAAACGCAAGCTTTGAACCGTTCGAGTATAAGGAAGGCGATACATACTACGGTATCGATATGGAAATTGCGGCATTGCTTGCCGAAGAACTCGGAAAAGAGCTTGTAATAAACAACATGGATTTTGATGCGGTCTGCCTCAGCGTAGGACAGCACAAGTGCGACATAGCAATGGCCGGGCTTACCGTCAAAGAGGACAGGAAGGAACACGTCAACTTCTCGGAAACCTACTATAAGGCATCGCAGAAGCTTATCGTATCTTCGGACGATACGACTTTTGACAACTGCAAGACCGCAGAGGATGTCATTGCACAGCTTCAGAAGCTTGACAGCAAGATCACCGTGGGTTATCAGAACGGAACAACCGGCAAGATGTTCGTCAATAACGAAGACGATTATGCGTCCAACAACTTCAAAGTTACCGGAAAGGGTTATAAAAACGGATCGCTGGCAGTTCAGGACCTGCTCAACGGAAACATAAACTATGTCGTGATCGATTCCGCGCCGGCGGACTGCATAGTAAAGGCGCTCAACGGCGATAAGTAAAAAACAGATAATGAGCGGCATATGAGGTTGTCTCGTCTGAGACAGCCTCAAATGCTGTTTGTAAACCTCACGAAAGGATAAAAAGATGTCCGATTTTGACAGAAAAATTCAAACTTTCATCAAATATTTCATAGATTACGGCGGATATCGCGAGGTGCTGACCGGACTGAAAAACACGGCAGTGATTGCCGTTCTCGGTTTGCTTATCGGTATAGTGATAGGAACGCTTATAGCCATTGTGCGCGTGATGCCGAAATATAAGCGCCTGCCGCGTGTGCTCGATAAAATATGCGCCTTTTATGTTGCGCTTTTCCGCGGAACGCCGATGGTTGTTCAGCTTCTTGTGTTTTATTACGTTGCGCTTCCGCTCATGGGACTGAATCTTGATTCGGTAACCGTTTCGGTGTGTGTTTTCGGACTCAACAGCGGCGCATATATATCCGAAATAATGAGGAGCGGTATTCAGTCGGTCGATCGCGGTCAGATGGAGGGCGGAAGATCGGTGGGTCTGTCATATTCAACCACAATGATAAAGATTGTCATTCCGCAGGCGGTTAAAAACATATTGCCGACGCTCGGTAACGAATTTATCGCCCTTATCAAAGAGACGTCTGTCGTTTCGTTCGTCGGCGCGGTCGATCTTTATGTTGCCTTCAACAATATAGGCTCGACCAGCTACGAATTTATGATTCCGTATATCGTAATGGCACTGCTGTATATAGTCATAGTCCTTGTAATTACACTTTGCATAAAAATTATGGAAAGGAGCCTCGGGAAAAGTGATAGAGGTCGTTGATCTGACAAAAAAATACGGCGATGTTGAAGTATTGAAGGGGATAACAACGACTGTTGCCGATGGCGAGAAGGTCGTGGTCATAGGACCGTCCGGAAGCGGAAAATCGACATTTTTGCGCTGCCTCAACTGTATGGAGGACCCGACCGGCGGCTCGATCTTCTTTGAGGGCGAGAACCTTGCCGATATGAGAGTTGATATAAACCGCCACAGAGAGAGAATGGGAATGGTGTTCCAGCAGTTCAATCTCTTCAACAATAAAACCGTAATAGAAAATATAATGCTCGCTCCGGTTCATATAGGAAAGGTTAGACTTGCGCAGAAAAAAAGGGCGAATGCCTGCAGAAAGTTTGCAAATCTTTTCAGAAAGCAAAAACTGCCGCTCGAACCGATCACCGAAAGCGTTAAATCGATAAAGGAAAAGGCATATGAAAATGCCTGCTCGCTTCTTGACAGGATAGGACTTCGTGATAAGGAAAATGTTTATCCGTCAACACTGTCGGGAGGGCAGAAGCAGCGTATAGCAATAGTGCGTTCGCTCGCAATGAATCCGAAGGTGATCCTTTTTGACGAGCCTACATCGGCGCTTGATCCCGAGATGGTCGGCGAGGTTCTTGACCTGATACGCAAGCTCGCCGCAGAAGGAATGACGATGGTGATCGTTACCCATGAAATGGGATTTGCAAGAGAGGTTGCGGATCGTGTCATATTTATGAGTGACGGAGCAATTACAGAAGAGGGAACACCCGCAGAGCTTTTTGACCACCCGAAAAATCCGCGTACACAGCAGTTTCTCAAGTGCGTGCTTTGAAAAAATATAACAGCAGACTGTGTGTCTGCTGTTTTTTGGTTGAGATTTTCCTTATTCTATTGACAACATTTTCAAATGTTAGTATAATGGGACGGATACCTGTTGTCCGTACCCGATGCGGATCGGTAAGGAGGAGCATATGCTTAAAATTGAACACTTAACAAAGACATACGGCGATAAAAAGGCGGTTGACGATCTGTCACTGCATATCGCGAAGGGCGAAATATACGGATTTATAGGGCATAACGGAGCGGGCAAGACCACGACTCTGAAGTCGGTGGTCGGCATACTCGATTTTGACGGCGGAAATATTTTTATCGACGGTAAGTCGATAAAGGACGCGCCGATAGAGTGCAAAAAGAAAATTGCATATATCCCGGATAATCCCGACCTGTATGAATTTATGACGGGAATAAAATATCTTAATTTTGTTGCGGATATTTTCGGAGTTCCTGCCGATGTACGCAGTGAGCGGATAAAAAAATATGCCGACGCATTCGGACTTACCGAAGACCTCGGACAGCCGGTTTCCGCCTATTCGCACGGTATGAAGCAGAAACTGGCGGTGATATCGGCATGGATTCATGATCCGAAGCTTGTTATCATGGACGAACCGTTTGTCGGACTTGACCCGACAGCCGCGCATCTGCTGAAAACAATGATGCGTGAGCTTTGCGATAACGGAGGGGCGATATTTTTCTCAACCCACGTACTGGAGGTTGCCGAAAAGCTTTGTGACAGGGTCGCAATAATCAGTAAAGGCAAGCTTGTGCGCTCGGGAACCATGGAAGAGGTCAGAGGGGACGAAAGTCTTGAGGATGTATTCCTTGAACTTGCCGATAACGCCTGATCGGGAGGAAAAATCTATGCTTAAAACTTTGCTGAAAAAACAGTTTGCGGAGATCAACCAAAGCTTTTTCTATGACAGGAAGAAGGGGAAAGCCCGCAGTAAGGTCACAAGTATCATTTTCGTAATACTTTATGCGTTGCTCCTGGTCTGTGCAATCGGGGGAATGTTCACCTACCTGGCACTTACAATGTGTAAGCCCATGGTGGATGCGGGACTTGACTGGATGTATTTTGCGATAATCGGCATGATAGCGATCGCATTGGGCATTTTCGGAAGCGTTTTCAATACGTATTCGGGACTGTACCTTGCCAAGGATAACGATATGCTGCTTTCGATGCCGATTCCGGTGAGATGTCTGCTTGTTTCGAGACTGCTCAGCGTGTATCTTATGGGACTTATGTTCTCGGCTGTTGTCATACTGCCGGCAATTGTCGTCTATTTCATAACGGCAGGGCAGACGGTGCTTTCGGTAATAGGCAGTCTGATACTTGTAATTATGATATCGCTCATAGTCCTTGTGCTGTCATGTGCACTCGGCTATCTTGTCGCACGGATAAGTCAGAAGCTGAAGAACAGGAGCATCATAACTGTTTTGCTCTCTCTCGCTTTTCTCGCAATATATTACATTGTGTATTTTAAAGCAAATGAACTGATTACCGGTCTTTTGCAGAATCTTGAGAGTGTTGGAAAAGCAATAAAAGGAGCCGCATATCCGATATATGTGCTCGGAAGCGTCGGAACCGGAAATATCCTGTCGATTCTGATTCTCACTGCGGTTACCCTGCTTGCGCTTGCTCTTGTCTGGTATCTGCTCTCAAAAAGCTTTATCTCGATTGCAACCTCGGTGTCAAAAACAGAGCGGGTGAAATATAAGTCGAAGAAGGCAAGAATGAAAAGCACTTCTTCCGCTCTTTTGGCAAAAGAAGCGGCGCGGTTTATGCACAGCCCTACGTATATGCTTAACTGCGGGTTCGGAACCGTTTTCATAATAGCTGTCGCCGTGTACCTTGCGGTACAGGGAAACAACATTTTTAACCTGTTTCTGAATGAGTTTGAATTTAACCGCAACGAAATCGTAATAGTGTTTGTCGCAATGATCTGCGTGCTTTCGTCCATGAATGATATTACCGCACCGTCGGTGTCGCTTGAAGGTAAGTCGATATATATACTCCAGTCACTGCCGATCGACCCGGTAAAACCGCTTTGTGCAAAAGTAAAGCTTCACCTGCTCCTGACATCGGTTCCGGTGGCAATCTGCTCGGTTGTCGGTGTTGTGGTAATAAAGCCGTCGGTCGTGATGGGAGTATTATTGCTTCTGCTTCCGCAGCTTTTCGTGCTTATGTCGGCGCTGACCGGAATTTTCGTGAATCTGAAAAAGCCAAATCTCGAATGGACGAGCGAAATGGTTCCGATAAAACAGAGCATGGGAGTTATGATCGTCCTGCTCGGCGGAATGTTTTACGGTGTTGTTTTTGTTATTGCGGGATTCTGTGTTTCGGGACTCGGTTATCCGGTATTGTACACCGCGGGTTTTTCCGCTCTGACCGCTGCCGCAGACCTTGCGCTTGTGATGTGGATAAGAAAAAAGGGAGCACGTATTTTTTCAACGCTTTGAAGAAATACTGATTCCGAAACTGCTTTTATAAAAGAGAGATCGAAAAATGTACAAGAATATTGAAAAGGAAAGAAAGCTGAAGCTTTCACAACTCGTCGATTACCGGGAAGGACAGGTCGTAAGTAAAACGCTTGTTCAGAACGATTATGTCAGCATGACTGTTTTTTCGTTTGCAAAGGGCGAGGAAATATCCTCCCATGCGGCAGGCGGCGACGCAATGGTTACCGTCCTTGAAGGCAAGGGAAAATTTACCGTAGGGGAAAATGTCTTCTTTCTGGAAGCCGGCGAAACTCTCATAATGCCCAAAGGCATTCCTCACGCCGTTTACGCCGAGGAAGCCTTCAAGATGCAGCTTACAGTGTCATATTGATTAAAAAAGTGCCGCAGATAGCAGATATTTGCGGCACTTTTTCCGGAATAACAACCGAATGAGGTGGCTATGGAATTTGTTTCACAGTGGATAACGTCCTCCCGTTTCGCGGGTCTTTGCAAAACAGATGATTTTCATAAGGAACTGACGCCCGGGAAAGTTTCACGCGCGGGCGAGGGAATCATTGCCGATCATACATGGTTCTGCGGCAGCTATATTGCCGACGGCGCGGCGGATTATTTTGCATATGTCAGCGCGGATGATTATTACAAGCTGTATGTAAACGGCAGTTTTGTCTGTCAGGGACCCGCTCCCGGTTATCCGTTTCTCTACCGCTTCAATAAGATTGATCTTGGCGGATACATAAAACCGAATCACGTCAATAAGATCGCGCTTCACGTTTTTTATCAGGGGCTTGTCAACAGGGTGTGGAACAGCGGCGATAACCGACAGGGGTGTATATTTGATCTGTATAAAAACGGCGAGTGGGTATTCGGAAGCTCTGACGGCTGGATCTGCCGCAGAGCATATGAGTACGGAGTCGGTGAGCGTATCGGTTATGATACCGCATTTACCGAAAATATTGATTTTCGCCTGAAAGATAACCGGGATAAGCTCGGCGAGGGTGACGGATGGGAGAGCGCGGTTGTTGATCCCGACCACGGACATGTATTTGCCGATGCACCGACTCCTGTGTTGGAGATCAAAGAGCTGAATCCCGAGCGCATGGTCGGATACGAGAGCGGAAAGCTTTTCATTGATTTCGGCAGGGAAATCGTCGGACAGTTAAACATGAGACTGAAGGGCAGAGCCGGAGATACGGTTACCGTGATATGCGGTGAGGAAACCGACGGATATAATGTGCGCGGCAGACTGAGAGCGCTCTGTAATTATACCGAGACGCTGACGCTGTCCGGAAATATCGATGTGCCCGAGTTTTATGACTATAAGGCGTTCAGATATGTCAATCTCATATCGGATAAACCGACAGATATAGACGGTATATCAGCAATCGTGCGCCACTATCCTTTTGATGATTCGAAAGGACTGCTTGAAACAAATGACCCAAGGCTCGGATCGGTGTGGACTCTCTGTCGGGATACCCTGAAATATGCGACGCAGGAGGGATTTCTTGATTGCCCGACCCGTGAAAAAGGACAGTATCTCGGCGATTTTACGGTAAGCGGTCTTGCATTGCTGTGTATAACCGGCGACAGACAGCCTTACCTGAAAACTCTTTCGGATTTTGCGGCGTCGGCGGCAATATGCCCCGGACTTATGGCGGTCGCACCCGGTTCCCATATGCAGGAGATAGCCGATTTTTCACTTCAGTACCCACTGCAACTGCTTAATTACTACCGACATACGGGCGATGCCGAAAGCGTTTCGCGCTTTCTGCCGACTGTTGACGGTATAATAGCGCATTTTTCAGAATTCGAAAACGAAAACCGACTGCTGGTTGGAGTCACGGATAAGTGGAATATCGTCGATTGGCCGCCCAATCTGCGTGACGGCTATGACTGCGGGCTTGAAAATCCGATAGCTCCCGACACACTCCATAATGTTGTAAACGCCTACTATATCGGTGCACTTATCTGCCGTAATAAGCTGCATGCGATAGTCGGAGACCGACTTTGCGACGATTTCTCGGGGGTTATCGGAGAATACGAAAAGGCATTTTATGACACCGATCGCAGGCTGTATGCGGACCGACCTCTGTCATATTACAGAGAAACGGGCAGAAAACCGCATCATTCACTCCACTCCAATGTAATTCCCGCCTTTTACGGCTTTCTGAAAAAGGATGCATACGATTCTGTTGCTTCAATGATAGAAGAGAAGGGCTTTTTTTGCGGCGTTCAGTTTGCCTATTTCGTTTTGAAGGCTTGCGCGGCGATCGGAAGATATGATCTTGAATACCTTCTTGCCGTGAATGACGGCGAAAATTCGTGGCTCAATATGCTGAGGGAGGGGGCGACCACCCTTTTCGAAGCATGGGGTAAGGATAAAAAATGGAACACCAGCCTCTGCCATCCGTGGGCTGCCGCCCCGGTAATCGCAATCTGCGAGGATCTTGCAAAGCATCCTCCGGAGGGAGTAATTATAAAGATCAATAAATAAGAAAAAGGTGCGGACAATGCTGTCCGCACCTTTTGTGTCGTAATTATTCACATTCGATTTTTATAAGACATGTGGAGTAGAGAGGCATGTTCAGAACAATGGTGTATTCGTCGGATGTAAATACCTCTTCCTTTGTCAGTTTGCAGTTGTTGACGTCGTCAAGCATGTAAACCGATGCTTTCTTTGTTCCGGCATGATCGCCACGTACATGTACGGATACTTCCTTTTCGGCAGTACTTTCGTCGTCGTTGAAGTGGCTGAGCATTATTGCCGAGCAGTTTTCGTTGTTTGCGGCGGCAACCCTGACATCTGCGTCATCGCTTGTTGCCGAAACGGCGTTTTTCAGACAATAGAGACTGTTGAACATGGGGAACGGATAGTAGCCCTTCAGCTTCTTGCACGGCATGTCGGTATTGAACATTGAGTTCATCGAACACGGACGTGCATCATAGAACATGAGATGATCGAGCGGCGCGTTCTGGCTTTCAAGCATAACCGATGAAATGTAGGCGGAGCCTTTCAGATTTTTTTCGGTTTCGAGACTGTAATGCCAGTTTTCACCCGTCCATGCCTTGACATAGTTCCATTCGTTCAGAATACTTTCGGCTTTTGCAAGTCCGTGCGCGTCGAGATAAGCTCTGATATCACGGATGCGTGACGCAACCTTTGACGGGTCGTCGGAATACATGTGCCATGAGAAGAAGTCGATAGGAGCGGTGAGCCTGTTAAAGAATCCGTTTACCCAGTCGGTATGCTTCCAGAAGGCGAGCGCAGGACCGCCGATCTTAAGCTCCGGAAAACAGCTCTTCAGATGATTTGCGGCGACATTGAAAAATTCGAAGAACTGTTCTTCGGTTCCCTGCCAGCAGGGATTTTTGATATTGCCGGCGCCGAGATCGGCTTCGTTCCATATTTCGAAATATTCGATGTTGTAATGGAAACCGTCAGCCCAGCCGTAATTGTAGTGACGGATAATGTGTTCGCAGATGACCGCCCACTTGTGATAATCCTTCGGTACAACCGTGCCGTATTTCTTGATGCCGTGCTCAATTTTTGAACCGAGACGGTAGAAGACCTTGGTACCAACGGACATTATTTCTTTGATGTAATTGTCGGTGACCGTAAAATCATATGATTTTTCGTCGTATTCGTCGGCGTCAAAATTTGTGAATATCAGGTGGACATCAATCGTGTGCTCTCCTCCGTAGCCTGCATTGAAGGATGAGTCATGGGTGCGAGCATACGGTATTCCCGCCGCACGGTAAGCTTCGACGTTTGATGATTTGCCGCCGACCGGACCGTTGTTGACCGAGTGCATCGGTTTGATGACGCCTGTTTTGTCCGAAACGTCAATGTTAACTCTGACCATTTTGATTTTTCTCCTTTGATCTGTTATTTTCTATTTTGTATTTTGTGTAAAAAACAGCCGAAAGTGCAACAGCCGCCGAGATTGCCGAAAGGATTTGCTGACCGTATACCGTAAGACCGAATACGCTTATCCCTTCTTCACCGATAACGGCAAGAAGGCGGCTTGCAATGAGGGAAGCGAGAAAGCCGCATACCCCGCCGATGCAGTTCTTTACCGCAAGCGCCTGTACAATGCAGTCGTTTTCGACATAATCGTAAACTATGTTGAATGAATTCTGATTGGAACCGGCGAGGCTTACGCAATGGAGCACCGAGAATATAATTACAAACCACTTTGTCTGCGGAGCCGAAAAAATGTTTATGAAGAAGGCGGCGGCAAGGAGTCCCATGGCAACCTTCATTCCGACGGCATATGAATGTCGGTCGGAAAAGCGTCCGAACGGTGCGGATACGACCGCGCGGCAGATGTTTGCAACTATGTTTATTATCTGTACTGCGGCGACACTGAAACCGAGAATTCCGATCTTATAGACACCCATAAAGCCGATCGTTGTGTAAAGCGCGGTATATTGGAGGATAGTCAGAACAACAATCCTGCGGAAATTGCGGTTTTTCAGAGTGTTTGCTATAATTTTACTGAAGGGAGGATTGCTTTTTTGAGTGTTGCCGCTGTTCTTTCCGCCGATAAGCATGAGACATATGAAGTTGAATGAGGTCAGCACAAGAACGGTTATCGCAAGGAAGAGAAAGCCGGCGGATTTGTTCCCGGAGCTGTCGAAGGAATCGACGATCACCCCCATGACAAGCGAAAAAATCATTCCGCCGATCAGGGAAATTACCTCCTTGTATGCGGAAAAAATTCCGCGCTTTGATTTGTCCACATATGAGTTTGCCCACTTGAACAGCATACCGGCTACGAAGTTTGAGAATGCATATCCGGTAACCAGACATGATATCGCAAAAAAAGTTTTCAGCTTTACGCCTGCGTCTGCAAAAGGAATAAGATATATGGCGGCGAAAAGAAGCTGTGAGCCTATATTTGCGGCGATTATCACCGCTTTTGCGTTTTTTATACGGCTTGCCGCAAAAAACGAGAGCAGCTGAAAAAGGAAGGCAAACGATATTATCGATGAAATTATACCGGTAACACTGTCGGAAACACCTATCGCCTTCAGTAACTTTGCCAGAAAGGCATCGCTGATAAGCAGGGTGATAAAATATTCGAATGCGCAGTATAGCGTGTATGCGGTGCGGGACCGTATGTATTCTTTGCTTTGATAAATTGTTTCGGAATTGTCCATATTTTTTCTTGTTGTCACATTGACATTTAATTTTACATTTGGTATAATTATATCACACATATTGATTTTTTCTGTCCTATTATTGACTGTAAGTGAAAGAATATTGACTTTAACCGGGGTGATAAAGCAGTGAATGAAATTAAATCGGAGAGCGAACATATAAGGTCAAATCTGCCGGAGCTTGACGTGAATCTTTTCTGCGATCTGGAACTCATCGACAGCGCCAGATATCTTGGGTTTCATTTTCACAGAGAGATTGAACTTGTGAAGGTCAAAACCGGCAGGATCAGATGCGGATTTGCCGACAAAACAGAGTGGGTCTCGGTGGGAGATCTGCTGATAGTCAACTCTAATACCGTGCACAGACTGATTCCCGGACCCGAAAGGTCGGTATGTGATCTTGTTCAGCTTGATGCGTCAAACTATCTTGCCGAAAAGGAGCCTCAGACCGAAAAATATCTCAGTGCCTTCATCAACATCAATTTCGCAAGCCCGTATATGCTTGTAAAAAAGGGGGAGCATACCGAGGTGTCGGATGCGATAGACAGAATGATCCGAGAATATAAGACAAAGGGAGTGGCGTATGATCTGTATATCAGATCATGCATTTACGGAATACTTGCTTTTTTGCGCAGATATCGGCTGCTTGTCGATCTGCACGAAATTGCCGATGTGACGAAACTTGAAAAAATTGCGGACGTTATCGAATATATAAATACGAACAGTGAGAAAAAGCTGTCGCTTGATATGATAAGCGGTGAATCCTATATAAATAAATATTATCTTTGCCGACTGTTCAAAAACACCGTCGGAACGACTGTCGGTGAGTATATAAATTATGTCAGGATGAGAAAAGCAGAGGAAATGCTTTCGACAACATCGAAAAGCGTGACAGATATAGCGCTTTCGACCGGCTTTTCGTCGGTGCAATATCTCGGACGGCTTTTCCGCCATTACAGAGGATGCTCTCCGACAGAGTTCAGAAAAAGGAAAACGAACAGGTATTGAGGTACGGCACCGTAAATGTAAAATCTTTGACAGATTTTTGTAAAATGTCGTTCACTCCGGTTGATATCGCCCGTTTTTATGCTATAATAAGCATGTAATTTTTTTTGGGGAGCGATTAAAATGAACAATGAATATAAAAGAGTGCTGACTGTTCAGGATATTTCCTGCGTCGGGCAGTGTTCGCTGACTGTTGCACTGCCGATCCTTTCGGCATGCGGACTTGAAACCTGCGTGCTTCCGTCTGCGGTTCTGTCAACCCATACAGGCGGATTTTCAAACTATACATTCCGTGATCTTACCGACGATATGGAACCTATAATGAACCATTGGATCAGCGAAAAGATCGGATTCGACGCAATATATACCGGCTATCTCGGAAGCAAAAGGCAGATAGATATTGTAAAAAAGATGTTTGAAAGACTCGGGAAGCCGAATACCGGGCTACTTAAGGCGGTTGACCCGGCGATGGCTGATAACGGCAGACTCTATCCCGGGTTTGATGCCGGATTTGTCGATGCAATGAAGAGGCTCTGCGCATCGGCTGATATAATACTTCCGAATATAACCGAGGCATGTCTGCTGACCGATACCGAATACAGAACCGAATATGATGATGGCTACGTAAAGAGTCTTTGCGAAAAGCTGTCCGCTCTCGGTGCAAAGAAGATCGTTCTTACCGGAGTCGGATATACCGACGAAACGACGGGCGTGCTCGTGTGCGATGGCGGTGTGTCCGATTATTACTGTCATAGGAAAATATCAAAGGGATGCCACGGAACCGGAGATATTTTCGCATCGGCATTCATCGGTTCGTATGTAAGAGGCATTTCTCTCATTGAAAGCGCAAAGATTGCCGCCGACTTCACCGTGGGATGTATCGAAAGAACGGTAAAGGATAAAGATCATTGGTACGGTGCCGAATTCGAGCAGGGACTCGGTGATCTGATCGGAGCGATCAGGGAAAAGGTATAAGAAACGCACTCCGAAAGACTTTGTCTTTCGGAGTGCGGATTTTTTTGCTTACTGCGCCGGTTTGTCTTTGTTGACGGCGACTTTTTCGCAGTTTTCTTTTTCTATAACCTCCGGGGTGCAGAATCTGAGTGAGTGCTTGTAAATAACGGTAAGCGACAGTATAATTACACCGACCGCAACCGATGCAAGCCCGCGTCGGATCAGAAGATGTGCGGAGCCGACGGCAAACAGTGCGTATGTTACGATACTGCGCTTTCTGTGCGGTTCCACACGGATCAGCGTCGATGTGACTATGTAGATTGCCGCGAGGATGAGAACACATCTTGTGACCGGCAACATGCCGAGCATGACGCCGAAGGATACCGCAATGCTTTTTCCACCCCTGAAACCGTTGAAGGGAGCGACCGCATGACCGATGACCGGGGCGGCGATTATGGGGGCAAACAAAAGATTGCGGACATCAGTGTACCTCAGTGAGATAAAGACCGGAACAAATCCCTTGCATATCTCAAGGATGAGGCATATCATTCCTATTACGGGACCGCATGACATGAATACGTTCGCCGCACCCGGGTTTTTGTCGTCCGACAGAGAGCAAATGTCTTTTCCGAAGAATACAAGCGGAATCAGCTTGCAGAAAAGTATGCTTCCGGAAAGAAATCCGAGGCAGGTGAAAATTATGTATGGGGCAAAATTTAAAATAAAATCACGCATTTTTTGACTTTCTCCTCTTCTTTCTCATAACTGCATCCGCAATGTCGGAAGCGGCATGCGGATTTATACATTCCGCCTCGCACTTTCGCATGCGGGCACTTCGCGCATTGTCGTTTGCTATGGAGAAAGCAAGATCGGCGGCGTTTGCGGGATCTGTCGCACGAACCGACATTCCGTTTCTTTCGAACAGCTCGGCATTCTTTGTTTCGCATCCCGGGATCGCGTTGACGTGTACTATCGGAATCTGCGCGGCGGCAGCCTCGGTACAGGTGATACCGCCCGATTTGGATATCAGAACATCGGACGCTTTCATGTAAAGGTAAACCTTGTCGGTAAATGAAACCGCATGAACCCGACTGTCATGCCTGTGTTCGCGTCTTATCTCATTGTACAGATCCTTGTTTTTTCCTGTAAGCACAAATATCTCGGCGTTCGGATCATTGAATGAAAGCAGAAAGTTGCAGATCGGAAGGGCATAGGTGCATCCGGCGCCTCCGGTCATGATGAGATACACCTTTCGGTCGTCGGCAATTGACAGCAGCTGCCTTGCCTGCGCTCTGTCGATACCCGACGAAAATCCGGACGAAACCGGTATTCCGGTGACAGCAAGTCTCCGCCTGTCCATTCCTTCACGTACACATTCTTCCAGAACATCGGCATGCGGAACAAAGCACATGTCAAGCTCCACTTCGCGGAAGAAAGGAATCAGTGTATAGTCGGTCAGTACGCCGTAACACGGGATATTGATTTTTCCCGATCTTTTCAGATATGTGAGGGTCTGCATCGGAAAAAGATGGGTGGATACAACAGCCGTAAAGCCGTTTTCATTTATAAAATTCAACAGCTTGTCCGACTGTGACGAGTTTGCTATGAAGACCGGACTTTTGATGCCGATTGAGCTGTATATCTTCCCGGCACGGTATATGGCTCCGAAAAGATGCGGAAGCTTTACAATCATTGAATTGTATATGGACGATATCGTGTCTGATGTTTTTTCGCCGCACAGCGAAAGCGCGTCAACGAGCTCGCAACCGACACCTCTTGAGCGGAATTCTTCGTACAGCGCTCTTGCCGCGCCGTTGTGACCTTCGCCGGTGTTGGCGCTTAAAATGAGAATGTTCATTCCAAATACCGTTCCTTTCGCTTTTCTGACATCATTATATATGTCGGACAGGCAGTTGTCAATGGTCAGATTCGGATATTCAGCCCCATAATCCACAATTGTGGATTATTCAGTCGAAATCTGTCAGGGCAAGGGGAGACTTTTTGTCATCTGCGGAAAATGATATTTCGAGTATGTCGTCGAAAAAGATCATTTTTTCTCCGATTTCGATTGTGCGGAAAACAAGATCGATCTTTTTCACATATCCGCTTTCGCGGACATAGCAAAGACCGTTGTGATATATGCAGATTGCGTGATATCCGGGTTTTATGCTGTTAAGCTTGTCGTTTATTTCCGATGCGCGCTCGTCGCCGATTTCGATTTTTGCTTCTTTTTTGTCGGCCTCTATCCTTTTGAGAGCGGGTTCAAGCTCACCTATTGCCATGAATGGGGAAAACTGCTTTGCCCGCTCGGATACGGGCATCTTAGTCCGCTTTTTGCTTTGGTTCGTATTCACCGCTTTTGTGACCTCCTATCTGTCGGTTCCGTGTTCTCATTGTTGCCGCCGATTCGAAATTTATCCCTTTGAGAACCGAGTTTTTACCGAATCTGTGCTTGATCGAAATAATGGCGGTCTGAAGACGCTTTTCACGTTCCAGCGCGTCTGTATCCGAAAAAATGTCATACTGAATGTTTTGCTCCGTGTGAATATTGTTGAAGCTGATATTTATTCTGCGGATTTTGGCGTGTTTTTCGGATATCCGCGAAAATATGTCAAGTACCGCCCCGGTGAGCAGACTTGAAGCGCTTGTTCCGAACCTGAGTGATCGCGTACCGTGCGAATCGCTCAGATTTTCCTTTGACGAATATCCGATGCTAAGCCCTACGGACTCTGTTACAAGCCCCTTTTCGACAAGCGACAGCGAAAGACTGTCAATCATTTCCTTGATGATAATTATCGTTTCGTCGTTGTCGTAGTCGCGGGGAAGCACCTGCCCTGAGGATATTGAACTTGTTTTGCCGGTGTATGCCTTTATGTCGGCGATCGTGGCTGTTTCACGCCCCCACGCATGGTCTATCAGAAGCTCACCGTCGATACCGAACAGCCTGTAGATAAGCTCTTCCGGACAGCGTGCTATCTGCCTCATTGTGGAAATGCAGTATTTTTCGAGCCGTGCGGCTGTCCCCTTGCCGATTCTCCAGAAGTCGGTAAGCGGTTTGTGATCCCATAAGGTCTGCCTGTATGTGTCCTCGTCAAGAAATCCGATGAAATCGGGCGAATGTTTCGCCGTAATGTCAAGTGCTATTTTTGCAAGATACATGTTCGTGCCTATCCCGCATGTTGCGCGGATACCGGTTTCGCCGAATATCTCATCCATTATGAAGTTTGCAAGCTCGTACGGCGACCTGCGGTAGAGCGAGATATAGTGCGTAACGTCGATGAATACCTCGTCTATCGAATATATGTGCATGTCGTTCGCCGAAAAATATCTGAGATATATGCTGTATATGCGAGCCGAATAGTCAATGTAAAGCTTCATGCGCGGAGGTGCCATGATGTACTCTATGTTTTTCGGAATCTCAAAAACGCGGCAACGGTTTTTAACCCCGAGCTTTTTCATTGCCGGTGTGACCGCAAGACAGACGGTTTTGTCACTGCGCTCGGGATCGGCGACCGCAAGGAGGGAGTTCATGGGATCGAGCCCGCGCTCGACACATTCGACCGATGCAAAGAAGGATTTGAGATCAATAACAAAATATATTCTGCTGTCCGTGTGACCACTCCCTTTCGTGTAATAATTCTACCACAAAAAATGCGGTTTGTCAAGAACAAATGTTCGTGTAAAATCTGCCTGACCGACCTGATATTTATATACTTGACAGAGATTAAAAAGAGTTGTATAATCAACAGAGCGTGAAGTATAAAGGTCAAAAGGTTTAATAATGAGTCGGAATGTTCTTGAAAGAAAATCAAATATGTCGGAGTATCGCCGTGGGGTGAAGAGCGGGGTGCCTGTCTGCCTCGGCTACCTTGCGGTTTCTTTTTCGCTCGGGCTTGCCGCGAGACGTGCGGGGATGTCTGTGCTCTCGGCTTCATTGTCAAGCCTTTTGCTTAACGCCTCGGCAGGCGAATACGCACTGTTTTCGGTGATATCCGATAGCGGAAGCATAGTTCAGGCGGCTGTTGCCGAACTTGTGGCAAATATGCGCTATTTTCTGATGTCATGTGCGCTGTCCGAGAAGCTGGACCGCAATAAAACCGGGATAATTCATCGCCTTGTTATGGGATTGGCGGTGACAGATGAAATGTTCAGTATCGGCGTTATGCAGGCAAAGGCGCTCAATCCGTGGTTCTATTTCGGAATGATGAGCGTTGCAATGCCGGGTTGGTGTGTCGGAACGGGACTTGGCGTTGCAGTGGGCAATATAATCGGCAGTCGCCTTCAGAGCGCTCTCGGAGTGAGCCTTTACGGAATGTTTATCGCATCGGTGATTCCTGTTTCGGTTAATGATAAAAAGGTTGCAGCCGTTGTGATCGCTTCTGCGGTCCTTTCGATGCTTATGTCGCTGATTCCCTTCTTTTCGGGAATACCGGAAAGCATAAGGGTGATACTGCTTACCATGCTGATTGCGGCAGTTGCCGCACTTGTTTTTCCGATAAAGGAGAAGACCGATGAAAAATAATGTCTGGATGTATATACTTGCGGCGGCGGCAGTGACATATTTTATAAGAGCATTGCCCTTGACCCTGTTCAGAAAACCGGTAAAGAGTCGGTTCGTAAGGTCGTTTCTTTATTATGTTCCGTATATTACTCTGACGGTAATGACATTCCCGGCGATTGTCTTTGCCACACAGTCACCGATTTCCGGGATTGCGGCACTGGTCGTCGGGATCGCCGTGGCTTGGTTTTCGGGTAACCTGTTTGCAGTTGCGGCATCGTCCTGCGCTGTGGTATTTCTGATTGAGTTGTTCCTGTGAAAATGCGCTGTAAAAACATCCCCTGCGGCTTTCATGCCGGAGGGGATGTTTTGAGCTTTTGATATTCAGAAAATGAGAATAAGCGTGGCTGTAAATGCGACCGCAATGGCGATAAGCTTGCGTATGCCTGGTTTTTCTCCGATTATCGCAGATATTATTGCCGATACTACGATCGTGCCGCCGGTTACAAAAGGATATTGTACCGATGCGTCAACATGACCGAGTGCAATGAGAAGAAGAAGATTTCCGATGCCGCTTATGACCGAATAGACCGCCACGCTCGGAATCGAACGTCCCGGCTTGCTCAGAGCGATCTTCTGTTTTTTTATCACCGCAAGGTAAAAGAGTACCGTTCCGCTTATCGCCATGGCGCAGATCGAAGAAAGAAGCATGTAACCCTGCTCGGTGACATGTCCGTCGCCCGACTGATGCAGCTTGGAAAGTATTCCCGACATTCCGTTGAATACGAATATCATGATGTAATACTTCGCCGCACCCTTCCTGCCGGAGCCGCGGTCGGTGCCGAGCCACAGCGCAAAGATTATGAGCAGACAGCAAATTATCTTCAAAGCCGTTATTTTTTCGTTCCAGAAGATGATGCCGCCGATAAACGGCAGTATCATTCCGCCGAGCATTGCAAACAGGGAAAATGTCGCAAGATCGGCTCTTCCGAGAGCTTTGACAGAACTGTATGCGTAAAGAATGTTGTTCAGTCCGCAAAGCAGGGCAACGCCCATCGAAAACGGAGAAAAGGAGAAAACAAACCGGTTGAGGCAGAACATTTCCGCCGCGCATACCGACGCGTTCAGAAAGGTGAATATCATGGCTGACGAAATGCCGTCTCCCTCGCTCCTCTGATACAGCCTGTTGAAGAAGAATTGCAGTCCGAACAGAACGGTTGCGGCAAAAATCAGTGCATAATACATCTGCTTATCTGCCGAAATCCTTTCTCATGCGCTCATATACCGCCTCGGGGATGTCGGGATTGCCTTTTCCGTTGCAGGGAAGCAGCTGATCTCCCGCAACCTTCGGATCTGTACAGCGTCTGTCGTTTCTGTAACTGTCGCGGACTGATTTGTCGCGCAGGTCGGGAATGTACTTTTCTTTCCCTCCGTCAAGAATCGAAAAGAATGCAAAAAGACCGGGCAGATACATGTCCATTGCTTCGTATACATCGATTATGTCGGCATTCTCGTTGCCTCTGATGTATTCGATGGCATTGTACATCGCGCAGAAATCGCTTCCGCCGTGTCCCGAACTTTGCGAAAGTTCGGTCAGCTCATCCTTGGGATAATAATCTCTGCGTTCGCTGTTTCCTTCGGTCGTGTAATCGGCAACGACTTTGTCAAGATCGGTGTAGATGCGGTCAACTCCGCCGCTTTCGGTAATGTTGCGGGCACTTTCGGCGTGTCCCTTTGTGCCGTATACCGAATACCAGACCGAGTTTTTCGCAAGCTGTCTGTGTGTGCTTCTTATTATCGCATCATTTTCCATGGTAAGCATTTCGATCCCGAGCGAACCCGAGAGACAGCCTTCCCTCGCGCATCTTTCGTTGAAGGGAAGCTCAAGACCGTTTACCTTTACGGGACGTAACCCGGTGATATGAATAAGCGGTCCTATCGAATGTGTGCAGTAGAATGTTGTGTACATGTGGTTGCGCCAATGATCGCGCTCACCGTAGGTTATCGACGGCCAGATCGACTCGCAGTTGTGGATGTAATCGCCCTCGCCGTATTCAAGCTCTCCGAGCAGACCGCTGCGGTAAAGGCGTTTCATCTCGCGCGGTGCGCTCATGTAGCAGTAGTTTTCAAGATAGCAGTATTTCAGCCCGGTGCGTTCGACTGTTTCGACAAGCTCAACAGCCTCGGCAAGACATTGTGCGGGAAGCACCTCGGAAAAGACGTGCTTGCCGGCATTCATTGCTTTGATTGCAAAGGGGGCATGCTCGGTCGCATAGTTGGCAAGAATCACGACATCCATGTCGTGTTTCAGAAATTCATCATATGAAGTATAATATGCGATCCTGTCACCGTAGCTTTTCTTCATGTCTTCAAGACCTTTTTCCCATTTGTCGCATATTGCGACAAGCTCGGCATGATCGTTGTGTGCGCAGTAGTCGATCATTACATGACCGCGTCCGATGCCGATGACTCCGACTTTAACCTTGTTTTCCATTCTGTATTACCTTTCTGTCCGCTTTATTTTCCGAGCCAGATGTTTCTGATGCGTTCGTATACCGCGTCCGGAATGTCGGGCATGCCGCCTTTGTTCGGAGGCAAAAGCTGATCTCCCGCGACTTTCGGATCCGTGCAGCGCCTGTCATTTCTGTATCTGTCGCGGATCGATCTGTCACGCAGATCGGGGATGTCCATCGGGATGTTTCCGGCAAGAATCGAAAAATATCCGAAAAGTCCGGGAAGGAACATGTCGAGCGCTTCGTAAACGTCTATGCGGTCGGCGGATTTGTTGCCCCTGATCCATTCGATTGCGTTGTACATGGAGTAGAAGTCACTTCCGCCGTGCCCGAATTCTTTCGCTTTTTCGGTAAACTCATCCGAAGGATAGTAGTTTTCAAATCTGCAACCCTCCTGCGAGTAGTCGGTTTCCTCCTTGTTTGCATTGATGTAAAGGTGACTGATGTCACCCTGAAGGGCATCCTCGCGCGCAGTTTCCATCCTGCCCTTGCTGCCGTAGACCGTATACCATATCGAGTTTTTGTAAAGGCTTCCGTGGATGCTTTTGAATATTGCGCCGTTGTCGAGCGTCAGAATCTCAAGTCCGAACAGACCGCCGGTAGCCCCCATTCTTGCATGCATTTCGGAAAACGGATGCTCAAATGCGACAACCTTTGTCGGTCTTTTGCCTGTGATGTGTACCATGGGACCGATCGAATGTGTGCAGTAAAATGTTGAATAGTCGTTGTTTCTCCAGTGATCGCGCTCGCCGTAGGTTATCGACGGCCAAATCGGTTCGCAATTGTGTACATATTCGCCCTCGGCATATTGTATCTCTCCGATAAGACCGTCACGGTAGAGCTTTCTCATTTCGCGGGGTCCGGGCATGTAGCAATAGTTTTCGAGATAGCAGTATTCTCTGCCGGTTTTTTCTACCGTTTCGACAAGCTCAACCGCTTCGGCAAGACACTGCACTGGCAGAACCTCCGAAATAACGTCCTTTCCGGCTTTCATTGCCTTGATTGCAAACGGAGCATGCTCGTTTGCATAGTTCGCAAGAACGACAACATCCATGTCATGCTTTAAAAATTCGTCATACGACGTGTAATATGCGATTTTGTCGCCGTGCTGTTTCTTTGAACGGTTGAGACCTTCTTCCCACTTGTCGCAGATCGCAACAAGCTCGGCATGCTCCGCTTTTTCGCAGTAGCTTATCATCATACCGCCGCGTCCGATCCCGACAACTCCGACTTTGAGTTTGTCTTTCATATATGTATCACTCCTCGTATAATAAATATAGTAGTTTTTAGAGTTCCTCTCCAAGAACTATGGTATAATTGTTTAGATGCTGTGGA
>CAKSQF010000008.1 GCA_934486825.1 uncultured Eubacteriales bacterium | reverse complement strand
GCGGCGAACCCGGCTGAGGTGAAATCCCTATGAAACGGTGAAGCACACCGTTACCTATGTACTTCCCTTGCAAGGGGCGTCGAGGACAAATTTTGCACAGAAACATCAGACTGAAGATAAATATTTCTTCGGTCTTTACATAGCACCTTTGGGAAATTCTTTTGGATTGTCGTGATGCACAACTTGATAATCAAAACGATAGATTTGATAGAAGTAATCGAAACTATCTAACTTTCTCAGTAACATCCGATGCTTTAGGTGTATATAAGAGAGTGATCTATATTTCAGAAGATGGTTATTTTGCAACCAATATTCTGAATTATAGTTGCAGTTATTTCATTGGTAAGGATGCAGCAGAAAAGATTATCGAATATGCGATGAATAATTCTGATGAAGCAGAGTTTAGTCCGTATGCACTTACAGTTTCGGGAACGCTCACCGAAATCGGAAACGGTTATATTCTAATTGATGATACTGTTTTGTGCAAAAATGCAGAAGATGGAACAATTTATAAAGTCTACACAAACGACTTAAGGGTACTACGTTGTATTGAATATTCAAGTATTAAAGTTGGAGATACGGTAGTTGTGAAATACGAAGGAGCGATTTCTGATAACAACGAAGTAACCGGAGCGTATTCAATGTATAAAGGAACTCTCGAAGATGGAGATCTTCAAATTGCTGAATAATTCAAGTATATAATAATTTATCTATACTGCCCTCAACTTTGGTTGGGGGCAGTTTCTTTTTTTGCCAAAACTAATGCTCGTGGCGAAATTACAATGAGATTATCGTGAATATTTTTTGAAATTCAGTATAGTATCGTTAGGACTTCGCCGCCGTCTTGTGTATTCTTTTACATCTTCAAATTATACTAATACTAACGGCATTAGTTGTTCGATTTTAGTGTGATTGGAGGTGGAATGTGTGCAAAACGAAAAGAGCGTTGAACAGATAATCGGTAAGCGTATTCAAAAGATTAGACGAGCAAAAGGATATACTCAGCAGCAGTTTGCTGAAATGATCGGGTTATCTACCAACTACTTATCGGACATTGAACGAGGTAAAAGTTCTGCTCGGTTGGATAAGTTGGTTGCTATCATAAATGCTTTGGAATGTTCGGCAGATGATATTTTCTCTGATGTAATTGACTTTGGGTACAAAGTAAAATGTTCACGCTTATCAGAGCGTCTTGAAGCATTACCGCCGGAGGAACAAGAAAAGGCATTTGCCATTCTTGATGCCTTTATAAGTAAGTCGGAACATTAAAGATTACTTAGAGTCTGTGTTTTATCACAGACTCTTTTTTACTACTTTCATTTTTCACAGATTTATGCTATACTAATGTTATTAGCGTTAGTTATTCGGTAATATCGTGAAAAGTGAGGCTCATTTGTAATGGAAAGCGCTTGTTGTTTTATTGGGCATAGAAACATAGAGAGAGCATCGGAGGTTCAGGAGAAATTAAGAAAGGAACTACGAAAACTAATTGAACAAGGTACAACGAGATTTATATTTGGAGATCATTCTGAGTTTAATACATTGTGCTACGACACCGTAACTGAATTGATGCAGGAGTACCCACAAATTAAAAGGGTTAAATTTCGCAAAGACTATCCTGAAATAACCGAGTCCGTTAAGCAATACTTTTTCAACGGCTATGAAGATAACATCTGTCCCAAAGGGGTTGCTCAGTCCGGAAGGGCGTCCTATGTTGAACGCAATCAGGCTATGATTATGGCAAGCGATATTTGCATCTTCTATTACAACAAGGACTATCAGCCAAAACGCAGAAAAGAGTCGAAACATTCCATAGGAACTTATCAACCCAAAAGCGGCACACGAATTGCTTATGAATTTGCAATTAGTAAGAAAAAAGAAATAGTAAACCTTTACGAATAAGTTGCTGCCCTTCGGGGCGGCTATATTTTGACCTTTGCAATATTGATATACCGCACTTTTTTGCGAATTAACGCAAGTAATATTGCCCTATCAATTATTTTGTGCTATAATATAGATTGTTTAATTGTAACCTCGTTCATAGGCAGAAAGGATATGTGATTATGGCAGTATCATACAGCAAGTTATGGAAGATGCTCATAGATAAAAAGATGAAAAAGAAAGACCTTCAAGCATCTGCAAACTTAACTCAATATGTTATGAGAAAACTGAGCAAAGACGAAGCGGTTACAACCGATACCCTTGCAAAGATTTGTTGTAGCCTTGATTGCTCGGTAGACGATATTATGGATATAATTCCCGAAAAATAATAGTAAAGTCCGTTTTATGGGACACCTAATATGATAGGATATACTTGTGTTCGAGTATCCTGACGAAAAATGGAGGTAATTCAAATGGCTAAAGCCGCCGCTAAACCTAAAAAAGAAGTTTCAATGGAAGAAGCGTTGTGGAAATCCGCTGACAAACTTCGTGGCTCTGTTGAGCCTGCCGAGTACAAGCATGTTGTTCTCAGCCTTTTCTTCCTTAAATTTGCGAGTGATAAATTTGAAGCGCAGAGAAAGACCATCGCTGAGAAATTTGGCGAAAAGTTCATCGACAATGTGGCTTTCTATACAAAGGACAATGTTTTCTTTCTTCCCGAAGATAGCCGTTGGTCTTATATCATTGAACACGCAAAGCAAGATGATATTGCTCTTAAAATAGATACTGCCCTATACAACATCGAAAAGGCGAACCCTGCTCTCAGAGGTGCGCTGCCTGATAACTACTACTCAAGATTACATATTGATACCGCTAAACTTGCTTCTCTGCTTGATGAGATAAACCGCATTAACACCGACGATAAGGAAAACGATATTATCGGTCGTGTGTATGAGTATTTCCTGAGTAAGTTCGCACTTGCCGAAGGTAAAGGCAAAGGCGAGTTCTATACGCCCAAGTGCATTGTTAATCTGATTGCCGAAATGCTTGAACCCTATGACGGTATCCTCTACGATCCCTGTTGCGGTTCGGGCGGTATGTTCGTTCAGTCAATCAAATTCGTTGAAGCACATAGCGGAAACAAGAAAAAGGTATCTATCTACGGTCAGGAATATACCAACACAACTTTCAAACTTGCAAAGATGAACTTGGCTATTCGTGGTATCTCCGCAAATCTCGGAGAAATGGCGGCAAACACCTTTACCAATGACCAACACAAAGACCTTAAAGCAGATTACATTATGGCAAACCCGCCTTTCAATCAGAAAGAATGGAGAGCCGACAATGAACTTATAGATGATCCCCGTTGGAACGGCTATGAAGTACCGCCGACAAGCAATGCGAACTACGGTTGGATTTTGAACATCGTTTCCAAACTCTCACAAAACGGTGTTGCGGGCTTTCTGCTTGCAAACGGCGCTTTGTCCGATGACGGCACGGAGTTAAAAATCAGAGAGCAACTTATCAGGAATAACCTTGTTGAAGCGATTATCATTCTGCCGAGAAGCCTTTTCTACACTACGGACATAAGCGTTACGCTTTGGATACTCAATAAGAATAAAAAGGCTCGTGTCGTAGAGCAGAATGGAAAATTGAAACGCTATCGTGACAGAGAGAAAGAAATTCTCTTTATGGATCTCCGCCAAATGGGTAGTCCTTATGAGAAGAAGTACATCGAACTGACCGAAGAAGATCGTGCAAAGGTTACTTCTGTTTATCACACTTGGCAGCAAGAAGGTTACGAGGAAACATATCAGGATGTGCCGGAGTTCTGCTATTCTGCTTCTTTTGATGAAGTGGCAGAAAAGGGCTTCACCCTTGTTCCGAGCCGCTATATTGAGTTTGTCAACAGAGATGAGAACATCGACTTTGATACCAAGATGAAAACTTTGCAAGGAGAGTTAAAAGAACTTCTCGTTGCAGAAGAAAAGTCCAAAGCCGACCTTCTCTCCGTCTTTAAGGAGTTGGGTTATGAAATCGAATTATGATCTCTTAGGTAATCATATCCGTTTAATTGATAACCGCAATAAAGACCTTGTAACCGAGCAAGTATTGGGCATAAACATTGACAAGTTCTTTATGCCTTCGGTTGCAAATGTTATCGGCACGGATCTGAGCAAATATAAGTTAATTCAAAAAGGTAATTTTGCTTGTAACCCTATGCATGTCGGTCGTGATGAGCGACTTCCGGTTGCACTTTACTCAGAAGATACGCCTGCTATTGTTTCTCCTGCATACTTTATGTTTGAGATAAAGGATACAACCGTCCTCAATGCGGACTTTTTGATGATGTGGTTTCGCAGACCTGAATTCGACAGAATATGTTGGCTGCATACAGACGGTAGTGTTCGTGGCGGAATTACTTGGGATGATATTTGCAGAATGGAAATACCCGTTCCGCCGATAGACGAACAAATAGAAATCGTAAACAGTTATCAGGCTATTACCGAGCGAGTTAAATTAAAGAAGCAGATAAACGATAATTTAGTGGCGTGATAATTGAGCCAAAGAAGTCGCTTGAAGTTCCTCAAGTACATAGAGTTCTTTTGTATTGAGTGTCATTTGCTCAATTATTGCAGATAAATTCATCGCATTGATTTGTTCTAATGGTGGGACAACCAACTTGATGGCATCTATGAAGTTTTTACTTAGGTTGTCTTGCGCTCCACCGTTTGATAATCTGCTAATTGCGGCTTGGCTTTGGATTAAAGCAAAGTACAAGTAGGCTGCTTCGGCTTTGGTGCTGCAAATCATACCGCAAATGGCTTGATTAGTAGTCGCTTCAATAGCCAAATAACCAACTTCTCCCGCTGTTACTCCATACATAGCCATAAGAACTGTATCTTTGGGTAAGAGTTTTGCGGAACTGCCGTTAAGACCTTCTTGGGTAATACATTCCTCTGTCTTTAGAGTAATGTTATTATGCACTTCTCCAGATTTAACCCAAGAAATAGTACCGCCATTCCAAAACTCATTGTAAGCACGAGAAGGAGTTGAACCCGATTTAGTTTCAGAGCAAAAATCGGCAACGGTTTTAATCTCAAGACCGTCTTTTAGGGCATAGTTTTCTATTTCGGAATCAGTTAGGTTTATTAAAGCACCATTCCCAACATTCTTTTGAATAGAAGCAACACCAAGCGCCACTAAATTATCGTTTAGCGAACATATCAATAACTCTCGTGAGTGGTGGGAGTTAAACAAAAGGAACACCACTCCATAGTCGTTCTCAATAAATGTCAAAGGAGAATTGGCTATGAAACAACATTTAATTAACGATGTTATTCAGGGTATGATCCCCTATTTGGATAACGCACAAGCAGAAAAACTACAAGAGGTTCTGCAACACACACTTTTCAACTACAAAGTGGTTGAAAATAAAGGGAACGAGGAAATCTCAGAGCAAAACTTAGTTGAGTTGTTCTTATCGGCAAAACGAATTGAGGGCTGCTCTGAGAAGTCCTTAAAATATTACGAGTCAACAATCACATCTATGTTGAGCGAGTTGGGCAAAAGCGTGAAGCACATCGTAACAGATGACATTCGCACCTACCTGACCGAGTATCAGGCTCGTAAGCAATCAAGCAAGGTAACGATAGACAATATTAGAAGAATACTATCAAGTTTCTTCTCTTGGCTTGAAGATGAGGATTACATACTCAAAAGTCCGGTTCGACGGATACACAAAGTCAAAACCGGAACGAATATTAAGGAAACATACACCGACGAAGCACTTGAACTGATGCGGGATAACTGCACGGAACTTAGGGACTTGGCAATCATAGATATGCTTGCTTCAACGGGTATGCGTGTTGGCGAGATGGTTTTGCTCAACCGTGAAGATATTGACTTTAACGAGCGAGAATGTGTTGTTTTCGGTAAGGGCGATAAAGAACGAATTGTTTACTTTGACGCACGGACGAAAATACACTTGCAGAACTATCTGAACAGTCGTGATGACGGCAATCCTGCTCTGTTTGTGTCTTTGCAAAAGCCGCATAATCGCTTGCAGATCAGCGGCATTGAAGTCAGGTTGCGACAATACGGAAAACGCTTGGGACTGAATAAAGTGCATCCCCACAAATTCAGAAGAACCCTTGCAACAATGGCGATAGACAAAGGAATGCCCATAGAGCAACTTCAGCAACTCTTAGGGCATAGAAGAATAGACACGACCTTGCAGTACGCAATGGTAAAGCAAAGTAATGTTAAGATAGCGCATAGAAAATACATTGGTTGAGGTGATGAGAATGAAGGACGGATACAAACATCTTGGTGAGTACATCAGACAAGTTGATATTCGGAACACAGACGGCAAAGAAGAAAATCTTTTGGGCGTATCGGTTCAAAAGCAGTTCATTCCTTCTATTGCAAACACGGTTGGCACAGATTTTACTAAGTACAAGGTTGTTAAAAAGGGACAGTTTACATACATTCCCGATACTTCTCGCAGGGGAGATAAAATCGGAATAGCACTTCTTAAAGACTACGAAGAAGGGCTTGTAAGTAATGTCTATACCGTATTTGAGGTCGTAGATACTGAAAAACTTTTGCCTGAATACCTTATGCTTTGGTTTAGCCGCCCTGAGTTTGACAGATATGCTCGATATAAGTCGCACGGTAGTGTTCGTGAAATATTTGATTGGAACGAAATGTGTATGGTTGAACTTCCCGTGCCGGCAATCGAAGAACAGAGAAAAATCGTAAAAGCATATAAAGCAATCACCGATAGAATTGCATTGAAGAAGCAGATAAACGATAATTTAGAAGCACAGGCACAAGCGGTTCTTCAGGATAAAATCAATTCAAGCGGTGTTGAAACCACCGTTGACAACCTGATAAACTTGTTTGACAGTATGCGTAGACCAATGTCGAGTTTGGATCGTAGCGGAATGGAACGAATTTATCCATACTACGGTGCAGCATCGCTTATGGACTATGTGGATAACTACATCTTTGATGGCATTTACGGTTTGCTCGGTGAAGATGGAACAGTTATGGATGACAACGGTTATCCAACTATGCAATATGTTTGGGGTAAGTTTTGGGTGAATAATCACGCTCACATCTTTCAAGGGAAAAATGGATATTCAACCGAAATGGTTTACCTCATTCTGAAGAATACCGTTGTTCGCAATGCTGTAACCGGAGCAGTTCAATTAAAAATCAATCAGGAAAACCTCAGAAAACTGCCCGTTGTAGTTCCTTGCGACAATGATCTAACTCAACTCAATGCTATGATTGATAAGATGTTCTTATCTATCCGTGAAAATCGAACTGAGATTGAGCATCTTTCAAATCTCAAAGATATATTGCTTGCGAAAATGTCGGATTAAGCCGCTAAATTATCGTTTAACGGAGGTAAGTATGTCAGCAGCAGATATAATTCAAATAATCATCGGCGTGTTATCGTTGATAGCCACCATAGCGGTTTCGTTTCTGATCTATTGGCTGCAAACACGGCACGAAAAAGAAATACAAAAGTTGCAGGAAGAAAAAGAGCGAATAGAGTTAGAAACAAAAGCACGGGAGTTTTTGATTGATAACGAGTCCGAAAGAGATTATTTGGCGTGGTGTATTATAGCCGCTAACCAACATCCGCTTGAAAGACATTCAAGAAAGATTTACACGGAATACTGCCGTTGTACCGAAGAACTCCAAAATGAAATCTTGCGTCAAGCAGGATATAATAGCCGTCAAATAAGAGATACCCGTTGGGTGCAGAACTGCATAGCAGCATTGGAAGATGACATAAAGCGATTTGATCTCGGCGGCAATTATCTGTACGACGGAGCGAAGTATTTTCATAGGAGTTATGAGTATTACCGTGATTTGCAATGGAATGATACTCCGAGGGTATTCAAGCCCATAAACAAAGATAACAGTTTTAGGGTTGCTTTTAATATGAACCAACTGTCTGTTGCAGATTATGTAGACGATTATTTCTATTACTACATAGACGGGCGTATGGAATTTGGTGATGAGAAGCCGACTCCGCCGATGGATTTGGTGTGGTACTCTCAGAACCTCGGAACTTGCAAGGAAGAAATCGTTTGTATGTGGTTAATGGAACTGATAGAAAGCATCGCTATCATTATCAAGAACAGAAAGCCCGATGAAGAAATAAATCAGAACCCGTTGGAATATACGGACGCACAAGCTGAAACATTTGAGGACAAGTATTACGAGGTGTTACAAGCACTTTACAATGCTTATTATGTAAGTGCTGCCGAGAGCAAAAGCAAGAAACGGCAACGCAAAAAGGAGTGAACGCAATGGCAAACTTTAACGAACATGCATTAGAGATGTCGATAATGCAGTTATTCAAAGAGGAAGGCTATGAATACATAAGCGGTGAACAGATCCACAGGGAAAGAACCGATGTGCTTCTTACTGATGATTTGAAGCAGTATCTCTATGCCCGTTATGCCAAAGACGGGATCACTCCGAGTGAAGTAGATAGCATTATCCTTATGCTTCGTAATACTTCCGGCACTCTCTATGAAGCGAATAAGACCATATACAAAATGCTCTGTGACGGTTTTATATTTAACCGTGAGGACAGAACCCAAAAGGATATTTTCATTGAACTGATTGACTTTGAGAACCCCGAAAACAACATTTTCAAAGCGGTAAATCAGTTTGAAATCATCGGCATTGATAATCAAATGCGTATTCCTGACGGAATTGTATTTGTAAACGGTATTCCCGTTGTCGTTCTTGAGTTTAAGAGTGCCGTAAAAGAGAACACAACGATTATGGACGCCTATACCCAACTTACTGTTCGTTATCGCCGTGATATTCCTGAGATTTTCAAGTATAACGCCTTTGTCGTAATAAGCGACGGTGCAAATAACAAGTACGGTTCTTTGTTCAGCCCGTATGACTTCTTCTATGCGTGGAGAAAAGTCGAAGCAGACGATGTTGACCGTGACGGAATAAACTCGCTTGTAACTATGATGCAGGGATTATTCCGCAAAGACCGTTTGCTTGCGGTTATCAAAGATTTTATTTATTTCCCCGACGCTTCGGACAAAGACTTGAAGATAGTATGTCGCTATCCGCAGTTCTTCGCTGCAAACAAACTCTATGAGAATATCAAGTTGCATTTACGCCCCGAAGGTGACGGAAAGGGCGGTACATACTTTGGTGCAACGGGTTGTGGTAAGAGTTACACTATGATGTTCCTAACCCGTATGCTTATGAAAAGCAAGTTTTTCCGTTCTCCTACTATTTTGATTATTACCGACCGAACAGACCTTGATGACCAATTATCAAAACAGTTTGTCGGCTCTAAAAAATATATCGGTGATGATACCGTAGTCAGCATTGACTCCCGTGAAAAACTCCGCCAAGAACTTCAAGGCAGAGAAAGCGGCGGCGTCTATTTGACCACCATTCAAAAGTTCACCGAGGATTTGCAAATGCTGACCGACAGAAGCAATGTCATTTGTATTTCCGATGAAGCACACCGCAGTCAGGTTAATCTCGACCAAAAGGTTAAGATTACCGACACGGGCGTAGAGCGAACCTACGGCTTTGCAAAGTATTTACACGACTCATTACCCAACGCTACTTATGTCGGCTTCACGGGAACGCCTATTGATCCTACAATCGAAGTCTTTGGCGGCATTGTGGACTCTTATACAATGACTGAGTCGGTTCGTGACGGTATCACAGTTAATCTCGTTTATGACGGTCGTGCAGCCCGTGTAACTCTTGACCAAGCAAAAATTCAAGAGATTGAGGATTACTATGCCAAATGCGAGAACGACGGTGCAAACGAACACCAAGTCGAGGAAAGCAAAAAAGCAGTTGCTAATATGGAAATCATCATTGGCGATCCCGACAGGCTTCGTGCCGTAGCACAGGATTTCATAGAGCATTACGAAAACCGTGTTGAAGAGGGTGCAACGGTTGCAGGCAAGGCTATGTTCGTCTGTGCCAACCGCAATATTGCTTACTCTTTTTATAAAATTGTTATCGAACTTCGCCCCGAATGGGCAGAAAAGAAAATCTGTGCCGACGGCGCTGAACTCACGGAGAAAGATAAGAAAGAGTTGAAGCCCATCGAAAAAATCAGAATGGTTATGACTCGCAATAAAGATGACGAGCCTGAACTGTACGAAATGCTCGGCACAAAAGAAGATAGAAAAGAACTCGACCGTCAGTTTAAGAATGTCAAGTCCAATTTCAAAATCGCCATAGTTGTTGATATGTGGCTCACCGGATTTGATGTTCCCGCCCTTGATACCATTTATATTGACAAGCCTATTCAGCAGCACACGCTCATTCAGACGATTTCCCGTGTAAATCGTGTTTATGAGGGTAAAGACAAGGGCTTAATCGTCGATTACATCGGCATTAAGAAAAATATGAATATGGCTCTTAAAAAGTACACGAACTTTGAAACAGAAGAATTTGAAGGCGTGGAACAGTCTATTACTATCGTTAAGGATCAGTTGGAAGTGCTTGCTCAGATGTTCCACAACTTCAATAGCAAAGACTTTTTCTGTGGCTCTCCGGTGGAACAACTTGCTTGCCTTAACAGAGCAGTTGAGTATGTTCAACTTACCGAGGAACTTGAAACAAGGTTTATGGCAGCGGTCAAGAGAATGAAGCAGGCATTTAACCTTTGCAGTTCAAGCGAAAAGTTCACAGATGATGATAAAGACCATATCTCGTTCTACTGTGCAGTTCGCTCAATTCTCTTTAAGTTGACAAAAGGCGATGCACCCGATACTGCTCAGATGAACGCAAGAGTCCGTGAACTCTTAGAGGGTGCTATTCAATCGGACGGCATTGAAGAACTGTTTGAAACGGGCAAGCATATCTCCGTCGATATTTTCAGCGATGAGTATATGGACAAGATAAATGCTATCCAACTTCCCAATACCAAAATCAAACTACTGCAACGGCTCTTATCTCAGGCGATTGAGGAATATAAGAAAGTCAATCGCATTATGAGTATGGAGTTTGCCGAAAGAATGAAGCGTGTCGTTGATGAGTATAACAATCGCCGCAAGGACGAAGCCTTTGCCAACGAGGTTCTTGATGATGTTGCAGAGCAACTCGCAAAACTTTTGGAAGATCTCAAAAAGGAAAAAGATTCTTTCAAGGATATGGGCATTGACTATGAGGAAAAAGCCTTCTATGACATTCTCAACATCGTTGCTCGCAAATATGAGTTTGAATATCCTGATGATAAAATGATTGAACTATCGAAGCGTATAAAACTCATTGTTGATGACAAGGCTCGTTATACCGATTGGTCTACTCGTGACGATATTAAAGCAAACCTTCAGGTTGACCTCATTTTGTTACTCGATGAGTTTGATTACCCACCCGTAACGATTGACGATGTTTATAAAGAGGTCTTGGAACAGGCAGAGAACTTCAAGAAGTATGCAAATTAAAATGCTTATGAGAACCATATAGCACTCTTGCCGTTCCTATCGAATTTCTTTTATGCCATCTTTACTCAACCCGAACTAATAAGACCGTCTGCTCGATTGAGCAGGCGGTCTTATTTATTATATTTGAGAAAGTCATTACGATGTTCTTGTTGCCTGAGTCGATAGCCTTGCGAAACAAGCGTATCTGCTTTGAGAGCCACAAGGTTAATATCAGAGTTTAATGCCCGTGCAATTTGTTGAGTGTCATATCCACGCTCAGCCAACTCAAGAAAGTCATCGTCAGGTAATGCAATTTGGGAAGCAAATACATTTGCTTCGTACTCCATTCTGCAATCACGCATATCAAAGATGTTGAATTCCTCGAAGCCGCCGATTTCGGTTGCTTCTGCTCTGTGTAGAGCGTCGTGTCCGAGTTCGTGTAAGAGTACGATATTCTCCATCACCGGATGCAGATTATTTTTGATGAACATAAAGCGGTTTCGCATTATTACCTTATACGCTCCACGCTGACGGTTAAAAGGATAATATAAGACTTCAATGCCGAGTTCTTTGGTAATCCTATGAGGATCACGAGTACCGCATTGGGAAACTATATAGTTTGCCTTTTGAACAATATCGGAAGTGCTAACATACATTGGCTCTCACCCCTTTCATTCTTTCCTATTGTAATTCTACCATAACCCAAGTCCCATAAAACGGACTTATTTATCGGAACGGTATTTCTTTGGGGTGAACTTCTTGTTTTTTTCTTTCGCAATCCAATAGGCATCCTGAATGGCTTTCATCATTAACTCCATATCTTCTTCAGCCAAATCACCGCCTGTAAACAATCCCGTGAGTTCATCGGTAAGTTGTTGTGCTTGCTTTGCCCCTCTTGCACCATATTTTTCAGCGGCTTGGGCAACAAGCATATCCGCATTTCCAAGCAGTTCATCTGTTGTGATGTTAAGTGCCTTTGCGATTTTTTCGGCGGCGTCCAAACGGGGGCGTGCTTTGCCACCTTCATAATTCTGAATTTGACGAGTTGTAATTCCGGCGAGTTCAGAAAGTTGTGCTTGGGTTAGACCTTTTTCTTCTCTATACTTTTTGAGTCTTTCGTTAAACTTCATAGCCATACCTCTTCGGATAAATTTTCAACATCTTTCGTAACACGAACATTTCTTCGTGAAAACCTATTGACACGAATTTATGTTCGTGCTATAATTTAGCCACAACACGAAGTTAAGTTCGTGTTTATATAATACACCACGAATTTGAGTTCGTCAAGTGGTTTCGCAAAAAATTCAAGAATTGAGGCAAAAAAATTGAGCCGTTCTATATTACATTGCGATATGAACAATTTTTACGCAAGCGTAGAATGTATGCTTGATCCGAAACTAAAAAAGTATCCCGTAGCAGTTTGTGGTTCGGTAGAAGAACGACACGGTATAGTCCTTGCAAAAAACTATGCGGCTAAATCATTCAATGTAAGGACAGGTGATGCCGTATGGCAGGCAAAACAAAAGTGTAGAGATTTAGTTGTCGTTCCACCCCATTTTGAAGAATATATCAAGTATTCAAAACTCGCAAGAAGCGTTTACGGGCGCTATACAGACCAAGTAGAACCTTATGGTATGGACGAGTGTTGGCTTGATATAAGTGGTACTGAGCATATTTTTGGTACACCGGAAAAGATTGCAAATGAGATAAAAGAAACTATCAAGTTTGAACTCGGATTAACTATCTCTGTCGGCGTTTCGTTCAATAAGATTTTTGCAAAGTTAGGCTCTGATATGAAAAAGCCTGACGCAGTAACCGTAATTGAAAAGGAAACTTTCAGAGATATAGTATGGGGACTCCCCGTAGCGGATTTGCTCGGTGTAGGTCGGGCAACGCAGCGTGTATTAGATAACTACTGCATAAGAACCATCGGTGATTTAGCCCAAACCGATCCTGATTTTCTAAAAAGACGGCTCGGAAAAAACGGCATCGCCCTATGGCAATATGCAAATGGTAATGACCACTCCCTTGTCCATAAAGCCGACTTTGTTTCGCCAATAAAGAGCGTTGGACACGGCATTACCACCGTAGAAGATTTAGAGGAAAACGAGCAGGTGTGGCCCGTTTTCCTTGAACTAACCCAAGACATCGGACATAAACTTCGTGTTCATCAGAAGTGTGCGGACGGAGTCGCAATTCACATACGGGATAACACACTTTTCTCGAAACAATGGCAGATAAGTTTGGATATGCCTACACAGTCCCCAATGCTTATCGCCAAGGCTGCTTTCAATTTGTTTGAAAAAAAGTACGATTGGAAAAACCCAATTCGTTCTGTCACCATTCAAGCAATCAATTTAGTACCACAAGATACGCCCCGACAAGTTGATTTCTTTACGAATGTTGAGAGAATTGAGAAATTGGAAAAACTCGATTTATGTATTGAAACAATCCGAAAACGGTTCGGCAAGGACAGTATTAAAAACGCAGTCCTTTGTCAAAATCTAAGGTTGCCACCTGAAAAGGCGGAAATCACAATGCCGACCGGAATGTTATGTTAGGAGGTTGTAATGAGTAACATCATTCTATCGGACAAGCATATACCTTGCGGTTATATGGGGATACTCGGCTGCAACGGATACGAGGTGTCAGATAAGATTATCTGCTTAACCGCAAACGATGATGACAACTTTTTGAATGAAGGTATTGTAGAGGGTTCGATTTTATTTGTTGATACAAACGGCAAGTACGAAGAAGGGCTGCTCAATGTATTCAAATACAGGTCGAATATTTCGCCCCAATACAAACTTTCAAGAAATAAAGTCGCAGAAGCATTCTTTGTAGGCAAGGTGCTTATGGCGATAAACCAATTTTAATAGGAGTACAAAACAATGGAAAACCGAAAGAAAGTATATGTAGAGGTACGGGCAAGACACTTGACTGACGGAACTTGCCGACCTGAAAGTATAAAGTTTGAAAACGATGAGGTTTTTGAAATCGACCGAGTAAAGTATTGTTGCCGTGCTGCTTCTACAAAAGTAGGTGGAACAGGACTTCGCTATACCGTAATGATTTGCGGCAAAGAAACCTATCTTTTTGATGAGGAAAATGGAAAGTGGTTCGTTGAAGGCAAGAACAGAGCCGCTACATAAGATGTATTCCACTCTGTTTTTGAAGAACCTTAATTTGTACGGCAAGGAACTTGATGAGGTGATGTAATTGAATAATGATAAATGGACTCCGATACCGATGTATTGTTCTAATTGTGGTCAACTGAACTACGGGTTTCGGAATGACGAGGGTAAGATAAAGTATGAATGTAAGAAGTGTAAGGTTGTTGCGGTACGAACTCAGAAAGGTCGCAGGCACGACCGTATAGATTTATTTGCCCCTGTTGGACAAGTAAGTTGCGAAATATAGTCGCATCTACTATGAAAACTTAATACGGCAGCACGACGGTAAGGTTGAGGTGAAACAGACTGCATAATTCCTTATCAGGTCAGTTGCTTTGAAAACTATCGGTATGTTAAACCAAACCTGCTAAACGCTAATATGAGAGGCTGCCGACAAGACAGATAGCCATAGGCTAAGCGTCAGAAGTGGGAAACCTTTGCGACCAACGCTGAAGCCAAACGGCGTAAAGCGGAAGTTGAGTTTCAACAAGAGTCCGGCACTCTTGTTATTCCCGAAGCAAAGACTGTAAAGGAGTTGCTTGAGGATTACACTTCAATTTACGGAGTGAACACTTGGGCGATGTCTACCTATGAAGCAAGGCGAAGCCTAATATTCAATTACATTAACCCGATTATCGGAGATGTGAAACTCTCTGATCTGAACACCCGACTGATGGAGAAGTATTATCAGAACTTGCTCAAAGTCAAATCAAGGGTGATAAACAACCGCAAGCCAAATACGGAGTATTTATCTTGTCATACAGTCCGAGAAGTCCACAAACTACTTCGTAGCGCCTTTAATCAGGCGGTAAAATGGGAACTGATGCAGAAGAACCCTTGTATCAATGCAACACTCCCGCAAGAGGAACACAAGGCTCGTGATATATGGGATGCTCCCACGCTATTTAAGGCACTTGAACTGTGCGATGATGAAATACTGAAACTTGCTATAAACCTTGCGTTTTCCTGCTCATTGCGAATTGGCGAAATGCTCGGTCTGACTTGGGACTGTGTTGAAATCTCAGATGCAAGCATAGCAAACGGTACGGCGTTTATATTCGTCAACAAAGAACTTCAGCGAGTTAATCGTGACGCCCTTGAGAAGTTGAACGAGAAAGGTATTGTTTTCAAATTTCCTGCTTTCTTTGCGAGGACAAACACCGCTTTGGTTCTCAAAGAGCCAAAAACAAAGACAAGTACCCGAAAGGTGTTTTTGCCCAAAACGGTTGCAGAAATGCTCAAAAATCGCTATCAGGAAATTCAGGAATACAAGGAACTGTTCGGAGATGAATTTCAAGATTTTAACCTTGTATTTTGTAGTGCAAACGGCAGACCGATGGAGAGTCAGATTATAACCCGTGCCTTGCAGAAACTCATAAGAGAAAACAACCTGCCGCCCGTAGTTTTTCATAGCCTACGACACACAAGTATCACCTACAAGTTGAAACTCAACGGTGGGGATATTAAGTCCGTTCAGGGTGACTCAGGACACGCTCAGGTGAAGATGGTTACTGATGTGTATTCTCATATCTTAGATGAGGACAGACGGATCAACGCACAGAGATTTGAAGAAGCCTTCTATCAGCACAAAGAACTCTCTGAAAGTAGTGCTGAGAAATTGAAGTCTGACACGCAAAACACTCATTCAGATGATGACCGCAAGCCACCACAAGACGGAGGTATTACAGATGAAACGATGCTCAATTACCTCATAAACAACCCTGAGTTCCTACAAAAGTTCAAGGCTCTGCTTGGCGTATGAAACTTAACAAAAAAGCACAACGGCGAGATCATTCGATGGTCTTGCCGTTTTCTTTTCGATTTATTGTGTTGAAATTTTCACAGAAATCGACTATAATATATTTATGATAATCCTCGGTACTCGGTAACAAACCGAGTGACAAGCGATTAAATGCACGCATTCGTGAGCAATTTGACCGTTTCCCAAAGACCGAACTCCGTGCTAATTCCCGTCTAATCATACAGTCGAAAACGGGGTAAAATTAGCAGTAATTCCGCAACACGGCTTAACACTTAAAGTGCGAAAAAGCCTTGAAAATACGGGATTATCGGGCATAGGAAGTGACTCAACAACTGTATGCCGATGTCACTCCTAAGCGGAATGCCCCCGGTTCGAATCCGGGCAGGGACGCCACAAAATCGGGAGCCTTATAAAAAGGCTCCCTTTTTTATTTGTTTTTAGGAGGTTGTTCCGTGAAAAAAGCGCCCAAAACAAAAAGATCCGATTCAAATTCAAAGGTCAACAATCAGCAGAACAAAGGACCCGGCGGATTCATAATTGCACTATCGGCGGCTCTGTGTCTTTTGGTCGTTGTCGGCTTGGTTTATATATGCTTTTCGGGTATAGTACAGCAAAAAAGCCGCAAATACGAGCAGGCGTGCGATTATCTGGAAAACAAAAAGTATACTTACGCGGTCAAATTATTCAGAGAACTCGGTGATTACAGAGATTCAGCCGAAAAAGCTGAAAGCATAAGCCTTGAATTGACCGGCAAAAAGGATGCTTATTTTTATTACGAAGAATCCTCCGGATATTTCAGAATAACCGAGGACGGCGATCTTACCGTCAACAGCGGAAAAGGATTGCCCGAAGGAGCGCTCACTATCCCCGATGTTGTAAACGACATTGTTGTCAGGTCGATAGGAAAAGGCGCATTTTCCGGAGCGGACAGTCTGCGCGAGGTCATAATTCCGGATACCGTGGTCACCATATGCGAAAACGCTTTTACAAATTGCGCAAGACTTGAAAAGATCGATTTCGGAAAAAAGCTTGAATCGATCGAAAAAAATGCTTTTGCGGGATGCGCATCTCTTAGCGAGATCACTCTCCCCGACTATGTCGGCAAACTCGGAGCAATGACATTCATGAACTGCGGCTCTCTCCGGACCGTAAACCTGCCTGTCAGCCTTACCGTTATCAGCGAACACCTGTTCAGCGGATGCTCCGAACTGCGCACACTCAACATAGGCGGCAAAATAACAAGCATTGAGTCAAATGCGTTTTCGGGCTGCAGAAAGCTTGCATCGATCACCCTGCCCGCTACGCTGAAAAGCATCGGCGGATTTGCGTTTGAGCAATGCGGCTCGCTTGAGGAAATTACGCTTTCCGACAGCGTAACCGAGCTTGGTTCGGGTGCTTTTTCGGGTTGCGGAGCGCTGAAAAAGATCAGACTCGGAACAGGGATTGCCGCTATCAGAAATTACACATTTGAAGACTGCGTATCTCTTACGCACCTTACATTTACCAAAGAAACAAAAACGATAGCATATTCGGCTTTCGGGAACTGCAGGCTTCTCACAGATATTGACTTTTACGGAAGCGCCGAAGATTTCGGAGTTATTGACATTGCCGACGGAAACGATTACCTTAAAGCCATCGGAAAAATCAATTACATTTCGGGCAAATAAGCAAATGGACGGATCTTTAATCCGTCCATTTTTTACATAACCGCAAACTGCGAATTGTACAGTGCGGCATACATGCCGTTTTTCTTCATGAGTTCGTCATGCGTGCCCTTTTCCTTTATTTTACCGTCATCTATGACGACTATTTCATCCGCATTTTTAACGGTTGACAATCTGTGTGCAACTATCAGCGTAGTCCTGCCCTTGCAAAGCTGTTCAAGCGACTGCTGTATTGCAAGCTCGGTTGCGTTATCAAGTGCCGAAGTCGCTTCATCGAAAATCAAAATCGGAGGATTTTTCAGAAAAGCCCTTGCGATTGATATCCTCTGCTTTTGTCCGCCCGAGAGTTTTACCCCTCTTTCTCCGGTATAGGTATTATACCCTTCGGGAAGTGACATAATAAAATCATGTATTCTTGCCTGTTTTGCCGCATTACGGACCTCGTCCTCGCTTGCCGACGGTTTACCGTAGGCAATATTTTCATATATTGTCCCGGTGAACAGAAACACATCCTGTGCGACAATTCCTATATTCTCGCGCAGTGAATCAAGGGTCATATCGCGTATATCGATACCGTCTATCAATACACTTCCCGAGGTAATCTCGTAAAAACGCGGAATAATATTACAGAGCGTGGTCTTTCCGACTCCGGAGGGTCCGACAAGCGCAACCTTCTTTCCCTTCGGTATATGCAGACTGATACCGTTCAGCACCGGGCTTTGTTCGCTATATGCAAACGACAGATCACAAAAATCTATATCTCCGGCAAGCGTACCCGCAATTATCGCCTTCGATCTCTCGTTTTCCGGTTTTTCATCCATGATCTCCCGGAATCTGACGAATCCCGTCATACCGTTCTGATACTGCTCGACAAAAGATATAAGCCTTTTTATCGGATTCATGAACACATTCACAAATATAATGAATGCGGCAAAATCACCGACATTTATCCAGCCGTTATAAACAAAAAGTCCTCCGCTGAACATAACTGCAAGATTCAGAAAATCGGTCATAAAAGCCGTCACCGCCTGAAATTCGCCCATGACCTTATATGCTCTTGAGCGCGCCTTTACAAAGCGCTCATTAGACTGTTCGAATCTTTCACACTCATAATCCCTGTTTGTGTATGCCTTTGAGACTCTTATACCCGAGATCGCATTTTCAAGAACCGCATTGACCTCGCCGACCTCAACCTTTGTTTCTCTGAATGCCTTATTCAGTGCCAGCCTTCTTTTCATTGTATAAAAGAGAAATATCGGTATTGAGGCGAAAACTATCAGCGTAAGCCACACATTTATCCTTGCCATAAGGACAAACGATGACACGAGAAGCACAACAGAGAGAAACAAATCCTCGGGTCCGTGATGGGCAAGCTCCGAAATATCAAAAAGATCATTGATTATTCTTGACATTATCGTTCCGGTTTTGTTATTATCAAAATAGGTATACGGGAGCGTCTGGAGATGACGGAAAACATCGCGCCTCATATCCGCCTGCATATGCACGCCCATAACATGACCGTAATAGGATATAAAATAATTGAGCCATATCTTTACGATATAAATAAGAACCGCGACGCATGACCACAAAATAAGCAGTCGGAGATTTTTATTCGGTATAAAGTCATTTATCATACTGCGCGTTATCATCGGATAAAACAGATCGGCAACCGCAAGGAGCAATGCCGCCGCAAGATCCGCCAGGAAAATACGCATGTGCGGCTTATAGTATTTTGCAAACTTCTTTATCATTTCAGACCACCGTTATCATACAGAGACAAGAGCGGCCACCTTGCCCGCAAGGCGACCGCTCTTAAATTTTTGTTTTTTATTTCTTCTTGTTGAATATATCAAAAAGCGTATCGTAATCCGCTTTCGGCTTTTCATCAACCGAAGAGGAAAGATCATCAAGTCTTGACTTATTTACGATCTCTGCGGGTTTTTCATCGACCGTCGGCTCATCCTTTGCAAATCCCGTAGCAATAACGGTAACACGAACCTCATCGTCAAGGCTGTCGTCAACAACATAACCGATGATAACCCTTGCGTCGGGGTGTGCTTCGTTTGTAATAAGATCGGCTGCAACATCAAGCTCGTCCAGTGCGAAATCGCTCGGGCATGTAAAGTTTACAAGGATTCCTCTTGCACCCGATATCGATGTTTCGAGAAGCGGGCTGGATATTGCCATCTTCGCGGCAATTTCCGCTTTCTCTTTTCCCTGAGCGGCACCGACGCCCATGTGAGCGTAGCCGGCATCCTTCATTACCGCCTTTACGTCGGCGAAGTCAAGGTTTATAAGACCGTCTTTGGTAACAAGATCGGCAATGGACTGAACACCGTGCTTAAGAATATTGTCAGCCTCTCCGAATGCGTTAAGAACGGTTATTCTTGTGGACGAGAGCTGTTTGAGACGTTCATTCGGAATAACGATTATCGCATCGACATTCTTACTGAGCTCGGCGATTCCCGCCTCTGCCTGTGCCATTCTCTTTTCACGTTCGAATTTGAACGGCTTTGTCACAACGGCAACCGTAAGGATACCCATTTCCTTTGCGATTTTTGCAACAACGGGAGCTGCGCCCGTTCCCGTTCCTCCGCCCATACCGGCGGTAATAAACACCATATCCGAACCCTTTATGGCATTCGTGATCTCTTCGATATTTTCTTCCGCCGCTGCGGCACCGACCTCGGGATTGGAACCGGCACCCTGTCCGCGCGTCAGTTTTTCGCCTATAACGACCTTCTCATCGGCTTTCGACTTCAGCAAAGCGGCACGGTCGGTATTGACCGCAATAAACTGAACATCGGAAACACCGCTGTCTATCATACGGTTGACAGCATTATTTCCGCCGCCGCCGACACCGATTACTTTAATTTTCGTGGAGCAATCAACTTCCATCTCCATTGTTTCAAGTGACATAGCTCTTAAATCCTCCAGATTTTAGTACAATACATTTTCACGCATTTTTATACATACAACTATATATTTTTTTTCGCTCTTTTTCAAGAGAAACAAAATAAAATTAACGAATTCTTTACAATTAACCCGACTTTTCAGCCCGATTCATCTCCGTCAATCCTTGCTATTCCCTCATTTACATCGTCCAGTATAAAAACCCCCGACGTATCGGACGGATAATAATCGATCATTCTCTCAGCAAGCGCCAGCTTGTCCGCGAAATCGGTAAAGCTTCCGAAACGAAGCTCAAGCCTGCCCTCATAAACAAGGCGTACATCAAACCTGTTTTCCGCATTTATATCGGTCAGCTTGTCAAACCGTTTCCATTCCGAAATCGCATACAAAAGTTCATACGTATGCTTCGATTCGAAATCGGACACGAATTCAACCTTTTTCGATGTTATTGCCTTTCTCACCTCGGGTATTTTTACAAGCATAACATCCGGATTTTCTTCTTTCAGAATTTTTTCATCCGAATATCGGTCAAGAACCTTCATTTCATCGTTTATCAGAAAAAATTCACCGTCCATTTCAAAGAAAAAAGCGGGCACCTCTTCGGTTATGACCATATGGACCGATGACGGAAACTTCAGCTCCACACTCACATCATGGACATACGGCAGGCTTTTTGTAAGCCTTTCCTTTATCTTTTTTTCGGAAACGGTAAAAATCGTATGTCCCTTTGAAAGTCCCGCCTTTTCGAGAAGTGTTTCGTAGCCGTAATAATTCACTCCGTCAACAACTATCGAATCTACTCTGAAAAACATTCTGACAAGCACTGCGATGAAAACGGCAAGCACGACGACAACGCCGCACACAACGATCACAGTTGTAATGCCGCGTCCGAACCTATTCTGTTCCGAAAACTCGGTAAACACCGTACTTTCGCGCGGCGCGTACCCGTTCGGCTTTGTCGTCTTTTTTTTCATAACTCTTCCGTTTGATTCTTCCGTTTGTCGGCGGAAGCATTTATTTTTTGTTTTTCACGATTGACATCAGATTCTCGAATATGATCGATTCGGTATCTTTTACGGCAAATCTTCCCGCGGCAGTCTGCATTCCGGTAAGCTTTTCCCTGTCAGATATTATACCGTCCACCGCCTCGGCAAGCAGGTCGGGTGTCAGCTTATCGTCATCGATCAGCACGGCGGCACCCATATCGGCAAGCAGTTTCGCATTTTTATATTGCTGATTGTTTGTGACATTCGGCGACGGTATCAGTATCGACGGCTTTGAGGTCGCGGCAAGCTCCGACAATGTTGATGCGCCCGAGCGACAGATCACAAGGTCTGCGGCAACCATTCTGACCGGCATATCATATATGTAATCGACAAGCGATATATTCGGATATTTACCGAGTCCCGCTTCATCGAACAGTTTCTTCATTTCGGCATACGATTTTCCCCCGGAGGCGTGAGTAAGACTCACATCCGGATGATCGGGCATATAACTCTTCATAAAGCCGAGAATGGCATTATTTATATGTGCGGCTCCGAGACTTCCTCCGAACGAAAGTATGCTGATCTTTTCGGCGTCCGAAAGTCTGACCTTTTCTCTTGCGCTTCTTCTGTCGATTCCATCAAACCGACAATCGATCGGCATACCCGAATGAATGACCCTGCACTTTGACGATTTCAAAAACTTCCCTGCATCCTCAAAGTTGACGAATATCAGATCGGCACGGTTTTTCAGCATTTTTACCGCAAAGCCCGGCTCGGCGTTTGCCTCGTGCAGAGCGACAGGTATATGCAGCGATGCGGCGGCATAGCAGACCGGGAAGCATACATAACCGCCGGTTCCGACGACAAGATCGGGTTTTATCTGTCTCAGAAGCTTTTTACATGCCGCAACCGATGTGATCGTTTTCCATGCGGTTTTTATATTTTTCAGCGAAAGACTGCGTTTAAGACCGTATATCTCAATGAAATGTATCGGATAGCCTGCCTTAGGAACAAGGGTACTTTCAAGTCTGTCCTTTGTGCCGACAAATTCGATTTCACAATTCCCGATATTTTTTTTGAGGATCGACGCAATACTGAGCGCGGGATTTATATGTCCGGCTGTTCCGCCGCATGCCATTACCACTTTCATAGATGTATTCTCCGGGTAGATTTATTTACTTATTCTTGAGTAGCGTGATATGCTTAAAAGTATCCCCATTTCAACCATAAGGATAACAAGAGACGAGCCGCCGTAAGAGAAGAACGGCAATGTTATACCTGTATTCGGTATAACCGCGGTTACGACCATCATATTCAAAAACGCCTGAATACCTACATGAGCGGTTATCCCTGCGGCGGTTACCGCCGAAAAGGTGTCCGGAGTTCTTCTTGCTATATACAGTCCGCGCCATATAAATGCAAGGTAGAGAGCGATTATACACAGTGCTCCGACAAATCCCATCTCCTCGCAGACTATCGCGAAAATAAAGTCATTCTGCGGCTGTGATACGAACAGATGCTTCTGAAGAGACTGTCCGAAGCCTCTGCCGAACAGTCCTCCTGAGCCGACGGCTATCAGCCCCTGCACCGTCTGCCATGTATCCGACTGCACATCGTATTTTTCGGGATAAAGCCACATATAGATACGCTTCTGCGCGTAATCCGGCAAAAACGAGGTCACTTCGTCTGTGAAAAAAACGACCATTGTTATGCCTATAACGATCATTGCAAGGAATATGACATACCAGATCTTCTTCCCTCCGCCTGCCCATATTACCGAAAGACCTATAAGTCCGATAATTATTGTTCCGGAAACATGATTTTCAAGGAAAACCAGTCCGCAGGTCAGCGCAAGTATCATTCCGGGGAAGAAAATACTGAAGCAGGTTGTTATGAAATAGTGATTTCTGAGATGAACCTGTCGGTAATATTTATCAAAATACCATGCAAGAATCAGCACGATCGATATTTTTGCTATTTCCGACGGCTGAAAGCTGATTATTTTAAGATCAAGCCAGCGCTTTGCTTCGCCGTCACTCACTCCTATCACCAGTACGGCAAGCAGGAACAAAACGGACACTCCGAAAATAAGCGGAGTGAATTTTTTTATCACCTTATAATCGATAAAGCTTATGACAAACATTCCGACAAGTCCGAGCGCAACGAATATCAGCTGATTTCTTATAAAATATGCGCTGTCGCCGTACTTTGACAGAGCATATGCATAGCTTGCGGAAAAAACCATCGCCGAGCCGATGCACAGGAAAAATAGGATGATGCAAAGCATCGGTCGGTCGATCTGTCCCCTTACGACTCTTGTCAGCTTAAAGACCGGACGCCGCTTCTTCTTTCCTGCATTTACCGATGTGTCGCTTTGCCCGACCTCAAGTGCATCGCTCCCGGTGTCGGATGGGTAAACGTAATCACTGTTACCGTTCATATACCGTTACAACCGCAGAGAAAACTGCGTCCTTTCTTTGAATTTTTACAGACGGTAGGCTTATTATTTATTATACTTTAAGACCGAAATACGCAATGAGGCAGAAAACGGCGGTCACAGCCGAGAAAACAAAAACAATCTTGTTCTCGCTCCACCCGCAACGCTCGAAATGATGATGGATCGGCGCCATTTTAAAAAGTCTCTTTCCGTGCGTAAGCTTGAAATAGCCTACCTGAAGTATATCCGACATTGATTCGCAGACATATATTATTCCGACAAGAACCAGAATAAGCGGGTTGTCGATAACAAATGCCATCGCAACGACCAATCCACCGAGAAACAGGGAGCCTGTATCTCCCATAAAGACCTTTGCCGGATATGCGTTATAGATAAGAAATCCGAGCGTTGCGCCGATTATCAGAGCCGAAACAATTACCTCGGAAAGGCTGCCGAGTCTGAATGCGGCAACTGCGAAAAAACTTCCTACAACGAAGGTTACAGTTGCGCACAGTCCGTCTATACCGTCGGTAAGGTTCACACTGTTGACGATGCCGGTAATCAGTATCAGGGCAAAAACATAGTAAAACCAGCCAAGCTCTATGCTTTTATTGAAAAACGGTATGTAAACCGCGGTCGAAATATAACCGCTGATTTTCATGACAAAAAGGAATACTCCGGCAAGTCCGAGCTGGAGCAGATATTTCTGTGCCGCCGAAAGTCCTCTGTTCTGCTTTTTTGCAAACTTTGTAAGGTCATCCGCGATGCCTATAACACCGTTCAGTGCCGCAAAGACAAGGCATATGACCGGCTTTCTCCATTCGTATTCGGATCCGACAAAGACAGCAACAACCGATGTGACCGCAAAAACCGCGAGCGTTGCAACAATAAACACGAGTCCTCCCATTGTAGGAGTTCCTTCTTTGCCCTTATGCCAGCGCGGTCCTATATCAAGGATTTTCTGTCCCATCTTTTTACTTTTCAATATCGGTATTGCAATCCGCAAACCGACAACGGTCAGTGCAAACACAGAGATCGCACAAATTACAAAATAGCAAAGTAGTTCTGTCTTCATCAGTTGTCCAAACCTTTCTTATACTGCCGCGTTCTTTTATTTACAGCCGTTTTCCATAGCTTCGATTATACGTTCCATTCTGACTGCGCGACTTGCCTTGAAAAGAATTATATCACTGCCGTCGGTCCGTCCGAGCAGCATATCGGCAACAGCACGGACATCGTCAAGGTCATCAAACGAAACAACCGAACCCTCGGTCATTCCCGATTTTATTGCGGCGTCTGCAATAACATGCGCCTCTTTTCCGAAGGTCACAAGAAAGGAAAGTCCCGCTCCTGCGGCAAACTTGCCGACCCTTGAATGTTCCTCGGAGGAAAAATCTCCGAGCTCGCGCATGTCGCCGAGAACGGCAACCGGACGAAGTCCTCTCGCGTCCGCAATTTCGCAAAGTACCTTAAGAGAGGCGATCGTCGATTCCGGTGAAGCGTTATAGCAGTCTTCGATAATATGTCTGCCGGCTCTGTCGCAGATATTCTGGCGCATACCGACCGTATGATAATTTTTCAGTCCGCGTCTGATCTCAAATTCGCCCATTCCGGCATAAAGTCCGACAGCGTATGCCATTGCCGCATTCATTATATTATGCTCACCGAGCGCGGGAATCACTATGCTTTCGACCTTTTCTCCTTTGATTGTAAGATCAAACGCCGATCCGTTGATTCCGAAAACCATATTATCCACAAAAACATCGCAGTCACGGTTTTCTTTTCCGACATAGCATGCTCCCTCTATTCCCGAAAGCAGCGGTTCGTCTCCGTTAAGAATAATTGCGCCGCCGGGCTGCAAACCGCAGAGTATTTCAAGCTTTGCGTCGCGTATTCCCTCTCTTGATCCGAGATTTCCGATATGCGAGCTTCCTATATTGGTTATAACGGCTATATTCGGTCTTGCGATCTTTGACAGCTCCCTGATCTCGCCGAAATGGCTCATTCCCATTTCAACGACTGCCGCCGAATAGCTGTGGTCAAGTCCCATAAGCGTCATCGGGAGACCTATATTATTGTTATAATTCCCGTCTGTCTTCAGAGTTTTATACTTTTCGGAGAGAACCGACCATATAAATTCCTTTGTCGTTGTTTTGCCTATACTTCCGGTAACCGCAACTGTCAGCGGTGCGATTTTGTTCTTATACTCTGCTGCAATTCTGCCGAGCGCTTTTACGCTGTTGTCGGTAATGACAGCCGCTGTGCCGAATCGCTCTCCCGGTTCTTTCTCGGTAACCACACAGGATGCCCCGCACTCTGCCGCCGCACCTATAAAATCGTTACCGTCAAAGTGTTCTCCCTTTATTGCAACGAACAGCGAATTTTCCTTTACGTCTCTTGAATCGGTCGTAACCGAGTCAACGATACCGAGGTCGTTGCCGACAAGTCTTCCGCCGACTGCGTCGGCTATTTCTTTTACCGTCAGCGGTTCTTTAATATCTACGGTCATTTTCTCTGCCTCCGAATGTATGCTGTGATGAAATATGTTACCCTTTGAAGCATCCTTTATTTATTATAACGCATCCTTATTGATTTTTCAACCTCTTCTCTTTCGGAAAAGGGATGTTTACCGTCTTTTTTTATTTCATAATTCTCATGACCTTTTCCGGCTATAAGGATTATTTCGTGATCCTCTGCGTTCATTACAGCATATCTTATCGCTTCCCTTCTGTCGGGAATCACAATATACTTTTTTGTTTTATCCACACCGACGAGGATATCCTCAATTATCGCGTTCGGATCCTCGGTACGGCAATTATCGCTTGTAATTATTGAAAAATCGGCAAGAGAGGTTGCGATTTTCCCCATTATCGGGCGCTTTGTTTTATCTCTGTCTCCGCCGCATCCGAAAAGCACGGTCAGCTTCTGAGAAGCATCCTTGGTTCTGATTACAGAATCAAGCAGCTTTTCAAGCGCATCCGGTGTATGTGCATAATCGACTATGACCGTAAACGGGAGGTCTTCCGGCGTAATTCTTTCGATTCTGCCCGGAACGCCCTCAATCTCTCCGATTGCCTTTACAACCGTTTTTTCGTCTATACCGAGTTCTATTGCGAGTGCAGCCGCATAAAGCGTGTTGCAGACGCTGAACTCTCCGGGGATTCTGCATTTTATTTCAAGAGTCTCTCCGCCTTTTCTTTTCAGGCTGTATTTTATACCTCTCATCGAATCATAGACAATATCGGTTGCCATGAAATCGGCATCCTGCTCGGCGGATGCGCTGTAACTTTCGCACAGCTTTTTATTATACGTCGCCCGCACATATTCATTATCTATATTGAAGACCGCAAGTCTCGTCTGCCCGAAAAGGATTTCCTTTGCCGCCGCATAATTTTCCATTGTCTTATGGAAGTCAAGGTGATCGCGCGTCAGATTCGTATATATTGCGCCGTCAAACGAGATCGGTGCAACTCTTCCGAGCGCAAGCGAATGTGACGACACCTCCATGAACACAAACTCCACCCCGCTGTCACGCATATCGGCAAGAAGCGCATAAAGCCGTTCGGGGTCGGGGGTTGTCATTCCCGCATCGACATCGATTCCTTTATAGGTGTTTTTTATGGTTCCGATTATTCCCGTACAATAACCCGCATCCTCAAATATTCTCGAAAGTATGTAGGTGGTGCTGGTCTTTCCGTTCGTACCGGTCACGCCTATCATATGCATACCAGATGCGGGGTTGCCGTGATAATTCGAAAAAATATAGGATGCCGCAAGTCTCGTATCCTTCACGAGAACATACGGTAGCGGTGAGTCGGCAACCTCATGCTCAACGATTGCAACAATTGCTCCCGCATTTTTCGCTTCCCCAAGAAAAGAGTGTCCGTCAAATTTTGTACCCGATATGCAAACGAATGCGAAATCTTTTCCGACAGTTTTACTGTTGCCGGTCACGCCCGCTATCTCGGTATCCTCACACCCGTTATACGATACAACATCGGTTCCGACAAACAAATCCTTTATTTTCATAAGACTGAATCCTTTCAGAATGAATTTGACAGTGATCGGCGGCTTTACCGTCAGTCGCTTCCGTCAAGATAGCGGCAGACGATCTTTATGACGCTTCCATATTCGGCGCGCTCGCCGGCTGCAATGCTCTGCGATATAACCGTCGCTCCGTTTCCCTTACCGTAATTGGTTGTTCCCTCGATGTACACATTGAATCCGAGGGCATAGAGCTGTTTGATTGCGACTGCCGCCGACTGTCCGGTTATATTCGGAACGGTAACCGGCGCCGGTTTTTGTGCATTTCCGGTATACAGTATTACCTTTCCGTTTATGTTGGTGACATACTCGCCCGCGGCGGGAATCTGACCGATAACGGTATTGCCGTCACCGATCACCTCATATGACAATTTTGACTTTTTCAGCTCGGAAACGGCTTTTTCGACCTCGAATCCGCCGAAATTTCTGACCTTTACCGCAATACGGGACATTTCGTCCTCCGAATAAACGCGTTCGACCCCGAGATAGGGCAAAACCTGAGACATAACCGAAGCAACATATGGAGCGGCAACGTTCGCTCCGTATTTATTGTTTATCTGCGGCTCGTCAACAATAATTATCACGCATATCTGCGGGTCGTCGGCGGGCGCAACGGCAACGCACGAGCCGACACGCGCAGTCTGATCCTCAACGTCACGCTTCTGCGAAGTACCTGTTTTTGCCGCAACCCGGTAGCCTGCAATATATGCATTCGCAACACCGTTTCCGCTCGACACGCCGTCCTGAAGAACAGCCATTATCGATTTACTGACCGAGTTGCTTACCACCTGCCGCTTTACCCCCGCGTCAAACGTCACTATTTCATTACCGTTTTTATCGGTCAGCGCTCTTGCAAGGTGAGGCGTCACGAGATATCCTCCGTTTGCCACTGCACTTATTGCCGTTATCTGCTGAATCGGAGTTGTCTTGAAGGTCTGACCGAAACTGTAACACGCAAGCTCGACTGCGTTCATCCCGGATGCCTTTACGTAAAGTCCCGCGCTTTCGCCCGGGAGATCGACTCCTGTTTTCGACGTATAGCCGAACGCTTCAAAATACTTATAGAAGCTCTTTGACCCGATCCTCGCCGCCACCTGCATTATTGTCGGGTTACAGGACGCCTGAAGCATTCTGTCAAAGGTATTTGTGCCGTGTCCGCCCGCCTTATGGCAGTGGATTCTTGCACCGGCAACCGTCAGGCTTCCGGTACACGTGAATCTGTCGCTGAAGGAAACCGCTTTTTCTTCAAGCGCCACTGCGGTCGTTATCATTTTAAATGTCGATCCGGGTTCGTACAGATCGTTGACCGCCTTATTATTCCACATTTTATACACAAGAGTCCAGAAGTAATCATTCTTTGCTTCTTCCTCTGTCTTTCCCTGTGACAACTGCGGATCGTACTTCCATTCATCGTACAAGGTCGCAAACTCTTCGGTAAGCTTATACGGATCATTGAGATCAAAATTCGGATATGTCGCCATACCGTACACTTCACCGTTGTTCGGATTCATTACAATTCCGGTCACACGCTCCGCGGCTTTGGAATCGGTATATGTCTGCTTAAGCTGCTGTTCAAGTATATTCTGTATTGTTATGTCTATTGTCGAAACAACATTCAGTCCGTCCTCCGGCTCGATATACATATTGTACTGGGACGGCAGGTTCTGACTCTGTGCATTTTTATTCGATATATATCTTCCGGGCGTACCCGTGAGATAGCTGTTGTATTTGAGTTCAAGACCTATAAGTCCCCCGTCGGTTCCCGTAAGACCTATGACCGATGCCGCAAGGCTTCCGTAAGGGTAGTACCGTTTTGTTGTCGCCTGAAGATACACCTGTGTATTGAATTCATTATCGCTTATTGCCTTACGGACGATCTCGGCAGTATCGACATCCACATTTTTAACGAGCGTTGTATCCTTTCTCGTGCTGTACTTGTTTATCTGCGCGATCACTTCCTCTGCGTCAAGTCCGAGTCCTTCGATCTCCGCAAGCTTTTCGGCAACAAGCCTTATCTGCTCGTCGGCAGCCTGCTTTTGCCCGCGATCGACTTCATCCTGCTTCATTCCGTCTTTCTTGACGAACTTGCCGCTTCCGATCTTGATTATATCATTCGGAGACACAAACAGCCTGTAAGTTGTGACATTCGTTGCGAGCGCCACCATGTTACGGTCATATATTACTCCGCGCTCGGCAGGCACCTCTGTCTCCTGCTGAATATTATCGATGACCTTGTTCTGATATTCGTCATAGCGGCGTATCTGCAAATCAAAAAGCTTTGACACGAGAATCACGCACATCAGAAGCATAACCGACATGAGCATTATACAGCGGAAATCAATCTCGCGCATTTTCCTCTTTTCCATCGGCGGTGCTCCTTTCTGTTATTTATCATCAATGCAAAATAGAGAGTACGGTCAGATGCCCCACTCTCAAAGATTGCCCATACAATTTTATTCGGATTTGCTTATAGTATTCCATGTTCTGAGAAACGAATCGGATATTGCAGACAGTATGGTACCGAAAAATCCGTCCATAACAGTATCCTCGGACTCGTATATCTCGACGTTATCGTCAGACGAGGCATTGACATGGATCTGCTTTACCGACGATTCCTTTACCATACCCGAATCCTGAGCGTACTTTTCAACCTCAAGCATATCAAGTTTGGATTCGATCTGAGAATTCAGATCATTCCTTTCCTTCTCAAGCTTTGAAAGCTGATTCTTGAGATCGGATATTTTCATCGATGTTTCGCTTATCTCGACTCTGCCCTGCACCATCATAACGAGCATCACGGCAAGTATCATACAAACAATTATCACACCGAAAACCGAATGTTTTCTGCTTTTTGATTTCATCACGCGCTCTTTGCTTCTCTTTTTCGACGAAGCCGATTTTGCGCGGCGATAGCCGACGGTAGTATCGGTTATCACTACCGGAGCCTTACCGTCTATATCATTGTTGTCTATATTAACAGAATCAACCTTTTTTCCGTTGTCTGTACTGTCATACTTAATCTTCGAAAAATCAAGATCTACATCAAGATTTCTGTCGGTTCTTGCCATCTGCGCATACCTCTTGTTATATTTTTTCGGCTATCCTTAATTTTGCACTTCTTGATCTCGGATTGACTTCCAGTTCCTCCGGAGACGGGAGAATCGGCTTTTTATTTACCTGTCTGATTTTCGGTTTGTTCCCGCAGACGCATACCGGGAACGATTTCGGACATGTGCACCCCTGTGCGAGAGATGCAAATGTCTGCTTTACTATACGGTCTTCAAGCGAATGAAAGGTTATGACTGCAATACGACCACCCGGCGAAAGCCTCTCGACCAGTGCGCGTATTGCAGGCTCGATGACACTGAGCTCATGATTCACTTCGATACGTATTGCCTGAAAACTGCGTTTTGCGGGATGATGACCTGTCGCAACCGCTCTCTGAGGCATAGCCGATCTTATTACATCGACAAGCTCAAGGGTTGTCCGTATCGGCTCGACGGCACGTTTTTTCACGATTGCCGCCGCAATCGAAGGAGCAAACTGCTCTTCTCCGTAGTTGTAAAGTATCCGTTTCAGCTCGGATTCGTCATACCCGTTCACAACGTCGTAAGCAGTAAGCGATGCGCTCTCATCCATCCTCATATCAAGAGGAGCGTCGTATTTGTACGAAAAGCCTCTCTCGGGCGTATCAAGCTGATAAGAGGATACGCCGAGATCGATTATCGCACCCGATATCTTATCAACCGACGCTCTGTCCAGAAGTTCTCCGATATTTTCAAAATTTCCGTTTATAAATTCGGTCTTGTCAATATAATCGGCAAGCCGTCTTTTTGCCGCCTCAATTGCGGTCATATCCTGATCCACGGCAATGAGTCTGCCGTTTCTTATCCTTTTGACTATTTCAAGGCTGTGACCTCCGCCGCCCGCCGTGCAGTCAACATACACTCCGTCGCCGACCTTCAGTCCGTCAACAGCCTCTCCGAGCATCACCGAATAATGGTTGAAATCACTCATCGTCTTCTCTGCTTTCCAGCAAAGCGCGGATGCCGTCAATATCCATTTCCGTGTTCTGCTTATCGAATCTCTCTTCGTCCCACATTTCGACGTAATCAAACGCACCCGAGCTGACGACGTTCTTTTTCAGACCCGCAAAATCCCTGTACTCCGCCGGCAGTGCTATACGTCCCTGTGCATCAACGGGCAGTTCCTCCGAATTTGAGCCGAGCCATGATATCATCTCACCCGCCTTGACCTTCGGAAGCTTGCTCACCGTTTCGGTAAGATATTCGTCAAAACCTTCTTTGCTGTATATCCTTATACAGCGTCCCGTCAGCGACTTTGTAACAAAAATACGTTCGCCGAGTTTTTTCAGAAACTTCGAGGGAATAAAAACGCGGTTTTTATCATCTATTGTGTGCCTTTGTTTACCGATGAGCCATTCTGCCACTGCATATTCCCCCACTTTCATGTTATTTAACAGGTTTTTTATTGTATTTCGCTCCACCCGTTGCCATAATTATAGTATACAAGATCATGGATTGCAAGAGATTTTCACCAAAAAAAGCTTCAAAGCCCGCTTTTTTCGGTCTGACAGAACAGTCATTTGCGCCGCAATACGCAGACTGCGAACAAATGTTTTTTAACACAAACAAAAAAAGCAAAAAACTGCCGTTTTTTTGCTTAAATAATCCCGTTTTAATTCGGAATTTCAAGCATAATGGCAGTTTTTTGCTTTTTTTAATTTTAAAATCAGATGAGTGCGACAACCTCTTCCGGAAGGTAATCCGACATGTTACGACCGTATTTTATCATTTCGCGCGCAACCGTTGAGGACAGATAGGAAAGCTCGGGAGATGCAGACAGAAACAACGTTTCAATCGGTCTTACGGTCTTATTGACACGGTCAAGCGTTGCCTCATAATCAAAATCGATCGCCGAGCGCAGTCCCTTTACTATCGCGTCAACGTCGTGCGTCGCCGCATAATCGGCTACAAGGCAGTCGCACACATCCACCGTTACATTGGCAAACCGTGAGCAACAGGCGTTCAGCATATCGCACCTTTTTCCGACATCAAACATATACCTCTTGGAGCTGTTCGGCGACACGGCGACGATCACGCTGTCGAAAAGCGTTGCGGCGCGTGTAATTATATCAAGATGACCGAGGGTCGGAGGATCAAAGCTTCCTGCAATCAATACCTTCATAACAATTCTCCTTATTCTGTCTTTATTCCTGATCGGCATCCTTCACGAGCAGGGTTATATATACCCTTCCGTATCTTGCAAAACGTTTTTGCGACATACCGGGGTGTGACACGGGTTCATCCGAATCGGATTCACAGACAACAAGCGCTCCCGGTGCAAGCATGCCCGCACCGTCAAGTCTATCCAGTGCATCCGGTATGAACTTTGATGCGTAAGGCGGATCAAGAAAGACAATATCAAACGACTCCTTCGAATGAAAGCTTCTGATAAGACTTTTATAATCAGCCATTATTACGCGTGTCTTATCATCAAAGCCTGTCTTTTTGACATTCTCTCTGATTACGTCGATCGCACCCCTGTCCGAATCTCCTATTACGGCAAGCATTGCTCCTCTTGAAAGCGCCTCAAGTGCAAGCTGACCGCTTCCACCGAACAGATCAAGTACCCTTGCTCCGTCAATATCGAAATTTATCATTGAAAAAACCGCTTCCTTCACTCTTTCGGCTGTCGGTCTTGTGATATCCTCGCCCGCAAGGGTCTTCAGCTTCATTCCCTTCGCGCTTCCCGTTATTATTCTCATTTTCAGCACACCTCATTCTTTTGTTTCGTTGTGAAAAAAGGCAAATATATTCCCGGCGTCAACAGCCGAAATACCCTTGACATCCGAAAGTGTCTTTTCATCGGATGCGGCGATTTTGCCGATTGTTCCGAATGTCAGAAGCAGAAGTCTCGCCTTCGCGGATCCTATGCCGGGTATATCTTCGAGCTTCGATCGCTTTACCGATTTGTTTTTTGCCCTGTGCATACTGCCGATCGTGAATCTGTGAACCTCCTCCTGTATTTTGTATATCAGGAGGAAAACATCCTGTTCACGTGCAATACTTATCTCGCTCTCACCGTCCGTAATCGCACGCGTTTTATGAAAATCGTCCTTTATCATTCCGAAGACCGGCAAATCGATTCCAAGTCCCGAAAACAGCCCCTTTACGGTTGAAACATGTCCTTTGCCGCCGTCAAGCAGAAGCAGATCGGGCAAAGGATTCTCGTCCCTGTGCGATACGCGGCGTTCAAGCGCTTCACTCATCGATGCGTAGTCGTCCTGCACATCGGTTGACCGTATCTTGTACGTCCGATAACCCTTTTTATTGAATTTACCGTCAACGACCGATATGATCCCGGCAGTGATATTATCGTCGCCGAAGTTTGAGATATCTATTGCCTCGATATTTTCGGGCACCACCTCAAGCGCAAGCATCGACGCAAGCTTTACAAGCGTCTCGTTGCTCTTCTCGGTATCTGCGACATACTGCTTTGCATGCAGGGCGGCGTTATCCGCAACCATTTCACAAAGCTTGCGGAGTTCTCCCTTCTGCGGGACTCTGATCTCGGTCTTTTTACCCGCGACATCCGAAAGCAGATCCGAGAGTATTTCCGCCTGCCCTTCTCCGGGGTCAAATCCGAGAAGAACGGTTTTCGGCACATACTCGCGCATGGCGTACATCCGTGCAATGAACGAAACAAGTGCGGGACCGTCGGTTATCTTATCGGCTGTAAATATAAAATTATCCGAATCGACAACCGCACCTTCTCTTACATAATAAACGGCAAGGCAGGAGCAGACCTCCGATATGCATACGGCAAAAATATCGTATTCGGCGTCCGGTCTTCCGACCACCTTCTGCTTCTCCCTGAGAAGACTGATCGCCTTTATACGGTCCCGATAACGGGCGGCAGCCTCAAACTGTAGGTTGGCAGAGGCAAATTTCATTTTTTCGGTAAGCGAATCCTCAGCCTCCTTGAAATTTCCTCTCAGAAAGGAGATAACCTCGGGAAAGCGTTCGGAATATTCCTCCGACGACAGTTCTCCGGTACACGGCGCACAGCACTGACCTATATGTCTGTAAAGACACGGGCGGTTTTTCCCTATATCCTGCGGAAATTTCTGTTTGCAGGTGGGAAGCATAAACACTCTTCTCACCGTCTGCAGAATATTCCATGCAACCGAATTGCCCGAATACGGTCCGAAATATCTCGCCTTATCTTGAAGCCGTTTTCGCGTCACACTGACATTCGGATAACTGTCGGCGACCGTTACCTTTATATAAGGGTAGCTTTTTGCATCCTTCAGCAGGATATTATATTTCGGCATATGGAGCTTTATAAGTCTGTTTTCAAGCACCAGCGCCTCAATCTCGGTATCTGTCAGCATATACTCAAAATCATAGACCGACATTACCATCCGCTGCGTCTTTATATTCTTTTCGGAATCGGTAAAATACTGCGTTACTCTGTTTTTAAGCGATTTCGATTTTCCGATATATATTATTTTATCATCGGCACCGTGCATTATATAAACGCCCGGAGACATCGGCAGTCTGTTGGCTTTTTCCCGCAGCTCGTCAACCGTCTTTTTTTTCATGAAAAATCCTTTCCCGAAAACCGACTCTGTTCAAACAAATAAGCAGACCGCAAGCGTTATGTGCGGTCTGCTGTCTTCAGACAAACGGTATATTACCTTATTTACTCTTCGCAGCCGTTTGCAATAAGTTCGCAAAGACCATCAAGTGCTTCCGCCTCATCGACTCCGTCAGCCGACAGGGTGATTGTCATATCCTTTACAATCCCGAGTGACAAAACGCCGAGAAGACTCTTGGCATTCACACGACGTTCGCCGCGCTCAACCCAGATGGTACTCTTATACTTGTTTGCTTTCTGTATAAAGAATGTCGCAGGTCTTGCGTGAAGTCCTACCGAATTGTTTATTTTAACCTCACGAGTAATCATTATCTTTCCTCTTTTCAATATTTCTTTTTACAAAAACGAACGCAATTTTTTATATTATAACAACAAATCAACTCAAAATCAAGCCTTTTTTGCTCTGTCGAAATATTTTTGGCAAAATGCTCAAATTCAGCTTATGCTCGTAATCAAAATCGTATACTTTTGCCCTCCGCAGGTCACATCCAGCGTTATTCCTACGGCAATTTTTTTGTTTCCGTTGAAATAAAATCCGCTGTCCTTCCGGTTGCCTCCGACAGTCATCGTTCCGCTTATCTGCTTTCTTTCGGTATCCCTTGCACGTACGAATTCATCAAGACGTGTCGAATCGTCATAAACCGATGAAATCAGCGTCATCTTTTCGGCATCCTTTTCCTCATAGCCAAGAAGCTCACCGAAATAGAGATCGTCAAGATAGAATTTCTTATCATTCCCGAAGCTCTCGGCTCTCCTGTTTTCAAGACCGTCTATCACAAAGCTCACCGTCGTCTGATCGTTTGCAACAGCGCTCTCAAGTATCCCGACTATCCTGCCTCTGAAGAAAAACGAAACAATTGACAGCACCAAAAGAACCGCTATCAGAAGGTCTATAAAATTGCGTCTGTATTTTTTTCTTCCGGTAAGCATACCTGCGTTCCCGGTCTGTACTTCTTCTTCGGGTCGCCCGTTTTTTTCCATAATCAATCAGCCTCCGATTTTCCCGTGCCGGAAATAATTTCGACAGTTGCCGCCATCCTGAAATTCTTTGTCTCGAGAACAAATTCATCACCGACATTCAGATATCCGTTTTCGGTCTTATATCCGCGCTCATCCGCTGTGACATTCAGCTCCATCGTTACTATAAGATCAAGACTGTCGGGATATGCCGCATATATAAGCTGTCCCTGCGAGTCAACACGTCCGGTTGAAACCATATGATCGCCGTATGTCACGGAGGTGACGGTTCCGACGGCGCTTTCGCCGCAATATACCGTATCTCCGACCGAAAGAAAATCGCAGACTGCTTCATCGCCCGAAGGTTCGATACGGTAGACCGTTACATCAAGCCCTTCCATTCTTACGGTCAGAGATATCTTTTCGGTATTTTTATCATTATTCCACGGAAAGGGTAATCTGTCGAATCCGCCGAACACAAGCACAACGACAGTATAGACAATCGCCGCCGCAATCAGAATCACCCCGACAAGCACTGCGGTATCGACTATGCCGAAGCGTCTTTTTTCCGGTTTAACCATCTTTATTCCTCCTCATTTCAAATCACAGCAACATTTCGCCGTATGTCGGTGTAAGTTCGTCCTTATACTGTATTTCGTTGTTTTCGGTTTTCCGCATCAGAGCAAGCGATATTCCGATAAATCCGAAAAACAATCCGGTACATGCGGAAGATTCAAAAAACCAGACAAAGTTTCCGCACAAAAAAGCGGTAAAAAAGGCGGAAAAGCATGGACAAAATATTTCGATTTCGTTGCTCAGCCCTCTTGTCCTGCCGTAAAAAGTAAATCCTTTTCTCACATAAACAAGCAGCACGCTTACAAAAACAAGGACACCGACTGCGCCGGACGACATCAGTATGCCGAGAAAAATACTGTGCGGACCACCGGTCGGTATATCTCCGGTACCCGACACCGCCGCATACGCCATACCGGAATTGCCCTCCGACAGACCGATTCCGCCGAGCGGATTCAGTCCCGCTATTTCAATCGCCTTTCTCCATGCGGCGCCTGTTGCCGCAAAACTTTCATTGTTGAAGGAAAGTGCCGACAACAGCTTGTCCGAGATGTCCGGTGACACAAACGGCAAAGCGAGCGGCAGACAAATCAGAAACAGAAACAGAACGGAAGCGACTTTTTTTCTGCAGACAGCCGATGCCGTCAGACAGCCCAAAAGAAGCGCCGCGATGAGACAGCCCTTCCCCGAGAGGAGCATACAAACTGCGGAAAACGACACCGACACAAACAAGAACCATGCGGGAAGTCTTCGGCTCCGTGCCAATGCAAACGAAGCAAAGACGGCTATCGACAGATAAACAAACAGCAGATCCGGGCTTTCAAAAACAGATGATACCGATTTTTTGCCCGTCACTATTGCCTGACATATACCGAATGCGCTGACAATTATCGATGAAGCGGATATACAAGCCAGAAGCTTGTCAAGCCAGCCTCCCGCGGAAAGCATATTTACCGACAGGAAGTAAACAGCCCAACACGAAAAAACAGCGGAAAACGCGGACGCTCCGTTATACGGTGTAACCAGCTCGCCGAGTGCAAAGAAAGCGGCGCACACGGCAAACAGATAATCAATCACGTCGAATCTTACGGTTCTGTTTCCGAGCACCGCTCTTGCGAGAAATGACACCGTAATAAAAAACAGAAATGCAGTACCCGCCTTTTCTCCGTTCGGCAGGAGTCCGAAAAACGGCAGGAAAAAGAAATAAACGAGAAGTCCGGCTTCGGGAACACGCACGACCGCAACAAGAAAAAAGACAACAGCCGCGACAAGCAGCACGGTTATCACCGAAAACCGCAGTGTCAGTATTCCGAGCAGCATACCGAGGACAAATGCCGGAAAGTTAAGGTGCGAGACATGCTTGCGTGCATGTCCGGAAGCAAAATAATATTTATCCTCAAGACCGAAAAGCGAGGTGAGTATTTTCCCGCCGAATCTGCTTCCGGTCAGGTAATCAAAAAGAGTCACATCATTTTTTGTCATTATCGGGACAGACACCACCAGCAGCAGGAATCCCACACACATCTCGAAAATCCGTCCCGAGCCGTCATTTCCGAACAGGAAGCAGAGCATCTGTATAATTACCGACAAAATCGACAGAGAGAAAACAAAAACTCCGAGCACCGATGCAGGTGCGGTACGCACCGATTCCCGCAGTCTGTCGGCTGCCGAGATGATCCTGTTATCTGCGGCGGCAATCCTGAAGCGTTCGCTGACAGGAACGCGCAGAGTGCGTCGGTTATATATTTTAAGATTCGGATCGATCTGTTCGGTTCCGAGCTCTCTTTTCGGGTGATACTTGTTTTTGTAGTGTTTTTTCTTCAGATCATCAATATTACGCACGAAAAAGGAGTCTTCCACCGATTTTTCGAATCTGCCGCAGGAACCGAAAAAACGTCCGAAAATACTGTTTTTACAAAGCGAAAAAAAGCGGTTATCGAAAAAGCCGCATATACTCCCCCACACGGTATATCCTTTACCGCTGTCGGGGTTGCTTCTTTTCTTCATTTTCAACCACTCCTTTCTCGGTGTTTATGCCGGTTTTCACAGCAGATCGGGTCTGTTTTTCTTCGTCAGCTCAAGCGCTGCCTTTTTCCGCCACTTTTCAATCTCGGCATGATCTCCGTTTCTGAGAACCTCCGGAACTGTCCTGCCTCGAAATTCAACCGGTCTTGTATACTGCGGATATTCAAGCCCTCCGCACATAATGCTTTCATTTTCGAAGCATTCCCTGTCTGACAGGACCCCGTCGATCATCCGCGACATCACATCTATAAGTATACACGCGGGAAGCTCGCCTCCGGTAAGCACATAGTCGCCGATCGATATTTCTTCATCGACTATCTCATCAATGGCTCTGCGGTCAATCCCCTCATAATGTCCGCAGACTATCGTCAGATTATCATAGCGGAGCAGTTCGGCGGCATGCCGCTGGGTAAGGACCTTACCCTGCGGCGACATATAAACGCAACGGGAACTTCCGGTCTGCGACCTGCGTACACTGTCAAAACAATCGCACACCGGCGGTGCCGCCATAAGCATTCCCATTCCGCCTCCGTACGGCGTGTCATCGACGCGTCTGTGCCTGTCGGTCGAAAAATCTCTTATATCGTGTGCAAAAACCTCTATCAGTCCCTCTTTTTTCGCCCGACCGACTATGCTCGAATCAGTCACCGATTCGATAAGTCCGGGAAAAAGAGTCAGGACATCGAACCTCATGAAAACATCCCCTTGATCGGTTTTACGTAAATTCCGTTTTCAAGGTCGGTTTTTTCTATGAACTCTCCGACAGCCGGAAACAGAACCTTTTTACCGTCGTCCGAGCTGATCTCATAGACATCCGAGGCACCGTAGTTACAAACATCGGTAAGTCTGCCGTAAACGGTACCGTCCGCGGCATCAATAACCGGAAGTCCGATAAGATCGGCAATGAAATATGTACCGTCCGGGAGAGCGGGCAGGTCGTCACGGACAGCAAAAAGGTATTTCCCTTTGATCCGCATTGCATCCTCTCTCGAATCTATTCCGTCAAGATGTACAAGCATGGCATCTCCGTTAAGATGCACGTTTCTTGTAATTGCAAATTCTTTGTAGCAGCCGCCCGTTTCGGTAAATATTCTCTTAAGTCCCGCAAAAACGGCGGTAGTATCGCAGAGGCAGCTTACGGTAACATCGCCCGCAACCCCATGGACTCTCTCCACCCTGCCCGCTTCAAGGTATTTTTTCATAAAAAACTCTTTCCGTTATTTTTTACTCTTTTTCAAGTACACCGACTATCTCGCACACATAGACGTTGTGGTAATCCTTCAGCGGATACCATCTTCCGTCTATCGAATCGTCAAGAAAATTATCGACTTTAAGTCTGTCGGTATATATTTTTTTCAGCAAATAAACGCGCTCGGCTTCCTCCACGGCACAGAACCCGTCTTTTTCGAAGGGCGTAAAGTTACACAGTTCCACCTTGTCGGTGTCATGCCCGCTTTTCTTACCGCAGATATTCAGCTCACGGCGGTATTTTTCATCAAAAAGCGAAACTGTAAAGATATCTGTGTCGTCTATAAGTTCTCTTGTATACCTGCCGGGGCGTACAAAGACAGTACACACGGGTTTTCCCCACAGCACTCCCATCAGCCCCCAACTTGCCGTCATGAGGTTTATTCTTTCGTTTTTACGGTCTTTACAGCCGATTATCAACCATTTTTTTCCTATATCGTCGAATACATTACCTGTAATTTCCGACAGTTCTTTGCTTTTGAATCCCGACATGGCAACAACCTGCGCTCCCGATACGGAAGCTTCCCTTCCCGGAGCGATCATTCTCCGTCCGTATACGGTCATTATATACTTTTTTTCGCATTTCGTCAATAGATTTTCTTCAAAATTGCTTTACATTTGATATTTTGTATGATATAATGAAGCAATAGGGACAAACTGTCAAAGCACAAAGAGGTTTTTATGGATTCCAGAAACACAAAGATCGCACCCGATATGCCGTCAAGAACCACCGCTTTCATACTGCTTGCGGTTTCGGTTTTATCCGGGGCGGCATCCGGCATCATCGGAAACGGACCGATCACCGCACTTATCGCAATAATTACGGCAATGATTGCGCTCATATCGCTTCCGGGAACGAATGAAAAAAAGATGGTGGTCGTCTCCCTCGTATGCGCGGTATCATCGGTTGCCCTCTCCGCTGGCATATCATTCATTATAAACGGCAGATTCGACATTCAGACCGTTTTTTCGGGCGGATATGCGCTCGTTGCCCTTGCAATGACCCTTTCGGTATACAGGCTGAAATCACGTCTTTTTACCGAAACCGTCGGCTCTGTTCTTATATGTCTGCTTTACATCGGTATCATTGCGGTCGCTGTTTACGGTTATTACGGCAGGCTTGATCTTTCGGTTCTGAAGGAAATCGAAAACGGGCTGAGAAGTCAGATCACCGAGATCATATCAACTCTTGATGTATCCGGCAGCGAAATATCGGCGGTTCTCGGCAAGGACGAAATTGCCGCATATGCCGACACGATCATTGTCTATATGAAGCTGCTCTCACCGAGCATCCTTTATATCTCGGCTTCGGTCGCCGTGCACATTGCGCTCGGCATATTCAGGCTGGTTCTCATGGGCTACGCCAGGGGCAGGCGTCGTATGACCGACTGGTTGCTCGGTCCCACAAAGTCGGTTGCATGGTCCTTCAATGTTTCGGCTCTTGCCGTCACACTGCTCGAAACGGTATCTCTGTTTTCCGAATCTTCGGTAATCACCGCTCTTATTTTCGGCTTCGGAAACATTGCCCTGCTGACTTTGCCGTCATGCTGTTCCTTCGGCTTCAGGCGCATATGGTCTATGATAAAGCAACGTCAGCCTCAGGCTGTAATGCTTATTGCAATAATCGCGATGGTTGCCTGCTGCAATCCGATATTCGTCCCGTTTTTCCTCGCGATTTCGGGAGCAAACGGTTATCTGATAAAACTACGCAATGAAGGACAACGCAAATGACGATTTTTTACCGACCGATCCGCAGGTTTGACAAAAGGACGAAAGGATTTATGTGGAGATGAAAAACAAAATAAAAAAAATTTTCAGGTCAAACATATCGCGTCTTGCTGTTCTGACCGTTCCGGCATTACTCATTGCTTATTTCATATCGATAACAGGCTCTCATACCGGAGGCGGACCGATTCTATATGTTTTTGCCGCACTGCTTCTTTACGTTCTTGCCGTGACCCTGATTTTCACGATTATCGACCAAAGGCGTATTTCATCCGGAACGATACCCGACATTGCCGGGAATTATACGCAGGACATAAACGCGCTTCTCTACAATTCCGTAAGCGCTCCGATAGTGGCGTGCGATCTGCACGGCGTCATCCGATGGGGAAACAGTTCATTCAGAAAAATATCCGACAGCGCCGGAACAAATACGCGGAAATTTTCGGACATTGCCGACATCGGTATTGATTCGGTCAAATCAACCATAGACAGCGGAAAGAGATGCCTCATTACGGTTGACGGAAAAAATTACAGTATAGACGGTTTACTGCTTAACGAGACTTCCGACCCGCTCTACATAACGGTCTGGTATGACGTTACCGAGCTTGAAAACAAAAAGCAGGAGCTTGCCGAAAACGACACACTCATAGCGTATATTTACATTGACAATCTCGAAGAACTGTCGCAGATCGAAAAGGACCATCTCGGCAGTGCAACGGCAGACGCGGAGAAGATACTCTACGACTGGGCTGCAAGCGTCTCGGGAATACTCATCAGCTATGAGAGAGACAAGTATATAATGCTTTACAAGGCGAAATATCTCAAGCTGTTCATCGACAACAAATTCGACATACTCGACAAGATACGAGAAATCAGGATCGGCGCAAACTATCTGCCGATTACCATTTCGGTCGGAACCTCGAATGTCGGAGCCACGATCAGCGAAAAGCGCGACAACGCTTATTCCGCTCTCCGCTTTGCCCTTGCCAAAGGCGGAGACCAGGCTATCGTCAAAACCGACAGATTCAGCTACTATTTCGGCGGTATCACAAAAACTTCCCAGAAGCGTTCATCGGTAAAATCACAGACGATTGCACGTGCGCTGTCTGCATACATCTGCAAATCGGAAAATGTTCTTATAATGGGACACCGCAATCCCGACTTTGACAGCATCGGTTCATGTGTCGGCATTGCGAGGCTATGCATGCATCTCAGTATTCCGTGCAACATTATCATCGACCGGAACTGTCCGAATATTGCAAAATGCTTCCCTATTCTGAGCAGTCTCAGCGAATACAACGACATCTTTATCACCCCGACTCAATCATTTGATCTGATCGGAAAAAACACACTGCTTATCATCTGCGATGTAAACAACAGGCTCCAGCTTGAGGTTCCGGAGCTTGTTGACAGGATCGGCGACATTGTATACATCGATCATCACAGAATGACCGAAGAATTTACCACCACCCCGCTGCTAAGCTACATTGAGCCGTCGGCTTCATCGGCGTGCGAGCTTGTGTCCGAAATCATTGAGCAGGTCGATGACAAATTGCTGCGGTCACAGGAGGCAAATCTCATGTACGCCGGCATCGTGCTTGACACAAAGCACTTTGTTATCAACACCGGTGTCAGGACATTCGAATCGGCAAGATATCTCAGAGGAACCGGCGATCCGGCGGAAACATACGACATGTTCAGAACCGATCTGAACGAAATGTCGCGCGAATCCAGATTTGTTATAGACAAATCGCCCTACCGCGATCACATCATGATTGCCCGCAATGACATGGACGACAATGTCGAATCCGACATAACGCTCGGTGCAAAGATTGCCGACAGGCTTCTCTCGGTTGAAAACATAGAGGCATCCTTCGTCATTCTCCGTATCGGAAAAAGCTTCAGAATATCGGCAAGATCATCCGGCGACATCAATGTCGAAGCCATCCTGCGCAGACTCGGAGGCGGCGGTCACTTCAATGCCGCGGGCGCACAGCCGGAGGGCTATGCCGACATCGGTTCGGTAGTCGAGGCGTTGAAATCATCGATTGACAAATTCCTTGACGAAGAGCTGAACAAAGTTGAAAACAACTGACAGCCCGACATTCGGTCAAACAGTATCAAAGGTCAAATAAACAACAGAAAGAGGTACATTTATGAAAGTAATTTTAACACAGGACGTTAAATCACAGGGAAAAAAGGGGGACATAATCAACGTATCCGACGGATATGCGCGTAATTTTCTCTTCCCGAAGAAGCTTGCGATAGAGGCGGACGCGAAAGCGCTGAACGAAATAAAAAGCAAGAACGAAGCACAGCAGTTCAGGCTTGCAACCGAGCGTGCGGAGGCGGAAAAGCTTGCCGCAAAGCTCAACGGAACAATGATCGATTTTGCCATTGCTTCCGGCAGTGACACAAAGCTTTACGGATCGGTGACATCCAAGGAAATTGCCGAAAAGCTTACTCAGAAATTCGGAGTTTCGATCGACAAAAGGAAAATACTCCTTGACAAGCCGATCAAAAATTACGGAATCTACACACTTGATATCAAGTTGTATCCGGATGTCACGGCAAAGATAAAGGTCGAAGTACACAACGTAAAATAAACAAAAAGGAAAGAAAACAGGCTTTATGGCAACCGACATAGCAGTCAGAAAACTTCCGTTTTCCCTGGAAGCGGAGCAATCGGTACTCGGATCGATCCTTATCGATCCGGAATCACTGAACGAAATAGCCACCATTATCGCTGCCGATGATTTCTACATTGACGAACACCGTGAGATTTATTCCGCGATGCAACGGCTCTTTCTGCAAAGCCGTCGCATTGATCCGGTAACGCTTATGGATGTTCTTGTTCAGAATAATGTATACGATTCCGAGCAATCCAAAAGTTATATTCACACGCTGGTAGATACAGTTCCTTCGACAAGCAACATAAAGGATTATGCGACGATAGTGCGTGACAAAAGTCTTCTCCGACGCCTTATAAAGGTAACAGAAGAGATCACAGAGGATGCGTATTCGGCGCAGGACAGCGCGTCCGACATAATCAATCAGGCGGAAGCAAAGGTATTTGAAATAGCTCAGACCAAGGAGCAGCACGATTTTTCCCACATACGGGACGTCATTCTCGGCACATATCAGCAGATAAAGGATGTTGCCGACAACAAGGAAGAGGCGGTCGGAGTTCCGACAGGATTTTCGATGCTCGACAATGTTCTTGTCGGTATGGGAAAAAGCGATCTTGTCCTTGTCGGTGCGCGACCAGGCATGGGTAAAACGTCATTTGCGCTCAATGTTGCAACGAATGTTGCAAAAAAATCCAACAAAACCGTCTGCATTTTCTCGCTTGAGATGTCAAAGGAACAGCTTGTATCGAGAATGCTCTCATCGGAGGCACTCATAGAAAGCAACACAATGAGGAGCGGCATGCTGTCCACTGACGACTGGTCAAAGCTTGCAGACGCATCTTCCATTCTCGCCGAAACCGAAATATACATTGATGATACAACCAACATCACGGTCACCGGAATGAAATCCAAGCTCAGACGGGTAAAAAATCTGGGACTTGTCGTTGTCGATTATCTCGGTCTTATGCAGTCGGACAGGAAAATAGAAAACCGCGTACAGGAGGTTGCCGACATTTCGCGTAATCTCAAGGTTATGGCAAAAGAGCTTCGCGTACCCGTTATATGCTGTGCGCAGCTCTCGCGAGGACCCGAATCGAGAACAGACAAACGTCCTATGCTTTCCGATCTGCGTGACTCGGGTGCAATCGAACAGGATGCCGATGTCGTTCTCTTCCTCTACCGTGACGAATATTACAAAGATGACCCAGAAAAGCAGAACACGGCGGAGGTTATCATCGCCAAAAACCGCCACGGCGGAACCGGCAAGGTCGAGGTGGGCTGGTTCGGCAAATACACCAAGTTCACAACGCTTGAAAACAGAGAGGAACCTTCCTCATGAACTTTGAGCCCCAAGGACAGTCTTTTGACAAAGTTACCGAATTTATTGAACAGAAACAGCTTCTTTCCGATTGCGGATCAATTGTTGTCGGCTTTTCGGGAGGGGCTGATTCTGTTGTGCTTTTGCAGATTTTATCGATCTACTGCAAAAAGAGCGGGATCGGACTTCACGCTTTTCACGTTCACCACGGAATACGCGGAGCCACTGCCGACAGGGATCTTGAATTCTGCAGAAGTTTTTGCGAACAGCTCGGCGTTGATTTCGGATATGCACGGATCGATGTCCCGTCAACTGCCGCAAAGCAGAAGCGCGGACTTGAAGAGGTCGCCCGCGACATGCGTTACGATTGTCTTGAAAAATACCGTGTTGAAAAGAACATAGACCGGATTGCGGTTGCGCACCATGCCGACGACAACCTTGAAACACTGATATTCAACATAGTCCGCGGAAGCGGATCAAAGGGCGGATGCGGCATTGCCCCGATCCGCGGAAGAATTATCAGACCGCTCCTTCCGCTTACCAAAAACGAAATTCTCGGTTATGCAATGCAGAACGGTCTCGGATACATAACCGACGAGACAAATCTCGACGAGGCATACACCCGCAATTTTATCAGAAGTCGGATCTTACCGCTGCTGAAAAAGATCAACCCGTCGGCGTCGGATGCCGCACTGAGATTCTGCCGATCGCAGCGGATCGACTGCGATTATATCGAAGCCTGTGCAAAAGTCTATGAAAAAACAGACGATATAAAAGAGCTTTCGGAGCTTCACGACGCAATTCTGTACAGGCTTATCAGCAACCGTTTCCGCAGTATAAGCGGCGGTGAATCGCTATCCGCAGTTCATCTTGACGCGCTTTGCGCTCTTATACGCAAGGGAAAATCGGAAAGTCGCACCGATCTGCCGTGCCGCATATCCGCAGTTATAAAAAAAGAAAAGCTTGTTTTTGAAAAGACAGACCTCATCGGAACCGACGACTGCGGATACCGTATCAGACTGCACTTCGGGGAAAATTATATCCCGCAAGCAGATGCATATATATGTATATGGAAAAACATCGGAAATGCGGAAGAAAAATCAATAAAAGAAAAACAATTTATTTACAAATTAGCCATACACAAAACATTTCGGTCTGATAGAATATGTAGCGATGATCTTTTTGCAAGATCAAGAGCGGACGGAGACCGCATACGTTTCGGAAACATGACAAGAAAAGTCAAAAAACTTTTCTGCGACGGCAAAATCCCGATCGGAACACGAAAAATTCTCCCCATAATCACCGACGGTCCGGAAATTCTGTGGATCCCGGGCTTCCCTGCCCGCGACGGAACAACCGACGACGATTCGCGCGGTGATGATATCAGCATCTACTGTTTTATGAACCGTAATACAGAAAAATCTATTGAGAGCAGACCAAACAAAAACGAAAACGGAGGAATTTATGAAGGGAAGCTTTAAAAAACTCATTATCTATGTTCTCGTTCTCGCTGTTTTTGTATTCGCCGCGTATTATCTGCTCGGCGACAGAAGCGAGAGTATAACCTACGAGGACATAGTGACCTACTTCCGCAACATAAAGAGCGAAGACGAAAACGCCATTTCGGTTAAGGAATTTGAACTTGACGGACAAAACGAATTGAAGCTTGTTTTATCCGACGGCAGAAAGATAAGCTTTACGCTTCAGGATCGCGAAAGATTCTACAACGACTGCTACGACAATTACATCTTTGATGAAAACGGCAATCCCCTTGTCAAGTTCAATCTGAAAGAGCCGACAACATATCCTGTCTGGATCTCGCTTCTTCCGTACATCATAGTGATTATCGCCGTGATTGCGCTTTTTGCCTATGTGTTCAGAGAGGCAAGCGGCGGGAAAGGCTCTAAAATAAACAGCTTCGGGAAAGCACGTGCGAAGGTTTCGATATCCGGAGACAAGAACAAGGTCCGCTTTACCGATGTTGCCGGTGCCGACGAAGAGAAGCAGGAGCTTCAGGAGATCGTCGAATTTCTTAAGGATCCCTCCAAATTTACAAAGCTCGGTGCTAAGATACCGCACGGTGTTCTGCTGATGGGCCCTCCCGGTACCGGTAAGACACTGCTTGCAAAGGCCGTTGCCGGTGAAGCCGGAGTTCCCTTTTATTCAATTTCCGGTTCTGATTTTGTTGAAATGTACGTCGGTGTCGGCGCTTCGAGAGTACGCGATCTTTTCGACACCGCAAGAAAGAATCCGGCATCCATTGTCTTTATTGATGAGATTGATGCGGTCGGACGCCATCGCGGTGCCGGACTCGGCGGCGGACATGACGAACGCGAACAGACGCTCAACCAGCTTCTTGTCGAAATGGACGGCTTCAGCGGCAATGAAGGAATAATTGTCATGGCGGCGACCAACCGTCCGGATATCCTTGATCCCGCACTTCTTCGTCCGGGAAGATTTGACCGTCAGGTTACGGTAAACTATCCCGATCTGCGCGGACGTGTTGAAATACTCAAGGTGCATGCGAAAAGCAAACCGTTTGAAAAGGACGTTGATCTTGAGGTCATCGCAAGAGGAACCCCCGGATTTACCGGTGCCGATCTTGCAAACCTTCTGAACGAAGCCGCACTCCTTGCCGCAAGACGCGGAAAGAGTCTTATCGGTATGAACGACATTGAAGACTCCAAAATGAAGATTATGGTCGGTACTCAGAAAAGGACTCTGCACATCAGCGAGGACGAAAAATACAAGACCGCCATTCATGAGGCAGGTCACGCAGTTGTACGCCACATACTGCCGGGACTTGATCCGGTCCACCAGATTTCGATCATCCCGAGCGGACGTGCGCTCGGATACACGCTCTATTTGCCGAACGACGACAAGACCAGCGAATACAAAAACGAACTCGGAAACGAGATTGCTTCCCTGCTTGCGGGCAGAGCTGCCGAGGCGGTATTCTTCAATGATATTTCGGGCGGTGCGTCAAACGACATTCAGAGAGCAACCGAAATAGCGCGTAAAATGGTCACACAGCTCGGAATGAGCGAAAAGCTCGGTCCGATTCAGTATGGTTCGGGACACACGGAGGTGTTCCTCGGACGTGAAATCAGCGACGAACAAAACTATTCGGAGAAAACCGCATCGCTTATTGACGAGGAAATTCACAGCATAATAAACAACGCATATGCCGTTGCCGAAAAGGTCATAAACGAACACAGAGGCAAACTCGAATCGATCGCCGCTTTTCTTATCAAAAACGAGACCATGGACGAGATCCAGTTCAAAGCGCTCATGGATAACGATCCGGAACCGACCATTGAAGCGCTTGAGGCAATGATGGACGAAAAGCGCAAGAAGAGCATGGAAGAAAACAAAGCCGAAGAGCTTCGCATTGAACAGCAAAAAGCCGAAGAGGAACGCAGAAGACGCGAAGAAGCCGCGGCTCACCATCACGATCACAGAGATCATCACGGCGACAGTGACCATGGTGACACTCACGCAGATCAGAAGGACGACAGTCACGGCGACAACAATTTCTTCTCCGACTTCTGATTCATTTTATAATTTATCCCCCGTCAGAAAACGGGGGATTCATTTTTTACACTGATTTTCTGATTGTATCCGCAAGAAGTCGGTTATACGGCGTTATAAGCAAAAAAGCATACCCGTGTCTGTAAACGGTCTCGGCAGATGCAATTACAGTCTCAAACCATTCTTCATTGTATAAGTAAACATCCGATTTCTGCACCATGGTTATGCGTCTGCGCAGAATTGCGTCAAGTTCGTCGGAAAGGTCGGCTGATTCCGCGCGGAACACGAAAATCTCGAACAGCCGATCATCTCCGGAAAGGCAGAATGCGTAATCAGCCGCGACCGCGCACGGGTTCACTCCGTTAAAAAGCTTTTTCATACTGTTATCATCGATAAAATGTTCATCACTGCCGCCACTGAAATACATATTGAAATCAGGGTGCTCGGGAAGTACGGCAATCAGTTCACACAGCAGATCGGTGGACGATAAATACTCATTTCTGCACGACAAAAGCGTTAAAATCAACAATATCGAAAGCAAAGCGGCGACTGCCTTTTTCATAGGTATACTCTCTTTACAAAATATCTTTTTATTAACATAATTATATTGATTTCGCGGCAAATCTATGATAAAATATTTTTTACAGAGTGAAAGGACGGGCGTTCCGATGAGAGATAAAAATAAAATCAAAAAAATACTGATTGCGGCTTTTACTGTTGCCTTACTGTTCATTCCGACTTATTTTGCAATCGGCTCCTACATAACGGCAAAAGATGCGCCTGTTGAAAAAAAATCGATAACCTCACTTGACTTTTGTGACCTGAACGGAGTTGTCACAAAATACGACCGCTCCGACGACACCGGAAAAAAGCTCATAGACATTCTCATGGAGATTCACGATTCGGCACGATCCGTAACATCGCTCCCGGAAGAGCTGACCGACAGCGAATATATATCCGTAACATATTACAGCTACGATCTTACATCCGAATACAAATATTATTTCTCATCCGCGAAACCGAGCAACAGCTATTATCTTGATCTCGACGGCAACGCCTTTATCATCAACGCATCCGCCGCAATATCATTTCTTGACAGTGATTTTTCGTCCAGTCTTTACAAAGGCTCATCTGTTCCGGTACTTACACTCAACGGAAAAACGGTCGCGCCGGACAAATGCGACTGGTCATATTACAGTTACAGCAATGTCAGACACGACGTTTCGCCAAAGACCGCTGATATAAACGGCAAGGTCGAATGTTCATACAGATCGTTTGACCCGAAGTTCAGCCGCGTACCCGACAAATCCGCCATAAAAGTAACCGACAAAACCGGAAATATGATTTTCAGCGGGAGTCTGGACACCTTCCTTGAGAAGGACTATTTCAGAAAAAACATCAAAGATGACCTTACGGTAAACATAGAAATCAGCGCCGAATGGGAGCCGCTCTCCGGAGGCGGCTCCGGCGGAAAGATCGAATACAGCTTTGTTATAGATTTTGTATTTGATCCTCTCGCCGCCTTCTGGCTCGGCGAAAGCACGATCGAATCGGGCGAATTTGTCGTTCTCTCCGGGAAATACATTGAGATCGACGATCTGTCGCAGATAAAAGTAACCGTAAGTCCGGAAATCAAGTTCAATCCGATCTTTTACAGAGACGGCGACTGCATAAGAACGCTTATCCCGTTCACACTTTTTGATCCTGAAAAAGAGGCAACTTACAAAATAACCGTCAACTATCTTAATAAGACCACCGAACTTGATCTTGACGTCAAGCCGTCCACCGCAAAGGTTAAAGAGCGAAAATACAATTACCAGGGCGTAATTGACATGACTACAAGATCAAAAGCCAACTTTGACGCATTCAGACAACTTATTGCGGGACTGCCGTGCGAGGACAAAGTATACTTCTCGGGTTCATTCCTTACCCCGGATGAAAAGCAGAACCGTGCGCGTTTCGGCGACACGGTAAACAACGGTACAGAGGAAGAAAAACACATTTCAAACGGAATAGCATGGGTTTGTTACAAAAACCAGCCGGTTTATGCATCAAACAGCGGCAAGGTCATCTATGTCGGAAATACCGTCATGGGAGGTCTTACCGTGGTTATCGATCACGGACTCGGTCTCAGATCGGTGTACTATTGTCTCGACACCTCAACGGTAAAGGTCGGTGACATTGTTGAAAAAGGCACACAGATTGCAACCGGTGGCGGAAAGCAGGGATACACCGACGACCACACATGTTATTTTGAACTTTGGCTCGGTGACACACCGGTTTCGTATTACCCGCTTGCAGAAGGCGGAAGGAACGGCGAGATCGTTATCGGCGATCTCAGCTGACCGGGACGGAATACAATCATGGCTGAAAAATTACAGAAAACTCTTAAATTTATAAGAAACGCTTTTTTCGGAACTGTTCCCAACATCATTCTGACCGTTATTTCGGTTCTGTTTACCTCGTACTATTTTGCTGCGGGATTATACGGCGGATTTTCGATTTCGATTTTATACATCTGGCTGTTTTTCTCGGCATGTATAATTCTCTTTCTGCTGTTGAAGCAGTTACACAAAGACAAAATCATACGTATTCCGAGGTCAATCATTATTACCGCGGGTGTGGTTTTCACAATTTGTCTGTTATTTTTTCTGACGGTTGAAGCCTGTATTATAAGCGGATTTTTTCCCGACAACAATTCAAAGCAGGTCGATTATGTAATCGTTCTCGGTGCACGTGTATACAAGCGTTGGCCGTCACCGGCTCTTGAAAGAAGAATACAGGCGGCATACAGGTATCTGAGTGACAATCCTGACAGCATTTGCATCGCCTCAGGCGGACAGGGTCAGGATGAAATTATCAGCGAAGCCGAATGTATCCGGGACGGACTTGTACGACGCGGCATCGGCAACGACCGTATAATAATCGAAGACCGCTCGACATCAACTTCCGAAAACATAAAATACAGCATGGCAATGATCGGAGATGAAAATCCGAGCGTTGCTGTTGTCAGCAACAATTTTCACATTTTCCGTGCGAAAGCCATTGCAAGAAAATGCGGAGTTAAAAACGTATCCGGAATACCCGCATCCATGCCAACAATGCTGCTTCCTCATTTTCTGATACGTGAATTCATATCACTTGTTGTTGACACTGCAAAAGGCAACACTTCAATATTTTAGAAAAAGTGCATGTCGGTCGAAACAATTTCGACCGACATGCACTTTTATTTCATTTCCCTTCTGCCGTCAATTGCACGGAAAAGGGTCACTTCATCCGCATACTCAAGATCGGCTCCGACCGGTATACCGTACGCAAGCCTTGATATTTTAATATCAAACGGCTTTAAAAGCCTTGTGAGGTACATTGCCGTTGCCTCTCCCTCAATCGTCGGATTGGTTGCAATGATTATCTCTTTTATCGCTTCGTTGTTTACCCTTGCCAGAAGCTCTTTTATTTTGAGCTGATCGGGTCCGACACCGTTTACCGGAGATATCACACCTCCGAGAACGTGGTACTTACCACGATAGTCGCGCACCCGCTCAATCGACATAACCGCACGTGCATCCTCAACCACGCAGATGATCGGCTCGCGGTTTTCATCCATACAAACGTCGCAGACATCGCCCTCGCATATATTGTTGCATATGCGGCATCTTTTTATCCGCCTTTTGGCATCAATTATTGCGTCGGCAAGCTCCTCCGCCTTTTCTCTGTCAAGATCAAGTATTGCGAGAGCATAACGGGTTGCTGTCTTTCTGCCGACCCCGGGAAGCTTCCCGAACTGCTCCACAAGCCGTTCAAGCGGCAGGATATACTCACTCATTATCAGAAAAGTCCGTTGAGTCCGGGAAGATTCATACCGCCGGTTATTGCCGACATAGCCGTTTCATTGGTTGATTCGACCTTTTTGATTGCCTGATTGACCGCGGCAACGATTATATCGGAAAGTGTTTCGATATCATCCGGATCAACGACATCGGGAGATATCTCCATTGAAAGAATCTCCTTTTTACCGTTTATCTTTACCGAGACGGCACCGCCGCCAGCCTGAACCTCATACTCTGCGGCGTCAAGCTCTGCCTGCTTTGCCTCCATATCAGCCTGCATCTTCTGTGCCTGCTTAATCATGCTCTGCATATTTCCGGGGCCTTTTCCCATTCCTTCGGGTAATCTTGATTTCATATTGAATTCTTCCTTTTACTGTATTATTTCAAATCACTATATTGCTTCAAAACAGCTCATCAAACAGATTTCTGTTTTCGGTCTTTTTTACAACCACAAGTTCGACCGATCCGAATTTTTCGCCGTGCGCCGTCGCAAGCGACAGCAATGAATCCGGAGCCTTTTTATCTGTAAGTATTGTTTTTGCAAAAGCATCTTTAAGTCTTATTACAAGTTTCCCGTCCGCAGTAACAACTGCATCCGCGCCTGCAAGAAAGGCGGCAGCTCCTTTATCGACCTTCTCGTAGCTCTCGACAAGACTCTGCCAACCGTTATACGGTCCGACAGCATCATCATTACGATTATCCTCAGCCTTTTCGGACTTTTCGGCAACCTTTTCCTCATGTCCGATGACCTCGGTAATCGGCGGCTCATCTTTTGAAGACACCGGCATCCTTATTGCCGATGCCATATACTGTGTCAGTTTCTCGTCAAGTGCATCGATACGCGCGGAAAGTGCTTCATTGGAGTCACCCGATGCCTCATTGCACATTCTGATAAGTGTCATTTCGGCGGTTATTCTCTTATCCGCCCCGCGGTTTATCGACAAAAGTGCACTCTCTATAAGCTTCGAATGGTAGACCATTGTACTGTAACGCATCATCGATGAAAACTGCACAAGATCGGTAAGCTCGGCGTCCGAAACATCAAGAATTTCCTTTGACACCGACGAAGCGGAACTTACGTTCATCGCCTTCCGGACCATCATATCACGATAAAACTGTGCAAGCTCCCCGAGATAAACCGATATATCACGTGACGATTTATAGACCGACGCAACCTCATCAAGAAGTATCTTCGGTTTTTTATCGATAACGGCACGCACCGAGCGCACAACAGACTCCCGTCCGACAACACCTGCTGTTCTGCGCACCTTTTCATCGGTTATTCTCTCACCGTCTGCGGCGCAAAGTTCCAGCATGCTTATCGAATCACGCATACCGCCCTGTGCGAGCCTTGCTATCAGTCTTGCACCGTCCTCGGAAAGGTCTATTTTTTCCTTTTCCGCAATATAAAGCAGTCTTGACATCAGCTGTTCCATCGGTATACGTCTGAAATCGAATCGCTGGCATCTTGAAACGATCGTTGCGGGTATTTTCTGAAGCTCGGTTGTTGCCAGCACAAAGATAACGTTTGCGGGAGGCTCCTCCAAGGTTTTGAGCAGCGCATTGAACGCGCTTTCGGAAAGCATATGTACCTCGTCGATTATATACACTCTTGTTCCCATCTCTGACGGTGTATATATGACATCCTCACGTATATCTCTTATATAATCTACGCCGGTATTGCTTGCCGCGTCCATTTCAAGGACCTCGAGCGAGGTTCCGAGATCGATCGACTTACAAGAAGCACACTCATTACACGGATTACCGTTTTTCAGATTTGCGCAGTTTGCCGCTTTTGCCAATATTTTTGCACAGGTTGTCTTCCCGGTGCCGCGTGAACCGCAAAAAAGATATGCATGGCTGAGCTTTTTATTCGATGCTTCATATTCAAGCACCTTTGTAATATGATCCTGCCCGACAACATCCGAGAAAACGGCGGGGCGCCATTTCCTGTACAATGCCTGATGCAAAAGCAACACCTCCGAACAAACAAAAATAAAGGACATAAAATAAGACCATACACCGCTTCCCGAACATTTCTGTATATGCGGTAACAAAGTCTCATGCTCCGGACAGGCGAACTTGTGGCACACCGCCGTACCCGCTTAATGCTGCTTGGTTCCCCACCTGACATGGTTCACGGGTGACGATTGCACAGGACCCATCCTTCATCACACTGCAACTATGCGCAGACCACACACAGAAAGCCCTCAAAGACGGAAACCACCCCTGCTGTAGCGGATTGCAGGTTACAAGGCACCGCTATCTCCCCGGCCGGTATGGCCCTATTTTATATCCTCTATTTCATTTTCAACTGCAAGAACAGTATATCACAAAAAAAGTTTTTTTTCAAGTATTTTGATATATTTTTTGTAAATATAATATAAACATTTCGGTGCGGGACAGCAACCGCTGCCCCGCACCCGTTTTATCATTACTTTGAAATCATTTTCAGATATGCATTTATGAATCCGTCTATATTTCCGTCCATTACCGACTGAATATTTACCTCTTCGTAACCGGTACGCGTATCCTTGGCAAGCGTATACGGCATGAAGACATACGAACGTATCTGCGCTCCCCATTCTATGTTTGCTTTTATACCCTTGATATCGTCGATCTTTTGCAGATTCTGCTGAATTTTTATTTCCATAAGCTTACTTCTCAGCATGTGCATTGCGGTCTCTTTATTCTGCAGCTGACTGCGCTCGGTCTGACATCCGACCACGATACCTGTCGGTATATGCAGTATTCTGATTGCCGAATCTGTCTTGTTTATATGCTGTCCGCCCGCACCGCTTGAACGGTGTGCGGTAACCTCGATATCCTCGGGCTTTATCTCAACCGAGCCGTCGTCCTCAAGCTCCGGCATTACTTCGACGGAAGCAAAAGAGGTCTGCCGTCTGCCGGAAGCATCGAAGGGCGAGACTCTTACCAGTCGGTGAACACCGTTTTCGCTCTTTAAAAAGCCGTATGCATTGGTTCCGTTGACGCTTATAGTCGCACTCTTGATTCCCGCTTCGTCGCCGTCAAGCCAGTCCACAAGCTTGACATCAAAGCCGTGGCTTTCGCCCCATCTTGTATAGAGGCGATAAAGCATCATAGCCCAGTCCTGCGCCTCGGTTCCGCCGGCACCGGGATGGAATGTAAGAATCGCATTATTTGCGTCATATTCTCCCGTAAGCAAAGCGGAAAGTCTCATTGTTTCGGCAAGTGTTTCAAGTTCCGACTGTTCGCTGAGAACCTCGTCGGTAAACGATTCATCATTTTCTTCTATTGCAAGCTCTGCAAGGGAAATTGCGTCCTCCAGCCTCGATTTTAGCGAGTTATAATCCTCGGTCTTCTTCTTCAGCTGTTTCAGTTCCTGCAAAATTTTGCCCGACTTTGACGCATCTGCCCAAAAATTCGGCTCATAAGTGAGACGCTCAAGCTCCTCGATCTTTTTTTCAGCCGCCTCTATTTTCAGCGACTGATAAAGCTCCGCAACGTCATCGCGCATTGATCTCAGTTTTATTTTTGCTTCTTCAAGTTGTATTATCATCAGTTATTCCCTCATTTCAAATTTTTATTGACCCACAGTATATGCAAATAACTTTCAGCGGTCAGTAAAAATCCTCGCAATCGCAGTCAAAGAATCCGAAGCAAAGGTCTTTGTCAAGCTTCAAAAGAAGCTCTTTTATTTTCCTCAAAACGGGCACTTCGGTAAAATAGTGACCCGCAAGAATAATGTTCATTTCCTCGGACCTGTCGAGAAGGGCGTTATACCCCATTTCTCCGGTCACATAAGTATCGGCACCAGCCGCCTTTGCAGCATCGGCATAATCCTTACCCGCACCGCCGAGCACGGCGACTCTGTTAACTGTCAGCCCGCAGTCGGAGACGGTAATACTGCCCGCGCCGAGCCTGTCCTTTACAGTTCCCGCAAATGTCGGCAGATCAATCTCATCAACTGTTCCTATCCTGCCGATAGTGTCGTCGGCGTTTCCGAACTTCCGCACATCACTCAAACCGAGTGCCGATGCAAGAGCATCGTTCACCCCGTCATCCGCCGCATCAAGCCGTGTATGGAACGAGATTGCCGGCAAATCATTTTTTATAAGTTTTATCAGCTTTTTACCGACATTATCGGTTACAGAGACATGTCTGACCGGACTGAATACAAGCGGATGATGCGAAATAATCAGGTCATATTTATTTGCCAAGGCATAATCGATCGACTTGTCGGTTATATCAAGTGTAAGGAGTACCCGACTTATATTTTTTTCCGTATCGGTAACGCACATCATTCCGTCATTGTCCCAATCGCAGCTCAGAGATGTCGGAAAGAGAGCATCCAGATATTTATATATTGCACTGAAATTTGTCATTGACCTTTTCTCCGCTCCTTCCCTGCTTTTCTCAGTCTTTCGATAAACTCTTCAATTACGGCGGTGTCTCCGCCTGCGGTCTTAATACCGTTCAGCTTCGTCTGAAGTCCCGACACTGCCTTATCCGTGAGCAGTTCCAGCCCGGGACTTTGGTTTTTTATATTCAGCGGTCCGAGAATCAGCTGCACCTCATCAAGCTCATACAAGCTCCCCGTAAATGTCGCAACGATTATCTGATAGAGCTTATTTCCCTTTTCGGAAACGATCGCTTCATCGGTAATTGAAAAACCGTTTAACGAAAGAAATCTGCGGACAATCTCCGCATGCGTCATCGGCTGAAGTATCAGCCTTTTCCCTTCCGACCGTACAAACGGAGCCTTTTCGATTATCGAAACGATAAGCTCTCCGCCCATTCCGCACAAAAAGATATCGTCGGGAGAAAAGGATTCAACTCCCGAAAGACCATCCGCAAGCCCGGTCTGAATCCTGTTTTCAAGCCCTGCAGCTTTTATATTTTCAATTGCCCGATCGAGAGGTCCTTTTCTGACATCGCAAGCCAAAGCCGTTTTTGATATCCCGTTTGACACAAGCCAGATCGGCAGATAGGCATGATCCGTACCTATATCGGCAATCGATCCGCCCTTACGCGCATACCTCGCCGCCGCAAGCAATCTCGGTGTAAGCGAAACACCGTTTACTTTATCCGATGTCATATCGCACGGAAGAAACGGGCTGTCACTTCCGGACGAAGCAACAGACCCCTGGTTCTTCATTTATTTTCCTTGCTCTCAAAATATGCATTTATTTTTTTCACGAGAGCATCGGCATCGGTATCGTGAACGGCACATGCCATTTCTATTGATTCCCCTCTTGAAGCGGGGCATCCGAGGCAGTGCATACCTATTTCAAAGAAAAATTCGGCAGTCTCAACGTCATAATCAAGAACTTCGCCTATAAGTGAATCTTTTGTAACTTTCATTTTTATGATCTCCTAATGTTTTGGTACACAATCGTATTCATTATAAACTATTTTTACCGTCCTGTCAATGCATAAAACGAAAATGACCGTTTTTTCAAAAAATATTTACACATTCATGAAATCTGCCGCCGACAGCCTGCACCTGCAAATGCGAAATGCAATCAAATCACATCCTTTTGAGCGGTGCAAGCCGAAGGCGGCAACATATTTTATGCCATTCTGTCCGAAAGCTTCTCGCCGCCGAGCAAATGGAAATGGAGATGGTTTACGCTCTGGCAGGCATTTTTTCCGCAATTCGATACGATGCGGTAACCGTCGGTCAGTCCGAGCCCTTCTGCAATCCGGGGTATTTTTTCAAAAATTGCGGCGATCACATTCGAATTTGACTCATTGATCCCATTAAGGTCGGCAATGTGTTTTTTCGGAACGATCACAACATGGACGGCAGCCTGAGGATTTATGTCCTTAAATGCGAGCATATATCTGTCCTCATACACTTTGGTTGACGGAATCTGCCCGGCAACTATCTTACAAAAGATGCAATCGGGAATCTCGTCCGGAATGACCTGCACATCTTCAATAACGACCTCGTCAATCGGTCTGTCATTATAATCTGTCCTAATATCGGCAATTTTATCGACGACATCGATACCATCGACAACATTTCCGAAGGCAGCATACTGACCGTCAAGGAAATCACAATCCTCCTGGCAGATAAAGAACTGCGACGATGCACTGTCATAATTCTGCGCACGTGCCATTGATATCGTTCCGCGCTTATGCTTCAGTCCGTTTTTCACACCGTTTGCCGCAAATTCTCCCTTTATATGCTTCTGATCGGGAGCGCCCATACCTGTTCCCGTGGGATCGCCGCCCTGTATCATGAAGCCCTTTATCACGCGATGAAATATGAGTCCGTTATAAAATCCGCTTTCGGCAAGCGAAACGAAATTGTCAACGGTTATCGGTGCTTCATCGCGATCAAGCTCGATTTTTATTTCACCGAGATCTTTAATTTTTATCACTACCATAGTTAAAATCCTCTTTTCGTTCTGTCGGCAACAAGCGCATAGTGCGGGATGTCATAGACACAGGCACTGTTTTTGATGCTGTCAAGCACGGTTATCGTCTTTATTTTTACATCATCGACAGGTTTATCGGTTGAGCTGTTTGTATCAACCGCGGCAATCTTATCGACAACATCCATACCATCGGACACACAGCCGAACGCAGCATAATTACCGTCCATATAGCCTGATTCTGTTTTATCGGCAAGCATAATGAAAAACTGCGATGTCGCGCTGTCATAATCGTTTGATTTTCTTGCCATCGATATGACGCCGCGGACATGACTTATACGGTTTTTCAAACCGTTTGAAGCAAATTCACCGACAACGGTCGGCTGTCCTTCAACGCCGTATCCGGTACCTGTGGGGTCACCGCCCTGTATGACAAAGCCTCTCACGATCCTATGGAATATCAGATTATCGTAAAAACCTTTATTTGCAAGCTCCACGAAGTTTGCAACAGTTTTCGGAGCCTCATCCGGATAAAGATTGAGCGATATTTTTCCGAAATTCTCAACATCGATCTCGGCTTTTATCACCTTTCCGAAATCATGCGAGTAAGGGTTGTAGAAGACTCCGTCATCCTTCCCCGACGAGCATGACGAAAGCGAAACTGCGGTTGAAGCCGCAATAATCATGACTGTAAGAAACAGAAATATCCTTTTCATCACTTTTATTACTGCTCCTCGGGATTAAACACATAATTCTGAAGCATTATGTTCAGATTTCCGTTAAGTGTACGCAGATCGTCGAGAAATTCCTTCTGATTTGTTTCCTTTTTGAAGGTCACAACAAATGAAATGTCGAACATCGTTCCGAAATTGCTTGATTTGACCTTTTCAAGTCTCCACGCCGAAAGATATTTTGCAAAAACCTCGTCAAACACGCCGACATAGTTAAGGCTTTCGGGAATTGTTATTTTCAGCATCATTTTCGGAGTACGGGGTGTTGCGAATCCGATAAGATTCAGCACGACGTAAACAACGCATACCGCAACCGAAAGAATAACAGCCGCGAGAACAAAGCCCATACCTGCCGCAAGTCCTGCGCCGAGTGCCGCAAACACAAATGTCAGGTCCTTGGGATTACTCTGTGTTGTACGGAATCTGATTATTGTAAACGCGCCGCCGAGCGTAAGTGCGGCAGCCCAGTTTTTGTTTACAAGAAGCACGATTACCCCGATTATTATCGGCAGTATTGCGAGAGTTATTGCAAGTCCGTTTGAATAGCCCTCTTTTCTGTTAACAAACATATAAACAAGTGCAAGAATCATTCCGCAAAGAAGCGAAACGCCCATAATTGCCAAAAGAATGAGAAGTGTGAACTGACCTGTGATGATACTTTCGATATTAAACATTTTTATTCCTCCGTTTGTACACTGTCAATGGCTGAAGCGCCCTTGATTCTGTATTCATATTCTTTTCCGTATTTTGAAAAACTGCTGTTGAAAATCCGATTTTCGGAAAGAAAGCGTGCAAGCCAGAAAGGCATTGCATTCGGAATCTTTATTTCCATAAGTATTTTCCCCTCGGGGAGAATCCCGTCTCCGTCGGTTCCGTATTCGAATGTCGGATTCTGACGTCTTACGCGTATGTTCTTATCAAAGGTGACCCGAAGCTCGGCATCATCCTTACCGAACATAGCCATTCTGTCATACGCAATGAAAACCGCCGGTGCAAGATGATCGTAACGTCTGAACATCTGCTCGATCTCTTTTGCGACCTGATGATTCAGATATGAATCGTCGCTGAGAGAGGGAGCCTTCCCGGTAGCGGTCATCTCAAGTGCCTCACCGTATCTCATAACGGCTCTGCGCTTGGTCACGCAACCCTTATATTTCTGCTTCACCTCAAAGAACACTGTCGAATCGTTGTCTTTGGGCGGGAAATATGATCTGAGTCTTAATTTTTCCTTATACAACGGTTGATCGGTTGATCTGCCTATAAGCAGATTATCCGGCGTATCATAATAAACATTGAGCAGTCCGTAAACCTTTTCGTCTATACAATACTTATCAAAAACCATATAATCCTTCAGGAAATCCATGAGCATCCGATACTGATCGTTCGTCACAAGAAACTTTTTTTCATACCTTTTGAAAACTGTAATCGGCATAATGTCCGTACCTCCTTTCGAAACAAATGTGGAACAACTTACTTTTCAATGATTATATAGCGTCTTTGTGAACTCCGTGTGAATTTTTGGTGCTTGTTTACAAAAAAATGCGGAATCAAATATTTTGATTCTACATTTTTATTCTGTTTTAATCTTTCGTTCTCATTTTTTCTCAGGAATGACCGTTCTTATAGCCGTCAAGACCCGCCTTTTGTATTGCTTTGAATATTCTGTGCTTGAGTCCGTCGTTTTCGCGGTCAAGCTCATTTATCAGATTCTTGTATTTTTCACGATCGGTATGTTTATCCTCCGGGCAGGGACTTTTGATAACCGGAATGACATTATGCCTTACGAAGTAAAGAATATCCTTTTCGGGTGTAAGCACAAGCGGACGTATGATTGTTATATCCCGTCTGTCAAGATATGTAACCGGCGAAAATGTACCGAGTCTTCCTTCATTGAAAAGATTCATTACAAAGGTGTCGAGAACATCATCATAGTGATGTCCGAGTGCGAGCTTATTGCACCCCATTTCTTTGGCTGTCTGATGAAGTATGCCGCGTCGCATACGCGAGCAGAGCGAGCAGGGGTTAGGCTCCTTCCTGACATCGAAAATTATTTTTGCAAGCTCGGTTCTGACTATTCTGAATTCGATACCCGCATCCGAAAAAAAATCAACGATCGGGGTATAATCACAGCCCCCGAAACCCATATCGACCATTATTCCGCAGACTTCATATTTTTTCGGATAAAAGCGGCGCATTTCGGAAAGTGCGCTGACAAGCGCAAGCGAATCCTTCCCGCCCGAGATACCGACTGCGATCTTATCCCCGTCGGCTATCATATCGTAGTCGTCAACCGCGCAACGCACTCTCGATAAAAGACGTCTGATTTTTAAAAATTCCATATCTACTCCTGAGGTAAACAAAACTCCCGCTTTTCATATAATGGTATCGATCACAAGCGAAAGGCAGGTCATACATATTGGCTATTAAAATTTACATCGATCAGGGACACAATCCGACAAATCCGAATGCGGGTGCCGAAGGCAACGGTCTGCGTGAGCAGGACATCACATACACCGTCGGGGTTTTGCTTGCAGAGCTTCTCGAAGCCGACCCGAATTTTGAAGTCAGGCTTTCGCGTCCGACGCCCGAAACGGTTCTCGGCACTTCAAACTCAACATCGCTTGCCGCGCGTGTAAACGACGCAAACAGCTGGGGTGCCGATTATTTTATCAGCATCCACACGAATGCATCATCAATAACGACAGCCACCGGAAGCGAAGCATATGTATATTCACTTCCGTCGGTTGCCGGAGATTTTGCGGCTTCGATAGTTGCGGGCATATCCGAAACAACCGAAATTCCGACGCGGGGCGTATTTGCGCGTCCGTCACTCTACGTACTCAGGCGCACAGCCATGCCCGCAACCCTTGTAGAGCTGGGGTTCATCACGACCCCGTCCGAAGCCGAGCTTATGTCCGAACAACCTCAGCTTTATGCGGACGGAATCTACATCGGTATTTTGAATTATTTCGGGCTTTCCTGATTTTTGAATTCCAGAACTCTCTCTGCAGCCTTCATTATTCCGTAGCGTCCGCTCTCATAGGTCAGCCCGCCCTGGAAAAAGATCGTATACGGCGGTCGTATCGGCCCGTCGGCGGACAGCTCTGTTGTTGCGCCGCTTACAAATGTCCCGGCTGCCATAATTACGTTATCCGAATACCCCGGCATTGCCCACGGAAGCGGAGTGACATAGGAATCGACCGGACTTCCCTCCTGTATTCCCTTGCAGAACGCGCACATTGCGGCTTCGCTTCCGAGCGAGACGGACTGGATTATATCGTATCTCGGCTCATTGAAATGCGGCTCAACACTATAACCGAGCTTTTCAAACACACATGCCGCAAGCATCGCGGTTTTCAGTGCCTGTGCGACCGTATGAGGTGCATAGAAAAAGCCCTTGTACATATTTCTGTTCTGCCCGATTGTAGCGCCGACCTCAAGACCGGTTCCGACAGAGGTGAACCTGTACGAACAAAGCTCAACCGCCCTTTGCGTACCGGCGATATAGCCGCCGCAATCGACCATCCCGCCGCCGGGGTTTTTGATAAGCGAGCCCACGATCAGGTCTGCTCCGACCGCCGTCGGCTCTGCCGTCTCGGTAAATTCCCCGTAGCAGTTATCAACCATGACATAAGCTTTTGAGCGTGACTTTACAAATCCGACGACCTTTCCTATCTGTTCAACCGACAGCGTCGGACGGTCAAGATATCCCTTCGACCGCTGAAGAAAGACAACCCTGACCTTTTCGTCAAGTGCCCTGTCCACCGCGTCAAGATCGACGTTTCCGTCGGGAGCAAGCTCGATCTGCTTATATGTAACTCCGAAATCGGCAAGCGAACCGTTACCGGGAGTTCCTTTGATGCCTATAACCTCTTCAAGTGTATCATAGGGCTTTCCGGTAACCGAAAGGAGGGTATCACCCGGGCGGAGAAGTCCGAAAAGTGCGATCGTCAGCGCCTGCGTTCCGTTAACTATCTGATGTCTTACAAAAGCCGACTCGGCAGAAAAAACGTCCGCATATATCTTATCAAGCTTATCTCTTCCGGCATCATCATATCCGTAGCCGGTCGTACCGGCAAAGTCAGCCTCACACACTCTGTGTTTTTCGAAAGCCGACATAACTCTCGCCGTGTTTTCGAACGATACCCTGTCTGCCTCCGCAAACCTTTCGGCAAGCGCCGATTCCGCTTCTTTTACCGTTTTTACAATTTCTTCGGAAAAATTCATTTTGATTCCCTTACTTAAACAAGTTTATTTACTTCATCCTTGAAGAAGCGCCCGCGCTCTTCAAAATTTTTAAACGCATCAAAGCTCGCTGACGCGGGTGAGAGGAGAACGACATCCCCGGGCTTTGCAATCTTTCTCGCACAGCGCACAGCCTCACCGTAGTCGGACACACTGACAAGTGTCGGCGCGCCTTCTCTGTATTCGGGACAAGCGCAGACCGCTTCTCTGATCTTATCGGCGGTAGCTCCGGTCAGAATGACCGTCTTTGCCCTTCTGCAAAGCGGCAATCCGAGCGGCTCGTACGGAATATGTTTATCATATCCGCCGCAGAGCACGATCAGCTTTTCCTTATATGAGTTCAGCGCGGCAATCGTCCTTGTCGGACTTGAATCTATTGAGCTGTTATAATATTTTACGCCGTCAAGCTCACGCACAAACTCGTTTCTGTGTTCGACACCCGGAAAGGTCGTTGCGATCTTTTTCACGTCGTCCGACGAAACAAAATTTCTCGTTGCGGCGATTGCCGCCATATAATTTTCGACATTATGTCTGCCGGGCAGTATAATATCGGAGGTATCGATCACTTTGGTATCCTCAAAATATATTGAGCCGTTTTTTTCGTACACAAACCCATTGCAATCGTCCGGCACTCTTTTTGACGTGAAGAAGATACATTTTCCGTTCACATCCTCGCCTGCTTTACGCGTAACATCATTTTCGTAATTGAGCACGGCAAGAGAGTTCTTGCCCTGATATCGCAGAACATTCAGCTTGGAATCGATATACTCATCCATATCGGTATGCCAGTTCAGGTGATTCGGGGTAACATTTGTTATTACGGCAACATCGGGTGAGCGCCGCATTGTCATCAGCTGAAAGGAGGAAAGCTCGACCACGGCAAAATCACCCTTATTTATACTGTCAACGACAGGAAGAAGCGGTCTGCCTATATTCCCACCGAGGAAAACCCGCTTGCCGGACGCTTCAAGCAGCTTTGCGATCAGCGTCGTTGTGGTCGTTTTGCCGTCGCTTCCGGTAACTGCGATTATCTTGCACGGACAGGCATCAAAAAATTCGGGCATTTCTCCGGTCAGGACCGCACCGTTTTTTACAGCCTCGCTTATCGCGGGCAAATCCGGACGTATTCCGGGAGCGCGAAAGATAACGTCGGCATCTATTTTATCAAGATAATGTTCACCGAGAACCAGTCCGACATTCTTTGCTTCAAGCTCATCCGCAAGCGTCCCGAGCTCCTCTCTGCTCTTTTTATCATATGCAATCACATCTGCTCCGAGATCAAGAAGCATATCTATGACAGGGGTATTCGTTATCCCTATCCCGAGCACTGCGACCTTCTTTCCGCAGACCTTTCTTTTAAGCAAATCCGAAGCCGGCATATATCATCTGTCCTTTCCGATATTTTCTTTTATCATACTGTTGATCTTCTCTCTTATTTTTATGATCGTCTGCGCGTCGGTTGCGCATTTATCAAATGCAATGCTCTGTCCGAATATTTTTTCGATCTCGTCAATCGTCTTTTCCCTGCCGCAGAGAGATGCGCAGAGCTTCATTGCGGCAAGATCCTGCAACGCCTCGTAAAACACTATTATACGCAGTGACTCAAGTGCTTTTCCGTCTCTTGACGGATAGACCGAGAAAGCATCCCCCGCCGGGACCCAATATTCTCCGCTTGTATCGCTATACGGGTTTACCGGAGAATCGGACAGCATATTGTTGTAGAAATTATATCCCCACTGCAAGAAGCCCTTTATATCGTATTTAAAGAGCTGCATACCGATCGATCTGTTTCTCCATGAGGGCATTGCGATAAATCTGTTGGACACATCGGTATGCTGTCCGCAACAGTAATATGTCCACAGACCCTCGACATGCCCGTCTATAAAGGGTGCTATATGGTTGGAGGCGGGTATCGGAGTCTCCACAACGCCGAGTTTATAGAAATTATAATCGGAAAGAGCGTCCATTATTACATAATCTTCAAGCAGATCGGCAACGCTTGCCTTAGCCATACGATATGCTTCGATTTGCTCCCCGTTCGGTTCGTCCGAAATATGGTAGAAGCAACGCTTATCGTCACCTCTGCTTTTCATATGGTTTATAAACGCAGTGAGGAAGAACCGGACAAAGATGCGGTATTCATCCGAAAGCGCGTCGGTCTCCCAACCGAACAGCTTTTTTTCAGTGCCGTTTACTCTTCCGACAATCTTCGGCGCATGATGTGCGCCCCACTGTGTAAACAGGTGGGATATTTCAAAATACTTTATTCCCGCCTTACTGCACATATCCGCAAAGCGGTCAAGTCTTTCAAATCCGAACTCATAGCGGTTTTCTCCGACAGCGGTAACATCGACAAGCTGTGTTGTCAGTCTTTCACCGCCGACAGCAGTGTCAAGCGGCGGAGTAAACACGGGGGTAAGAATCATATTGATTCCGTTTGAAACGGCGGTACGCACAAAGTTATCGATTATTTTCCAATGAGTCTCCGACCAGACATCGCAGTTATAACAGCTTGCAAGGCAGTCGCAATGAAGCCATTCGGTATATATAAGCTCCTGCTCCGGAAGAAGCGCATCGACAAGCTGTATATCGATTCTGCTTTCGGACACGGTATTTCCCGCCGCATCCGAGAGCTTTACCGAAACATTATAGACTCCCGCCTTCGGGGGTGTTGCCATATTCCGAAGATCAATCTCGATCCAGACCGACGAAAGCTTTTCCCTGAGCACCGACACGCTGTTATTGTAGTGAAGTCGGTCAAGCAGATCGGGATAAAGTCCCGGCTCCTTTGACAGGTAGTTCGTATCGGTAACATTCCCATATGTCGGAAATTCAACCGGGACGTTTTTTACGGCTCTTACCGATATTCTGCCCTCGGGCGCTCCGCTGACCGAAATATTAAGGAGCGATCTGTCGGGAGCGTCATCACCCGTGCCGACAAATGCAAGCTGAAATGATATTCTTTCGTTTTTCATTGCCGACATTTCCGAAAATGCGGGATAATCATCAAGCCTTTTATCAATGAAAATTTTTTCAAGCGAGGACACTGTTTTTGCTTCGACCATAGTAAACTCTCCGATTCGGTTTGATTTATCGTCTGATTATATCACGGCAAAGATCAAATGTCAACAAAAACTCATCTTTTTTTGAAACAACGCACAGAATGTGAAAAAGTAATTTTTTCGATCAAAAACAGTCCGAAACAGCAAAAATAATCCGCAAAAAACCTTGACAAAAGGCTTTTTATATGATATAATTTCAGTCGCCGCATGATGTCGAGGCTCAAAGCGGAGTAATCTCCCCCTCACAGCCAGCGAGTTTTGTACCCACGCAGGTACGATGTTGAAAGGATTATCTCAGATGTACGCAGTAATTGTTACCGGCGGCAAGCAGTACAGAGTTTCGGAAGGCGATGTCGTCTTCATCGAAAAGCTCCCTGCCGAAGTCGGCGAGACCGTTACCTTTGATAAAGTTGAGCTTGTAAGTGCAAACGGCGATCTTAAGATCGGCACTCCTTATGTCGACGGTGCAAAGGTTACCGCTTCTGTCGTAAAGAACGGCAAAGCAAAGAAGATCTATGTATTCAAGTACAAGGCAAAGAAGAACGAGAAGAAGAAGATCGGTCACAGACAGCCTTATACAAAGGTACAGATCCAGACCATTTCCCTTTAATTTTTTTGCACGGTGATTTAAAATGACAAAAATCACATTTTTCAAGCAAAACGGCATTTATTACGGCTTCAGGGAGGTCGGACACACGGGTTTTGCCGAAGCGGGCGAGGATATTCTCTGCGCTGCGCTTTCGTCGATGACCATGCTGATAATCAATGCCATCGAATGTTCCTACGCATCGGATGTCGATTATAAGATCGACGAGAAAACCACCGATATTACGGTCTGCTGCAAGGCAGCGCTTCCCGAATATTCGGATGATGAAAAAAAATCTTTTGCTATTTCGGGTCTGTTTCAGGCTTATTTCTTACAGCTTAACGACATGGTCGAAGATTATTACGATTTCATCGAGGTTGACGAAACCGAGGACGGGGAATAAAATCTGAAAACGGAGGTAATTACTCATGCTTAGAATCAGTTTACAGTTCTTCGCTCATAAAAAGGGTGTCGGTTCCACAAAGAACGGACGTGACAGTGAATCGAAGCGTCTCGGCGTGAAGAGAGCTGACGGTCAGTCAGTTCTTGCCGGAAACATTCTTGTCAGACAGCGCGGCACTCATATTCATCCCGGCGTAAATGTCGGAATCGGATCTGACGATACACTTTTTGCTCTTAAGAACGGCAAGGTAAAGTTCCAGATCGTTGCAGGCGGTAAAAAGACAGTAAACATAGTTACCGAATAAGAGGTAGCTTTCAATAACGAAAAACGGAGTTATGCGAATTGCATAACTCCGTTTCTGTTTTTACGTTTTCACAGTTCGACCGGAATTTCCATTCCTATATCAAAGGCATAGATGACGGCACTGCTTACCGTTCTTCCGCACAGTTTCTTTATTGCCTTTGCATAATACGACAACTGATTTTTATATTCGTCGGCAATCTTTTTCACGGCATCTTCACTGTTTTTAGGATAAACGCGGTCGGTTTTATAATCGACAAGCTTCACCGTACCGTCCGGGAGGACAAAGAAGCAGTCGATCACGCCCTGAACAAGTATTCCCGCATCGCCTATATTTTTATGCTTTTCATCATCGGCTGTAAAATCCGACGCGGGCAGTTCGATAAGAAATCTGTATTCCCTATGAAGTTCTGCGGCGTTTTTCATCTGCCCGAACAGTTCCGAACCGAAGAACCGTTCCACGCAGTCGAGGCGTACAAGAGCTGCCGAGGTCTTATCAATAAAGCCGTTGTCGAGAAGTCTCGCAAGCTCTGCGGCAGCCCCATATCTTTCCGCGTTGTCAAAATCGCAGAACTGCATGAACAGGTGTGTTGCGGTTCCGATTTCGGCTCCGGTCGGCTTTTTATCCGGGCGCAGAAAATCGGGAACGCTGTCAAAATGATAGCGTACTTCCGACCGGCTGTCATCGTCAAGATAGGACGGGTAAAGTGCGGACACAGCCGCTTTTGAAGGAAGCTCTGCTTCAGCCCGGTGGGGATATACAAATTCCATCCTTCTCCTAAGTTCCTCAACATCTGTACTCTCCTGCTTGCGATCGTCATCGGATTGACGTGCGAGACCGAGCTTTTTCGGATTGTTTACGAAATCATCATCTATTTTCGCAGTCCGCAGATCGCATACACTGTCGTCATTTCCCACGGTTGACAATATCCATTTCAGATATGATTTCTGCGCACGCCAGACAAAGAAGTCACGGTTTTCTCCGTCTTCGATACATTTTTCAATAAAATCCTCGGGTGATCCCGCACTCCCGGTGACATACAGTTCCTCTCTCGGTCGTGTCAAAGCCACATAGAGAACCCGCATTTCCTCATCAATCGTATTATCAATGATCCGTTCCGCGACCGCGCGTCTGGTAATTGGATTGTATTTTGCATATCCTTCGCCCGTACTGAGCGAAAATGCAAATCCCATATCTCTTTCGCTGAGCAGATCGCCCTGTGAATCCTTCAGATTCACCTGTCCGTTTGTGCGGCAGACAAAGACGACCGGAAATTCAAGTCCCTTTGATTTATGTATCGAAAGTATCCTGACCGCATCGTGCGATCTGTTTGAAGCGGTTTTTATCAGAGATTTTTCACCGCTTTCTATTTCCGCGATATAACGCATGAAATTATGAAGTCCGCGGAACGAACCGCTCTCAAATGTACGTGCGATATCGTAAAAGGTTCGAAGTCTTGCGGGAGCGTCCGGGTTGCCGGTTATCCCGCTGACGATTGACGGCAGAGCGGTTTTACGGTAGATATAACGCACAAGTTTATCGGTAGAGTTACCCTCGGCAAAGCGGCGGCAGTCGTTCAAAAAATCAAGAAAAACTCTTCCCTTTTCAAAATTACCGTTTTCAACCGCTCTGCAGAGCGATTCATACAGACAACAGTTTCTGTCAGCCGATCTGAATCCGATAAGTTCGTCAAGCGTTATTCCGAAAACGGGGCTTTTCATTGCACCGGCAAGCGCCATATCCCTTCTGGGGTTATCGATTGCACCGAGCAGAGCCAGCATCAGCAGTATTTCGGGCATCTCAAGAAAGTTGTCTGTTTCACGGCTTTCGCAGGCAATCCCGCGCTTTTTCAGTTCATTTCTGAAAAACTGCTCGGAGCCTTCGGTACTTCTCAGCAATATTGCAATATCGGATGCCGATCTTCCGCCCTCTATCAGTGTTCTTATCTTATCGGCGACATATGCCGCCTCACAAACCTCGGGCGGTGTGCTGCCGTCCGGAGCAATTACAATCAGCTCCGGCTTTTTCCCTGACACATTTTCTTTATCATCGGGGAATCGCAACGAATCATTTTCCGCATCGAACGGTACTCTCCCGCTGCTGTTTTCAAACAGGCTGTTACACACGTGATTTGCAAAATCAAGTATCGGCTTATCGCTTCTGAAATTATGCGAAAGAAACACGCGCGAGCAGTCCTGCACGCTGTCTGCCCTTCTGTCGGGGAACTTTTCTCTGTATTCCGCAAAGATATCCGGAACGGCTCCGCGGAAGCCGTATATCGACTGTTTGATATCCCCGACCATAAATCTGTTTTTATCGGCGATCGACGCAAATATATCATCCTGAATACGGTTGATATCCTGATACTCATCAATATATATCTGCTCATATCGGCTTGCGATCGATTTTGCAACAGCGGTAGGCTTGCCGTCTTTTATCAGAAGATTATATGTCATCCGTTCGGCATCGGCAAAATCGATCACGGAAAACCGTTTTTTCTCTTCCGAATAACGACGTTCAAAATCGGAGATCAACTGCCACAGGCTTCTGCAAAGTCTTGCCGACATTCCCGCCGCTATACGGTCTCTGTGTTCATCGACCGACATCAGCACCGACAACGCTTTTATATCATCCTTCAGCGATTTCCGTTCGCCTTCAAATCTGATATACGCCCTTGTCTTACTCTTATTTGCGGGAAGACGTTCAAAGCCGAACTCTTTTATCATTTTCAGCTTTTCGGAAAGATCGCCGACAGACTCTATCCTTTCCAGTGCGGAAGTCTCCGACTGTATTACGGGAAGCGATTTTTCCTGTGTACCGTCGGCAAGCATCAGGTCTGTCAGCCATTTATAGACCGACACATAATGCTTCAGGAGCCTTTCGGCAACCTTTTCGATCTGTTTTCCGTAAACGGTTCCGCCTATTCCGTTCTGCGCCGTCTGCTCAAGCCTTTCAGCCGATATTCTTATATAGTCCGTCCCTTCCGGATAAGATGAAACGGTATTATATATCCTGATAAACAGCTCGCTTATCCGATCATCCCGCAGTGATGTAAAATTATCGATCAGATTTAAAAAATCGGCATCTCCCTTTTCGTAAGCGGCATCTATGGTCTGTTCCATTATGTCTTTTTTCATGAGGATTATCTCCGCATCGCCGCCGACCTTGACCGACGCAGACAATCCGAGCTCTGTAAAGTGAGCGGACACCACCGAAAGGCAAAAGCTGTCTATTGTCGAAATCTGCGCCCTGTCAAGTGCGAGAAGCTGACGACGCAGGCGCATATTTCCGTGATCCTCACCCATTTTTTCGGAAATTGCCTTAGATATCTTCATTTTCAGCTCGCTTGCCGCCGCTTTGGTAAAGGTAACTATCAGTTTTGAAGTAATGTCGGACGGGTCATCGGCTGTTATTGAGCGAATTATCCGTTCGGTAAGCACTGCGGTCTTACCCGATCCCGCCGCCGCGCAGACAAGCAGATCCCCGTTTTCGGTCAGAAAGGCATCCTTCTGTGCCTGCGTCCATTTTCTTTCAGCCAAATTTTATTACCTCCTTCATCAGCTTTTCTTTTCGGAAATCCTGCAAAGCTTCTTTGCACCGCAATAGCGGCACGGGTCGATATCGTCTGTTTTCATCGGACTTGCGCACGCTCTCCCCGAGGCTATTTCGTCACCGACTGCCGAGATTTTTTCGGATATTTCGGCAAGAAGTTCTTCGAAGCCGTCGGCGTCGATCAGACTGCCGTCTTTCTTCGGATTTCCGTCTTTATCATATTTTACCGGTATGAATTTACCGCTTTTCCGGTGATCCATCGCATAGATAAGCTCGGGATCGTCGATAAGCAGTCCGCTTCGCTTCACCGACGAAGAAAGCTTTTCGTTTACCGACTGCATATCAGGCATCGGGTCATCGACTTTTATACTCTCGGGTACCCTTGCCGAAAAATAGAGAACACCGGCAGGCAGAAGTCTGCCGTCGTCGGCAACTGCCAGCTTTTTCAGAAACTCCGTATTTTTTGTTTTGCATATTGAAAAAAGGTAGATCGGCATCTGAAAGTCAAGCCCGAGCTTTATGTCCGACAGGGAGAAGCTCTTTTTCCCTGTCTTATAATCAACAACCCTCAGATAGGTATCGTTTCCGCTCTTATATGTATCGACGCGGTCCACTCTTCCGTAGACAGTTATTGTCTTTCCGTTTCCGAAGCCGATCTTCAGCGGTGCGATGTTTCCGGGTCTGTTATCTATTGCAAGTTCAAAAAAAGTCGGTTCAAAATCCGAGCATCTGAATTCCTCCAGCATATTCCTTACAAAAAGCCCGGACAGCTTTTCGAGTCTTAAAAACAGATGCTCAAGCCGTGCTGTCGATTTACCTCTTATCACCTTTTTACGGCAGTCGGATATTGCTTTTTCAAGAATACGGATTGCCTCATCATCGGTAAGTGTTTTCAGCTGTCTGCCGCCGAGCAAAGAGAAAAACCTTTCAAACACGGCATGTATATAATTTCCGACATCGCGCGCCTCAAAATCGTCGTTTGCCGGCTCCTTCAGGGCAAGAACGTTTTTTGCATAGAAGGAAAACGGACATTTCACATAGTTTTCGATTCTCGCCTGAGTAAGGTTCAATCCGTTTTCGGTCATCTTATCGGCGGTTTTTCGTGAAACGGTACAGTTTTCCTCTCCGATCGGAGAGCCGAGCGCCGCTATACGCTCCGCACAATCCGGATATCCGCACAGAAGCCCGGACAGCTTACCGTCGCTTCTGTTTTTCATATTCTCCGCAAAATATTCAATCGCGGTGGTCTTATTGCAGACCTTATACAGGCGATCAACCTCCGACCATCTGACGGTTTTCAGTTCCGGAAAAAGCGATTCGACCGCAAAGAGAGCCACCGATTTATTCAGATCCGCATGATACAGCAGATGAAGCGACTTTTCAGGCATGGATACGGCACGGTAAAAGCCGAAAAGCTCCCCCGACAGTGCGCTCTCGCTGTTATCGGCAAGTTCAATACCGAGCTCCCCGAGTTTTTCCTTTTCCGCGTCGCCGAAAACAGCGTTTTCGGCGCCTGCCGACGGAAACACCCCTTCATTCAGTCCGAGTATAAACGCATGTCTTATTCCCGGCTTATGGAGCAGCTTCGGCTCTCCGATAATTACTTCATCGGCTCTTGCGGGAACCTTTCCTATATCGACCGAGTCAAACACGGCAAAAAGCAGTTTATAATAAGAAGACGCACCGACATGCATATCACCCGCAACAGTAACGAGGCTGTCCAGTGCCGAGCCTATAACATCCCATATCTGCACGCACTCCTCTGCCGCCGCGGGATCTCCGGAAAGACGCAGTCTTGCCTCCTCTTCAGCAAGCTTTTCGGGTATATTCATAGCTTCAAGAAATCCGAAAAGCGACGCCGACACATCCCGCACTGTCGGATCGGCATCGAATATCTGCCCGAAAGTCACAAGCGGAGAAACAAGTCTGTCGCGTAGTGCCGCCAATACTGCGAGCTTTTCGGCATCTTCATCTGTAAATTCGGTCGAAAAGCCCTGCGGATTCATTGTCCAATCGTCTTCGGCATACCAGAGTGCACCCGATATTCTCCATGCGCAGGCATACTCCTCAAGCATATCACACTCCTCGGATGTGAGTCCGGACAATCCACACCGCATATATGATATCACATCCTCAAGGCGCCATCTGCCCGAAAACACCGATAGAGCGCTTCCGACCAGCCGCACGCAGGGCTTCATGCAGAGTCCTGTACGCGATGACATGAAGCAGGGGATTCCGTACTGCTCCAGCGCGCCGTCAAGTATTCCGTTATACTGTCCGGGGTCTCTCATTATGATTGCTATATCCCGATAACGCACACCTTCGTCCATAACGAGATGAGCTATCATACACGCCGCCGCCTCTGCCTCCGAATATATATCGGCAGCCTCCGTAACCGATATGTTTTCGGGAACATCGGGGTAGGCTGTGTCCCCGCGTCCCCATATATTCGCGCGCAGGAAGGCAAGATCGACGCATGATGTACCGTACTGTCCGTCACAGACGATCGGGGGGGCAAGGCGACATCCCGCATCCGATGCCGCTCTTTTCAGCATCCGCTCGCTTTTTCTTATATTATCGGTCATTTCGGACCTGTCTCCGGGCAGACACGGGATAGTAATGCAAACGTCCTTCGCCTGTCTGAATACATTTTTTACAATTTCAAGTTCCGACGGAGAAAAACGCTGAAAACCGTCAAAGAAAACGGTTATATTTCCGAAAAAATCATGTTCATCGAGCAGCTTTGCCGCACGGCTGAGATCTTCCTCCGGATTATCGTAATTATCATGAAGAAGTGCCAGATCAAGCGTCGTGATCTGAGAAAGGTCAAGCAGCTTACGTCTGAGCTTTTCATCCTCACGGGGAAGCTCGGACGCCGCTTTTTCAAGCATACGGGGAGTAATATTATACCGCTGAAACTCCTCGACGGTAGACTGAAGCATTTTCAGAAGCGACAGATCGTCGATTGAAACAGCACCGTATTCGGACAAAAATCCTTCCAATCGGCGAAGCGTTCTCCACATTACTATGAGCTTTGCGCCTTTTCCGATATAGTGATAGCACAGTCCGCCGAATTTACGGAAGATCATATTTGAGAGACGGCGAAAGCCGGCAACCTCAATATCAAGTCCGCCGCGTCCTTCGACACAGAGCTTTTTCTCGGTCTCGAACACGTGCTGTTCGGGAACGATAAGAAATGCCTTTTCTCCTTTTTCGGTCAGGCTCCCGATCTTGTCAAAGAGCAGGGTAGACTTTCCGCTCCCTGCTCTGCCGTATATAAATTGCAACATAGAGTACAAACCTCCGTCTGCGTTTTTTCAGACATCGACTTCTGTCATATACTTATATCCGTTTTTCGAAATATACTCTTTTCTCTCTTCAAGATTATCTCCGAGAAGTATATCAAGCATTTTTGCCGTTTCGGCGGCATCTGCCTCGCAAACGCGGATAAGCCTTCTCGTCGCCGGATTCATCGTTGTCTCCCACATCATTTCCGGGGTGTTTTCTCCGAGTCCCTTTGATCTCTGTATGGTATATTTCAGATTGTCGTTCTCAAGCTTTTTGACTATTTCCTGACGTTCCTTTTCGTCATAAGCAAAGAAGGTATCATTCTTTGTATCTATCTGGAAAAGCGGAGATTCCGCTATATATATCCTTCCGACCTTGATAAGAGTCGGGAGAAGTCTGTAAAACAGCGTCAGGAGAAGTGCGCGTATCTGGTATCCGTCCTCGTCGGCATCGGTACAGATTATTACCTTACTCCAACGGAGCATATCAAGATTGAAATTTGCGACATCCTTTTCCTTATGCTTAATCTCAACCCCGCAGCCGATAACCTTGAGAAGGTCGGTAATTATATCGTTCTTCATGATACGCTCATAGGTTGCCTTCAGACAATTCAGCGTTTTACCTCTTACCGGGATTATCGCCTGAAACTCGGCTGATCTGCCGAGCTTACAGGAAGTCAGCGCACTGTCTCCCTCAACAATATACAGTTCACGAAGCGAAGGGTCCTTTGATCTGCATGCAACGAATTTTTCGACACGGTTTGCGACATCGGTTGCGCCGATCAGCTTCTTCTTTGTAATATCCCTTGCCGCGCTTGCACTTTCGCGTATCGTTTTATTGGCAAGTATACGTGCCGCAACCTTTTCGGCATCCGACGGATTCTCGGTAAAATAAACCTCAAGCTTCTGCTTGAAGAAATCGGTCATTGCCTGCTTGATAAATTCGTTATCGATCTTCTTCTTGGTCTGATTTTCATAGGAGGTTGCCGTCGAAAAGCTGCTTGTTACAAGCACCAGACATTCGTCTATATCGCCGAAGTTTATTTTACTGTCATTCTTCTTATACTTATTGTTATCCTTCAGATATTTATTTACGGCATAAAGAAATGCCGCTTTTGTCGCATCCTCCGGCGATCCGCCGTATTCAAGCCAGCTTGAATTATGATAATATTCGGTCGCGCTTACGGTCGCATCGGTGAAACAGAACGCGGCTTCTATAAGAAGCTTGTATTCGGGAAGGTCTTCGCGATCCCTTCCGCTTGTTTCCTTTGTTATGAACACCGGCTCGGTGATCGCCTTACCGGAAGCAAGCTCGCGCACTCTCTCTTCTATTCCCTTTTCGTAGTAAAATTCATCGTCCGAAAACTGACCGTCTTCACCTTCAAATTTAAGGACAAAGCGGACTCCCGCATTTACGACTGCCTGCTTTTTCAGAGTCTCAACGAAATAGCTCTTCGGAATATCTATCGATTTGAATACCTCAAGATCCGCACGCCACTTTATGACCGTACCGTGTTTTTTCCCGTTTCTCGGTATATCGCCAACCGCAAGCTGACCGACCGGCTCGCCTTTTCTGAAATGCATTTCGGACACCTTCCCGCCCGCATACGAAAAAACGTCCATATACTCGCTTGAGCACTGAGTCGCGCAGGCGCCGAGTCCGTTCGTACCGAGGGAATATTTATACGCCGAGCCGCCGCTGTTATTTTTATATTTTCCGCTTGCGTAAAGCTCGCAGAAGATGAGATCCCAGTTATATCTTCCCTGCTTTTCGTTCCAGCCCATCGGGATTCCTCTGCCGTCATCCTCTACCTGTATTGATCTGTCGTTCCAGACCGTTATGGAAATAATGTTTCCGTAGCCCTCACGGGATTCGTCAAGCGAATTGGCGAGAATCTCGAAAAAAGCATGCTCACAGCCCTCAAGTCCGCTTGTTCCGAGGTACACCTCCGGCTTTCTGCGCACACGCTCCGCTCCTTTGAGACTCTCTATGCTGTCATCTCCGTATTCGGTTACGGTCATTTTCTTTGCCATACCGGCTCTCCTTTTTTCACTGTATTCATTATGATTATATCATTTTACTCCCCAAAAGTCAAGTACCGGTCAGAAAAAAGAAGCCCCGGGCGGTCGTCAGACCGATCGGAAGCCTCTTCCTATAATTTCACTGCTTGTTGTCACTATTATGAACGACCCGGGGTCGATGGTTTTGACATATTTACGAAGTTGAATACTTTCCATACGCTTACAGACCGTATGTATCATATACTTCTTTTCATGCGTATACTGACCGAACGCCTCGTTCACGGTAGCGCCGTGATGAAGGCTTTCTATTATATAATCCATTATCTTTTCGGGGTGCGAAGTAATGATTATAAAATATTTACAGCTATTGAATTTATCGATCATTTCATCCACAAGAAAAGCCTTTGCAAAAAGTCCGAGCACCGAAAACAGTCCGGTTTTTACATCGAACACGAAAAACGAGCTCACGGCTATAATGCAGTCGGAGCACAGAAGCGCCTTACCCACATCAAGCTTTGTATACTTTTTAAGGATCAGCGCGACTATATCGGTTCCTCCCGACGACGCTTCGCAGTTGAACATCATTGCCGAGCCTATTCCGGTAAGCAATATCGCATAAACAAGCTCAAGAAACGGCTGATCGGAAAGCGGACTGTCAAGCACGACGGTTTTTTCAAGCAAAAATGTCAGTGCGGAAAACATCAGACTGCAATATACGGTCTTTATTCCCGTTCCCCTGCCGAGAAAAACAAAGCCGATAATCAGCAAAAGGAAGTTTATGACGGCGATAAGCGTTGCGGATGAAAGCGGCGTTATCCTGCCGAGCAGGACACCGACGCCGCTTACTCCTCCGGTGGAAAATCCGTTGGGTATTTTGAAGAAGTAAACTCCGACGGTCATAAGGGCGACACCCACCGTCATAATTACATATTCTTTTATTGCTTTTTTGCTATTTTTAAGAAAACACATTTGCGGATCTCTTTTTACCTATGTAATTATCTATGTAAGCGGTTTAAGCGGTCCCCATCCGGACGGCTTTGTCGTGACCGGCATGGTCACGGTCGTTGTGACCGGAGGCTTTTCCGCAGTAGTCGTAACCGGCGGTTTTGCAGTTGTGGTGGTAACACGGGGCTTTGCGGTCGTCGTTGTGACACGGGGCTTTGCGGTCGTCGTCGTGACGCGGGGCTTTGCGGTTGTCGTTGTGACGCGGGGCTTTGCGGTTGTCGTTGTGACGCGGGGCTTTGCGGTCGTCGTCGTGACACGTGGCTTTGCGGTCGTGGTAGTTACCGACGGTTCCTCGGTCGTTATCGGTCCGGACGCCTGCGTACCGGACTCTGACGTATTTCCGTTCTCGGTCACATTCGGAGAAACGGCTGTCGTCTGCGCTCCCGACCCCGAACCGACGGCAGACGTCGCAGCCGCACTTCCCGTCAGATCGGTGATGGTTGTTATGCTGTCATTTGCGTTATTACCGCATGCGGCAATTACAAAAACAAGTACCAATGCCGAAGAGACGGCGATCAGACATTTTTTCACAACATTATTTTTCATAACATATCCTTATTTTTATTTGTTTTCGCTGAAGCTGAGTCCCGAAATGACCGTTCCTGCCGCATCGAAATAAATTCCGACATAGCTGCCGTTAAAATGTCTCGTAAGCTGATTTGCTGCGGTAAGCACTCCGTCAACATACATCGAAACAGTGTATTTTTCGCTGTCCCAGACAAATTTATAATGCTGTTTTTCGCCCACGGCTATTCCGATCTTTCCCTTGGCATTATCCTCCCAAAGAAAATCGGGACTGTCCTTCGAATACCCGGTCATTGATCCCCACGGACATCTGCCGAACACATAATAGTGACCGAAATTATGACCCGCTTCAAGGGTATCCGCGCCGAATATCACTCCGTTTGAGCATTTATAGAAATGCTCGTCTGCAGTGGCGTTTACCGTCATATCAAATTCGATCGTTCCGCCGGTAAACTCAATATTCTTAAACATTATGAGCTGATTGGGAAGCAGTGACGTATACGTCTTGTTTCCCTGTGCATCGGTATCGATTTTTACTCCGGCAGGCGAGCCTACATTATACAGAACATCCGGGTCCTCCGGCTGAACCGGTTTTATATCCGGATCATATTTGTATTTTCCGTCAAGTGCGTCGTTGATCCTCTTCTGCAGAGTCTCGTAACCCGAATCGTTTATATGATACACATCTATAAATATCGATTTATTGAGCGAGCCGTCGGGAAGCAGGACGATATCATACGCGTCAACGAGAGTGAACCAGTCCGAATTTTCTTTCTGATAAAGTGCAAGAAGGTTATTATACTCGTTTACCTCATCGGCAAGTTCAAGTCTTTTGGGCTGGAGCCACTCGGTTATCATTATTATCTTCAGCTTCGGATTTGCGCTCCGCATAAGGTCAAACGCCCTTTTGACATAGCGCATCGTTACCGACGGTGTTGTATTCGGAAGGTCATTCGAACCGCTCATCACTATCATTGTATCGGCACCGTATGAGGACACCTCATCGGCAATCTGCACCCAATACGGAGTATCCGAGCCTCCGATTCCCATATTGACGACCGTTCCGCGTCCCTTCAGGTGCGACGCATAGTTTTTCCAGAGCTGCATATGGGAGTGTCCCCATATTACGATATCGGCTTTTTCGGGAACAGACCGGTTTGTCATGGAGATTTTCGAAATTACCGCACCCTCCGCGTCCGATCTGACACCGCACTCGGTTCCGTAAAATTCCAGTTTGTCTCTCATCACGAGGCAAACCCCGTCGATATAGGTCCAGACCGTGTTTCCGTTTGTGACAAGCGACAGATTTACTGTTGCTCCCGCACCGTATTTCGCAACGAGAGATGTTTTCTTTATCAGCTTTTCGTTCTTTCCGGAAACTCTGTAAAGCGCAACGCTCTTATCGGAGCCGAGCGCATAATAATAGTAATTATCCTTGTTTCCGCCGAATGTAAATCCGACGCTTCCGATCGAAGGAATGGTAAAAGTCGCTTCGAGTCTGCCACCCTCAAGCGGTATATCAGCTACAGCCATGGTATTCTTCTCCTTTATCCTGATTCTCGCGGCGTTTCCGGATACACTTCCGGTAACAGCCGTAAAGTCAATGGTTTTCGGGTCTGTCCTTGTCTGACCTTCGGTCGTAGTTCCGACCGTTCCTGTCGTCAGTGCCGTACTTCCCTCCGCAGTCACTGTCGAACTGCCGTTTCCGGTCGTTGTCGCATGATCTTTGTCGGCACATCCGGACACAGCCGACACACATACGGCAAGCAGTACACAGATAGCGGATATACGATATTTGTTTTTCACTTACAACCTCCTCCCGATTCAACATATAAAATAAAAATCCGACACAAAGCGCTGTACGGGGGGAGTATAGCATATATTTCAACGAATGTCAAGTACAATTTGACGCGTAATAAAGAACCGTTCGGCTGATACTCCGGCATCGGTCGAACGGCTTCTCACGAAAAAGATTCATTTTCTCCTTGATTTATTCACTTTGGAGATTTCTTTGAATCTGGCTTTTTTAATTTCAAGATATCGGCTGCTATCCGCCGCATAGTCATTTTCGGCTTTCAGTTTCCTATATACCGTCACCGCTGTCCCACATTGATTCCGCTTGCCGCCTTCCCGATGCAGTAATCCATCAGCATATTGAATTTCAGCCCGCGCCGACAGCCGAGTCGGATAAGCGGTGTAACATCCAGCGTTTTGAAAAAGGTCACCATGGGATTCGGTGCGCTCATCCAAAGCGCATAAGCCTCGGCACGTGCGGTGTTTTTGGGATCAATAACAGTCGGCTTCATTACGCACGCTCCAGTGCCGCGATATCTCCGGACTGAATGGCGGGAATACTGCGCTTGATTTTTTCTTCGTCCCAATCCCACCAATGCAGTGCTTCCAGCTTCTCAATCACCAAATCGTCAAACCGTCTGCGGATGGGCTTGGCAGGAACGCCTCCCACGATAGTATAGGGCGGCACATCCTTTGTCACAACTGCACGTGTCCCGATAATCGCACCGTCACCGATTTTTACGCCGGACATAATAACCGCCTCATATCCGATCCACACATCGTTACCGATTACCGTGTCACCCTTGTTGTCCCATGCGTCGCAGATGTTTCCCGCATCCAGCTCCCATTCGTCAAAGAAAATGGGGAAAGTGTAATCAGACAGCGACTTCATTGAATGATTTCCGCTCGTGAACATAAATTTTGCGCCGCAGGCGATTGAGCAGAATTTGCCGATAATCAGGCGGTCGCCGTTGATCGGATAGTGATAGAGGACATTGTTCTTTTCAAAATCACGGGGGTCATGCACGAAATCGTTATAGATTGTATAGTCGCCGACCTCGATGTTCGGGGCTGTGATTACATCTTTCAGGTAAACCGTCTGTTTATCGTGCGGACGCGGATATATCTTATTTTTCATCTTGTTTCTCCTTTGTTTAATCTTATGCCTCATCCGAACGACTGAACCGACACCGTGATATGTGCTGCCCCGAATACCAGCATCATGGCCGCCGCCGGAATATTTCCCATCCAGATTGCGGCAAACAGATAGTAAAGTACCGGAAATACCGCAAGCGGAAGCGGCACAAAAAGGAATGGCTTACCGAGTAACGTAACATCACGCCCGCCCGCAAAATAACGGATCCAAACGATGTAATACAGGATCAGAAACACCGCCGCAATCATCATCCATGCGCTTTGCGGATTCAACGGCTTCTTACTGACCAAAAAGGTCAACAGAACAAGATAGGCGATCCGACTGATGTTTTCGACAATTTCCACCCACCGGGTAACGTTTTTGGAATTTGCGACTTCTCCCACAGGCAGGAAAACCGCATATGCAATATTTACAAACATCGGCAAAGCAAACACGACAAGACCGATCCACGAAAAAGACAACTTCATGTTCACAGGGTCACACCTGCCTTTACCGCAAAATCGGGCAGCTTTGTCGGTTTTCCGTAAATTGATGTCAGAGCGCGGAACTCACGACGAAAGGCTTCGCGAAGCTCGGTATCCGTCAGCCCCAGATGGTCGGTATTGGCAAGTATTGCAAGTCCGTAGGAATAATAGACCATATCCCTATGGAATGCCTTTGCCGTTTCTTCGCTGTATCCGAATTCTTCGACAACCGTCCGTATCACCTCCGGGAGCATAATATCGCTGCGGTAAGGACAGAGGTGTTCCCCCTCCAGATACAGCCATCTGAAAAGCTGTTTTTCTTCTGCGGCAAATTTTACGAATCCCATTCCGTAGCTACTGTAACGACTGTCATTTCCCTCATGTGCATGCAATGAGTCACGGACGCGTTGTGTATGCAGCAATATCGCGCGCTCGGTCAGCGCGTCCCTGAGTTCATTCATATTTCTGAAAGAAAAGTAGATTGGCTGTGTCGAGCATCCGAGCTTTTGAGCAACGCTCCTTGCGTTGATCGATGAAAAGCCGCCATCCCGAAGCACCTCCACCGCCGCATCGATTATTTCTTCCTTTGACACCTTTTTTGTTGCGGACATAAGCTTACCTCCAATAATAACATGTAGTTATGTATAACATAGTGTTATTATACGACAATGCTTAAGGTATGTCAAGAAGGAACCGCGGATTTTTACTGTATTTTAATCAAAAAGCTGTCCGGGTAGCTTCAGCTTTTCTTTCTTCGGGAAGGTCGCTTCAAACCGTTCGAAAGCTTCCGGATTCTTCTCGCAGACAAAATAGCCCTCCGGGTCCTTGTAGGTGCCGGAAATGCCGTCAAGGAATCCGGGCGTCAGCTCTTTGATGAGAAAATAATCCGCCTCCGGATCGTCGACATAGCGGACTCCCTTGGTTTTTGCCGGGACAAAACCGGATTTGCCGTAAAACAGGATATTCCCGGTGATGGCAAGTGCGCCCGCACCCATTTCCCTCGCTTTTTCCATGGAATAGTCGAGCAGTTTCTTTCCGTAGCCCTGCCGCTTATATGCGGGCGCTATACCGATGGGACCGAAAGTCATGATCGGTACTTTCCTTCCGTCATCTCAGTCGATCTCCGACCGCACATAGATGACCTGTCCGATCGGCTCGCCGTCCAACTCCATTACGAAATCCAGCTCGGGTACAAACGCCGGGTCATCCCGATAGCAATGCAGCACATAGTGTTCCATACAGCCGGGTCACATTCCAGAATGACTCGCGTGTCAGGTTTTCGACATTGCGATAGTCGTCTTTGGTTTCGTTTCGAATTGTAATATTGTTTTTTGTCATAGTGTTATCTCCTTGATTTCTGATTTTTTCTTGTGATTTTCGCAGAGCAAGCCGATGCCGAGCGCCGCATTGAAACCGGTTGCCGCGAATACGCTGAAGCGCTCCACAACGCCGAAGTATTCGGCGGGAACAATTTTCATTCCCATTGCGCCGACCAGCATCATACCGAGGGCAATACCTGCGCACACGCCGTAAGAGCGGCAATCTTTGCTTTTTGCTCCTGCAACAATTATAACGGTCAACGACACGATGGACAGCAGAACCACCAAAGCGGTGACGACCATGTGCATCACATCCTGAAATGCACCGGCATAGCCGCTGTCCGAAAGCGGAAACATCCGATAGCCGACCGCCGAAATCCATTCCATGACGGCAAACAGATAAATGCCCGAACGGAGCAGTTTTGTTTTCTGCCCCTGTATACCGATACAAACGACGGTAACGCAAGTCACTTCGCATACATTATACAGAGCGGTCAGCTGATTCCAGAGCGCAAGCGACGGCGCATTGGCGGCAGAAAGGTCGCTGACCGCCTGCGCCATACTGTTGTAGCCGGGATAGGCGAGAGGCGCAAGCATGACTGCCGCGGTGTATGAAAGGAAGCTGAGGATACCGAGCAGTCCGAGCTTCTGTGTCAGAGTTTTTTTCATTTGGTTTTCCCTCCCTGTACATTGCCTCGATGAACCATGCGGAAAAAGAGGCTAACGTGTTTTCTAAGCGTATTAAGGCACTCGCTCTCCTTCTCCGGTTGGCGATCACATATACCGATAAGCGTCAGAACGGGTGCGACGTACATCATTGCCAGCGTGTCGGGATCCTCTGCCGGAATTTCCCCCGCGGCAATCAGTGCGTGAAAAATCCCGGCGTGGTAGCCGATCATTCGCTCCACATAGCGTTTTGAATACAGACTTGCCAGCTCCGGTGAACGGAACTGCTCAATGGTCATCATGCGACGGAAATTGCGGATAGTCTCATTATGAAGAGAGTATACAAAGATCTGCCGCACCTTTTCAAAGAGCGCATCCTCCGTGATTCCGGTAAAGACGGGAATGTCCTGCGCGACATCCTGTACATGGATGTTTATCTTCCCTGTATCCGACTCATACTGCTTCGCCGTGGATTCCACAATCGCATCAAAAATCGCCTGCTTGCCCGGGTAGTGATTGTAAAGTGACGGCGCTTTAATGCCGACCGCTTTTGCGATCTCTCCGACGCTGACCGCATCGTATCCGTGCGCCGCAAACAGTTCAAGCGCCTTATCAATAATTTTCTGCTTGGTATCTTCCTGTTTCATAATCGCTCCACTAACTAACATTCATTAGTATTATTATAAATCGGCCGCAAAGAAATGTCAAGTATAAAATGTTCTGAGTTTTCACCTTTTTCATTCGGATTTTTGGCAAATCATCACAAAAAAGACAGTGCAGGTAACAGGCATACACGCAGTAACCAATCGGTCATTTTACCGATCTTCTCAAAAAAAATTTTAGTGATATTGTCGGTCTTGATTGACGTTTGAGGTGCTTTTTTGCAGTATTTTGTCAAACAAATTAAGAAAAAGCCTTGCATTTGTAAACATTTCATGTTATACTTTTTTCGAAGTGCCGATTCTTTTGTCTTTAGCGGTTATAAAACGTCCGGAAATGTGATCTGACAATCGAAACAAATCGGAAGGAGCACGGAATATTCAAAAAAATCGTTACCCTCTTTTTTCGGCGGTTCTTATGACACTTTTTATGCTTGCGGGGGGCGGCATATATTTACTGCCGAAAAACCTTATGGTCGCCTACATGTATGCCGATGTCCGTGACGCCGTCGGCGGGCTTTTCAGCCTTATGCTTGTTCCGGGCTTTGCGGTCGGGTATGCCGCCTGTCAGAGTCGCATTATCGGAGCAATATATTTTATCGGTTTTACTGTTCTGGGATTTATCGGCGGTGTAAACATTCTATGGATTGTCACGGCGGTTCTGCTTGTTCTCTCCTACATGTTCTGCATCGGCAGAAATGTGGGAAATTACGATAATCTTGACATTTATGACCGTATTTGCATGCTGATTCCCGCTTTCGGTGCGTTGCGTTTTATTGACCGCCCGATTGCAGGCAGTATTTTCGGTACAATCGGTAAGATTCTTTCTTTTATTGCCACATTGCTCGAATTCGCCATGATGTTTGCACTTTGGATAATCCCGAAGGAGGAAGCATCGACATTCGGCAGAATTATTACACACGTCAAAGATTTCGGCGGGACTTTATTCGGGGTTATCGTTATCTTTTTTTCCTGCCCCTTTTCGTTGTTTACAGTGCGAAATATTCATTCATCAGACCCGGTCTTTCAAAGTTTCTCGCTGTTATCTTCGGTGGCTACGACATTATGCGGGGCGGATTTGTTATAATGCCGATCCTGCTCGGTGCCGCAACCGGCAAAAGTAACTCTGCGGAAGGAACAAGTCCGATATTCAACAATCTGTTCGGCATCGAAGCCTGTTTTCTTATGGCGATGCTGATCGGCGGTATCCTGTGTATAATTACCGCATTCGGCAAAAAGCTCGGACCGACGGCAAGGTTTTGTCTTACCAAGGACGGCAGTGCTTCAACCCGCTGTCTCATGATGGCTTCGCTTACCGCCATGCTTGTATTCGGCATTGCTCCCGCCGCCATCTTTGTTGTATGGCTTGCCGTTATTGCATTGATTATGTGCATGGTTGCCATAGCCATAAAAACAGTGCCGTCGGTTTCATACAATGACCTGATAGCGCCGTGGTATTCAGACTTTGAAGCAAGGAGGCTGCTTCGGATGTCGGGCGGCAACATGAGTCCGGTATAGGATGGCACAGGCAATGAACGACGAAACACAGAAGCAGATCGAAATATCCGAAAAAGAACTTTCATACCTGTTTTCGGATATAATGACGACAGATCAAAAACTGAAGGCACTTGAAGACGCACATTTTCAGGCATGGAACCCCGGATACGGCGACGCCATGGCAAACAGGCTGATGAGCGGCGTCGAGGACGGGCAGACCCGTCTATGGGAGAGAAATTGCAAAAACAGACACACCATTGATAAATTATACAAACTTTTAAAGGAGGCAAACACATGAGCAGAACCGTCTATGTATACAGAGGAAAGGTGAAGCACTGCTGCAAATACTGCGGCTTACGGTACGCAGATCGGAGTATGAAGAGCTGAGAAGCACATACGAAAAGGTATTTATCGACGAGGAGGGCTATGCCTCCAAAAACGACGAAATCTGCGCAAATTGCAGTGTAAAGGTCGTCAAAAAAGCCGGAAAGTTCGGCAAAAAGCTTCTTGTTTTTCTGCTGATCGTCGCCCTGATCGGCGGAGGGCTTTTGCTGTTCAAAAACGTCGTTTTCGGCACAAGCAGGATATATGAATCGGCGATGGGCAAAAAAATCGAAAAATACGAAAAAAGCGACAAACTCATAAAGGACTACGTCCTGTTCGGATCGGGAGCGGATTACACCTTCGAAACTCTCAAGAAAAGTCTTTCATCCGGCGACTATAAAATGAAATATTACACGTCTGATGGCGTAGCCGAGGTCATCAAATGCACGCTCGGAGACCGCATAATCATGTCGTGGAGCTTTAACAAGGGCTTTGGTGACTTATCGGGCAAGACCTACATTCTCATGGACGATGTGATCTACGAAAACGGCGGGAAAAAGATCGCGTACGCTCCGGACAGTACCGATTATAATGAGTTGACAGAAAAGCTGAACCGATACCTGCCCGAAAGTTGCTGCTGCAAAGGGACTTACAATTCCGCAGACGAATACGACAACCCGTATGAGAAGGTCATATCACACATCATCAGAGGCGAAAACGATACTGTTTTATACGAGGTTACCGGGGACAAATATTACGAGAAAACGGCTGATATATTCATTTACATCGAAATTACAGACCCGTCCGGAGGAGATTCTGTAAAGCTCCCCGAAAAGAGCGATTATGCATCGGCAGAATAACCGAATTGAGGTACAAACAACTGCTCCCGTATCGGCGGGAGCTGTTGTTTCAAACTTATTTACAAAAAAATTCCCGGAGCATCTTGAAAAAAAGTCGGATCGGTTGTATACTGTAATCGGTATATTTACGCAAAATGTATCAACAGTTTTTTAAACAACTTTACATAACAGCAAGGAGTGTTTATGAAAGAATCAATCAGCAAAAAACTTGCGTGTATGACACTTGAGGAAAAGCTATGTCAGCTTACACAGCTTGACGGATCGTTTTTACCCGACATATCCGACACGGCGGTTACCGGACCAATGAACCGTCTGAGTCTCAAAAAATCGGACATTGATTCACTCGGATCGGTACTCAACATACAGAACCCCGATTCGGTGCGCAAGGCTCAGCGCGGTCACATGGAAACAGACCGCAACCGTATCCCCCTTTTGTTCATGCATGATATTGTGCACGGCTGCAAGACCGTTTATCCCATACCGCTCGGCATGGCTGCAAGCTTCTCTCCCGAGCTTATGCGCGAATGTGCCGAAATGGCTGCGGAGGAGTGCAAGCTTTCCGGAGTCGATGTCACCTTCAGTCCCATGGTAGACTATATCAAAGATGCACGTTGGGGTCGTGTAATGGAGTCAACCGGCGAGGATGTCTACCTTAACGCGCTGTATGCGGTAGCGCAGGTCAAAGGATACCAGTCACACGGGATAGCATCCTGCATCAAGCATTTTGCCGCCTACGGTGCCCCCGAAGCCGGCAGAGACTACAACACTGTTGACATGAGCGAGCGCACATTGCGCGAATATTATCTCCCCGCTTACCGTGCCGCAGTTGATGCGGGTGTATACATGGTAATGACATCATTCAACTCGCTCAACGGAATACCTGCTGCCGCAAACGAGGCTCTTGTCCGCGGCATTCTGCGCGAAGAATGGGGTTTTGACGGAGTTGTAATCAGCGATTACAACGCGTTCAACGAAATGATGACTCACGGAATTGCCGAGACATCCGAGGACTGCGCTTTTCTTGCAATGCGTGCGACAAACGACATCGAAATGATGTCCGTAAATTACATTCACTCGATAAAGAAGCTGATTGACGACGGCAGAATCAGCATGGAACAGGTTGATCGTGCGGTAGAACGCGTTCTTGAACTCAAGGAAAAGCTCGGAATGTTCGACAACCCCTATCAGCACTGCGAGCAAAGCACAGGCGAAAGCTGCATACTCTCGGCAGAGCATCGTGCACTGGCACGCAAAGCCGCCGAGAAGAGTGCCGTTCTGCTCGAAAACAGAAACCTGCTTCCCTTTTCAAAGGACGTTCGCAGAGTTGCGATCATCGGACCGTTCGGAGACACGGGCGAGATAATCGGCGCATGGAGCGGATTCGGAAATCCGCGTGACACGGTCAGTCTCAGAGACGGTGTCCGGCGGCTTTTGCCGAACGCCGAAGTAATTACTCTGCGCGGGGTTGACGGTACTGTCAACGCAAAGGCGGATCCGCAGGAGATCGGAAAAGCCGCAGAGCTTGCGTCCGCCTGCGACATCGTTATTCTTACGCTCGGAGAGCCGTCGGGCGACAGCGGCGAAGGCACGAGCAAGCAAAACCTTGAGCTTCCGTCAGCGCAATACGAGCTTTTCCGCGCGGTACAGGCAGGCAATCCGAACACCGCCGTTGTTCTGTTTACCGGTCGCCCGCTGGTTCTTACAGCTCTTTCTAAAGAATGTTCCGCACTGCTGAACGTATGGCAGCCCGGAACCGAAGGCGGTCCTGCGATCGCAAATCTGCTGTTCGGAGAGGCAGAGCCGGAGGGACGGCTTACAATGAGCTTCCCTGCCGCAACCGGTCAGTGTCCGATCCATTACAATCACATGAACACAGGACGTCCGCGTGCCGATGATCTGCACCGTTACGGTTACTGCTCGTCCTACATTGACGGACCGAACGAGCCGCTGTATCCCTTCGGTTACGGTCTCGGATACACAGAATTCAAATATACCGACCTTTCGCTCTCCTCAGACAGCATGTCGTCGGGAGACACGCTCACCGCATCGGTCACCGTTACAAACACCGGAAGCAGAGCCGGCACAGAGACTGTACAGCTTTATTTACGCGATCTTGTCGGCTCCGTTGTTCGTCCTGTCAAAGAATTAAAGGGATTTTGCAAGGTCACGCTTGCTCCCGGAGAAAAGCAGACCGTATCCTTTGAGATTTCGGAAGAAATGCTGAAATTCATGCGCGTCGACATGACATTCGGCACCGAACCCGGCGAGTTCCGCGTTTTCATCGGACATTCGTCCGCCTGCACCGATTATCTTTCATTCAGACTGAAATAATTTTGCGAATACAAAAAAGCGCCCTCCGAAAGCATACGGCTTTCGGAGGGTTTAACATTTTTATTTTGTACCGAAGATACGGTCGCCGGCATCGCCGAGACCGGGAAGAATATAGCAACGGTCATTGAGCTTTTCATCAAGATGTGCGCAATATATCGTAACATCGGGATGCGCCTTTGTGAGCGTTTCTATTCCCTGGGGTGCGGCGATCATGCACATGAATTTGATGTTTTTGCCGCCGCGCTCCTTGATGAAGTTGATAGCAGCCACTGCCGAACCGCCTGTTGCGAGCATCGGGTCGGTCACAATGATCTGTCTCTCACCGATATTGGGAGGCAGTTTGCAGTAATATTCATGAGGCTGCATCGTGACCTCGTCGCGGTAAAGTCCTATATGTCCGACCTTTGCGGTGGGGACAAGCTCAAGTATACCCTCCACCATACCGAGTCCCGCACGGAGAATCGGAACAACTGCCATTTCGGGACCTGCAAGAACCTTTGTCTTACATGTCATAAGAGGAGTTTCGACCTCGACCTCTCTGAGCGGCAGATCGCGGAGAGATTCGTAACTCATAAACATCGTAACCTCTTTTACAAGTTCGCGGAACTCCTTGCAGGAGGTATCCTTACTGCGCATGATCGAAATTTTATGCTGGATAAGCGGATGATCGAAAATAATTACGTTTTCCATTTCTAATACCTTTTTCTTTACTTATTCGTTTTTTCGATTTCGTCTCTTTCTTTACCGTCGGTATCAAGTGCTGTTGCAAGTATTGCCGGCTCTCCGAGCTTTGCCGCTTTTTCGGCATCGCCGAAATCATAATCCTTACCGGGAAGTATCGCATTGAGGATAATGCCAACGATCGATGCTACTGCAAGTGCCGAAAGCGAGATCGCAACACCGCCGATGGTGAAATCGACCGATCCGAGACCGAGTGCGCAGACAAGTATGATTGCCGCTACTATCAGGTTACGGCTCTTTGAGAAGTCAACCCTGTTTTCGACGACATTTCTTACACCGACAGCGGAGATCATTCCGTAGAGCACGAAGGATATACCGCCTATGACAGCAGTCGGTATCAGGTTTATCAGTGCCTCGAATTTGGGGCAGAAGGAAAGGACAGCCGCAAAAATCGCCGCAAGTCTGATTACTCTCGGGTCATATACCTTTGAGAGTGCAAGCACACCGGTGTTTTCTCCGTAGGTCGTATTTGCGGGACCGCCTACAAGTGCGGCGCATGTCGTTGCAAGACCGTCACCGACAAGCGTTCTGTGCAGACCGGGGTTCTGAATGTAATTTCTGCCGACCGTTGACGATATAGCCGATATATCGCCTATATGCTCCATCATTGTTGCAAGCGAGATCGGCACGATCGCAACTATTGAGCTGATTATAAGAGATGTATTCTTGAAGTCAACTCCGCCGAAAACCGTCTTTCCCCAGAATACCGGGACTCCGAACCAGGCAGCATTCTTCAGACCGTCGATAGCCGATACCGAGAAGAGCTTGAGGTTTTCCTTGCCCGCAATTGCGATATACTGAAGTCCGTCGGATGCGGTTATCGTTTCGCCGCATGTGAGTGCGAGGATTGCGGCTATTGCGCAGGAGCCGAGCACGCCGAGCAGGATCGGGATGATCTTTGCCATTCCCTTGCCCCATACGTTGAACACGATGATTATTGCAAGTGCGATCACGGCTATGAGCCAGTTGTTGTTGCAGTTTGAAACCGCAGAGCCGGCAAGTCCGAGACCTATTGCGATTATTATCGGACCGGTAACGACAGGCGGGAAGAATTTCATTACCTTATTTACGCCTATCATCTTGATAAGAGCCGCAAGAATGAGGTAAACGATACCCGCTGCGGCAACGCCGAGACATGCGTACGGCAAAAGCTGCGCTTTCGTCATGTTCTCATATCCTGCCGTTCCGGCAAGTCCGGTTATAGCGGCATATCCGCCGAGAAAGGCGAATGACGAACCGAGGAATGCGGGAACCTTTCCGCCGGTAATCAGATGGAAGAGCAATGTGCCGAGTCCGGCGCAGAGCAGTGTCGTTGCGACGTCAAGACCGGTAAGCAGGGGTACCAGCACTGTCGCGCCGAACATTGCGAACATATGCTGGAATCCGAGAACGATCATCTTTGACGTTCCGAGTTTTCTTGCATCAAAAATGCCTTCATCCCCGATTACGACTTTTTCTTTGGTTTTTTTCATAACCCTGATCTCCTTTTACTTCTGTTTTTTTATCAATTAAATCGCATGAACTGCGAAAAAATCGCAAAAAAATATGACAGATAATGTATCTGTCATTTAATTTGAAGAACTGTAAACGGGGAGAGAACGGCTGACGAGGCAACTGCCATATACATATGCGCTTGTTCTGCCCAAATCGCCGTCTGACGCATAATCTTCATTGCCGTAACCCCCGAAATCATTTTCTGTGATTTTATCATATCGGGAGAAAAATGTCAAGGCTTTTCGAAAAAAAAGATAGACAATTTTTCTCCCGATATACCACAGAATATTTGTAATGTTTTACCTCATATTTCTTTTCAGTGTGGCGACGCGGCAGGCACGCTTATATGCCTCGGTAAGATAAAGCTCGATCGGCATATTGCGGTATATATCGTTTTCGTGACGTCCCGGTTTACTGTATGTATTCAGCTCGAAGGTGAGTGGACCGTCAAAATGATATTTGTTAAGCCGTGACACGATATCCTCCCAATCGGCGATACCGTCGAACGGAAGCAGGTGCAGATCATCGATCCATGTGATCTTTCCGTCGAAATCGCGTATTCCGAGATTGTCGTTCAGGTGGGTGCCGACGATACGGTCACCGTAAAGCTTCATCATATCCTTGCTCTTGTTGTAGCACATCTCATGTCCGGTATCCCAGCAGAAGCCGACAGAGTCGAAATCCGAGAGACTGCTCAGCACTGCGGCGAGGTACTCTTCCCCTTCGGTATTTTCAAATCCGAGCTTCACGCCGAGAAGCCGAGCTTCCTCGGCGACACGTCTGAAATTCTCGATTCCGTACTCGGTCGGGTCGTGATCCTCAAAGCCTTTGAAGGTATGCAGAACCATGAGCGGCACATCGTTTTCGGCGCAGTCATGCAGACAGCTTATAAGCTCATTTACCGCAATTTCCGACTCATGCGATTTCTTCCACATATCCGCCGCTCTGCCGAAGGGTGCATGAATCGACTGAAAGTACATACCGGTCTCGTCGGCGATGCGGCGTATCTCACCGACATCATCCCCTTCTCTCCAGCCTGTGAAAAAGCCGTCAAAGCCGATTTCTTTAAAAAGTCTGATCTGATCGGCAACCGGCATCCCGAACTGATCGCTTGTCGCAAGGCAAAGCTTTGTCTTCCACATTTTTACTGTCTCCTTTCAGACCGTCTCCCAGACGATCTTTACCGTGTCGGTAATTTCTATATCCTTTGGTGAAATATTTACGGCTTTGGGTGCCGCAAGCCGTGCGCATTTCGCATCGACCGCATACGAGGTCTCACAGCCCGGGAAGAAATCGCCGGAGCTGTAATCGATCGAAACAAGCGTCCCGAGAGCGGTTCCCGCCGCCGCGCAAAGTAGCTCCGCCTTTTTGCGTGCGTTCGCGACCGCGCTCTTTAAAAGCTCATCTCTCAGCTTATCGGTGTTCTTTACGGTGAAATCGATCGATATATCCGGTTCGGACAGGCTTTCGGCGACTGCCGAAATGACATCCGCAAGCTTTTTGCTGTCGAAATCAAATTCAAGGACAAGATCATGAACGCAGGTAAAGCCGGTAAAAACGCGCTTATATCTGCCGCTTTTGTCATTTACCGATTCATAATCCGCATTGACCGCAAAGTTTGAGGTTTTCAGCGCTTTTTCATCGAAGCCGAGCTTCTTTATACCGTTTTTCAGCTTTTCAAGCTGATTTGCCGAGTTTCCGACCGCGACCGCGTAATCCTTATCGGTGGAGGAAAGTTTTGCGGAAAGCAAGATTGTATCGGGAGCGGCGGTTATCTTGCCCACCCCGTTTACAGTGATTTTACCGGACATAAATATCAACTCCTTTTTAACGTATTATAAATAATATTTATGTCCGTATTGTGTACACAAAGTTAAAAAACGCCTTTTATGCTTGGCGTTCACATGGTTGGAAAGAGATTGCCCCGCACAGCGGGGCAATCTTTATTCGGTTATGTTTTCGCGTTCGGGTCGGTGCCGAGCGCCTCGGACAGGGTCCGCCAGCCGAGAAGCGCACATTTTGCTCTTGCGGGCATATGCGAAACGTCACGCAATGCGGACGCCTCCTCAAGGCTTTCTATTTCTTCCTCGCTCGCCTCTCCCCTTATCATCCGCATGAATTTATCAGCCATTGCGAGCGCTTCTTCCCTCTTTTTCCCGATTATCATTCCGAGCATTATATCGGTCGATGCCTGCGAGACCGCGCAGCCGTCGCCGACAAACGCGCCGTCCGTAATTACATCTCCGCTTACCTTCAGGCAGAGCTTTATTTCATCGCCGCAGCTCGGATTCACCCCGTCAAGCTCTATATCGGAGTCATCAAGCGCATGCTTATACTCCGGATGCATATTATGCTCGGTCAATATTTCATTATAAAAGTTTTTAGTTTCCATATCCCATACGCTCCCTTACAGTCGAAAGGCTTTCAAGAAATTTATCGGCATCCGCGATCGTATTATAAAAAGCAAAGCTTGCCCGCACCGTCGAGCGCAGTCCGAGGTAGTCATGGAGCGGCTGTGCGCAGTGAAGACCCGCGCGCACCGCCACATTATCGGCGGCAAGTATTTCACTTACATCGTGCGGATGAACGTCATCGACGGTAAATGTAATTATACCGTTATGCTCTGCGGAGTCATGCGAGCCGACAACATGCACATGCTTCATACCGAACATTCCGGTCATTGCGCGGGACGAAACCTCAAACTCTCTTCTGCCGATCGTTTCAAAGCCGACCGATCTTACATAATCTATTGCGGCGTGGAGTCCGACGGCTCCTGCGACGTTGACGGTCCCCGCCTCAAACTTATGCGGAGGTTCGGAAAAGACAGCAGAGTCTCTTTTTACCGAATCGATCATCTCGCCGCCAAACAGAAAAGGCGGCATAAGATCAAGCAGCTGTCTTTTGGCGTACAGCACACCTATCCCCATCGGACCGTACATTTTATGCCCCGAAAAGGCGAAGAAATCGGCATCGGTACTCCTGACATCGACATGCACATGCGGCGTACTCTGTGCGCCGTCAACCACCATGACCGCGCCGACTCTGTGTGCAAGCGCCGCGATCTCCGCGACCGGATTTTCCCTTCCGAGGACATTCGACACCTGCGCGACGGCAACGATCGCGGTACGGTCACCGATCAGCTTTTCGACCTTATCGAGGTCGATGCTCCCGTCCGGCTCACATTCAATAAATTTAAGTGTCGCGCCTGTCTTTTTACAGACAAACTGCCACGGCAGAAGATTGCTGTGATGCTCTGTTATCGAAACGACCACCTCGTCTCCCGCGTGCAGATTCGAAAGACCGTAGCTATACGCCACAAGATTCAGGCTTTCTGTGGTATTACGCGTAAAAACAATCTCATCGGGCGAGGAAGCGCCTATAAAATTACAGACAGCCGCTCTTGCCGATTCAAGCTCTTCGGTTGCATCGACGCTCAGAGAATAAAGTCCGCGGAGCGGATTTGCGTTATGTCTTTCGTAAAAATCGGCAACGGCATCGATAACCACCTCCGGTTTTTGTGCGGTCGCCGCGTTATCGATATAAACGAGCGGATTGTTTCCGAAAATCGGGAAATCCGATCTGTAATCATACTGCATCATCGTTTTCCCCCTCCGTACCGAGCTTTCTGCCGATCGCACGCATGATTTCGTCGGCAAATTCTTCATCGTTTACGAGATGTGCAAGTCGTTCGACCGCGGCGCGTGCCATGATATTTTCGGCGGTCTTTTTATCTATCCCGCGGCTTTCGAAATAAAAGAGAGTATTGCGGTCAAGCTCGCCGATTGTTGCGCCGTGGCTTCCGTCAACATTTTCCTCTGCACAAAGGATCAGCGGAACGGTCTTATTGACCGCATCATCGCCGAGCATAAGCACTGTCTCGTTTTCGGCTCCGACAGAGCCGGACGAGCCTTTTCTGAAATCGATACTGCCCCGGAACACCTTTTTCGCGCCGTCCTTAAGCGCACCCGCGGCAGTTATTTCGGATTTTGTATTTCTTCCGAAGTGATTTACGACAACATTCATATCGACAGTCTGCCCGTTGCATCCGATATAGGCTATATCGCTTTTCAGCGAACTGTTATCGCCGCGAAGTTCTGCGAGATTATCAAGATAGACATCACCGTCGCCGAGAAGCAGTGTTATCATTTCGACACCTGCATTTTCATCACAGTTTACCGATGTCTTATGCACACAGATTCCGCCATGCGACGGTTCGGCAAGAAGTGCAAGCTTCACATCCGAATTTTTACCGACAGTAAGGTCAAGAATCGCATTGAAATTGTTTTCCGGTCTGCAATCGACAAGAACATTCACACTGCTGTTCTGCGGAACCGACAGCCGCACTCTTTTACGTGTAAAAGACGCTCCGTCATCCGACAGCGAAAGTCTGACAGGCAAGGGGAATCTTCCGTGCGCGCACTGTATATCGGTATCGGCGAGCAAAGCGGTATTTTCTTCATCCCACGCTATTATTGCATCATTTACCGAAAGTCTGTTCCATGTGCGGGTCGGCAATTTGTTTATTGAAATCATTTCTGACATATTATGACATCCTTTCTGTCCGGCAGCGGTTTATCATCCTATACTTCCCTTCATCTCAAGGCGTATAAGATTATTCATTTCGACCGCATACTCGACCGGGAGCTCTTTTGAAACATTATCGGCAAAGCCGCTTACGATAAGCGCCCTTGCGTCCTCCTCCGACATGCCACGGCTCATGAGATAGAAAATTGCGTCTCCGCTTATACTGCCTATTTTCGCCTCATGTCCGACAGCGGCATCCTTCGTCCGTATATCCATTACGGGGACGGTATCCGAGCGCGACTGCGAATCAAGCATAAGCGACTGGCAGGACACCGACGATTTTGCTCCTTTTGCGCCCTTTTCGACAACCACGCTGCTGCGGAAAGTACTTATACCGCCGTCCTTACTTATGGAACGTGTATTCATATACGAGCTTGTATTTTCTCCTACGTGGATAACCTTTGCTCCGGTATCAAGATTCTGCCCGCTTCCCGCAAAGGTCACGCCGGTAAACTCCATCTTTGATCCGTTACCCTTCAGAATACTCATCGGATAAAGGCATCCGACATGCGAGCCGAACGAGCCGGAAATCCATTCGATTGTCCCGCCCTCTCCGACGACAGCGCGTTTCGTATTCAGATTATACATATTTTTCGACCAGTTTTCGATAGTAGAATAGCGCAGTTTCGCATTCCTGCCGACATACAGCTCGACGCATCCGGCGTGAAGATTTGCGACATTATATTTCGGTGCCGAACAGCCCTCTATAAAATGCAGGCTCGAATCCTCGTCAAGTATTATAAGCGTATGCTCAAACTGTCCCGCGCCCTTTGCGTTCAGTCTGAAATAGGACTGAAGCGGTATCGAAAGGTGCACGCATTTCGGCACATAGACAAACGACCCGCCCGACCACACGGCTCCGTGAAGTGCGGCAAATTTATGGTCGTTCGGTGTGACAAGCTTCATAAAATGCTTCCGCACCATATCCGCATACTCGCCGTTCAGTGCGCTTTCCATATCGGTATACACGACTCCTTCGGCGGCTACCTCCTGTTTTACGTTATGGTAGACAAGTTCGGAGTCATACTGAGCACCGACGCCCGCAAGCGATTTACGCTCAGCCTGCGGTATACCCAGCCTGTCAAAGGTGTCCTTTATATCCTGCGGCACGTTTTTCCAGTCATTCTGCATTTTCGTATTGGGGCGCACATACGACGCGATATGATCGATATCAAGTCCTTCGATCGACGGTCCCCAGTCGGGAATCCGCATTTCGTTATATATCCGCAAGGAACGCTGTCTGAACAGGCGCATCCATTCGGGATCGTTTTTTTCGTTTGAGAGCTTATCGACTATTTCCGGAGTCAGACCCTCCTCCATCCGGAAGGCATCATGCTCTTCGTCTTTTATATCGTATATACTGCGGTCAATATCTTCGATCCGACTTTTTTCTTTTATATTATTCATGTATTTCCCCGATTTTCGCCGGCTCCTGTCGGCTTCAAAGCGGAAAATCCGCTTTCGTTGATACTCTCGACAAGCTCCGCACCGCCGTTTCTGACGATTATACCGTCTTCCATGACATGCACTACATCAATGCTTAATGCTTCAAGTATGCGTGTGCTGTGGGTAATTATCAGCAGCGACCCGTGAACGCGCTCGTGGTAAAGTCTTACGCCGTTCGACACGGTACGGACCGCGTCAACATCAAGTCCGGAATCGGTCTCGTCAAGAATTGCGAGCTTCGGCTCAAGCATAAGCATCTGAAGTATCTCCGCCTTTTTCTTTTCCCCGCCCGAAAATCCGACATTCAGATCACGATCGGCATATGACGCATCCATTGCAAGCAAATCCATATTTTCGGCAAGCTTTTTTCTGAACTCCCACAGCTTAAGCCGCTTGCCTGTCTTCTGTTCAAGCGCGCTTCGCATAAAAGACGCGAGAGTTACGCCCGGAACCTCAAGCGGGTTCTGAAAAGAGAGAAATACCCCTTTTTTGGCGCGCTCATTCACCGGCATCTCCGTTATATTTTCGCCGTCAAATAGTATTTCACCCGAGCTTACCGTATAAATAGGATTACCAGTTATTGCGTAGCCGAGCGTGGTTTTCCCAGTTCCGTTCGGTCCCATGAGCACGTGCGTCTCGTCTTTGCCTATTGTCATATCGACTCCGCGCAATATTTCTTTTTCTCCGACATTCACGCACAGTCGATGTATTTCAAGCAAGTTTTTATCTTTCATGGTCTGTCTCCTTTGACATCTGCATTTCCTACTCTTTCAGTAGGTATTATATCATATTTTCCTACTTTGTCAATAGGAAATTAAGAAAAAACAAAAAATCCGAACCAAAATCCACAGGGATCAGGTTCGGATTATCTTGTCTGGTGCGAGAAACGGGACTTGAACCCGTACGGTGTAAACCACACGCCCCTCAAACGTGCGCGTCTGCCAGTTCCGCC
>CAKSQF010000007.1 GCA_934486825.1 uncultured Eubacteriales bacterium | reverse complement strand
CATGGTTTCGAGCAGACTTTTCAGCAGCGAAAACAGACCTTCGCCCACCGTGTAACCGTGCTTCGGATGCAGGCGGTTTTCAAATTGCTGATACTGCTCCGCAAGTCCCGACTCACAGCCGCCGAGAAGATAATAAATCTCCAGATTTTTTCGCAGAAGCTGCTCGGCAAAGAGCTTGTTGTCACGGCATTTATGACCGTCCGGTGTGGTGAAGGTTATATACTTGTGCCCCTCCTGCCAGTCCACCTTGTAGCCGTGCATCTCCATTTCAAAGATAAAATCTTCCTTGGATCGCGTGCGGCAGGCAACGGAATATGCCTTGCGTCGCAGCAGGTCTTTCCACTTCGGCATCGAACCGAATGAAGATTTTGCTTCGGTTTCAGACAGCCCGTACTCACGGCAGAGCCGATTGGAATACTCCTTGACGCGGGCAAGATCATCGGCAGTCTGATGAAACTTCTTTCCGTTTTCCATATTCACCGAGTTTATGACGAGGTGATTGTGCAGATGATCGCGGTCGCAATGTGTGGCAACGACAAACTGGTAGCCCGGAAAGTATTCGGCAAAGCGCAGACCGATTTCGTGTGCGGTCGCGGGAGTCAGCTTGTCATCGGGACTGAACGATTGGACGATGTGGTAATATTGTCTGCCGTCGATCTTGCCGAATTTGTTTTTTACAAAGCGGAATTCGTCAAGTGCGGACTCGGGCGTGCAATGGATTCCCGAAACCAATAGGCCGTCCTCGGTTTTGTTTCGGTTCATGACATAGGGAAAAATGTTGTTCATCGGGCATCCCGAAGCAATGAATTTAACGATTGCCATACTTTTTGCACCTCCCGTTTAGTTTCTCCGAGGTCAACCGCCCGTACAAATCCGGCGTTGACGGCACGGGTAAGCTGATTGAGATTGTTGCCTATGCGCTGAAGCTCGTGCGCGATTTCATCGGCTCCGTCGATGTTAACGATCTCTTTTTTGAAAATACAGTCGCGGACGAAGTCGCTGATGCGCCTGTAATGACCGTAGGAATGTTCCTCGATCCAGGTCTTTTCTTCCGGTGTGACACGGAAGGAAATGATGATATTTTTGTTTTCTTCTTTCACTGAAAGACTCCTTTCGTAAATAATTGATAGGGGTATGGGCATAGCCCGACGCCTTTGGCGCCGCCGGAATCGGCTGGCGTCATACAAAGGCGAAACTCGCAATAAAGCAGGCAGTGCCTGCACCCGATCCGCGGGCTGAACTAAAATCCATGCTTAAGGCTGTAACGAGATAAGTCGTCATAACTTTGCCTCATGCAGGGACGCAAGGGTCGCAAGGGACGAAAGATATGAGGGCAGAAGAAGTTGAGGCACTTGGGTCACTTGAGGCACTCTCTGTCGGTTGGGGTGACACATATTTCACGCGGATATACTTTTGACCGTTGCTTCGCCTGCTTTCAAAGAACACACCGAGTGCTTCCATCTGAAACCGCCAGCGGTTCATCATCTGCTTCATCCCTTTGGCGGTTATCTCTTTGCCGAGCGTAGCTGACAATGCAGAAGCGAGGTCGGTATTACTCCCGTTGAAAAGGAGTGTTGCTTTCATCAGTGTGACCAGCGCCACCATTTCGTCCGGCATGACGGTTTCGGGCATGGTCAGGCTGTCGGAGAGCAACTGCCATGTGCAGGTGACAGGTTCCATTTCCAGCTTCATCTTGCGGTCGCGGATGTCCCGCCCCGAGGCATACAGCGTTGCACTGTTTTCCACGCGCTCATTCTTTTCGAGGACATAGATCGCGTCAACTGCGCCCGCAATTCCGGTACTGCCCGAGAGCTTATTGATAGGGTCTTTGTCTCCCATCTTGCGCAGGTGATGCACCAGCAGAAGACAGATCTCCAGTTCCTCTGCCAAAGCACGGAGCGGTTGCAGTTCGGCATAATCGTTGCCGTAGGAGACATCCCCTGTCGGGGTACGGATCAGTTGGAAGGTGTCGATGGCGACGAATGTGACAGCAGGATGTTCGTGTTTGAATTTCCGAATCCAATCGCACACACCGCTTTCGATAGAAGTGCTGCCGGTGGCAAAGTACAATCCGGGCGGCACATCGTCCGTAATGGTATTGAGCCGTTCCTGAATCCGGCGTTCGGAATCCTCCAGACAGAGGTAGAGTGTTTCTCCTTGTGTAACGTGAAGCCCCCACATCGGTTCCCCCTCTGCGATATGAATACAGAGGTCAAGGACAAGCCATGATTTACCGACCTTCGGGGAACCTCCGAGGATGCAAAGTCCCTGCGGAAATAAGGTTTCGACGCAAAACTTCGTCTCGGGAAGTCTTTTGTCCATAAGGGTTTCGCCGTCGATGACGGCAAGAGTGGATTTTTTCAAGCGTTATGCTCCTTTCATGATTTTCGCACACAAGCGCTTGTGTGCGGTTTTGTTTGGTGGCGGGACAAAGTCCCGCCGGGATGTTATCCTCGCCACACGGGGCGAATTCGGCGGTGTTACGCTGCTATATTCTGCATGATGATCATCTCCTTTCGCTCCGCATATGGGAGCAGTTTTTACAATTACAAAATTCAAAACCGAATCTCCTGCCGTTATAAAAAACGGCAAAAGAAAAAAGACCCGCACCGAATCGGCACGGATCAAAAATCAAAAGTGCGGCATCTAAAAAGAATTCCGGTGTTGTCGCCGCACCGACCGGAGTTGCAAAGGCTGTGCAAGAGGAAGTTTGCACAGTCTCGGCTCCTCCGGTCTGCCTGCTTCCGGTATGTTCCTACGCTCGCTTGACCGCGTATTGCGGGATACTACCGACTCGCTCGCCGATCCTTTCGGAGCGTGATCTCACGCCTTCCTCCTCGGCACGAGGCGCTACCCTCGCTGTTATGGCAAGTTCCGTATCCCGTATCCTCCCGGGGCAGGATATTCAATTGTCGCCGCAATTGCGGCGGGACGAGCATATTGTAATGCCCCTCTATTGATGCCCCAAGGTCAGAAACGCAAAATGTTCCTAACGGCAGAAATTTTTTGAAATTATTTTTTGACACAGAAAAAGCCACCCGACTTTTTCGGTCGGGTGGCGGCACAAATAGGATGTTAGTTTAACAAATAGGAATTTATTTGTGTAAGCTTATCTTATGATACTTATGTTTGCATATACCTGTTCATTTACTCTTTTTCACGTCCATAACAACGGCGCACAGCATACTGTCCGGGGACGGATCGCCTCTGACGGCGCCGATATAGTCATTGCCGAGCAGGTCGCTGAAATCGCCTCCGATATTCAGTTCCGGAAGGCGTCCGACCAATCTGCCGTTTTCCATCAGGTAAGACATCTGTACCGGAGCGGCAAAATGACCGTCCGGTGTGGTATCGCCGCCTGAAGTCATGACAATATAGATCGCCTTGCCCGGGACAAGCGCGCTCAGTGTAGGCGCGGTCGGCTCTGCATAAAAACGGTTGAAGCCAAGGGTCGGCACGCCGTCATAAGGGGCTGCCGCCGTGCCGGTATTGGGCAGGTTCAGCTTTTCTGCCGATTTTTTCGTTGTCAGAAGACCGACAAGCGTTCCCCTGTCGATCAGCGTGGGGCGCAGATCGGATGCTACGCACCCCTCTGTATCAAAGAAGCATACGCCGGGATTTGTGGCGGGATTCATATCGTTTTTCAGGGAGAGCCTGTCCGAGAAAAATTTTTTACCGAGCTTTCCGCTGAGCAGCGAAGCGCCGGAAGCGTACATTTCGGCAATAAAATGCTGCAGAGTGCCGCCGAGCAGATCGCTGATATCCATGACCACGGGATAGCGTCCGGGAGCGATGTCGGCAGGCGTATAAAACGCGTCGTATTCATTTTTGAACTGTGAAAGTAGCGCATCCGGGTCAAAGTCAGCGCCTTTATACCCGAATGAGGTATCAAACAGATTGCCGGAGCCACGGTTCTGCGCAAGCAGCTGAATGCTCACATTGCTGCCGGAGCTTGTCAGGTGACGCCCAAGGGAGTTGCGATATTCGGCTCTTCTGTAATTCAGACTGATTTTATTTGAAAAGGCGAAACGAGGGCAGGCTTCGCCGAGGCGGTCAAGAAAGCTCTGCATTGTGGGTATCAGTTCGGACACCGGAATAATTTCTTTTTCATTGAGACTTTCTTGTTCCAGTGCACCGCCCAGCTTGCTGGGATAAGGAATGCCGAGAGCCAGAGCATCCCGTGCCTTGTCTGTCAGTGCTTGTTCGTCAGGTGTTCCGAGACACCCGGCAACGCCGATGCACCCGTTTTCATATACGCGGACAGTGCCTGTCGTTTCTTCCTTCTCACGGAAGCTGTCGATTTTTCCTCCGGTGACATTGAGCGTAACGGAGCGCTGTGTTTCGGTCAAAAACTCTTTTTCCATGATTCTCACCTCACTGTACATTCATAGACGAAACGCGGACGTAAGGACCGCCGAAGCCGACGGGCAGATTCATTTGCTCCATCTTGCCACAGCCGCCTGTCACAAATGAAAGCAGGTGTACGTCACGTGTCAGACCGTCGATAAGACCGAGCGTTTCAAATACTGAGCCTGTCAGCACGCTGATCTGTACCGGGCGTCCCAGCTTGCCGTCAACGATCTCGTATGCAAGGCTGGGAGCTATGGTGAAGGTGCTCATGCCGCTTCCGTGGTTGATGGTTTTGATAAAATAACCTTTTTTGATCGGGGCGATCAGTTGATCAAAATCAAGATCGCCTCCCTCAATATATGTGGTCGTCATGCGCACGATCGGCTCGAATGTGCAGTCGGTCGCACGTGCATTGCCGGTAAGCGCCTCGCCGAGTGCGGTGGCAGTTTGGGCGTTGTGCAGCCGTCCTGCCAGCACGCCGTTTTTGATAAGATAATTCTTGCGTGCGCGGGTCCCCTCGTCATCATACGGTACATATCCGCAGCCGGGGACGGAACCGCATTCGGCGATTGACAGAATGGGCGAGCCGACTGTTTTGCCGAGCTGCCACTCATCACGCATTGATTTGTCCGAAAGCATGAAGTCGGATTCGGACTTGTGTCCGAAGGATTCATGCGCAAAGACGCCGGCTGCTTCCGGCGAAAGGACGACCGGATATTTGCCGGGGGTGACCGGTACGGAATTGCGCATAAAATATGCTTGCTCTGCAACGGCGGCACGAAGCTCGTCATTCAGTCCCTTCAGCTCGTCAAAGCGTGTCGCGCCCTTCTGCCATGAGTCGGTGAACTTCTTTTCACCCTCTGCCATGCTGCACGTGAAGGACATCCCGCAGGTCTGATAATCATATGTGATATCCGCTCCGAGACTGGACTGAAAGCGGAACAGGCTGTTGCGGTCAAGGTATAAGCCCTTGTGCGTGGTGACGCAGGAATCCTCTGAGAGCAGGGGCATATATGAAAGCAAAAGCGCTTGCTTTTCCCCGGCGGGAATGTCGCGCACGGAGCAGTCGGCAAAGCGGATCGCCGTGTCCCGATTGCGTTCAAAGCGACGGACAACAGGGTCATCGAGGATCTGCGCATTGGGTGTGGCAGCCGCATAAAGACCGTCAAGCGTCTTCTGCAGATGCGCAAGGTCGGTCACGGATGCATAATACCACATCCTGCCGTCATAGACCCGCAGAAATGCGCGGCATTCGACGCTGGTCTTCATTTCCTGCAAAATACCGTCTGTATAGGAAATCACGGTCCGGCTGCGGTCCTCGGTGCGGACGTCAGCATAAAAACCGTTTTTGAATTCAATCATAAAAGAAAACCTCCTTCTCTTTGATCAACTAAAGTTATAGTATATGGATATTAATATTTCTTACATTCTTATATGAAGATGCGTTAATACTTATGCGAATATTTGTTAACATAGCAAGAACATAATACCGGTGTCCATGCCGTCAATGACATCGGAAGTGCGGATTCCGCGAGCAATATCGGATGACAACCGATTCCTCAGATTTGCTTCGTCCGTTATCAAGGATATTTTTATGACTCTGCAAGCGCTTGCGTCTAATTCCTTGATTATACGATTGATGATGGATTGTTCATGCATAACCCAGCAAAAAATAATGTTATCGTAAGCGGTACAACGAAGAAAGCTGTTCAACAGATAACAGATATTGCGCATGACCATTTCTTTTGTTTCTTCAGTTACCTGAAACGGATCGGCAGCCCAACACCAGTCACCGTCCAGAAAAACGCTGTTTGGCAAATCTTTTTTCAATTGTTGGCTGATTGTTGTTTTGCCAACACCCATTGTACCGCCAATCAAATACAGTGTTTTCATACCGATCCTCCTCAAACTTCCGATTTATCGATATCTTATCCTTGTTCTTTTATATACATTTCAAACTGCTCCCGCATAGCTTGCAGACGTTTGGTCACGGCGCTGTGCGTCTTATAGCCGAGCGCCTCCGCAATTTCCTTCTGCGTTTTGCCGTTTTCCCGCATGATGAAAATAATACGGTCATCCCCTGACAGCGTGGCAAGGAATCCGTTTCTCAGTTCCGCATAGGCTTCTTCCGTACTCTCGGTGGGAGAAAAGAAATCAGCGGCATTTTCAACGGCATCCGTGTTGCTCGCCATCACTTCTTCAAGCGACAATGCCGCACCGAGCTGCGTATCGGAGTGCGTCCACCTTTTCAAAAAATTGATTTTGTCATGATTTTCGCACACGGAATCGTTGAAATCCTCGTGCGCTGTGAACTTTGTATCACCCTTATGGAGCGCCGCAAAGATTTCCGGCGTTTTCTGTGCCGTCATCAGTGCGTTGATCATCTCTTCCATGAAAAGCCCGGCGAGCTTGTCCACAACATCTTCGATTTCTTCGTCGGTCAAATCTTCCGGTGTCTTTCCATGTGCCTTTGCACAGGCTTTGAATCCGGCTTCAAGCGGCTCCTGCAAGTCGGAAAAGAATTTGTCAATAGAGGATTTGAATCGTTCCTCATCGCCCATAATTTCGGCAACCATGTCCGCAATATATGCCGCGTCGCCTTCTTTCAGACAGTTCAGCGGATAGTTTTTCGAGAAATTTCTCATCGAGCGCTTGTTCCCCGTTTCGGGAAGGAGCTTCAGCCATGACTGTGCAAAGAACTTTTTCGCCTTGGCATAAATCTGCAGTTGTGCGGGCGTATATTTTTTGTCATCGAAAACAGGGATATTTCCGGTAAAATCATGCGTTTCATAATACGCCTGAAGCACATCCCGCGTCTCTTTGTTGTATGGCATGGCAAGTCCTCCGTGGGGGTTGTTCTTTCTGAATTAATTATACCATTTTTTCGGCTGTTTTTCAAGGACGAAAAATGCAAACAAAAACACGCAGAATTCAGAAACGAACTCTGCGTGTTTTTGTTTGCACTCTCAATCGGCAGATTTGGATGGATGCATAAAAACATCCTTATGAGAATTTGCCTTTTGGAGGGGCTTTGTTTTGGGCTGATGTTCTGAAATCTCTTAACGCAAGAGATCAAACAAACAATTTCAAGAGATAGAACTTTTTTCATAACCTCTTGACAAATCCGAAGGACAGCAGTATAATGTTCTTCGGCAATTACAGTTGTCACACAGACGAAGAAGGTTGTCGGACGGAGTTTGCTGTATGATACTGCGAAGAAATCGTTTGAAAGAATGCTGATCCGCACCGAATATTGATCGGCCGGAGACAGGGCGCATTATGCCTTGACTTCGGCTTTTTGCGTTTGCCGGAAGGATAGTGGTTTGATATTGAAGTCCTAACCACGACCGGCAAATATATCTTTTCCGGTTAAACCTTCTATCTTCTCCGGCGTGTCCGCTGTCGGAGGAAGTAAATAGCGGATAGAATTATTTTGGAGGAATGAAAATGAAGAAGAAACTTCTAAGCCTTCTGCTTGCGTTGTGCCTTGTGATGGCACTTGTTCCGATGACAGCGTTTGCAGAGGATTCACAGAACATAAATGTCTGGGATGGCAGTACAGCGGCAGCGTTCGCAGGTGGAACAGGTACCGCAGAGGATCCTTATCAGATCGCTAACGGAGCACAGCTTGCATATCTTGCAAGCTCTGTGAATAGTGGAGAAACCTACACGGGGAAGAATTTTGTATTGACGGTCAACATAGACCTGAACGGGCTGCCTTGGACACCGATTGCAAATTCTTTTTCTGATGCACTGTTGGGGGGTTCGGATTATCGCGTCTTTGCCGGTAATTTTGACGGTAACGGATATACCATCTCTAAGGTTTCCATTGGGTCTGAGACTACACCGTTTGAATCGGATGTATTTGGTTTGTTTGGCGCAACAGAGGGAAAAATCAGCAACTTGAATCTGGATACTGTTTCTATCCACGGTGTAGCAAAGATTACTTCGGGATATGTTATCGGCCCTGCCGGCGGTCTGGTTGGTTATTCGGCCGGAACCATTGAAAACTGTCATGTGACAGGTTTGACTATGGATATGAACGCACAGGACGGCGGTATTGCTGGTGCATACTGGATCGGCGGGCTTGTAGGTGCACTGGATGGAGCGCAGCTCATCAACGAGTGCAGTGTATCCGGCAGTATTACGGAAAAAGCCGGCAAGGGGTCTATCGGCGGATTGATCGGTGAATTGGGAAAAGCAGCGAAAATCACATACAGCAGATCAAACGTAACGGTAAATGTGAAGGCAGATTACTATGGCGGTGCGGATGTCGGCGGATTTATCGGCAAAGGAAACGGCAAAACAGATGCAGAAACGGTTATTCGAAATTGTTACGCCACGGGCGATGTTACCGGCGGCGCATATACAGGCGGATTTGCCGGCGGCCTTTGGGGACTGAATATCAAAAACTGCTATGCGAGTGGCAATGTATCACAGGCTGCGGCTGCTATGGCCTCTTTTGTAGGTACCGATGCCTCTGACTCAGCGTACTATGGCTCCATTACAAATTGCTTTACAACCGGCATCGTAACAGGCTCATCACCCAGTCTGTACGCTTTTGCGATGCAGGATGCGACCAAGAGGAGCGAAATAACCAACTGCTATTTTGCAGTGGAAAACCTCGGTATTAAAAACCAGAACGAATCCGCAACTGAAAAGCCACAGGAAGAAATGAAAACCGAAGATTTTGCAGCCGCACTGAATAACGGTGACAACAGTAACGGATGGTCTTTTGTGAACGGACAGGTTCTTTGCAGTGCAGAGCCGGCAGATTACAGCGCTGTGGAAGCAGCGATGGCAGCCATTCCCACTGATTTGACTGTGTATACCGACGAATCTGTTGCCGCATTAAATACGGCGGTAGACGGAGTTATCAGGGGCAAGGCTTTTGTGAGTCAGGCTAATGTTGATGCAATGGCACAGGCTATCGAAGATGCGATTGCTGCCCTGCAATACAAGGGTGCCGACTACACCAAGGTCGACGAAGCCATTGCCAAGGCAAATGCACTGAACAAGGACAACTACAAGGACTTCTCTGCTGTAGAAGCTGCCGTCAATGCTGTTGTCCGTGACAAGAATATCACTGAACAGAGCGAAGTGGATGCAATGGCGAAGGCTATTGAGGATGCCATTGCCGCTCTCGATAAAAATCCGCAGACCGGCGATGAAAGCAACCTTGCTTTGTGGATTGCTCTGTTGTTTGTCAGCGGCGGTGCAGCCATCGGTACAACGGTTGTAAGCAGAAGGAAAAAGTATAACAGATAATAAAGCGATTTACTTATACGGTGGCTGTCGGAAACGGTAGCCGCCGTAATTTTTACGTCTTAAGATGCAAAGAGAAAACGGCGTAACCACAAGGGACAAGGGTTACGCCATTCCGGAAAACTAATTAAACTGAGATACAAGAGCCGCCTCGGTTGCGCCGCATACTTTTTTGTGTCAGATAATGTCAAATATGTATGTGCCGTAGCCGTCGTCTCCGATGATGCCCCGATAATACTCCTCTGACTTTTTGTCGCCGAGAAAATGGGCGTACATCAGACACTGATATGCGAAAAATGTCTTTCTCGCCTCGTCCGGTCTGTCAATGAAGGAGATAAAGAACGGGGTGGTGCCGAAATATCCGCAGTCAATGATATCTGCCTGCTTCCGGCAAGCCGCGAACTTTTCACGTATGAGTCTCTCGCCGCTTTGCCTGTCGCCGAGCAGCTCGTGCGCACGCGCGACGTAAAACGCAAGTGTCGGCAGATACATGTCGGAGAAGTAATCGAATCTGTATTTCAGAAACGTCCCGAGTATTTCCTTTGCTTCTTCACTTCTGCCTTCCTTCAGCAGACATATTGCCTCGAAGTAGCGGAAGGGAACCTCCTTGACCGGATTCCAGAGCCCCGAACCGAGCGATTCGGGCAGAACGGTGGCGGCGGCAAAACACCTCCGCGCGGCGGCGTAGTTCCCGAGCGCAAATTCCCTTGAACCGATCAGATAATGCGCATACATGTACTGATCGGCAATGTAATGCTCTCCGCCCTCGCAGGCAACGAAACTTCTGCCGAGCAGGAGTTTTATTGCTTCCTCCGGCTTTTCCATGTGATTGTATGCGCGCGCAAGCTCGACCGTTATGTCGTCGCGATCGTTGTCGCGTGACAGAATGTAGTCGGCAATCTCACGGGGTGATCTGCCTGTCTTTGCCATGAGATACGCACTTTCAAAGGTGATCTGCCTGTCAGATGCATCGGAAAGCAGGGACGCATGACGCATTGCCTCCGCCGCACTTTTTTTGTCGGATGTGTGTGAATATCTGATCGCGGAAAGGCATCTGTATGCTCTGTAATCATTGTTTTCGGATGCCTGTTTTGCAAAGATGCGGTCGGACTTGTCGTAATGCTTCATGTGATAGAGCAGACAGCCGAGCAGATATGCCGCATTGCCGTCGTCCGGACGGTCGGCTACCCGCTTTTCAAGCAGTTTTTTCTCGAATGGGCGTGAAGGGAAGGCAATCCCGAGCGGTCTCGTGTTTTCGCCGCGCTCCCCCGATATGTACATTCTGAGATAGATTGCCATGGATGAGAGCGGCGAGACCGAGTCGGCGGCATCGATGATACCGACGATCTCTTTATGCATTCCCGCCTCCAGCATGTATGCGGCAATGTCAAGAATGTTCTGCGTGAGATCGGTCTTTACTATGTCGCAAAGATCGGTAATGTCTCCCGTAATAAGCGATTTTACCGCAAGTGCGAACAGGTTGAGACTGTCGCGCGACAGCGCTCCGTTGATCTCGGACAACGCTTTTTCACGCATGCCGAGCCTGTCGTAGGCATATGCGAGAAATGCGCATGCAATGATGCGGCATCCGGGAGCAGCCGCAAGCAGATGTTCTGCCGCAAGAGCGTAATCCTCACGACGTATGTCGATAAGACCTATGTGAAGCATCGCTCCGAAACGGTAGTCGGCATTCCATGACGCCTTAAAGAAATACTCGTATGCATCATCGTAATTGTCGGTTGCGGCGAGAATCAGTCCTTTGATGTAGTATATGATACCGCTTTCGGGTCTTGCGTTGAAGCGTGTCGCCTCCCGCTCGGCTCTGTCGATAAATCCGAGAGCCTCTTTGTAATTACAGTTCAGATAGTTCCTGCGCGCAAGCGCAACAAGCGAGCCGATGTGTCCCGGATCGCGTGCGAGAGCCTCGTTGTAGCAGTCGTCCGCCGAATATTCGGGCGAACGGTATTGCTCAATATGAACTCCCTGAAGATAAAGCTCCTGAGCCGATCTGACTTCTTTGAAGTACGGAAGCTCCTTACGCGGCTCGGGAATTTCACGCTCGGCTCTTTTTTGCCTTGTATATGCAAAAAGGACAGTGCCGCCGAGTGCGATTCTGACTGTCATTCCGTCCTGCGGTGCCGGAATATCGGCAAACCGGATCAGATCATAGACAGGCAGATCGACAGCTTTGTCGGATACAATGTTGCCGCTGCGGTCGGTGACCGTGAGTCTCGCACCGCTTACCCTGCGTGTGCTCTGAATGAAGATACCGCCGTCGTCCCAGTACAGCGCTCCGTTTGTGTTGGCAAGCGTGGGACTTCCGTGACCGTGAATCGGGAACCAGCTTTGACTGAAATCCTTGCTTTCATAAGGTTCAAGCCATGCAAAATCCGGCTGATTGTCCGAATAACAGCCTGCCATAAGCTCGGCATACTGTCCGTCGCTGTCGGTAAGCGCACGCTCCCACGTGTGGGCGAGCTGGGAATACGCCCACGTAAACATTTTCTTTCCGGGCGAAATGTGTCTGTCGGCGACATGGACAACTCCCGCGCCCGCGCTCTCGTCGTATCCGCCGAAGAAATCAAACTGCGACTCCGCACTGAAATATGAGGTTGCCGGGATCGTGTTTTTATGATAGCTTATATCGGTGTCGACGTCATACAGGATGCCGTTGTAGGCGCCGAAGCGGTCATTGTTTGCTATCGGATATGTCGTGACCGAGCGTTTGTAGTGAAAACGGACATAGTTTACATCCTCGGGGAAGAATATGCGGTAGCTTTTGTTGACCGGTACTGCGGCGTTTTCCCACCACAGGAATGACCTGCGTACCGGGGTCAGATTGTCAAGTCTGACAAGCGTTTCGAATATACATTCGTCGTCGCAAAGCCTTATTCCGACCTCGCCCTTCATGCGGTCGATCGGATCGTGCTCGGACATCCATACCGTAACAGAGCCTTCTGCATATTCTATGCTGTAATCGACCGGCATGAACGAAGACGCACGGTGATGGAAGGGCCAGTTGAACTCAAGTCCTCCGGATGTCCATGATCCGAGAACTCCGATCAGCGCGGGCTTTATAACATTGTTTTTGTAGAAGAAATCGTAACCGCTCTTTTTGTCGCGGGCATACCAGAGCTTGCCGCCGATTTCCGGCAGTATGGCAAGCTCAATAAAGTCGTTTTCGAGAGTGATTACCGTGAACTCGCGCTTTTCCCTTATTTTGCGTTGCGCTTCAAGTACGACCCTGTTCGGATACGGGTCGCCCGAGGTACGCTGATGTACGCGGTTTTCGGCAAACATGGGGAGCGCCTCGGGCGACGCTTCCGGGTAGCAGTCAATGAACTGCTTTTTTTCTGTGCAGACTGTTTTTGTCACTTCCCCTGTCCTTTCACTGCGGCGTCCCGCCTGTCGGCAAGCCCGCAGAACTTCTTTATAAGCTTTATCTCATCGGTGTCGTAAGGAAGACCGTTCGGACGGTAGAGATCGTGCTGCCACCTTGTGAAATCGTAGTGCGGATCATCGGCGTGCAGTCTGTAAAACCAGCCCCACGGCTCGTAGGTCTGTGAAAAACCGGCAATAAGACCCCAGTGGTAGGATCCGATGCGTTCGAGATAGAAGAGCGGGAAGATCTGCGCCACGTTGTTGAAATTGATTCTGTGCAGCCATTCGTTGTTGATAAGCGGACGTCCGAAGCGCTTTCTGAGCTTTTCGATCACGATCGTCATGTCTTCATAGGGCTGATAGAAATGGAATGTGATTACGTCGGACATTTCGCAGGCTCTTACCTGTATGTTCTGGGCAATGTCAAGCTCGTCTGTGTATGCCCAGCAGTCGGCGGTCAGCGGCTGAATCGGATCAAATGAACGTATTGTCGCAAATGTTCTTTCGAGCAGCGGCAGACTCATGTCGCCTCTGCCGCTGTTTCCCGGCTCGTTCCATACATTCCAGATTTCAAGACGGGGATCGTGCGCGTATTTTTTTACGATCTCCGAAACCATTTCGATGAATTTTTCTTCATAAAAAGGCTCGTCGGTAAGATAATATCCCGCACCCGATATTCCGACGTGAGGACTTTCCTTCACGCCTCCGTGATAGCCCCAATCGACCTTCTGCTCGCCGAATACGGCGGGTCTGAACAGCTCCTTCGGAACGGTGCAGTCGTTGCCGAGGCAGAGCATGACTCCGAGCGAATATCTGTCGGCAAGCGATATGTATTGTTCGAGATTCTGCATGAAACTGTCATGCTGATTCAGCCAGACCTCAAAATCGATGAATATTCTGACCGAATTGAAGCCGGTCTCGCGGGCAAGACCGTATTCGTATTCAAGCTCGCGGACAACCTCGTCGTGACCGTGTTCCTGCCACATGGCGATAAAGTTTACACAGTTTTTCGGCAGACCGTTGAAGCCGCGGATCCAGGGGCGGCTGTTGTACCATTCCCACGCCCGCTCCCTGCTCCATTGTCCTTTTAACAGTTCATTGCTCATGACTTTTATACCCTTCAGTCTTTCTTTATTCCGTCGCGCTTGTCGGCAAGCTCGCAGAACTTCTTTATAAGTCTTATTTCCTTCGGATCGTAGGGCAGACCGTTGAAGCGGTAAAGATCATGCTGCCACTTTGTAAGATCAAGCGTCGAGCCTTCCTTGAGATATTCGACAAAATAGTGCCCCCACGGCTCGTAGGTCTGCGAATAGCCCGCAATGAGTCCCCAGTTGTATGATCCGATGCGCTCAAGATAGAAGAGCGGGAATATGTCGGCGACATTGTTGTCGGCTATGCGGTTGAGCCATTCGTTGTTGATAAGCGGTCTGCCAAAACGTCTTCTCAGCATTTCGATGATAAGCACCATGTTCTGATAGGGACCGTAGAAATGGAATGTAATTACATCCGACAGCTCGCAGGCTCTTATCTGTATGTTCTGCTTTATCTCAAAATCGGTGTCATATGACCAGCAGTCGGCGGTCAGCGGCTGAATCTGATCGTGCGATCTGATTATTTCGAAGAATTTTTCCATGGCATGCAGACTCATGTCACCTCTTCTGCCGTTGCCCGGCTCGTTCCAGACGTTCCATATCTGGATGCGCGGGTCTTTTGCGTATTTTGCGGCAAGCTCATCGACCATTTTGTAATAATACTCTTCGGTCTCCGGGTCGTCAAGCAGACAGTATCCGGGACCTACAAGACCGGCAGCGTGAGGACCCGCCTTTATGCCGCTGTGATAACCCCAGTCAACCTTCTGCTCACCGAAAACGACCGGCTTGAATTTTTCCTTCGGAACGGTGCAGTCGTTGCCGAGGCAGAGCATTACGCCGATTGAATATTTGTCGGCGAGCGTCAGATATTCTTCAAGATTCTTCATGAAGCTGTCGTGCTGGTAATACCATACCTCAAACTGGATGATCGCGCGTACTGCATTGTACCCGGTCTCTTTTGCGAGCGCAAATTCGTATTCGATCTCCTTCATGACCTCTTCGTGACCGTATTCCTGCCACATCGCAATGCGGTTTACGCAGTTTGACGGATATCCGTTGAAGCCGCGTATCCAGGGCTGCTTGTTGTACCACTCCCACGCTTTTTCCTTTGACCATTGTCCTTTTACGGTATTCTGATTATCCATAATCGCTCCTCCTTTTTTCGGGACAGATTTATCTTTTTTCTGTATTTTATCACAATTACGGTTAGCTGAAAAGTCAAAAAAAGCTGTTTTTTTCGGACAGATTTTTCATCAAAAAAGGAGAAGCTCCGAAAGCTTCTCCTTTCCGTATTCTTTTTTGCTCAGATATTGTCCCAGAGCTGCTTCATGTAGGCGATCGATTTGCCTGTGGCATAGTCGCAGTCTTCGACTCCTTCAAATTCGAGCATGATGTTGCCGTCATATCCCGAATCCTTTATCACCTTCATTATGTCGGGGATGTCAAGATCGCCCTGACCGAGTATCGAACCGCGGAGGCGTCTGCCGCCGGATGTGCCGAACCATATGCAGTGACCTCCGTCGGACGCTTCGATAAAGCGGTTGCCGCTTCTGACGTAAAAATCCTTCATGTGGATTGTGGTCGCAAAGCCGATCATTTTGCGTACCGACATTTCGGGGACGTCGTCTACGCATATATAATTTCCGACGTCGAGCTGGTGTCCGAAGTTGCCGCGTCCGACCGCCGTGATTATACGGCGTACCCGCTCGGCACCGTTGGCATGATAACCGTGATTTTCAATCTGAATTGTTATGCCGGACTGCTTTGCATAATCGCAGAGGATGCGGTAGCCTTTAACGATGTCGGGAAGCTCCTCGTCAAAATGCTCGGGTGTGTTCTCGCTTATCGGGCGGTTTGCGTAGGCGCAGTCAAAGCGGATGGTGCGGATGCCCATGGACGCCGCCGCGTCAACGTGCTTTTTTGCTTTTGCGATGTTTGCGTCGAACTGCTCATCTGTAAGCAGTATGAAGCTTGAACCCGCCGAATAGTTGCCGAGCGGTATGCCGCGCTCGCGGGACGCTTTTGCAAGAGCCTCGCAAAGGGCAGGGTCTTCGGAAGTGTCAAAGCCTATCGGACATATCTCGACGACCTGCGCGCCGAGATCGCACAGACGTTCAAACGCCTGCACCGGGCTGTATTCGCCCGAGGTGATTTTTTTGTTGAGACAATATGTTGATGCTCCGAATTTCGGCATGATTATACCTCGCTTTGTTTTGTCAGATGTCGGTGTGGATGGCATCGCCGGTTCTTGCCGATTCGAATGCAGCCTCCATGACCCTTGTTGTACGCAGTGCCTGTTCGGGCGTTATGCTCAGCTCTCCGCCTTCTATGGCGTTTACAAGCTGAATATAGGTAGGGTCAAGGTTGTCGGTGACGTCTGTCGGTGCCGACAGCACGGTCGTTTCGACCGTGGACGGGTCGCGCTTTGCCATGGTTTTTGACGGACCGCTGCGGTCGGGTGCGATCTCGGTGGACCATTCACTCTGACTTTTTGTCGGGCATACAATCCTGCCGTTGCACGACCAGTCGTCGATCTGAAGGGTGCCCTTTGTGCCGAGAACATACCATCTCGGATGCATGATGAAGTTGTTTGTCGATACTTCAATGTGAGCGGTAAGACCGTCCGACATCGTGAGCGTAAGTCTGAAGTTGTCTTCTACATCGGTGTAGTTTATCGAATACATTTTGCAGTATACGCAGGTCACACGGGCATCGCTCATGTAAAGAATCTGATCGATAAGATGCACTCCCCAGTCGAGCATCATTCCGCCGCCCAGCTCCTTTATGCATCTCCAGCCCTCGGGCATGCCGCGCGAGCCTTCGACCCGCGATTCGATAACGTACGGCTTGCCGATAAGTCCGGCTTCGACCGAACGCCGCATGAGTACAAAATCCTTGTTTACACGGCGGTTCTGATCTATCGTGAATACCTTCCCGCATTCTTTTGCAACAGCCATCATGTCGATAAGCTCTTCGGACGACATTGCCGCAGGCTTTTCGCAAAGTACATGCTTGCCGTGGCGCAGTGCATCCTTGACTATCTCCGCATGACTGTCGTTTGTAGTTGCAACAAGGGCAATGTCGATGTCGGGGTCGGAAAGCAGGGCTTCGCGTGATGGATAAGCGATAAATCCCTTGTCTCTCGCCGCCTGCAACCGTTCCTCCTTCAGATCAAAGACTCCTCTGATCTTTACCGGGACGTTGCCTTTTGAAAGCTGCGTGCAGTGATGTCCCGCCATTCCGCCGAAGCCGATTATTCCGAGATTGTATATTTTTCTGTCTGTTGTGTTCATTTTTTTACCTTTGCGTATCAGAACCAGTAAGCCTTCCCGGGATTTTCATAAATAAGGACGTCTTTGAGGAAGGATACCGCTTTTTCAAGTCCTTCTCTCGTTGACATAAGTCCGTCCTCGTGCTCTATTGATATTGCTCCGTCATAGCCGACTGTTCTGAGTGCCGAAATTATCCTGTTCCATTCAAGCTTGTCGTGACCGTACCCGACAGTGCGGAATACCCATGCACGGCGGGAAATTTCGCCGTACGACTTTGTGTCGAGCACGCCGTTGACCTCGGTGTTGCGCCTGTCGATAAGCGTGTCTTTGGCATGGAAGTGGTAGATCGCGCCCTTCAGTGCCGTTATTGCCGCCGAAGGATCGATACCCTGCCAGAAGAGGTGGGACGGATCGACGTTTGCACCGATGATGTCACCGACAGCGTCTCTCAGGCGGAGCAGTGTCTCGGGATTGTAGACGACAAACGACGGGTGCATCTCAAATGCGATCTTCTTAATTCCGTGCTCTTTCGCAAACTCGGCGGTCTTTTTCCAGTAAGGGATAACCTTTTCGTTCCACTGCCAGTCAAGTATTCTCAGATTGTCGTCCGGCCACGGGCAGACTACCCAGTTCGGGTAGATCGAGTTTTCACAGTCGCCCGGACAGCCGGAGAATCCGACTACCGTTTCGACCCCGAGAGCCTCTGCCGCAAGTATTGCATTTCTGAACTGTCTGTCAAAGCTTTCGGCTGTCTCTTTGTTCGGGTGGAGCGGATTGCCGTGACAGGAGATTGCCGATATTTCAACATTGTATTTTTTGAGAAGGGCTTTGTATTCTTCAACATTCTTTGGATCCGAAAGAAGCTCTTCGGGCTTTAAGTGCGCATTTCCGGGATACCCGCCCGCGCCGATCTCTATTGCCTGTACGCCGAGTCTGTTGAGATAAGCCAGCGCATCTTCAAACTTCATGCCCGCAAGCACGGGATTCATAACTCCGAGTTTCATGTTTGATCTGTCTCCTTTTCGATATAATTACTGACCGAGTGTCCTCAGATATTCCCTTGATGCCTTTGCCGCATCAAGGCAGGGCGTCTCGTAGGACTCGTCCTGTTCGACGATTATGTATTCGATGCCGACCTTCTCCGCCGCATCAAGAATCTCGGGGAAGTTCTGGCGACCCTGTCCGAGCGGTACAAAACGGAAGCCTCTGTCCTCCTTTGAGCCGCCTTCGGCTTTGCCCGAATTGTCTATGAGCGCATAGACCGGACCTGCGGCAAGCTTTGTGCAGACAAAGTCCTTGAGATGGAGCGTCTTCATTTTGCCCTTGTATTTAAGGATAAATTCGGACGGATCGACCCCGGCATAGTGTACCCAGCAGGTATCGACCTCGCCTTCGATGGCGTCACCCATTGCCGCGTATATCTTTTCGAGGATGTACTGACCGTCGAGCTTTTGAAATTCGAAATCATGGTTGTGATAGGTCAGCCTGATGCCGTTTGCGGCAAGCAGCGCGGATACTTTTTTGAATTTTACGATCGTTTCGTCAAAATGACCGTCGGTGAAGTTTTCGATTCCGTACCACGGGATCGCACAGTATTTTGCGCCGATCACCTTGAGATAATCAACAGCCTCCTGTCCCTTTTCAAGGAAAAGATCGGGACCCTGATGGACCGAGATACATTCGAGTCCGAGCTCGTCGAGCATGGAACGTACCTCTGCGGCGGTGTGGCCGAAATATCCCGCAAATTCAACGTAATCGTAGCCCATTTCCTTGACCTTTTTCAGTGTTCCGAAAAAGTTTTTCTCCATTTCGCTTCTTAATGAATAAAGCTGAATTCCGACTTTGAATTTTTTCATAATATTTTTCCCTTTCAATGAAATGAGGCGCATCGGGACTTTCGGGGAAAGTCCCCGATGCACCTCGGGTTGTATCAGATCTCGGGGATCTCAACCTCAACCTCGTGACCGAGCTTGGAGGAGCGGACTATGCCGTCGATGATCGCCTGATTGTAGATGATCTGTGATGAAGGAACGGGAGAGGTTCCGCCGTTCTTTACCGCGTCGAGGAAGGAGCGGAGCTTGTAGAAGAATTCGCCGTTCTCGGTGTTTTCGAGCATCGGGATTTCCCAGCAAACTTGTGTGGTGGAGTTCGGGAGTGTGCGGTATACCTTCATCGGACCGCCGATCGATCCGTTCCAACATTCGGTTGACGGAATACGCAGACCGCCCTTTGTTCCGAGGATGAGTGTGTCGCCGGCAGTGTCCATGTTCATTGCCCATGAGATACGGAAATCAAGGAAAATGTCGCCTTCAAGACGGATAAAGCCTCCGGCAAAATCGTCGACTCCGAACAGCTCGGCGTATTCTGCGGGTTTGCCCTCTGCGGTGAAGTAGGAGGGATCCTTGCCGAAATAGCTGGAGGTGAATCCGGTTACCGTGAGGGGCTTCGGATATCCGATCGCATTGAGAACCATGTCGAGCGAGTAGCAACCGATGTCAGCCATCGCACCGATACCTGCGGTCTTGTCTTCGATGAAGGACGTTCCGAAGGGAGTCGGGATGCCTCTGCGGCGACCGCCGCCGGTCTGAATGTAGTAGATCTTTCCGAGCTCGCCGGACTGAACGTACTTTCTGAGCATCTGCATGTTGGGGTTGAAACGGGGCTGGAAGCCGATCGAAAGGATCTTGCCCGACTTCTTTTCGGCGCGCATTACCTCGACAGCCTCGTCTACTGTAACCGTGAACGGCTTTTCGAGAAGTACGTTTACGCCGTGCTCAAGCGCGTCGATTGCGCAGGGTGCGTGCTGACGGTTGTATGTACAGATGGAAACCGCGTCAAGATCAGGCTCGTTTTCGAGCATTTCGTGACCCGAAAGATAGCATCTGCAATCGGGGTTTCCGTGATCCTCCATAAACTTCTTTGCTTTTCCGGGAACAAGATCGGCAGCCGCAACTATTTCAACGTCGGGCATTTTTTTGTAGTTGACCATGTGCGCTCCCGCAATCCATCCGGTTCCGATGATTCCGACCTTCAGCTTTCTGTTTGTGTCGATTTTTACTTCCGACTGCGTGTTTTTAAAAGCGTCGAGATTTTCCTGATTGTTTGTCGCCATTGCAATGACTCCTTTGATTTTGTTTATTTTTCATAGATGTTGACTTTTGCAAGCTCATGCTGTATAATGATTATACAACGGCGTCCGTTGTTTATCTATACGGATTTTTACTATCTCTTATACAATATTGACTTTTTTGGAGGCACTTATGACAAACGAAAACGTCAACCCGAATATTCCGGAGAGCGGGGTGAAACTGACATGGAATCCGGATATTAAAATCGGCAGAGGGAAGCTGTGCGAGCTTCATTATCATGACGAAATAGAAATCCTTCTCGTAAAGAGCGGAACGATGTCGCTGACGGTTGACGGGAGAGAGCATATCGCCCGTGCGGGGGAGATACTGTTTGTCGGATCCCGCGTTCCGCATTTTACGTCGTCGCTGTCGGACGATATGAATTATATGCTCATTCAGGTAAGAACCGATTTCGGGGGTCAGGATGAGGTACTTACGGTGATAAGCTCGGTAAAGACCGAGAACAGCGTCGATGCCGCATCGATCTGCGACAGCGAGATGGCAGAGGCAGTCGAAACGATCGCGGACGAATACGGGAGAAAGGAGCCGGGGTTTGAAATTCTGATAAAGTCGGCATCACTGAAGATAATAGGAAGACTTATAAGACTGAATATGATCGATGACCCGCGCCGCGGTCCCGACCGTGCGGCGATAAGGAAGATAATGCCCGCGCTTTCATACATAAACGAAAATTATCCGCAGCCGCTGACGCTTGAGGACGTCTGCCGGTACATGGGGCTTAACTGCGCTTACTTCTGCCGTTTGTTCAGAACATCGACCGGAATCACCTTCACCGAATATCTCAACGCGCTCCGCGTGAGAAAATCGGCGGAGATGCTCAGCGGAAGTTCAAAATCGGTGACCGAAATATCGATGGATGTCGGTTTTTCAACAGTTGCCTACTATAACCGTGTTTTCAAAAAATACATGAAATGTACGCCTACCGTTTACCGCTTTCTGAAGTACAAAAACATGTGACGTGATCCGACTGCTTTTTGCACAAAAAGTGTACGCCTTTTTTGGAACAATCGCCGATTTACAATCGCTGTGCCGTGTGATATAATTATATATAAAGGATAATTGCGACTTCTGCCGCCGGAGGAAAATGACCGATATGTTATCAAAATTCAATAAAATATCATATGTGATTATGACTGTACTTGTCGGAGCGTTGCTGATTTTTGCGGTTGTCGCTTCGGCAACAGGTAACGGTCCCATGATGCGTTCGCCGCTGACGTTTGTCATATTTGCGGCATACGCTCTGCTTCAGATCGTCTGCATAGCCCTTTACGATTTCGGACTGAATATAAGAAAAACGGGATTTTATTTTCTGCATATCGGCATGCTTGTGATGCTTGTCGGATTTCTCGCCTATATCATATCGGGCGAATACTACAACCTCAATTTCTCGGTCGGCGAAAATTATAACGGCTTTTACACATCGGAGGGTCGGTATGTCGATTTCGGATTCGGAATAAGCGTGAACGACTTTACTGTTGAAAAATACGGGAGCGGTACCGACAAATATTACCGCGCCGATCTTTTGTTTTCGGACAGCTCCGCTGAAAAGCTTGAGGTAAACAAAACGGTACGGAAAAACGGCTGGAAGCTCTTTCTTATGGATTACAGCGACGGTAAGAAGGAATTTGTAAGCACCTTCGGTCACTATTCATTTGTCTACGATTTCTACGGCGGGGATTGGGAGGAGCTTCTCGGTAAGATACAGACAATGGAATATCCCGTCGAATCGATAATGATCTATGAAAAAAGCGCCGGCGGCTATGTGAGCGATTCTGCGGCAAAAAAGCCGGACTCGCCGTCATATGCGCATGTCCTTGTAAAGGACGGCAAGGCATATGTGTATGTTAACCGTCTGACGGTAAATATCGCTTTCAAAAAGGATCCGGGCGAGTATGCGGTGATCGCAGGCATGTGCATGATCTTCGTCGGGGTTGTCATGACCTGCCTGCTGAAGCCGATAAAAAAGCGCGAAAATGACGGTAAGGGGGCAAAGAAAGTATGAGCGATCTTGCTTTGAAACTGATATCTGCCTTTGCCGCGGTTTTTTATCTTCTCTCATTCGTGCTTCTGACGGCGAAAAAGGGCGGAAAAACCGCATATATTACATGGGCGGTCGCGTATGCCGCAAATCTGTCGCTTACGGTCAATAATTACCTTGTGAACGGATATGTTCCGTTCGTCAGTATGTATCAGGTGCTGACATTTCTCGGAGTATGCTTCCTTCCGATATATATTTACATGAAAACCGTCCGCTCGGGCGGCTGGATGGCACATTACTTTACGGTTGTGCCCGGTATTATAATGATCGGACTTACCTGCATGAAGGTTAACTCGGTGTGGGAATTCCCGCCGGCACTGCAATCGCCGTGGTTTGTGCCGCACGTGCTTGTTTATATGATCGCCTACACGATGGGAGCAGTCATCTTTCTTCTTGCGCTCGGAGAGCTTTTCAGACGCGGAACCGCCGTCGGGAAGCGGTTCTCGGAGGGAGTGTACGACTGCACCTGTGTTATGTACCCGTTCCTGACAATGGGGATGTTCTTCGGAGCGATATGGGCAAACGAGGTCTGGGGACATTTCTGGTCGTGGGATATCAAGGAGATATGGGCACTGATGACTTGGCTTGTCTATACACTCTATCTTCATTTCAGACGGGAGAAAAAGCTTGTGCGCTTTGCTCCGTATCTTGCCGTTTTCGGCTTTGCAATGATAATTGTGACCTTCTTTTTTGTGAATATGATGTCGTCGGGCATGCATTCGTATTCGTAACGGCTCAGAAGCTTGTGATTTTTCGGAGGTTTGTATATGGAAAAAAACAAAAGGATAAACGCACATGCGATAAGGGCGGCATTTGCGATAGGACTGACAGTCCTGCTGTCGGTGCTTCTTTTCCTGCTCGTCTCGTGCAGGGGAAATAAGCCCGGGCAGACGACAACGACGGGCGGAGAAACGGTAAATCCTCCTTCCGTGACCGGGGATCGGTATATTTCGCCGTCGGGAATCGCCTTTTCACCCGACGGGACGTCGGTTTACGTTTCGGACGCGACGGGAGAAGCCGTCTATCGGATAGCTTCCGACGGAAATATCGTCGGAAGCTATCCGGCGGGAGAGGCTGTCAATAACGTCGTAACCGCGGGAGACGAGGTCTATATGCTGGTCGGCGGACTCGGCGGAAGGATAGATGTCGCATCGGCAGATCTTTCGCTGAAAAAACAGATAAAATCGGTCGGACATACGCCTGTTGATCTGGTTGTGCACAAGAACAGGCTGTATGTGGCAAACAGGTTCTCGTGTACGGTGACGGTCATTGATAAGGAAAGCGGAAACAGGCTGGCGGATATTGAGGTCGGACGCGAGCCGATGGCACTTACGCTTGTCGGCGACGATCTGTATGTCGCCTGCCACCTGCCCGAGGATGCCGCCGATTCGGCAGACGTCAGCGCATATATCTATGTCATAGATACCGGTAAGAACAGCGTTTCGGATAAAATCAAGATGGTCAACGGCGCGGGCAATGTCAAGGATATAACGGCGGCTCCCGACGGAAAAACGGTCTATGCTTCGCATATAGTTTCAAGATATCAGTATCCGACGACACAGCTTGATGCGGGATGGGTGAATACAAACGCGATATCGGTGATCGATACCGCATCAAAAAAGATTTCGTTTACCTTCCTGCTTGATGACGTCGAGCACGGTGCTCCGAATCCTTGGGGACTTGCGATGTCGGACGACGGAAGCAGACTCTACTGTGCGCTTGCGGGAACCGATGAGCTTGTCTGTGTCGATATTTCCAAGCTGAATTCCGAATATAAGCGTGTCGGCGCAAGCGGATCGACCCTTCCGATAACGAAAAAAGAGGATATAGTGAATTACATACCTTTCGCAAGAAATGCAAAGAAACGGATTTCTCTCGGCGGAAAGGGAGCACGTGCCGTCGGATTCGGTAACGGAAACGTTTATGTCGCGGAATATTTCACCGGCAAGGTCAAGATCGTGGATGCCGACCTCCTGACAGTCTCCGCCGAAATCGGACTCGGGGATCAGCCGAAGAACGACGCGGAGCGGCTCGGGGAGATTTACTGGAACGATGCGTCGATATGCTATCAGAACTGGCAGTCGTGCGCGTCCTGTCACCCGGATGCAAGATCGGGCGGCTTTAACTGGGATGAGCTCGGCGACGGTATCGGAACGATGAAACAGACAAAGAGCATGATCTATGTGATGCGCACTCCCCCCTGCCTTGCCACCGGTCTTGAAATAAACGGTGAGCACGGCGTAATGGGAAGCGTTTCGGGAACGCCGCTGTGGAATAAAAATATCGACAGCGAGGCAATATCCGAGGCAATGATCGCTTATCTGAGAACGCTTGCTCCGGTGCCATCTCCTTATCTGAATGATGACGGAAGCCTTACCGAGTCGGCAAAGCACGGTAAGGAGCTGTTTGAGAGCTACGGCTGTGCAGCCTGCCATCCGGCTCCGCTTTATACCGATATGAAGCTGCACGACAGCCCGACGCTTGAGTTTGATGATTCATGGGAGTACCGCAAAATGGACACTCCGACTCTTGTCGAGGTCTGGCGATCCTATCCGTGGTCGTATATAGGGCATTTTACTGACATGAAGGAAATCGTAAAATACTTTGTGACAAAGTCGGGTAAAAAGATAAGCGATACCGATGCCGCCGATCTTGCGGAGTTTGTTCTTTCGATTGGTGCCGAAAATGAGGTTTACGGCGTCGAACAGGTGAAAAACGGCGACGGTTCCTACAATAAGGTTTCCGACAACCCGATCGTGAGCATTTCGCTGATTGCACAGCAAAACTGCAACAAAGATGCAAAAATGACACTTGCCTTTTACGACGAAAAGGGAAATCTTATGTCGTCGGTTGAGATAAATGTCGGAAAGCATAAAAAGGGAGAACGGATTGTCTTTGATACCGACCGCTCGGGGACCCCGTCGGGGTATTCGTATTATACCGTTACCGTGTCGGATGCCGATAAGAACCTGCTTGCCACCGAGCTCAGAATAAGTAAATAAAACGGGAGGACATCGTAATGAAATCAAATAAAAAAACGAAGCCGATATTCAGAGCCGCGGTGATCCTTGTCGTGCTTGCGGCACTGACCGCCCTGCTGTGTGTGGGACTGCCCGTAAGTGCAACCGAAACGCTCAAACGCTCAAAGCTGCTTGACGATATGATGAATTATGCGACAAGCTATGTCGTTGTCTACCATAAACAGCTCGGCGGATCGCATTATGCCTATACCGAGGGTCTTGCCGAAGAACTTGGCGACGGAAACAGAAGCTCGGAGGGAAATGAGGCTACCTTCAGACCCGGCTCGAAAATGACGCTTGTCACCCTTTCGTATAAAGATGATAAGGTTGTCAAGGAGGAAAAGACGCTTGTAAACTGCCCCGGCGGAGTAATACGTGACCCGGATGTGTCAAAGGACGGCAGTAAGGTTGTCTTTTCCATGAAGAACAATGCAGCCGACGATTATCATCTTTACGTCTATGATCTCGCAACGAATAAAAGTACACAGATAACCTTCGGAAACGGTCAGGCGGATATAGAACCCGTGTTCAATGCCGACGGCAGCATAATCTTCAATTCAACGAGGGATACACAGACAGTCGATTGCTGGAAGACACCGGTTTCGAATATGTATAAGTGCGATGCCGACGGCAAAAACATAATCAGACTCGGATACGATCAGGTCCATACGACATATCCGACGACTGCGGAGGACGGGCGTATAATATATACCCGTTGGGATTACAACGACCGTAATCAGATGTATGTTCAGGCGGTTTTCCAGATGTTTTCCGACGGTACCGGACAGACAGAGCTTTTCGGAAATAACGTAAACAACCCGACAACTCTTCTGCATACGAGAGAAATCCCGGGAAATTCGGGCAAGTACGTATCGATCGTCTGCGGACACCATATATACCAGTGCGGAAAGCTTGCGGTCATAGATACGGCAAAGGGCAGAAACAATTCAAAATCGCTTACCTACATCTGGCCCGACAGCGATACGCGCGAGCTTGAGAAAAAGACCGATAACGATACGTCGAATTATCAGTCGGGAAGGGTATATAAATACCCGTATGCGATAAGCAACAGCGAATTTCTTGTGTCAACCTGCAAGCAGTATAACGGAGGCGATACCCCGTTTGATATCATGCTGATAAATACCGACGGCGATTCGGTCAGGATTGCAAAGGGTAGCTCAAGCCTGCCCGCAAGCCAGATCGTGCCGATAAAGACGAGCAATATATTCAACCGCGCATCGATGGTCGATTATTCGGGCGATACCGGTACATATTATGTGGCAAACGTCTATGAAGGTCAGAAGGGTATCGAAGCGGGAACGATAAAGTATCTGCGTGTCGTCGGACTCGAATTCCGTTCGTCTGCGATTGGCGCAACCGTCGGAAGGGGCACAGGCTCGTCCGACCCGTATTCGCCGATAGCGACAGGTAACGGAGCGTGGGATGTAAAAAAGGTACTCGGCGTCGTCCCGGTATATGAGGACGGCTCGGCGCTCTTCACCGTTCCGTCGGAGCTTCCGGTCTATTTCCAGCTTCTTGACGAAAAGGGTGATGTCGTCCAGACGATGAGAAGCTGGTCAACGCTCCAGCCGGGAGAATATTTCTCCTGCGTCGGATGCCATGTCGATAAAAACTATACCCCGACAGCGGGTTCAACGACAACCGAAGCGATGAAAAAAGGAGTATCGAAGCTTGAACCCGATCTCTGGATGAAATCGTTTGAGGAATATGAGAAACTCGATCCTTACGGCGGAAGCCTTATCGGCTTTGATTATCTGTCGGTTGTTCAGCCGATACTCGATAAAAACTGTATTTCCTGTCACGGCGATACAAAGTCGGCATATAAGAGCATCAATGCGGGTATACTCGGATGCGATGACAGAACAGCCGCCGATTTCATAATAAACAACCGTGATGATTGGTATTTTACCACCGAAGCACAGGCAAGGGGCTGGACAACATCACAGCCGGACAGCGGAAAATGGATGCTCTCGGCGGCACCATTCGGTAGACTCGGAATCGCTCCCGGGAATGTAAATACCGTTGTACGCTCGGACAGACTTTATCTGCGCAAGACGGTCAATTGCACCGAATATGACATAAAGGGATGCTCGCTCGGGCTGAATATAGCCTATACCGGCAAGATCGAAATTTTCGTCAACGGTAAGTCGGTATATACCGGAAACCGTGCGATGAGCTCATATGAGAACATAGCTCTTGACAGTAATGCGGTAAAAGCGTTTAAGGTCGGCAAGAACGAAATCGCGATCTCGCTTTCGGACACCGACGGTAATGTTTTTGTTGACAGTGCGATTCTTTCGATCGCCAAAGACAGCTCGGGCAGTACCGGAAAGCGGACGCAGATTTTTGACAGACGCTCGGAATGGAAATATATCACCTCCGCAAAAGAGGATTATTCAACCTCAAAGGCAGGAAGCTGGACGGAAGCGGGATTTGACGATTCTGCATGGAAAACAGGAAAAACTCCATTCGGAAACAGGCTCGGAGGACAGACGACCGACTGGACGCAGAACGGCAAAAATTATCTGTGGGCGAGAAAGACCTTCAATGTCGATGATCCCGCAAAATTCGGCAGTTCGTTTGCACTCTATCTTGATACATTTTATGACGATACCGTTTCGGTCTATCTGAACGGGGTGAAGATATTCGGAGATGAACGGTGGACAGACGATTATGTCTCACAGAAAATCTCACTCGGCTCGGGTATCATAAAGAAGGGCGAAAATGTAATAGCGGTAAGCCTTCATCAGCATGTGGGCGGATATGAATTCGATCTCGGACTGTATGCGCTCGAAACAGACGGCGATTTCGGGATATCGCTTGAATCGGTCAATGTGCTTGCCGACAGAATGAAAAAATATTTCCCGATGTCATACCTTGTGCTTACTCAGTCCAAGGCAGAGAAGAACGGAGACAGATATCAGTGGGTTGCGAATTCGGTCAATGGGTATACAAACTGGGTTTCGTCAATGAGTCAGTGCGAAATGCTTGACCCGTATGCCTACGGCGCGCACAATTCCACGATAATTTCAATGCTCAGGAGCGGGCACGGAAATCTCACCGAGGAAGAGATACGCGCGATAGCCTGCTGGATCGATCTCGGCGTCCCCTGTTACGGAGATTACGAAAAGGGAGAAAACTGGAGCGCAAACGACAGGCGCGAATATGAAGAAGAGCTGAATAAGCGGAACTTCTATGATATGCTTGATGAATATGCAAAGCTTGCACTTGCCGGAAAACTACCGGACAAAGAGCTGACCGTCACCTATAAGCCGTCAACCGGAAGTGAGCTGATCGGAACCGGCAGAGGAATAGTCATACTGAATACCAAAACACAGTTCAAAAAGGGAGATACACTCAGGATAAAACTGCCGGACGGTGTTAAATATGTTGCGGTGAGCCTCAGCTCAAGAATAGGAGAATCGATTCTGTATTCGGATAAAGGGGAGATAACCATAACTCTCCCGGCGCTTGATAAATGCTTCCCGAATACATTTACGACAGGGCAGGGCTGTACATACCGTGCCAATACGATAACCGTAAGGATTGTGAGCGATGAGGAACTGACAAGGGTCCATAACCTTGCAAGAAATTCTTACGACAGCGCCGCATCAAAGGATGTATTCCCGCATGTGACATCATCCGGTGTCAGGGACGGAAACGACTGCTATGCCGCGCGTAATGTTATCGACGGTTTTACGATGAATAAGAGCGTGGGCAATTACCCGGGACAGTCGTGGCAGCCGGATAAGATCGATGAAAACACGAGGCTTTGTATAGATTTCGGAAGAAAGGTAAAGGTATCAGAGCTTGCGATAAAGCTTCGCAGAGCGGCAAATGACTCCCACTTTACCGATTGTAAGCTGACCTTCTCGGACGGAAGCTCGGTATACATACGTCTCAGCGGAAGCGACGATATGCAGTATATAGAGCTTGGCGATATCGAAACGACCTCGATCACCTTCTCCGACTTTACGGTTGAACCGTCGGTGGGATCGGGATCTGCGGCAATAAGCGAGATCGAGGTTCTCGGAACCGAAATTCTCGGCTGAAACCGGAATTTTCGGGGGATGTTAAAAACATCATGTTTTTAACATCCCCCGTTTGCTTTTTGTTTGCGAATTTATTTTCTTTTATAAAAAGCATTGACAAACAAATGTTCTTGTGATAAACTGTAAAAAATATGTGAAACGGTGATGAAGGGCGGTGAAGATATGAACGAAGCCGATATACTCCGCGGACTCAATGAGAAGCAGAGAGAGGCAGTCTGTGCGACAGAGGGCTATGTCAGAGTGGTTGCCGGCGCGGGCACCGGCAAAACCGGGGCGCTTATCCGCAGATATGCGTATATAGTGAACGAGCTCGGAATATCGCCGTCAAATATACTCTGCCTGACATTTACAAATAAGGCGGCAGGCGAAATGAAGCGCAGGATAAAGTCGATGCTCGGTGCTGCCGCCGACACCTCGTATATTTCGACGATACACGGCTTTTGCGCACGGATATTGCGTGAGGATATCGAGAAAATGTTCTATCCGTCCTCATTTCCGATACTTGACTCCGACGATCAGAAAAAAATCCTTGAAGAGGTGTACGGCGAGCTTGATATGAAGCTTGACAGCGCGTCCTTTTCGACTCTGCTTGACAGGATAGAAATTTATAAAACCGATACGAAATATATTGATTGGTTGGCAGACCCGTCCTTTGATTTCGGTTCGCTTACGCCCGAAAGCAGGGAAGAGGCTGTGATAATACGCTATATAGCAAAGCAGAAAAAGAGCTTCGCCCTCGATTTCGCCGATCTTATCAAGTTTGTGACCTATATTTTCGATAATTATAAGGAAATCGAGCAAAAATGGCAGGAGCGCCTCTGTTACGTGCAGGTGGACGAATTTCAGGATGTCGATATAGAGGAATACCGATTTGTAAACCGACTTGCCGCACTTCACCATAATCTGTTTATAGTCGGTGACCCCGATCAGAATATATACGAGTGGCGTGGGTCGGACAACAGATTCATCATAAATTTCGATAAGGATAATCAGCCGTGCAAAACGGTGATAATGAATCGTAATTACCGCTCTACTCCGCAGATACTTGCCGCGGCGAACAGTCTGATTTCGGTAAATCATAACAGAATAAAAAAGGAACTGTATTCAAAGCGGGAAAACGGACCGCTTCCCGAAATGTATCACGCCGCAAACGAGGCGGAAGAAGTCAAAAGAATATGTGAGTATATATCCGGAATTACCGCTTCCGGCGGAAAATATTCGGACATTGCACTGCTTTATCGTGCTTCATATCTGTCGAGAGCGATCGAGACTGCCTTCACCGAGCGGAAAATACCGTACAGAGTGGTAGGCGGCGTCGGATTTTACGAACGAGCCGAGATCAAAACGGTGATAGCGTATCTGCGGATGGTACTCTACGGCGATGATCTTTCCTTTCTGAGAACGATCAATATGCCGAAGCGTAAAATGGGTAAGCTCAGGATTGACGCACTTAAGGAGCTTGCGGGCGCGGAGGGCAAAACACTCTATGAAACGCTCAGGGAGCATGTAAATGATCGCGTCTTTGCCGGAAGTAAGGCTGCACAGTTTGTTGAGCTTGTCGAAAAAATGAAAGCCGAGTCCGAAAGACTTACCGTGTCCGAGCTGCTTTGCAGGCTTTTCCATGACAGCGGCTATGAGGCATATATACGTCTGTGCGGCGACGGCGAAAGGCTTGATAATGTCGGGGAATTGATAAAAAGTATAAACGATACCGATTCAAATTTCGGAGAGGAGCTGACACTGCCGGTTTTTCTTCAGAATGTCGCGCTTTTCAGAGATACCGAAGAGCGCGAAAATGCCGACTGCGTGCGCATGATGACCGTACATACGGCAAAAGGACTGGAATTTAAACATGTCATACTTGTCGGAATGAGCGAAAATGTCTTCCCGTCGATGCGTTCACTGGCGGAGCGAAAGGAATCGGCACTTGAGGAGGAACGCAGACTGGCTTTCGTCGCCATAACACGCGCCGCCGATAGTATACTGATTACAGACAGCGAAGGGCTTGGCGTGAGGGGATTTCAAAAGATGCCGTCGCGCTTTGTTACCGACGATATAGACAGAACTTTAATGAATTTTACGGGCAAAAAAATACCCGATTGCCGATCTGAGTCAGAGAGCGGTTTCCGTGGAGAGCCGCCGCTGTTCTCCGAAGGGGACAGGGTTGTGCATAAGGTGTTCGGGATAGGCGTGGTCGAGAGCGCGGACAGCGGAAAACGCTGTTATACCATACGTTTTTCGTCCGGAATCAAGCCGATTTCGTTTGATTTCAGGGGACTTGTCGGAATATAACAGGCAAAAAGAGAACTTTTTTTGCAGTTGACAAAAAACGCTTGACAATGCTTTGATTTGATAGTAAAATAGATACGGGATTTTGGAAAAATGAAAGGTCGGGTATGAGTATGAAGAAAAGATGGATTGCTGTAACGGTTCTTGCGGTGTTGATTCTTGTGGGTGTTGCCGCATGGATCATTGCCGATGAGAGTATCGGTAAAACTGCTCTTACCACTGTCAGCGAGGCTGAATCGGGCATTGTTGTCAGTAATTCGTATGCAAGCGAAATAACGAGGACAAGCGCTACGCTTAATCTGTCTTTTTCAAAGACCTATATCACCCGATATGAGCTTTATATCGGAAAAAAACCGGATTCGATGAATCTTGTCAGAAAAGGCAATGTTGGAAAGAATGTCCCGTCGCTGACCGTCTCTGTTGACGGACTTGAGGATTACACAAGGTATTACTACTGTTTTCATCTTTTCACACCCGATAAGGAGATCGTGCTTGACAGCTGGTCGTTCGTAACGCCGAGCAGTTATTTTAACGGTGCCTCCGGCGGAAAAAATGACGAAAATGTGACCTACGGCGTCGATGTTTCATTCTGGTGCAAGACATCCGATTTTGAAAAAGCGAAAGCGGCGGGTATTGATTTTGTAATTATACGTGCAGGCTCTACCGGCAATAAAGACCCGTATTTCGAAGAGAACTACGAGCGCGCAAAGGCGGCGGGACTCAAGGTCGGAGCGTATTATTATACATACGCCATGTCGGTCGCCGAGGCGGAGGCGGACGCCGAAGAATATATGAGCTTTATCTGCGGAAAGCAGTTTGATATGCCTGTTTACGTCGATATCGAAAATATAAGCCAGCAATCGCTTTCCCGTCAGCTCCTCACCGAAATGACAATCTCGTTCTGCGACAGGATAGCGGCGACCGGTTATTATGCGGGCGTATATGCGAACCGCAACTGGTTTACGACCCTTCTCAATTACGATACGCTTGCACCGGTCTATGAGCTCTGGATTGCAAGATGGACCGATGACGGAACGCCGAATGAGGATTACAGCGACCGTTTCGGAGTATGGCAGTATTACGACAAAGGCAGAGTTGACGGCATACAGGGAAATGCCGATCTGAATGTGTGTTATAAGGATTATTCTTCAATAATCAATAATGACGGTACCGTTCCGTATGATTTCATCGATTGGGACGGAAACGTGATCTGCACATATTATATGTATCCGGGCAACCGTATATATACCCCCGCAAAGCTCCCCGCAAGAGAAACCGACGATGTTTATGAGTATGAATTTGTCGGCTGGGAGGGTCTTGATGAAGATACCGTGGCAACGGAAACAGGCGGCAGCTTTACCGCTGTTTACAACAAGATCGCCCATTCCTACGGTGATTGGGAGAGCATCTGGGTCATGGAGCGCAAGAGAACATGCGAGGATTGCGGTCATGAACAGCATGAAATACTCGGCGATCTGACCTGCGGTGAGAATGCGACATGGTATTTTTCGGACGGTACGCTTACCGTGTCGGGAAGCGGAGCAATAAAGGACGGGAAATCACTTTCCGATTTCGGTTGGAGTGTGGTTTCCGACAGCATAACCAAGATTGTTGTGGAAGAGGGAATAACTTCTATAGGGAACTATGCGTTCTCGGATCTTGGTCAGCTTGTGAATGTCAGACTGCCGATGACACTGAAATCGGTGGGTGACAGTGCATTTGCAAACTGCTTATCGCTTGCTTCGATAAATATTCCGGCAGGAACACGGACAATATCCGAAACGGCATTTGAAGGATGCAAGAATCTTAAAAATGTTTCGGGCTACGAAACATCGACCAACGGTAAAAAGCTTGCGGAAGCGATCGGAGCAAAGTACAGCGATGCAAAGCCGGTGCTTGCTTATTTCAGAAGAACGTCGTCAGGAGTCAACTGGTATCTTTATACCGACGGAAGACTGCTTATATCCGGCATAGGTGCCGCTCCGGATGAAATTACGGATGATCTTGAGGCATATCGCTTGCTTGTGATAGAGGTAACGGTAGGTGCAGGTGTCACCTCGGTTCCCGATGAGATGCTTGTCGGTGCGGAGCTGCTAAAAAAGGTAGAGTTCCTGAGTACAAAGCCGGTAACGGTAGGTAAATATGCATTCTCCGATTGCAGAATGCTCACAGTGCTCTTTATTCCGCGCGGATCGGTAATAGAGAAAGGCGCATTTGTCGGATCACCGATCGTCCAGTAAGTTTTAAGTTTTTTCAATAAAAAAACAAGGAGGCAAGCCTCCTTGTTTTTTATTTTTGAAGATCATGTGCGTTTTTTCAGCAATTTTTCGATACCCAAAGGTATGAAAGGATCGGGATTTCCTTTGTGCGTGCCCATATGTTGTCGAATTCGCGCAGCATAAGCGGATTTGACGCCGTGCCGAATTCAATAGTCAGTGCGGGAATACCGATCTTTATGCACCAGTCCTTAAGCCCCGCCGTGCTGGTTCCGGATTGCGGAGCAATAATATAGCCCGAGCGACCTGCAATGCAACGCGCAACCTTGTTGCATTTTGCATTTGTTTCGTCGTAATTCTTGTATGAAGCATAGATATATGAGCCTGTTGTATGATAGCAGAGAACGAGATCGAAGCGTTCCGAGCGGATGTAATCGGCAACGGCTTTCGATTCGGCGGCACATTCGGGGGAAGTACCCTTGTAGCTCATGTATGACGGTCTGCCCGTCGAGCCGAGCGCTCCGCCGTACCTTTCCCAGTCTGCGTCAAAATTAGCGTTTAGATCGACCCCTCGTGCGTTTGCTTTCCACTTTTCTGTGTATGACGAATTGTATCGCCTTCTGAACTGTTCGGGAATCACGCCCGAGGTGACTATCATGGCACCGTCCGGGTTTGTAAACGGCAGTACGCATATGGCTGTGTTTTCGAGCATCTCTCCGACAGTGATTTCTCCGATTCCGCAGGAAAGCGACGGATTGGAAAGCAGATATTCGATCTGCCCCATTGCAATGGCGGCGGTCATGTATTCACGCGCGTGAATAGCGGCTGAAATGAATATGCGGTTTTCCGCATCCGGATTGCCGACCACGGCTACCGTGAGGTCCCTGCCTTCCTCACTCTTCCCGATGGATTTCAACCTGATCTTTTCGGGATAGAGCCGTACAAGCTCGGTAAGCTCGGACTGCATCCTGTCGTAATCATAGTCGTAACTTGGTTTTACAACCGTCAGATCGTGAGAATAGCCGTTTTCTTCCGACTGAACAAGGTATGCGGCGAGCGCGTATCCGAATTGCCCGTTGTATTCGCAGTAGGCAAACTTCTCGCTGAAAAAGATCACTTTTACCTTTTCACCTTTTCCGACCCTTGCAGTCTGCTCCGACGCGGTGTTCGGTTGTGCCCGGAGCGAGATTGCTTCGTTGCAGTCAACGATCCAGCTTTCACATTCGTGAAGCCCGTTCTGATCGGCAGTGACTGTGGAGGCAAGCGGATATTCGTTGCTGTCCGCATAGCTGTACCATTCGTCATCAAGATAGGCAACCATCCCGGCATCGGTCATAGCACGGTCGATTAAAGCGGCATTGCTTTTTGCTTCCGCAGATGCTCCCGTATATGAACGGGAACGGTTCTCACCGAAGAAATCGGACGGAAGCTCGATCGGTGTGCCGTCTGCTTTTACGGCGGCAACCGAAACGGCATCGGCGTTGTTGTATCTTACGTATCTGCCGGCTGCCGGACTTATCATACACTCAGGCTGTGTGTAATAAAGGGATATCTGAGCTTCAAGCGGGCGGAAGGCGTCCCAGATAACAAGTCTGAGTCCGCTCTCCGAAAGCTTCTTCTGTGCTTCAATGAGCTTTTTTACCGTTCCGTAACGGAGATACGCCTTGTCGAATTTGTAGATACGGGTGGCAGTGCTGTTGTTTGTGCCGCCGTATCGCATGTCAATCATTATGTCCTCCGTGTAGTCGGAGACGCATACAATGATATCGTCCGATTCGGGCGGAATCGCCGGTTCCCACCGTACCGTCGTGGAAGCGGCTGTTGTCGTTTTCACGGTTGTCACCGCACTTGTATCACCGGAGGTGACGGCAGGACGATCGGATCGGCAAGCCGATAAAGCCGTCGGAAGCAGAGCGACGGCAATTGCGGCGGATATGAGTCTTTTTCTGAAGCTGTACATAAAATAATCCTTCAATGATTAAAAATTCAGATAACGAAACCGCCGCCAAAGTCGGTAAGCTCACCGTCTGACAGCGGATGAATCTTCAGACCGTGGCGATCGGCAAAGACGGCGATTCTTTCGCCGTCCGGGTGTGTCGCGGGATTGCCGAAAAAAATAATTTCGTTGCGGTATACTATCGAGGCTCCGCCGATAAAGCCGTAATCATAGCCGTCAAGCTTTACCCCGCCGGGCGACAGGAGCAGCACGTCAGCACCCATGCCCGTCAGAATGTCGGCAAGCGTTTTGTCGGCAGTGATTGCACAACCGTCCGCAAGGCAGACAGAGCATCGTGCATATCCCTGCTTTGCGGTGACCGGACGCAGTCCAAGAGCCTTGAGTTCGGGCGGAAGCATGTCACACCGCCCTATGATGCTGTCCCCGAAAATAAGAAAATTGAGCAGAATATCGCTTGGATATTTCTTGCCGGGTGCGGCATCCGTCATGTGTACTTCAAACCCTTTGCCGTCAAAAACGCCGCGATGCATCCCGTAATACTCGCGGTAAACAAAGAGCGAACGTCCGCCAGCAGGCAAAACCAGCATGTCCGGATGCGATGCTACCGGAAAATCCAGCCTGTCGAAGGAGGGCAGTCTGATAATGTCGGGAGAAATACCGCCGGCTTCCGAAATAATCCCGCATATTCCATCACAGAAAATATCGGGAACATTTTCGGACAGAAACAAATAAGGACGGACAAACTGTCCGTCCTCGAATGTCGGATGACCGATCATTATGCGTTATCAGCCGAAACTTCGGTAACTGCCTCTACAGCAGGCTCGACAGCAACAACTTCTTCAACAACTTCGGTAACTTCGGGAGCAATCGCAGTCTTGACCTTGACTTCGGTCCGGACACGGTTCAACTTACCCGAACGCAGGCAACGGGAGCATACATAGACGGTCTTGTGAGTTCCGTTTATATCAGCTTTCACTTTCCTGATGTTCGGCTTCCATGCTCTGTTAGTCTTGCGGTTGGAGTGAGATACATTTGCACCGAATACAACGCTTTTTCCGCAGAGTTCACATTTAGCCATACTCTACACCTCCATTTAACATTCTTATCAAGTCAACGTGTGATATTATAGCATATATTTTTGAAAAATGCAATAGTTATTTAAAAAAAACTATAAAATTTATGGTTTTAATCCTTTTTGTCATCGGAAACGTCATCGTCATCATCATCAATGTGATGCAGTGAACGGGAAGAGCTCTTTTCGGGGGAAGCACCTCCCGTATCAGGCTTCTTTCTGAAGCTGAATTTGCTTTCGGTTCCCGAAAGCAGACGCTTTATGTTTTCGTGATGCGCGACGACGACCGATATCGTTATAAGGAGAGCCGAAACGATCATGAGCATCGGCGGATGCACGTCCCCTCCGAAGGAAAGCGAATAAACGCGGTCGAGGATGAGGGGGAAGAGCAGTGCGGAGATGATCGACCCGAGCGATACATATTTTGTGCCGACAACAGTGACAGCGAAAATTATAAGTATTATAATTCCCACGATCGGGTCGGCGGCAAGAATCACTCCTATTGACGTCGCAACACCTTTGCCGCCCTTGAATTTGAAAAATATCGGAAAGCAATGCCCGAGTATGCAGAAGAAGCCCGCAATATACCCGGCGGTGTGTCCGATAAGCAGCATCGGTATCAGCGCTGCCACGGCTCCTTTAAGAGCGTCGCCGAGCAGGGTCATAAGTCCCGCACTGAGTCCGAATACCCGCTTCATGTTTGTGCTTCCCGCATTGTGACTTCCGTGCCGCCTCACATCATCGTGAAAAACGTGCTTTGATATGAGCAGGGAAAAATTGAGACTTCCGATCAGGTAGCCGAAAATCGCAAAGCCGAGAGTGATAAGCGCGAGCAGCCATATCGGGTGCGCGGACGAAATTCCGCTTTCGCTGACCGTTATCCCAAAAGCCTTTGTTATTTTTCCGGGTGTCGGATCGCCGTTGAAAAAGAGCTTGTAAAGAAAAAGATCCATTATACTCCTCCGTCGTCACCCTTCATGCGGATATTGAGTCTGATCGGCGTTCCGTTGAATCCGAACACACCTCTGAGCTGATTTTCGATGTATCTCTGATATGAAAAATGGAACAGCCTCGCATCGTTGCAGAATATAACGAATGAAGGCGGCTTGACTCCTACCTGCGTCATGTAATATATCTTGAGTCGGCGTCCCTTGTCGGACGGCGGCTGTACGCGCGCCTGCGCGTCGGCAAGCATGTCGTTGAGCATGCCGGTGGTGACTCTCATGCATGACTGATTGTAAATATAGACGATCGATTCGAATATGTTTTCGATGCGCTGTCCCGTCTTGGCTGATACGAAAATGATCGGCGCATAGGTCATGTATGACAGGGCATTTCGAATCTTTTCGGTAAATTCTTTTACGGTCGAATTGTCCTTTTCTATAAGATCCCATTTGTTCACGATGATTATCGAGGCTTTGCCGGCGTCATGCGCAAGTCCTGCAATTTTCTCGTCCTGCTCGGTTATCCCCTGCGACGCGTCAATCATTATTAGACATACATCGGCGCGATCGACAGCCATTTTGGCACGGAGAACCGAATACTTTTCGATGCGGTCTTCGATCTTTGACTGGCGGCGTATGCCGGCGGTGTCGATGAATGTAAATGAGCCGTGTGCGTTTTTGACGCTCGTGTCGATCGCATCGCGCGTTGTGCCCGCAATGTCGGATACGATAAGCCTGTCTTCGCCGAGGATTCTGTTGATGATCGACGATTTGCCGGCGTTGGGCTTTCCGATAACGGCGACTTTTATCCTGTCGTCATCCTCGTCGGTTTTGTCTTCGGGAGGGAAGAATGAGTATACCGAGTCGAGCAGATCGCCGGTTCCGCTTCCGTGAACCGATGATATCGCTACCGGATCGGTCTGGAATCCGAGCTCGTAAAATTCATAAAACTCCGCATGAAGTGCTCCGACCGAGTCGCATTTGTTTACGGCTACAACGACCGGTTTCCCCGAGCGCAGCAGCATGCGCGAGATATCGCGGTCGTCGGCTGTCAGCCCCGCACGGATGTCGCACATGAAAATTATGACATCGGCGCTGTCGATCGCTATCTGTGCCTGCATGCGCATGTGCTTCAGAATTATATCATCACAGGTAGGCTCTATTCCCCCCGTATCGATAAGCATGAATTCTCTGCCGCGCCATTCGACCTCGTAGTATATGCGGTCGCGTGTAACACCGGGAGTGTCCTCAACAATGGAGATGCGTTCTCCCGCAAGCTTGTTGAACAGTGTGGACTTTCCGACGTTCGGACGTCCCACTATCGCTACTATCGGTTTGCTCATCTCTTTGTACCATTCCTTTCAATAAAACTGAAATTAACCGTTGCTCTTTTCTGCTTCTCCGATTATTTTGTCGATAAAATCAAATCCGTCGGCATCGACTGTAATTATATCGACACCGAGAGCTTTTTCGGCATCCTCTACCGAAACATCGTCAAGAAAAAGATTGCCTTCGTCGCGGACCATTGATGAGGATACGAACAGCCTGCTGCCGAGATCCTTGCCCGATAGCTGATTTATCAGATCACAGCCGCAGATAAGTCCCGCAACCGTTATCGTATGACCGAAAAAGTCGTTTTTTATGCGGTAAACCTTCCCGTGCAGTGTGTCGGGGAAGGCTTCGCACAGACGCTCGGTTAATGAATCAATGAATCCGTATGCGGCATCTCCGGTTGCGACCGAAAAATAAAACGGCTTTTTGCAGGTCGGGGTGTCGGTCTGACCGAGCGCAATGTCAAATTCGCTCTGCATGGACCGTATCATTCCGACGCCGTTTTCTATCTGCGGATAACCGCCGTAGTATTCCTCGTCGGGCATTGGACGTCCGGCAGTAAGAAAAAATTCATCTGACGGATAGCAAAGCCTGACACCGTACTCTTTAATGAATCTGTCCCCGAACGAGTCAATTATATCAATCGCATTGCCCGCATCCTCTGCGGACAACGGCTCAAGCGGATAAAGTCCTTTGCGATGCGCGGTAATTCCCGCGGGAACGACCGCTATGCTGCCGATTCCCGGATAAAGCGCACCGAGATCGGTCAGTGTTTTTATGAGGGCATCGCCGTCGTTTACTCCTTTGCATAGTACGATCTGCGCGTTTACCGTGATCCCTCCTTCGACGAGCCGTCGGATATACGGCAGAACCTTCCCGGCAAATCGGTTGTTCAGCATTTTGCATCTGAGTCCGGGGTCGGTAGTGTGTACCGATATGTTTATCGGTGACATTTTCATTTTGATAATGCGGTCAATGTCCTCGTCCGACATGTTGGTCAGGGTGATGTAATTGCCCATCAGAAACGACAGACGGGAGTCGTCGTCCTTGAAATATATGGTGTCACGCATGCCTTCCGGGTTCTGATCGATAAAGCAGAATATGCATTTGTTGCGGCAGGTCTGCTTCTTGTCCATGAGAAATGTCTCAAACTCAAGACCTATATCGTCGTATTCGCCCTTCTTTATTTCGACGGGGAAAAGCTCGGGACCGCGGTGGATAAGGAGCGTGATCTTTTTTTCGGTTATGTAATATCTGTAATCAAGGACATCACGGATGTCGTTCCGGTTTATCGATATAATTATGTCGCCCGCAAGGATGCCCGCTTTGTCGGCAAGCGATCCCGCATCTACCGATTTGACTGTGACCATTGGAAACCGCCTTTTTGCTGATTTTGTCAGGTAGCAAATCGGGGCGTGTTCACTGAAGGAAACACGCCCCAAAAACGCTTCATTAAACTGTAATCAGTTGACAATCAAGCTTCAACCTTCAAAATTTCTTTGCCGTTGTAGGTTCCGCAGTTCTTGCAAACTCTGTGAGCGAGAACATATTCACCGCACTTCGGGCATTTCTGTATCTGGGGAGCCTCAAGCTTCCAAACGCTGGAGCGTCTCTTGTCGCGTCTTGCTTTTGATACTTTTCTCTTTGGTACTGCCATGAATGTACACCTCCTATAAACCTGTTACATACCTAAATCACATTATACAACACTTTTTTTTATTTGTCAAGTAGTTTGCCCAAAATTGCAAGCCTCGGATCGATCTCTTTTTTCGGGCAACCGCAGTCTCCGTCGTTGAGATCGGCACCGCATTTTGCACACAGACCCCTGCAATCGTTTTTGCAAAGGAAGATCATCGGAAAATCAAGGAGAATCGCTTCGCGAATGGCGGAATCGGGGTCTATTGACGATTTTTCAATCAGGAGATAATCGTCGGTATCTTCGTCCGAAAGAATTCCCTTTGCGGCTATCGGCTTTTCAAAATCAAATGTGAAAACACCTGATATTTCTTTGAAGCAACGTGCACAGTGAGTGGAGTAGGGAAGCTTTACGGTTGCACCGACGGTCATGTAGCCCGCTTTGTTGCAGACTTTTCCGGAGATGTGCATGTTCTCGCCGAACCTGACGTCCGGAATAGCCTCGGGTGACGGCGTGTCGTATTCAAATTCAAGCTCTGAATTGTCAGCGCCTATAACGGTCCGGATGTCGATCTGCATATGTTTCCTCCGTAATAACAGTCGAAAGTGTTGCATCGATCATTATACATAAAAAAAGCGGCTTTGTCAATAGAAAAAGCAGAAAAATCCGTCAATGTTTGTCCGTTTCAAAGTGATTTTCGTAGTTCTTCGAGGATTTTCTTTTCTTCTCTCGATACCTTGACCTGCGTAAGTCCGAGGATGGCTCCCGTCTGTTGCTGTGACATGTTGCGGAAGTAGCGCAGATTCACGATCTGCTGCCTGCACGGAGAAAGCTTTGATATTGCCTGCCTGAGCGCAAGTCTGTCGGTCAGACTTTCAATCGGGTTTTCGCGGTCGCCGATGAAGTTTTCGAGAGTGCACCCGTCCTCAGCCGAGCCGACACGCTCGGAAAGCGAGTGGACCGGACTTATCGCTTCCATTGTCAGCATTACTTCTTCACTGCTTATCGAACATTCGCACGCAAGCTCCGATATTGTCGGCTCACGCCCGTTTTTTGTTGTGAACTCTTCCTTTTTTCGCATAATGAAGGCACCTTCGGTCTTTACCGAACGGCTTACCTTTATAAGACCGTCGTCACGCAGAAAACGTCTTATCTCACCGATGATAAGGGGGACGGCATATGTTGAAAACATGCATCCGAACGAAAAATCAAACGATCTTGCCGCGCGCATAAGCCCGATGGTTCCTATCTGCATAAGATCGTCAAATTCGGTCCCGCGATCGGCAAATCTTTTGGCGACCGTCCGTACAAGCCCTATGTTTTGTTCGATTATGGTCTCAAGTGCCGATTCGTCGCCGTCACCGAGCCGTCTGAGCAATTCGGCGTTGCTCTGTGGCATGTGCATCCCCTCCCGATTCTCTCACGAAAATATGTATTATGCGTCATGCCTGCCGAATTTTTTCGTGATCGTGATGAGCGTGCCCTTGTCCGGGTGCGACACTACCGACAGCTTGTCTGCGAGCGATTTCATTATCGGGAAGCCCATGCCTCCGCGCTCTCCGTCGGGATCGGTTGTGTATAAAGGCTCCATACACCGTTCAATGTCGCTGATTCCGCATCCCCTGTCGCGTATCCGTATGCGCAGGGTTCTGTCATCATAGCATCGTACGGCGATATCGACCGTCCCGATCGGTCTGCCCTTGTATGCATGTACTATGCAGTTTGTTACCGCCTCCGAAATAATTACACGCAGATCGGCGATCTCTTCAAGCGTCGGATCAAGTTCGGCGGCAAAAGCCGAAACGACCTGCCTTGCAAAACATTCATTTTCGGATATGGCGACAAATTCAAGTCGCATCTGATTGATTACCGTTTTTTTCATTTGTGATTTCCATTCCTTTCACTGCTTTTTAAGTCTTATGTGTTTTACGCTTTTGCCTTACCGGACGTCGGGGTCTTTTCACCGCGTATGATCTCTATAAGCTTTCCGATTCCCGCAAGAGAGAGTATTTTCTCGGTCTGCTTTGTGGGATTCGAGAGGATCAGCTTCCCGCCGAGCTCACGCATTTTCGTAAATCTTCCGAGAATCAGCCCAAGCCCTGAGGAATCCATGAACGAGACTCCGCCGAGCTCCATTATCATTTCCTTCGGACGACAGTAAAAAATCGCTTTGTCGATCTGTTCTCTGATATATTTTGCGCTGTGATGATCGATATCACCGTCGATCGTTACCGTCATGACCTTGCCGTCGCTTTCGCATTTTACACCTGCTGTTTTCATTTCACCAAGTCCTTTCCTGAATAAAATCCTTGATCTTGTAAATAATAGCTACCGTAAGAATAATAGCATACCGAAAGCGCAAAATCTGTCAAAACAGTGCAGCATTACGATATTAGTAAAAAAACCGTATCGGGTGTACCCGATACGGTTTTTGGTTCTTTGATTTTATCACTTGATCTTTTCAAGCGCGGTTTTGATCTTTTCCGCGGTTTCTCTGTATTTTGCAAGCTTTGCTTTTTCTCCCGCAACTACCGCTTCGGGAGCGTTTGCAATGAATCCGGGGTTGTCAAGCTTTTTGACAAGACGCAGGATCTCTCCGTCGTTCTTTTTCAGCTCGGCTTCAAGTCTTGCCTTTTCCTTCGAAATGTCAACGATCTCGGCAAGCGGAATGAATATGGTTGCCGCACTTGTTACTATCTGTACGGCAGTGTCGCTTGTGTATGATCTGACAACCTCCATCGACGATGCCGATGCGAGCTTGATGAAGAACTTTTCGCTCTTTTCGTTGAAAATGTCGGTGCGGTCGGTTACAACCGTCAGCGCCGCTTTCCTTGAGGGCGGGACGTTCATCTCCTGCCTGCGGTTGCGTATAGCACGGATTGCATCGATTACCGCTCCCATGGAAGTCTCTTCACTGTCAAAGCAGAGAGCGTCGCTGTATCTCGGCCAGTCGGATATCATTATCGATTCGCCGTCATGAGGCAGGGATTGCCAGATTTCCTCGGTTATGAACGGAATGAATGGATGGAGCATCTTCAGGATTCCGGTAATAACGTGGATGAGTACCTGCTGCGCATTTTCATCGCCGGAGGAAAGCCTCGGCTTGACAAGTTCAATGTACCAGTCGCAGAAGACATCCCATGTGAAATCGTAGAGCTTTGCGAGCGCAACGCCCAGTTCGTAGTTTTCAAGATTTGCCGTAACCTCGCTGACAAGTCTGTTGTATTTTGAAAGTATCCACCTGTCCTCTGTTTCGAGACGGTCGGTGCGGGGAAGCTCCGCTTTTTCGACCGTAAGATTAATGAGGATGAAGCGCGCCGCATTCCAGAGCTTGTTGTTGAAATTGCGCGCCGCTTCAAGCTTTTCGTCCGAGAAACGCATGTCGTTTCCGGGCGCGTTTCCGGTCGCAAGCGCAAAGCGCAGTGCATCCGCTCCGTATTTGTCAATGATTTCAAGCGGGTCGATACCGTTTCCGAGCGATTTTGACATCTTGCGACCCTGCGCGTCGCGTACAAGTCCGTGAATGAACACGGTCGAGAACGGCTTTTTGCCGGTGTGTTCGATTCCCGAGAAGATCATGCGCGCAACCCAGAAGAATATGATGTCGTATCCGGTTACAAGCACCGATGTCGGATAGTATTTTTTCAGCGTTTCGGTCTGCTCGGGCCAGCCCATTGTCGAGAAGGGCCAAAGAGCCGACGAGAACCATGTGTCAAGAACGTCCTCCTCCTGACGCATTGCACCGCCGCAGTCGGGGCAGACGTGAACGTCTTCCTTCGATACGACCATTCTGCCGCATTTGTCGCAGTAGAACGCGGGGATACGGTGTCCCCACCAGAGCTGGCGCGATATGCACCAGTCGTGGACATTTTCCATCCAGCGGTAGTAATTTGTCGCAAAGCGCTCGGGTTCGAACTTTATCTCCCCGCTCTTTACCGCTTCGATAGCCGGTTCGGCAAGCGGAGCCATCTTTACAAACCACTGATCCGATGTCATCGGCTCAACCGTGTTGTGACAGCGGTAGCAGGTTCCGACATTGTGCGAATGAGGGACGACCTTTACAAGCAGTCCTTCGCTTTCGAGGTCGGCAACCATGGCACGCCTTGCTTCATAACGGTCCATTCCGTGATATTTGCTGCCGGGACAGTTGATTTTCGCGTCGTCGTCGAGAATTTTTATCTGTGCGAGATTGTGCCGCTGACCTACGAGGAAGTCGTTCGGATCATGAGCAGGTGTGATCTTTACACAGCCGGTTCCGAAATCCTGTTCAACATAATCATCGGCAATAACCGGAATTTCTCTGCCGACAAGGGGAAGTATGAGCGTTTTTCCGATAAGTGAACGGTATCTTTCGTCGTTCGGATTTACGGCGACCGCAGTGTCTCCGAGCAGCGTCTCGGGACGGGTGGTCGCTATTTCGACATAGCCGCTTCCGTCGCTGATCGGATAGCGGATGTGCCAGAAGTGTCCGGGCTGCTCCGCATATTCGACTTCGGCATCCGAAAGCGCCGTGCGACAGTGCGGACACCAGTTGATTATCCTGTTTCCGCGATAGATAAGTCCTTTGTTGAAAAGGTTGACAAAGACCTCGCGGACCGCCTTGCAGCAGCCGTCATCCATGGTGAAGCGGAGGCGCGACCAGTCGCAGGATGAGCCGAGCTTTTTGAGCTGCCTGATAATATTTCCGCCGTACTGCTCCTTCCATGCCCATACACGTTTCAGAAATTCGTCGCGTCCGAGATCGTATCTCGTAAGCCCTTCGTTGACGCGGAGAGCCTCCTCAACCTTTATCTGTGTCGCGATTCCGGCGTGGTCGGTGCCGGGAAGCCAGAGGGTGGAGTATCCCTGCATCCGCTTGAAACGCGTCAGAATGTCCTGTAATGTTTCGTCAAGAGCGTGTCCCATGTGGAGCTTTCCGGTGACATTCGGGGGCGGAATGACAATGGAAAACGCGGGTTTTCCGTCGTTTATGTCGGGGGTGAAGTAGCCCTTCTCGTTCCAGAAGGAATACAGACGGTCTTCCGTCTCCTTCGGGGAATACTGTTTTTCGAGTTCTTTCATTTTTACTGTTTTTTCCTTCCATTATATAATATGCTTAAAATGATCCGACTAAAGTGCGGGAGCGCGGGAAAAATAAAAACAGCGTCCCGTGATCTTTGAGAACACAGGACGCCGATAAGACGCGGTACCACCTGAATTTCTGCCGTGAGCAGACTCTTTGTCCGCATAAACGCATAAAGCGCGAATACGGTCTGCTTTAACGGGCAGAACCCGTCGGAAACTACGCGGTGCAAAAACGCACCTTCGTAACCGCCGTTCGGGGGCGACTTCGGGAACCGCTTTCCGTATCGCTTTCAGCATACGCGATACTCTCTGTGGGACGCGCCGGACCTTACTGCTCCCCGTCAAAACGTTTGATCTCTATACAGAAAGCATTTTATCACCATTTGCTTTCCGTGTCAATAGTTTTTTCAAAAAAAGCGCCGAATATCAACATTTTAAGACGAAAAGGGTAAAAATGTTGCAGTTTGTTCACGGAAAAGCCCATAAATTGTGTTGACAAAGTCATTGCTTTGGTGTTATAATAACCGAGCGTTCGGGGGGTATGTATGCCTGAACAACAGTGACGAACATCGATCTGTGCCGCCCCGAACCTGTTTTTTTGCCCTTGCGGGAGTCTGCCGATTGCGGTTCGGGCTTCTTGCGCTTGTTACAAACAATCCGGATTTTCGGAATTTAAAATATGTAAGGTCAGACGGTCGCCGATTGCCTCGTCAGACCCGAATCTGTTGAAAGGAAAAATGATTATGAAGCTAATTCTTCGGCGGAATCTGCGCCTTTATCCGCTGTTTGCTCTGATAGTTGTTGCCTGTACGGTTGCCGCCGTCCTTCTTCATGCCAATGCATTTCTGATTGGTCCGGCTTCTTTGTTGCTCGCCTTTTCGCTTTTCGTAAAAATTGAGTTTTCAAAAAAAATAAACGGCCTGTTCATCATCCCGATATTCATCTTCTGCGCGATCATTGTTTTTCTGCTTATGCAGTTCACTATCGGCGCCGGGATCGGTAAAAGGCTGAATGTTGTTAAATTTTCACTGAATGTGCTTGTGATTTTTGCAATCGAAGCATTGGTGTTCGCCGCATGCAGGAATATGCGCGCATCCATACTGTCGGCACTGATCTTTTCGGAAGCGATCGCGGTGATAGACCACCTCGTGGTTCAGACAAGGTCTATGGAAATAGGCTTCAATGATATCTTTTCGATAATGACGGGACTGAGCGTTGCGGCGGGTTATTCGTTCACACTTTCGAGAATGACGCTGACCGCGCTGTATTTTTCAATCGGATTCGGAGTGCTGATTGCACTTACCTCTTTTCCCGATTTCAAAGGAACAAGACTGAGACTCTTTACGGCAGGCGGCGGCGTCGGCTCGCTTCTTCTGGTTATACTGCTCGTGTCAACCGCATGGGGAGAGCGGGCAATAGGCTTTGTCGATAAATACTGGATGTTCCGTGCGTCCGAAAATAACGGATTTTACGTAAACGTGATCCATACCGCGACCGCAACAAAGGTCAGAATTCCTTCCGGCTATTCGCCGGAGGAGCTTGAGGCTCTCCTTTCCGAGTATAACAGACTTCACGGTAAGCCGTCAACATCGGCGCCTTCGACCGATGTAAAGCCTCCGGTGACAACGCCTCCGACGACCGGGGGCAAACCTACCACGACTCCTCCGTCAACCGATACACCCGATATTCCGCCTACAACCGATGAAAAAAAGCCGAATATCATCGTGATAATGGACGAAACCTTCACCGACCTTCAGGCGGTAGCCGAATATCTGTATAAAAACGGGTATGCAAAGAATCAGCTCCTGACCGTCGAAGACGTGCTTCCTTTTTACAGGTCACTGAGCAGTGATATGCCGAACGTGGAAAAGGGCTGGGCGCTTTCCTCTGTTTTCGGAGGAAATACCGCAAACTCCGAGTTTGAGTTTCTGACCGGTCATTCGATGGCGTTTCTCCCGAAGAATACGGTCGCGTATAATCTCTATCTCAATAAAAACAATTCTTTTTCGATAGTCGATGCACTCAAAAAGGCGGGGTATACGACAGTCGGTATGCACCCCGAGGCTCCCATAAACTGGAGCCGTGATAAGATCTATTCCTACTACGGCTTCGATAATATACTCTTTAAAGACGATTTTACCGGTCTGACCGATGAAGATTATTACAGAGGACACGTCAGCGACAGCGCGGTTTTCAGAAAGATAATAGAGCTTTACGAATCAAAGGACGAAAATACGCCGCTATTTACCTTTGCCGTGACTATGATGAATCACGGCGGATATTCGACCGAGAACTTTGAGTCTATCGTCCATATAAAGGATTTTCCGCAGTATACGGGCACGCAGGAATATCTCTCGTCGATAAAGAAGACCGACGAAGCGCTTAAAGAGCTGATCGAATATTTCTCGTCAGCCGATGAAGAAACGATGATCGTGTTCTTCGGAGACCATCAGCCCTCGCTGTCGGGCAGCTTCTATTCCCGGTTTTTCGGGATCGGGGACGATACCGACACAAAGCTCAATCAGGCAAAGTACGCAGTTCCTTATATGATCTGGGCAAATTTCGAATTTGAGGATGACAGCACCGAAATCACCTCAATTAACTACCTCTCCGGAAAAATGTTTGATATCGCGGGACTTGAAAAAACCGAATACCTGAAATTCATATCGACGGTAAGACGCGATTACCCGGCAATCACGGCGGCGGGATATTTTGATAATGATATGAATTTTTACAGCTTTGCGGACGTTCTCCCGTATGATTCAAACCTTTTGCGGATATATAAATATCTGCAATATAATGCTCTCTTTGACAAGGTGGAGAACAAACTTGTCCATTGGTTTGTGCTTCAGAATGTGGATACGACCGGGAATGAGAGTCAGACAACTACCGGTATCGGGACTCTGCCCGAGCCGGTGACGGCTCCGCCGACGCCGTTCGGCAAGGAAGAACCCGAAATATGAATATATCCGGCATGAGATAAAAATCTCATGCCGGATATTTGTTTTTTACAGGTTTTCGTTTTTCAGAGTGTCGATCGGATTGTCCTTTGCGATAAGCCGCATCGCGTAGAGCATGGAGGCAAAGACGACTATGAAAACGCTTCCGATTGCTATGGCGACCGTCATCCACGGGATGTAGAAGGGCATCACGTAGGCACTGTCTGTGGATTTCCAGATCAGAAAGGTTATTACAAACGATGTCGGAAGTCCGAGCAGAAGCCCCTTGAGCCCGTAAATGATACATTCGTAATTCATCATCCTTGAAAGACTGCGCCCGGTGATTCCTATTGATTTAAGCATCGCAAATTCGCGCCGCCGAAGCAGTATGTTTGTCGATATCGTGTTGAAAACATTTGATGCCGCAATCAGCGAGATCAGTACTATGAAGCCGTATGAGAACACCTTTATTACCTTGAGCAGCATGCGGGATGCCTCCTTGCTCTCGGCAACATCGTTAAGCCTCGACTGTGAAAGGTTGTTTTCGACAAGTATGTTTTTTATGCTGTCTAACGTCCTGCGGTGATCGCCTGCCTTGAAGTAAAAAACGGTCTGGTGGGAATTCAAACCGATTTCAACCGTGTCGATAGCCGAATAGGGATATATTATCACGGGATCGTTTGACGGTAAGAAAAAGGGAAGCTTTGAGATCCCGGCGGCAAGCCTCAGCTTTACGGTTTTTGTCGCTTCGGCTCTTGTCAGCTTCATGGCGTATTCCGCTTCCGGCTCATAGCCCGCCGCAACTCTTTCGTCAAGATAATTTTTCGGATAATAGACCGCGTATTCGTTTCCGTCATCTTCGGTGAACGCGTAAAAGACGTATCCGTCGATATTGTCTGCGATAAACGTGCTTTCAGCCACGCACGGGAATACCGAGTCGCGCAGAACCTTCAGGCTGTACCGCTTGGCGTAATCGGCATTTACGGCGCGCATTGTGATAAAGCTGTTGTACATAAGCGCAGAGCCGAGACCGTCGCCCGAGAGCAGTGCCTTCGCATCAAGTCCGTTTTCTTCGCAGAGCCTGCGGAAGCTTGCGTCATCGATGAACGCGATCGTTGTGTTGCGGCTTTTTTGATCTTTCCCGAAGAATGAGACAAATGAGTCATCAAGGAGGGACGAGTCATATGCGATATCGATTCCGGCACTTTCCGAAAATGCCGACTCTTCAACTCCGTCTGCCGCCGACAGCTTTTCAAGGATTGTACGCGGATCGGGACGGGTTCCGTTCTCTCCTGTCGTGTAATATGATATGTCGTAATTTGCGTCCGACGAATTGACGCCGTTTACGGTCGTGCCGAGATAGGAACAGAACGAGCTTGCCGAGATGAACAGCGTAACGCTGAGAAAGAGTGAAAGAATCGTCGCACGGTATCCCTTGCGGTTGCGTTTGAAGTTCTTGACAGCCATCATTCCCTCAAATCCGAAAAGCTTTCTTGTGAGAAATGATGTTTTTACCTCTTTGCCTTTGATTCTGACATCCGAGCCCTGACGTATGGCGCTGATGGGAGATACCGATATCGCACGGCGTGCGGGAATCCATGCCGAGATCAGAACGGTTATGAGACATAGCAGGGAAGAGGCAATCAGTCCCGTCGGACTGATGACAAGCCGCATTACTTCACTGCTGTACACGCCCGTAATAAAGGTGAATGAGTCACGCAGACAGAAGAAGGTTACACCTATTCCCAGGCATCCGGCGAGTGCTCCGAGCGGAATTGCAATCGCACAGAGTACAAGGGCTTCGAATAAAACGGCACCGCCGAGCTGATGTCCGGTTGCTCCGATCGATTTGAGTATCCCGAACTGCTTTGTCCTTTCGCTTACCGATATGGAAAACGAATTGTATATCAGCGATACCGAGCCGGATACGATCAGAAAAATAAGGATTGCCATGAAGGAGTAAAGCATCCTCATGATAGCGCCGTCCCTGAACAACCCGTACAGCCTGATAAGATCACGGTGAACGACACAATCCCTGTCGATGCTGTCGGTAAAATCGTATACCTTTGTCGGATTGTCCACCGTGAAGAAGAAACGGTAGTTGCCGTTTCCGCCTTCCTTTGTCAGTGCGGTATACGCGGGCGACGATATCTGTTCGATAAGATAATTGAATCTGTCGTATTTGCCGACGACCGTGTATGTCTTTTTGTTTGTGTCCGAAATTTCTTCGCTTGCGTCCGGATTAATCGGATTTGACGGAGAAAGGTCGTATCCCTCGGAGGTACGTCTGCCGACGTCAAGCGACAGACTGTCTCCGAGCTTGAAGCTGACCCCGCCGTTTGATTCAAGATGATTCGGAAGGGCGATCTCGTTTTCGTTTTCGGGAAGCCGACCTTCGGTCAGTTTGACACTGACCAGCTTTTCAAATCCGTCGCTTATCGATTCGATAAGCAGATAGGGCTTGTATTCGTTTTTACTGCCGATCTTTGCCCAGCCGACGTCCTGCCAGCTCGCATACTCTTTTACCTCCTGCCTCCCGCTGAGAGCCGACAGCTCCTTGTCCGAGAGATCATGGTAAAATCCGTGGAAAGCGCCGTTGCGCTCCACCTCCGCCCTGCGCAGATAGGTCAATCCGCTGTAAGCCGCTTCGATAACGGCGGTTATCATCGACATCGAAAGAATAATGCCGATTATCGTAACAAGAGTGCGCGTCTTGTTCTTTCTGAGCGACTTCAGGGTGTATTTGCAGAAAACATTCATTTTGTCGCCTCCCGGATGCGCTCGTCACCGACTATTTTGCCGTCGTCTATGGAGATGATACGGTCAGCCTGAAGTGCAATCGATTCGTCATGCGTGATGACAATCAGGGTCTGCCCGTATTTTTTGTTCGACTCTTTCAGAAGTTCGACTATTTCCTGACTGTTTTTCGAGTCAAGATTTCCGGTAGGCTCGTCCGCAAGAACGACGGCGGGCGCGTTCATCAGCGCTCTGCCTATCGATACGCGCTGTTGCTGTCCGCCCGAAAGCTGGTTCGGAAGATTGTTTTGCCTGCCGCCGAGTCCGAGGGTCGCAATAAGCTCGTTGAGACGCCCTTTGTTGACCTTTCTGTTGTCCATAAGAACCGGGAGCGTTATATTTTCGACCGTGTTGAGTACGGGTATGAGGTTGTAGAACTGGTAGATAAGTCCGACATACCTGCGTCTGAATACCGCAAGCTGATCCTCACTTTGCGCGTATACGTCCTGACCGTTCATGTATATTTTCCCGCTCGTCGGACGATCAACTCCGCCGAGGATGTGCAGAAGTGTGGATTTTCCCGATCCGGAAGGACCGATTATTGCGAGAAATTCGCCTTTTTCGACAGAAAAAGATATGTCGTTGATTGCGGCAACCTGATTTTCTCCCTTGCCGTATATTTTTGTCAGATGCTCTGCCCTAAGTATTTCCATGCTGATGCTCCTTTCTTTATCGCTTCAATTATAACCGACAAAAGTGACAGTTCGGTGACTGTATTTTTGTAATTACTGTCACCGGACTGTCATTTTCAGATTATTCGCTTGTAAAAACGGATCGTAAAAAGAGCGCCGGATGCCGAGTTTTCGGCTTTTATACTGCCCTGCTGTTCGGCAATTATCGCCCGCGTGAGGGCAAGTCCTATGCCGACGCTTGTCTCTGCGGAGTTTTTTCCTCTGTAAAAGCGTTCGAACAGATGCGGAAGGTCTGCTTTGTCGATCCCTTCGCCGCTGTCGCCGATAACGATCTCGGTATAGAGCGGTGTTTCTTCGGCGGATATTTTTATGTACCCCCCTTCCGGGGTGTGCTCCATACAGTTCTTGATAATGTTGCTTATCGCTTCCGTGCTCCATGCCGTGTCACCGATAAACGACTGATTGCCGATATCGGTGATAAGCCGTTGATCTTTAAGCTCAAGTGCGATTGCAAACGGCTCGGAGGCGCGGGCGACAATGTCCGCAACCGAAACCGGTTCACTGCGGAACACGGCGGTACCGGCATCTATCTTCGATATTTTCAGCAGTGCTTCCACAAGCCACTCTATACGGGAAAGACGGGATTTCAGCTCGTATAACAGCTTTATTCGTTCCTCCTGCGTGACATTCCCGCCGATGAGCCGCGACAAGGTCAGATTTATCGAGGTGAGCGGCGTGCGGAGTTGGTGGGAAATGTCGGCTATCGCGTCCGAAAGGCGGAGCTTGTCATTTTTCAGTCTCTCCGAATTTTCGCGCAGTCTGAGCAGCACTTTGGATATTTCGCTTTCGAGCAGTGAAAGCTCACCCTCACGGCTTTCCGTTATGAGAACATTGTCATCGCCGTGCAGAACGAGGTCGATCGATGCGCTCAGCTTTGCGATCGCATCGTAACGCTTCTTTACCGAAATGAGATATACCGAGATAAAAAACACCGAGGCGGCAAGCATGATCGTGCCCGGAACGGCTCCGCCGAAAAAGGCAAGCACCGTAAAAAACACGGCTGCTGCGCAAAGAATGTATAAGGTGAACCGCACCTCACGGTTTTTTAGCAGTCTCATGTCAATCGACCCTGTATCCGATACCGCGTACCGTTTTTATTACGCATGGGGAGGTGGGATCATCGCCTATTTTCTCCCGTATGCGCTTTATGTATACCGTGAGTGTGTTGTCGTTGACAAAATCTCCGGCAATGTCCCATATTTCCTCAAGTAACCGCTCGCGGGTGAGGATTTTTCCCCTGTTTGAAAAAAGGTAGAGCAGGATACGGTATTCGAGCGCGGACATGATAAGCTCACTGCCGTTTTTTTCGACCGTTCCGCGGTCGGCGTCGATTGTTATGTTGCCGACTGTCAGGGTGTTTCTGTTGCCGTTGTATCTTCTGAGTACATTTTTAATTCTTGATATCAGCTCGCGCGGTTTGAACGGCTTTTGTATGTAATCGTCCGCACCGATGTCAAAGCCGGCGACTATGCTGCCCTCGTCTCCGGACGCGGTCAGAAAGATTACCGGGATATCGCTCCGCCCCTTGACTGTCGAACAGAGCGAATAGCCGTTTCCGTCCGAAAGCGATATGTCAAGCAGAACAAGATCGAATTTTTCTTTGTCAAGAGCGGCAAGCGCCTCTGTCCGACCGCTCGTCGGACAGGCGTAAAAGCCTTCGGAATCAAGCAGTCTGCAAAGCCCGGAGATTATACCGATATCGTCTTCGACAATGAGAATTTTGTCCATGTTCCGAGGCTCCTTTCTCTCTTTTGTGTAATTATATAATAGCGAAAAGGATTTGTCAAGTCATAACCGGATGTAAAAAAGACACACCGCCGCCGATATTGCTATCCGACGGCAGTGTGCCTTTTCGGTTTGTTTATGAGTCTTCCGACGAATCGTCGTCCGACCCGTCGGTACGCGCAATAAGCTCGTTGCGCTCGGCGATTGCTCTTGCCTCATCGGCAGCCTTGCGCTCCGCGAGGACCTTTTCGAAGGCTTCTCTCCTTGCTGCAAGCTTCGGGACTCTGAACCGCCTGTCAAGCAGACAGAGCAGAACGAATATCAGTGCACCGATCAAGGTCAGCGTGAAACCGTATACCATGTATTTCGATCTGTACACGAACCTTACGGTATGTTCGCCCGGTGTGATGTCAAAGCCTATGAGTGCGTTGAGATTTTCGTAGATATCGACCTTTTTGCCGTCAACATATACGTTCCAGCCCTCGTCATACGGTATCGTGGTGAACATTGAGCTGTTGCCTTCGGGGACCGTTACCTTTCCAGAGATGTCGGATTCGCTGAATTTTTCGTCAATAATGAGATTGCCCTCTGCCAGCCTCTTCATGACATCGGTGAAAAGCTCTCTGTCGAGATAATAGAATATCTCGGGCTCCTGCATGACATAGAAGATGTCCGAGTCGTTCGTGATCGATACGCGAAGAAGCTGATCTTCGCTTGCGGTGAGCTTGCCGAGCGACTGTATGCAGTCGGTTTCGTAGCCGAAGAAGGTTCCGCTCTTTTCGGTGCTGCTCATGTTGACATGCTCCCATGAGACTTCTCTCGGATAATTTGAGCAGAAGAAGAAGTAAACGTCGGAACCGTCAATGTAGTCTTCTGGAAACTCCAGTCTGTAATTCATCGTTCCGTGACTTGTTGCGGGAGCATAGAAACAGTAGGGAATCGATACCTTTATCTCTTCGCCGTTTTCGTCGAGCTTCGGCTTGCCTTTCGAATCGGTGACCGTCTCGTATACCGTTCCGCGGTAGTTGCAGTTTACACCGACAAGCTCAAGAGTGTAGGGAATCGGCTTGAACAGCTCTACCGTTTCATTTTCGCCGAGCAGGGCGGTGATTATCTGATTCATCGTTTCGAAGGGTGATGCATAAAGGGTGTTGTCCGAAATATCGAATTCCTTTATATCTCCGTTTGAGCTGTAAGCAAGCGAAAGCGCATAGTCGTTGATGTAGGAAATGATGTTTGCCGAGTTGTCCTGTGCAAACATTCTGTAAAGATCGCTTGCCTCGGAGGTGTTGTTCGAGTCGTATATGATGTATTTCAGACCGAGCAGACTGTCGTTTACCGGAGTCCCGCCGCCGTATTTCGTCCAGTGAGATGCCGCCGAATAGCCCATGCGGTTCAGAAACGCAATTGTGGAGGCGTTAAGCGTAGAGGTTGAATTGGAAAGACCTCTCATGTTGAGTGCCATGTTGTCGCAGACATTGCGGAAGACCGTTTTTTCCATGCGGTAAAAGCCTTTGTCGTTCTTCTGAATGTATTTTACCGTCGGACTAAGACGGTTCATGAAATCAACATAGCTGTCGCGCGACGAATATACAACATCGTTGTCCTCGTATACTATCGTCATGACGCCGGCGGCAAAAAGCTCAAGACAGCAGACCGACGCAAGCCCGATGTAGGCGGCTCTGCGCGCGACCTTTTTCAGAGCAACGATGCCGAGTGCGGCAACATTTGCAATCACGCAGACGACCGATGTCCATATGCAGATGAATTCCTTCAGATTCTCAAACGCCACCTGATCGTCGGTCAACGTACCGCCGATTGTGTAGTGCTGTGTCTGAGCCATGAAAATCAGTATGAGAACACCCGCGCCCGCACCGATTATGCAGGGCAGACTTATGTTCCCGATGTCCTCAAGCGCACGTGCGCAGAAGACAACAACGAGAAAGATGAAAATAAAACTGTAACGGTAATTGAGCCAGTTGGGACGCTGGAAACCGTGGAAGATAAGGTCGGTGATCGAGTTCCCCATGAAAAAGACCATAAGGGTCAGCATGATCGCGGCACCGATCTTTTCGCGGGGCGCGACCTTTTTGCTCACAAAGAATACAGGCAGCAGGATAAGCGCCGCGGTTCCGCAGTAGACAAGCGGGAATCCGTCCGGACGTACAGTGTCGTATGCACCGGGAAGCATCTTGTAGAAGAAGCGGAGCAGATCGAACTGCGATGTGAGCTTCCATTCGGGATCGGAAAATCCGGTCTTGCCGAAGGTCAGCGAATAATAGGTCGGGAGAATTATGAGACACGCACAGAAGATCGCAACCGCGGAAGCGACAGCCATGCGACCGAGCGATTTGATGAAATGTCGGTTTTCACCGTAGAAATTGTTGTCACCGGGCTTTACGTTGCAGGAGAAATAATAATAGAAAAAGTAGAATACGAGGAACAGACATACCATGTATCCGATGTAAAATGTCGATACGAGCGTAAGGGTCAGACAGACGATGTAGAGCTTGAAATTGCCCTTCTTGATAAGCTGCTCTGTCCCGTATATGACAAGCGGGAGAAGCATGAGCGCGTCCATCCACATCGTGTTGTGCGCATAAGCTATCACATATGATGAGAGCGCGTACATCGCAGACATTACGACAACGCCGATATTGTTGAAGGACGGACGGTTCTTTTTGAGGTAGAACGCCATGGTTCCGCCGCTGATTCCGCATTTCAGAAGGATTATTGTAAGAAGAGCCTCCGTAATGTGATCCGAAGGGAACAGCCCGACGATGTATGACAGGGGTGAGGCAAGATAATAGGCGTATATTCCGATGAATTCCCCGCCGAGCGAGCGCGCCCACGAATAGAAGAAGGAGGCATCGCCGCGCAGAATGTGATGAAGCGCTTCAAAGAAGTATATATACTGACCGTTCAGGTCGAGTACAAGCACCGACCCGTTTCCGAATGAGAATCGTCCCGATATCGTGCAGGCGATCCAGAAACAGAGGTACATGAGCAGGAAAATAAGTATCGGGATGATGAACGAACAGCATACGTAATCGTATTTGCCGAGCAGATCCGAAATTTTCAGCCTTGCTGATGAAAAAAAGTTTTTGACGCCCGACTGTCTGTCGGAAGCGTCCGTGATTTTTTTGTTCATGACAGATGTTACCTTTCCGCGTCGGTTTTTGCATCTTGTTCCGCCGCAATAACCGACTTTATGTTTTTTTCAAGCTTTACTCTCGGAACCGACATGTCGCGTCCGCAGACGGTACATTCGATGCGAAGATCGGAACCGATCCGCAATACTTTCATTCCGAAAGAACCGCACGGGTGCGGTTTTTTCATTATCAGTGTGTCACCGACCGATATCTTTTTTACTTTAGTTTCCATGAGCCGCAGACCTCAGTTGTCCTCGTCGGCATCAATGTCGGGCGCGGTTGCGGGCGGATCCCCGAGAAGGGTGCTTCCGTATTCGTTCATAAGCTCGTTTATTTCGTTGTTTTTCAGGATGATCTCAACCGTACCTTCGGTAGCGGGAGCAATCATCGAAGGAGGAAAGACAATAAGAATGTCGCCGGAGCCGATCAGCCAGCAGTTTTTTATGCCGCTTGCGGCAAGAGCTTCATAGTTCCGGTAGAGCGGCTTGCCGCATGAGGCGAGTTTTTCGTTCACAAGCGATATAAGCTTGTCCGAAAGACCGCCTGTGAAAAGGGTTGACAGATCGACCGCAAACCCCGCCTTGAGATCAATGACCGAGCAGATAAGGGTGTGATTTGTCTGTCCGTCCGAGTTGACCTCGGTGATCGAATAGAGAATACTTGCATAGTCGGACGAAAAGCCGGTAAGAGTATAGGATGCCGCAAATTTTGACGTTCCGAAGGGGGTGTATCCGTTTTTGCGATCGGACAACGCCGAATCGGCAAGCCGCTGTATCCGACGTTCTATTTCGGATTTTGTTTTGTTCAGTGTCTCGTTTACCGAAAGCTCCGCGGCGTTTTCGCTGTTGAAGCTGATCGTCGGGAGGGTGACCGTGACCTTTACAAGCACACTTCCGTCATCTCCGACAACATTGTAGGTGTTGCCGGACGGGTGTATTCCGATGTCGTTTTCGGTAACGTCCATGATCGACGGATACCTGTGAAAAATGTCCGGATAGGTCACCTCGGATACAGGGTACGTGAGCCCGGCGGTATTTTCGGTGCCCCGGTCGGACAGCCCTGTGGAGGCGGGATCGTAAAGCAGACCGCATGCCGAAAAGGCTGCAGTCAGAACGCATATAATCATTGCAGTAAAAAAACGCCGCAAGCGGATCACCTCAAGAAGGAAAAATGTATTATGAAATATTTTATCACAACGAACCGATAAGTTCAATACCCAAAATTAAACTTTTCGTTAATTTGACGCGGTGATGAGCGGAGAAAGCATGAGATCGATAAGATCGGCGGAATAGCTCCCGTCCCGCTTTCCGTCGGTCAGAATACGTCCGACCTGTCCTGCGCAATCCGAACAGAACTTTTTTGATTCGTCATCGACAAAAAGATCGGCAATTGCCTTTTCCTGCATCCTTCTGCATTTTTCGGAGAGCTCCGCAAAATATTTTTCAAGCAGTCTGCTGTTTAATTTTCCGTAAGCGTTCGCGGTACCGATTATCCTTCCGCATCTGCTTGTCGCATCCGACATGTATGATGAGAATATATAGGGATCCGATTCTTCCGAGGCTTCGGAAAGTCCGCTTGCAAGAAGTCCGACAGCTTCCCCGAATCCGGAGACAAATCTGTCTTCGTTAAGCTTTGCTTCTCTGCGGAGCGACCGTGTAAAAATGTCTGTCGTGACAAGACAGACTGCCGCTATGACCGCAAGCAGCGATATGATGCATATATATCTTACGTGCAGTTCGAATACCCTTCGCTCGCCTACTGTTTTTGCTCCTTTTTTGTCCATTGCCCTTTGCTTGCCCCCTTTCGGACCGATTCCGATGATAATTTTTTGATAAAATCCTTTACAAATGACGATTTATCTGTTATAATGCAAAAAAGATCGCGTGTCCGTTCATAATAATTATGTGCCCGATATCGGGATCGTAAACGGATAAAATTCTGTCGGAGGTGTAATCGATTGGCAACAGCGGAACTACTGCCCGATCTGTCGGGATGCATTTACGGAAACAGCGTTGCCGTCGGTATGCTGTCAAGTGATCTGGCAGAGCATAAGCTTGCACACGCGTATATTGTCGAAGGACCGTCGGGAAGCGGTAAAAAACTGCTTTCGCTCTCGGTTTGCGCGCTGATGTCCGACTCTGCCGCAATGGCGAAAAAAATATACGACGGTATCTGCCCGGACGTCAGGGTGATCGGCGCGGCGGAGGGCAGAAAGACGATCGGCGTCGATGATGTGCGCACGATAAGAAGAGACGCATATATAAAGCCGAACGATCTTGAATTCAAGGCGTTTGTCGTGGACGGTTGTGACTGTATGACGGCACAGGCGCAGAATGCACTTCTGAAAATAATCGAAGAGCCGCCGTCGGCAACCTATTTTTTTCTGCTTTGCGAAAATTCCGCGTTTCTTCTCCCGACAGTAAGAAGCCGCGCTCCGGTAATAAGGATGCAGGTGTTTGAACCGGACGAGCTGAAAAAATACCTTTTGTCGCATGACGAGCGTGCAAAAAGACTGATGCAAAGCGATCCGGAACAGTTTGAATATGTCGTTTCCGCATCCGGCGGAGCAATAGGTGCGGCAGTCGGGCTGATCGACAGAAGCGTCGGTAAAAAGGATGATGCAAGAAAAAATGCGGTTGCCTTTTTAGAGAGGATACTGTTAAGGCGCACGGCGGATGTTTATGCCGCGGTCATGTCAATGCCGGCAAAGAGAGATGAGCTTTCGGGATTCGTAAGGCTCGTGCGCGCGCTTCTGCGCGATCTTGCCGCCTTCCGTATATCGCGGGAAGCCGAACTGCTTTACGGCATGCCGAAAAAGATCGGCGAGCTTGCCGATAAAATATCACCGTCGAGAATAATGGCTCTTGACCGACTTGCCGGACGCTTTGACGAAAATATAAGGGCAAATGTAAATATAACAAGCGCAAAGTTTGAGCTTGCCTCGGATATCTGTGCCGCACTCGGACTTTGAACGAAAGGATGAAACCGATTTGACTGATAACGAATTTGATAAAAGAGAATATACTGTCGGCGATTCTGCCGCAGACATGCCTGTCGGAAGCGATACGGTGGATGTGATCGGCGTGTCCTTCCGCGACTCCGGTAAAATATATCATTTTGCTTCCTGCGGGATAACCGCGCGTGAAGGCAAAAAGGTCGTGGTTGAGACCGCGCGCGGCGTCGAATACGGAACGGTTACGATGAGCAATAGGGCAATACCGAAAAACGAACTTGTACTTCCGCTCAAGAAGGTTCTGCGTATGGCGACACACGAGGATGATCTGCATTTTGAGGATAACCGGAAAAAAGAGGATGAGGCATTCTCGGTCTGCCAGAAAATGATCGCCGAACACGGTCTTGATATGAAGCTTATCGATGTTGAGTATACATTTGACAACGCAAAACTGCTGTTCTACTTTACGTCCGATGACAGGGTCGATTTCCGTGAGCTTGTAAAGGACCTTGCCGCCGTCTTCCATACGCGTATCGAGCTTCGCCAGATAGGAATCCGCGACGAAACCAAGATCATGGGCGGACTCGGCGTCTGTTACCGCGAATACTGTTGCCACAGCTTTCTCAACGATTTTACACAGGTGTCGATAAAAATGGCAAAGGAGCAGGGACTTTCGCTCAACAGCTCAAAGATATCGGGTGCCTGCGGACGTCTCATGTGCTGCCTGAGATTCGAGCATGAAACATATCAGGAGGAGATAAAGCGGACTCCGAAGGTCGGAGTTGCCATCGTGACACCGGACGGAACGGGTACGGTAGTCGAAAGCAAACCGCTTCTCGGACTTGTCAAGGTATGTCTTGATGCCGATCCCGAGGGAGCGCCGAAAATATATGACCGTGACGCGGTACGCGCGAAAACCGACGACGATCCGATAACTAAGCGGATCGAAAAAGCGGAGCGTGCGGCACGTCCCGTCAATGTTCCTTTTGTCGGCAGCGGTGTAACCGTTGTAAGCGCATACGACGAGGAAGAGCGTGAGACATCCGAACCGGAAAGAATGTCATCGCGCAGATTTGCCGAAAAACAGGGCATAAAGGGACAGAAGCAGAAAAAGCAGGCAAGTGTACAGCGTTCCGAAAGGACGGCTGAAACAGCCGAGCAGAAAAAGACGACCGAAGTAAAAGAGCCTGCCGATAAAAAGAAAAAGAACGGCTCCGGACGCATGGGACAGTACGGCACGAAAAATCTGCAGACAAAGCAGGAGAGAGCGGTCGCACAAAGGGCTGAGACAGCTGCCGATGAAAAGGGCAGACGCGATAAGCAACGCAGAGCAGTAGCTGTTCAGCGATCGGATGTCAGGGAAGATCGTGCCGCAGCCGACGGGGAAATAAAAAAAGCCGACGGCGGAAAAAAAGAGCATAATTTTGCAAAGCACGGTAAAAACCGCAATCCCAACCGTAAAAGCGGTGAAAAAAGCGGAGAAATCAAATGATTATATTTGCGAAACAACTTGATTTTTTGCAAGCAGTGTGATATAATGATTCATAAATCGAAATGGAGGTGTTAAAATGGCTTATAAAATTGATGCCGATGCATGCCTTGGATGCGGTGCTTGCGCTGATGCCTGCCCCGTAAGTTGCATTTCCGAAGAGGATGGAAAGTATGTTATCAATGCTGATGAATGCTTGAGCTGCGGATCCTGCGCGGGTGTTTGCCCGGTCGGAGCTCCTACTGAGGAATAATCTTGTACATAGAGGTATGCAAACAAGGGCGGGCTTGAGGTCTGCCCTTGTTTTCGACTTGTGAAAAGGTTTTGTATGAGTGATAACGGTATAAGAGTTGATGAAGTAAACGAGAATATTACCATACGGCAAAGGGTAAGCGGTCTGACATTCGGAACCGATGCCTATCTGCTGTATGCATATATAAAAGGGAAGAAAAACGCAGTGGCGGCAGAGCTGGGCGCGGGAACGGGTATAATATCCCTGCTGACATTGTCAAAGGGAAAGGCGGAGAAAATATACGCCTTCGAGGTGCAGAAAACCTTTGCCGATCTCGTCTCCGAAAACGCCGCTCTGAACGGTATGTCGGAGCGGCTGTTTCCCGTATGTGCGGATGTCCGCAATGCTTCGGCAAAGGATATCGGCACAGGGTGCGATTACGTGTTCTCAAATCCGCCGTATATGCGTGCCGATTGCGGATTTCATAACGATAACGATGAAATGAATATCGCACGCAGGGAAGTTCTCGGAACGATAAACGACTTTTGCCTTGCGGCAAAGAGACTTCTGAAATTCGGGGGAAGCTTTTACGCAGTTTACAGACCCGACAGACTGTCCGATCTGATATCCGCAATGAGAAATGCTTCAATAGAGCCCAAAAGGCTTACTCTCGTCTGTGCGGATGAAAAATCCTCGCCCACGCTTCTGCTGTGTGAGGGCAGATACGGAGGTGCTCCCGGGCTGTTTGTGACCCGTCCGCTTATAATGCATAAGGACGCGTCGGCAAAGAAGCTTGAAAACAGCAGAGAGCTTGATTATATTTACGAAAAAGGTGAGTTTGATGATTCGTTCGGACAGCCCTGAAAAAAACAAGGTCGTCGGAGGAGTGCTTTATCTCGTCGCGACTCCGATAGGCAATCTCTCGGATATATCCGAGAGGGCACTCAAAGTGCTTTCACAGGTCGATTTCATTGCCGCCGAGGATACGAGAAATACCGCAAAGTTGCTTTCGGCGTTCGGGATATCCAAACCGACGGTAAGTTACTTCGAACATAATAAAAAGGAAAGCGGCGGGCGTATCGTCGCAAAACTGCACGAGGGTCTGTCCTGCGCACTCGTGACCGATGCGGGAACTCCCGCTGTGTCCGATCCCGGTGAGGATCTTGTGCGCGTGTGTGCCGATGAAGGGCTGACCGTGACCGCAATCCCGGGTTGCTGTGCCGCTGTGACTGCCCTCGCACTTTCGGGACTGAATACACGGAGATTCGTTTTTGAAGGCTTTCTTGAAGGCAGTAAAAACGCAAGAAGCAGACGGCTTGCCGAGCTTGCCGACGAAAAGCGGACGGTAATCCTTTATGAAGCCCCGCACAGACTTTCCGCAACGCTTGCCGAGATGAAGGAATATTTCGGCGACCGCAAAATTGCGGTGTGCAGGGAGCTTACAAAGCTGAATGAGGAAATAATGCGGACAACCGTGTCGGATGCCGCCGATTTTTACGGTGAGAATACTCCGAGGGGAGAGTATGTCCTTGTCGTGGACGGCGCTGCCGCAACCTCGGATGAGCTGTTCTGGCAGGATATGAGCGTCGGTCGGCATGTTGCTTATTATATGTCGGCGGGATGTGATAAAATGTCGGCAATAAAACGGGTCGCAAAGGACAGAGGGGTCGGAAAGAGCGTGATCTATGCCGAGCTTGTGCGCTCGGAGGACGCTTGCGGACCGGAAAATCCGGATGACGGGATCTGAAAAGAGGTGCTTTTGTAATGTCTGATAAGACAAAGGGAAAGATAATCGCACAGAATAAAAAGGCGTACCATGATTATTTTGTTGACGAAAAATTTGAGGCGGGGATCGAACTTTTCGGCACCGAGGTCAAGTCGCTCAGAAACGGTCAGGTGAATCTGAAGGACAGCTACTGCTATGTCGAGGACGGACAGCTTTTCGTCCGGGGCATGCATATATCGCCTTACGAAAAGGGAAATATTTTCAATAAAGACCCGCTGCGTGTGCGCAGACTGCTTATGCATAAAAAAGAAATAATCAGGCTCGGCTCGTATACCGATCAGAAGGGATATACGCTTGTTCCGCTTTCTCTTTATTTCTCGGGGAGCAATGTAAAGGTCGAGGTCGGACTTTGTCGCGGTAAAAAGCTGTGGGATAAACGGGATACCGAGGCGAAAAATCAGGCAATGCGCGAAATAGAGCGCGAAACACGAAATCGGAGTAAAGGCGGATACGATTTTGATTAAAAAAAATGATGGTGAAATAAGCCCTGTTCTGAAAATAGTATTGTCGTCACTCGCATTGGTTGCCGTTTTGTTTTTGGTCTTTTACAGTTTTACATCATTCGGCAGACATGAAGCAGAGACGGAAAAGTCACAAAGTGTGTCACAGTCACTTGCGACCCCGTCATCGGCGACGACCGAGTCACATCACGTGACAAGCGTGTCGGAGATACCGCAGACGACTGCGGCACAGACAACTCTGCCGATAACTTCGCCGACGGCTTCAACGGCGGCTTCGACGACCCTGCCGGTGACCGCAACCAAGCCCGTAACATCGTCGGTCCCGCAAACGACAACAACTGTCCGGATCACATCTGCCACTCCGGTTACTTCAAGGGTGACAACGACGACAACCGCCGCTCCGGTCGTGACAACAGTGACGACCGAACAGGTTGACGACAGAGTTCCGGGAATAGCGTGGACATCGGAAGAGACGCCGCTTTATAATGACAGCTCGTTTGAAGAGGAGCTTGTTCGGATTGAGTCGGAAACGGCGGTGATTCTTGTTGAAGAAAACGACGAATACTGCATTATAAAGACGCTCGGAAGAGAGTTTTATGTAAGGACCGACAGACTTTCACCAAAAAGACCCGAATCGGCGCGCGAGCTGATGAAGACAAACGGAGGAATATACTATAAAGGGGTAAAAGGACTCGTCGCGATAGACGCCGGACATCAGGGAAAGGGTATGAACGGACTTGAACCCATTGGTCCCGGCTCGACCGATATGAAAAAGATGCTGTCAACCGGAACACAGGGCGTTGCGACGCGGATACCCGAATATGTGCTGAATCTTGAGGTTGCGCTGAGGCTGAGAAACGAGCTGATAGCGCGCGGCTACTCGGTCGTGATGATAAGGGAAAGCCATAATGTTACGATAAGTAATGTCGGACGGGCGAAGATCGCAAATGCCTATAAAGCGGATATTTTTGTGAGAATACACGCAAACGGCTCGACTGATAAAAACGCAAACGGAGCATTCGGCATCTGTATGACCGAAAAAAATCCGTATAATGCGGCACTGTTTGAAAAAAGTCTGAAACTCTCGAATTCGGTCACCGATGCGTTCTGCGAGAAAACGGGTATAGCAAAGCTTCCGATCTGGCGAACCGATACGATGACCGGCATAAACTGGGCTGAGATTCCGGTGACGATATTCGAAATGGGATATATGTCGAATCCGGATGAAGACAGACTTATGGCGACCGATGATTTCCGCAATAAGGCGGCGGAAGGAATCGCAGACGGAATAGACAGATATTTTGCCGAATAAAAAATGTTGACATATAACATTTTTCGGTGTATAATAAAGATGCGGTGCCCGCTAAGAGCGGGTGCCGACACCGAAGATATGGGGGCGTAAAGGTTTCGACGGGGATTTTGAGATAAGATAAGCGGGTAGAGCCGGACAATCTCTTAAAAGGTCCAACTTTTAAAAGTAAACGCTAATAACGATTACGCTGTAGCTGCCTGAGTGCAGCTATGATGTCGCCTTAAGTGCGACCCGTCCGCCGGAGAGTATCGCGGCTCCGATACGGGCGTCATTCAGCGGTGAACGTGAACGGTTTTTTCACCATTGGGACCGTCACGCATAAAATGGTTACCTGACCCTTTAGCCCGTTTGTCGGCGATCGGGAAGGGGAATTAAAAAAAGGCAATCTGCACCCGGAGAAAGTTTTATCAAGAGGTTTTCGGACAGGGGTTCGACTCCCCTCGCCTCCACCAAACAGGTATCGGATGAACACCTTGTTTTTCAAAGGCCATTTTGTAACAAGGGTGGAAATCTGATACAAACGCAAAGACGCTGCCGTAGGATTTCCTACGGCAGCATTTTTGTCTGACCTCAATGTTAATATGTATGTCAGTTTTTTGTTTAGGTGTAGTTTTGGACAAGGTTTTAAGAGAAAAAAGTTCTGAATCAGCAAGAATTAATTTAATATACATTCGCAAATGCCTTGGCTAATTATTCTCCCATACAGGAATAACACGACTCGTGGATACTCGTGACATATTTCCTTTGTGTCTACCTAATGCTATGGATTATAATCCTTGAAGTACTTGAATTCTTCATTAAAATATTTTCTCATTCAATTTTCCCGCTTCTGAAGATAATAAGATTATTTATACCCTTTTAAGTAATCCTTATTTATTTCAAAAAGCTCGTCACACATCTTTTTAATTTCATCAAGAGAGCATACCGCCGATGAAAGCGGATCCATATATACAGCTTCATAAACCATTTCTTTACTTTTTTTCATTGCAGCCTTTATAACAAGATTTTCTATTCGCGCGGTTGTGTTTACAAGTATTGCCAAATGCTCGGGCAGCTCGCCTGCGATGGTAGTTTTAAATCCCATAAAATCCGCAACTACGGGAACTTCAACACATGCATCAAATGGCAAATTCGGAATTGAGCCTTTGTTTAAAACATTGCCGTTAAATATAAAAGGCTTTCCGTCACCTATGCGGGCGTTAAAAATATCGGCGGCATATTCTTCGCTTTTAAGCTTCGAAATAGGCTTTTTGAGAAAATCTTTATACTGTTTTTCAGTATTCATTTTACGTTCATTTCTCAATTCAAGAGAGAAAGCATATTTACCTGGATTCCAATCAGTTGAATGTGTGCAGTACTTTTCTATTAAATCAGGTCTTTTTCTAAACCACTGATTGTATTCGGAGTTATGTCCACTTGATTCAGTAACATAATATCCAAGTTTTAAGAGCATTTCATTCCTGACCTGCTCCTTATTGTAATACTCCTCATTATTGGAAACTAGAGCCTTTAATGCAGGATATAGGTCCTCACCATTATGTTTTAGTACTGTATAAAACGCCTGATGATTAACTCCCATACACTTATATTCAATTTCTTCTTTAGGAATATTTAACCATTTGGCTAGCATATGTATTGTGTTCTGAACGCTATGGCACAATCCTGTAACCTCAATATTGGAATATTTTTGCATGGCGCCGCAAAGCATAGACATCGGATTTGTATAGTTCAAAAAAACCGCATTTGGACAATACTTCTCAATATCCGAACATATTTCAAGCAAAAGCGGTATATTTCTTAATGCTCTGAAAATACCCGAAACGCTTCTTGTATCTCCGACATTTATATCTATACCGTATTTCTTCGGTATTTCAATATCATACCTCCATATATCAACATCGCCGTTGAAAACGGTGCATAAAACTCCGTCAGCATTTTCAAGCGCCGTTTTTCTGTCCATCGTAGCAATAATTTTGCAATCGGGGCACTCCATAGTTTCTTTTATTTGTTCGCATACCGTCTTAATGTTATCCAAATTTTTCTTGTTAATATCCATTAGTGCAAATTCGGCATCCCTGAATGCGTCGAAAGTCAGCAAATCCCTCATACAGCTTGTGGTAAACTGTAAACTGCCGGCTCCTATAAAAGCAAATTTTTTCATAATATTCCTCCTGTTACTATTGATATCTGCTCATATCAGACATCAATTTTTTATAAGTATATATCTTAAAGATAACTTAGTCCATAGATTTAAAAAATGTTTTTATGGACAAAACGATTGAGGTGTGTTAGAATAATTATGAAAAATTTTTGCTGTAACGGAGCGTAATAATGATATACAACGGCAATATGAATGATACAACTGATTTCAAATCCGAAAAAGCTTTTTATGTCAATAGTTGCGGAACAACGCATACACGCGGTGAATTTTCGGTTATAAGAGAATTCGGAAGAAACGATTACCATATACTTTATGTTATAAAAGGAAACTGTTATATTGAAAAAGGAAGTTCTATAATAACATTAGAAGAAAACGATATATTCATCTATTATCCTCACGAAATGCAAAAATATTCTTTTGACAGCAAAGAAAATATTTCCCATTGGATTCATTTTAGCGGTTATGAGGTGGAAAATCTTTTAACGCAATTAAATCTGACAGCAGGAAAGCATCATTTGAATGAATTCAATAATATTTCCGTGTTGTTTAACAGTATCCAAAAAGAATATTCTGCATACTCGATAATAAATGATCAAACAAACCAAAAAGCAAAAATATTGAAAATAAAAAACGGCGGGCTGCTTATAGAGTTGCTTTCAAATATCTGTCTATCTATAAACTGCATTGATGATAAAGAGATTTCATCAGAATTTATTGATAATGTCAATCGCTTTCCGGAAAATGATTTTGATATAGACTTTTATGCCAAATTGGAAAATCTGAGCAGAAGCAGATACAATTACTTGTTTAAAAAAGAAACCGGTTTGTCCCCAAAACAATATCTTATAAATTTGAGAATTACTAAATCGGAATGGTATATGAAACACTCAAATCTGAATATTTCACAAATTGCGGAAAATGTCGGATATGCTGATGCTTTGTATTTCAGTAGAATTTTCAAAAAGAAGAACGGCATCTCTCCTAAGTATTACATAAATAAGTTCAGGACAAAATGGCAATAATATGCGTGTTTATTCATGCTATTTCTTATATGTTCGATAAGCATACGGATATTGTGTTTAACGCAGGCGATCAAATGATGGATATTAAAAAACAGTCCTATTGATGATATCTAGACAGCCTTTAACGACCGCTCCGATACCTTACATAAGTGTTCATCCATAAACAATGTTGCTCCACCATTGAAGTTTAATCCGAACCCTTGCGGTTCGGAATCGGAGAGTAAATCTTCGCCAATATGAAAAAGCACCCAATCGGGTGCTTTTTTGTTTTGTTTGACGTATGTGGCCGAATCCGTGTCAACGATTACCGAACCACATGTAAGATTGCCGATCGCCGACCGGGTGTCAATCTCCTTCGTCCTCTATCCCGAGAAGAATATCGACCGCATACCGCACATCGGTTTTACTCCGGTACGCCTGTATTATCTTTCTTTCCCTGTCGGTTAAATCGTCTGCCGACAGATGAACATCCAGCAAACTGCCGGGCGATATGTTCAGCGCACGGCAGATGTCGGCTAAAATATCCGCGTCGGGGCGATTGATCCCTTGTTCCCAGTTTGACACCCTGCTTTTGGTAACATTTATTCTGTCAGCCAACTGTTCCTGCGTCAGTCCGCTCTCCTTGCGGTACATGCGAATCCTGTTGCCGATCTCATATTTCAAGAAAATCACCTCGCTCCGTTAATATTATACACGAAAATAAATAAAAAGCAAGGGTAAAATCAAGAATTTCTGTATTTTCCTATTGACTTCACAGCAATACTGTGATATTATAGAATAAAATACAGTAATTCTGTATTTGCGGAGGCAACAGATATGGAAGTTTATAAAAAAGTACGGGCTTACATAGAGGAAAACGGCTATACGCAGTTGTCGGTGGCGCAAAAAGCGGGCATATCCAAGGTGACCTTCAATGCCATGATGAACGGCAAACGGACAATGTATGCGGATGATCTGCGCGCCATTTGTCTTGCGCTGAATGTCAGCCCCGAACTGTTTATCGAAGTACATAAAAGCTGCTGAATAAAAAAAGCGAGGTGATTTTCTTGAAAGACATTGAAACGGTCGCAAACGCCGTCCTGCTCATGGATAAACAGCTGCGCGGGGAATTGTTTATACGGGACGGCAAAATCCAAACGAAAAAGCTGTGGGAGAATACTTACATCAAAAAACAGCTTGACAAACGAAAGAGCGGCGGCGAATTTACCGTCAGCGAGCATATCCGCGGAATGGTTTATTCAATGCTCACATCGGGTGCGGCGTGGAATCGGTTGGAGCCGCACATTGACATGGCGACGGGGCAAATCCCGATCATTGATGATATTTTTTATCAGTATGATGCCGATGCTCTGCAAATAGCCGACCCGGCAGCCCTTGTCGGTCGGGTCATGGAATATCGGCTCGGAACGCCGTATCTGACCAAGCAGATAAACGCGCTTGCCGGCGTGAATATCGGTAAACTGCTTTCGATTGAAAAAGAGTACGGCGGCGTGGATGATTTTTACCAAAGTCTTGCGGATAAAAACGACAATTTAAAAACGCTTGTAAGAGAACTGTCTGCATCGGACAAACAGCATAAATTCGTACAACTCGCCGAAGCTTTGACGGCGGAATATCTGAAAAATGTCGGATACGATATCGGCAAGCCCGACAGGCACATCTGCCGTATTCTGGGCAGTGAATACCTCGGCTGTTCAAAGCGCAAATACGCTGCGCCGTATGAAGCCATTGATATCATTGCGGACATTGCGAAAAGCCTGAACAAGCCCGCCGCCGAGGTGGATTATATCCTGTGGGCATACTGCGCAAACGGCTTCGGCGAGGTATGTACCAAAAGTACGAAAAAGAAACCGAAGTGTGATATATGCGTTGTTACATATTGTAATCGAAAGGAGTAATTACCATGAGCTTTTTTGATAATATTGTGTTGAATTTCCTGAAAAAAATATTCGCAATTGAAGAATCTCACTTTTATATCGACAACCCCAAAACCTACAAAAAATCATTGACGATATGAAAAGCGGAATCGCCGATTATCCAATCCTTCTTTTAAGCGATGGACCATACTATTCATTAAACGAGGATTGGAAAAATTCCGATTTGAGAAATGAGATATGTGTCGATAATGATTATGAAATTACAATATTGTCTAAGGATATTGATGATATCATTAGTATTGAGGACACGCTTAAACAGTCATTAACCGATCCCAAGTTGCTATATAATGGTGTTGATAACTCATGTTCTTCACCTGCGAAAATTTCTCTCATTACCGAGCGGGAAACCGAGCGTGACAAAAGCGAAGCGTATGAGATATATGAAAGCATCGTACATATTAGGATAACGCATGCTTTGTTGCATAAAGATATTGTTAATCCGATCAAAATAGAGTTGGATAGCAATGTCGCTAATCGGATTATGAAACATTTATGCATACTGGACGAAGCTGCATCAAATGTCGAAAATCAGATGTCGAAAATTTTATCATCTGATTCCCTGAGCAACTTTCAAACAGCCGAGTGTAAAATAACGAATATGCCCGCGGATTTGAAAGAGCAATATGATAATTTGCACCATACATATGAAAATATTGCTGCGCAGATTTCTGAAATGTATACCTTTGAAAATCTTTGTAAAGATAGTCTTGGCATTGAAGACCATAGTTTTAAGTTTTGTTACCGGACCATGACTGAAGAAAAATGTGATCTCAGTAAGGCAATCGAAATATGTAAGCAAAAAAGAGAAAAAGAAAAAGCGGAAAAAGAGAAAGCTGAAAAACAAGCCGCAGATAAAAGAAAAGAGAAAGCTGAATGGATTAGTAAACTAAACAGGGTTTTTAACACACCCGGCGATAGGATTTTAAATCATTATACGGACGCTATTGTTTCAAATGTAAGGGAAAAAGCGGCAGATAAAATTGGCGTTCCGGTATACGGCGGCAGTACAATTGATGTTGTAAACAGAAAGACTTACCGGATAGAATCGAAAGAAACAACTCAGACTTATATTTGGGTTAGTTCCAACTGCGATTTCATATTTGACAGTCAAAAATATGTTAATGTGAATAAAGAGGGAGAGTATATCGAACACGGTTATTCCACGGTGTCTTTTCCAATTAAATTCTTTTGCACTTTACATATCAGAGGGGTAAATACGCAAGAAGTCAATGAAATTAAAAATGTTCTTTTTGACATATATAAAAACGAACAAATCGTAAAAGTATCCGACCTTATTTTCCCCGACGAGTTCAATATAATTAAGTTGAAAATTGACATAGACGAATTTTCAAAGGACACATCCGAAGAACAAAAATCAGGAAGAAACACCGACATTCCGATTATTGATCAGGTATATGTTTATCATACACGAAAGATTGAAAAATCGGAATTGGCGGACAACCATAGACTCCAACTGGTAATGTTACAATTGGCAAAATATACGGCAGCTTGCGAGGCTAAACTTCTTAATGCGATGAATAAGGTGGAAAATGATTATAAAAGTCTGATAACAAAGCCGACAGGATTTTTGTCAAAAACATTTCGGGGTACATTCCGCTCGGCTGATTTTAAAAGACTTCAGCAGATGTTTGATTATGGTCAACAAATCGATAAAGGACTTTTTCATAGCGTTCTAAAAGAAATTACGGATTTTTATCCTTTATGGGATAGAATGTGCAAGGGCTGGAGTGCCGATCAAATCAAGGAAGAGGTAAAGCATTATCGTCAGTATTTCTTGGAAACTTCAAATGATATATATTTGAATCTTCTTGAAATGCCGACAGTAAATTCTTTGGAAAATTATGATTCTTCCGATGATTTGCCTATTGATTATGTTATTCTGAATATGACTGTTTCTCCCACAAACTCTATAAATGACGCGCTTAAAGAATACCAAGAGTATTTGGCGCAACGGCAAGCGCGGCGTGACGAAATTGCAAGAAGAAATGCGGAGGCGGAATATCAGCGTCGAATTGAATTAGAGGAATCAGGATATTACGATCAACCGTCGTCGGGTGGTGGATTTCTCAGCAGTATGCTTAGTACGGCAGGCGGGGTTGCATTGGGCAACAAATTGTCAAGACAAAAAAGTAGTAAATCTTCTAAGCGTAGTCTTTGGGGAACAGCTATGTGTCCGTATGGAAAACGCGCAAAAGAGTACGATCCAAAAGCTCCCAACTTTGCGACAATATCTTGTAATATTGGGTGTCCTTTATATCATCAATGCGGTGGACGGTAAAAGTGCTTATAAAATCAAACCCGTTTATAACCGAATAACCCGCAAAACAGCCGCAGTCATTGCCGACCGCGGCTGTTTTGTCCGTGCGGATATAAATATTAACAAACCATTAACGGTTTTGTTTTTGCCCGAAAACCGTGATATAATAAAAACAGATCAAATGAGGGGTGAACCATGAAAATAGACATTTATTCAAGAAAAGCAGTCGAAGAACTGCTGAAAAACGATTTTCCGAAAAACACGGCGGTAATTTGTTTTTATGACCCGCCGAACATACGGACAGGCGAAATCTCAAAGCCCGTGGATTACAAAGGAAAGCCCGAACGGCTTTTCACTGTAGCCGTTCACGACATTGATATCGACATCCTTGAAGATTACGGTTTGACCTTTGATACATATTTCCCGGAGGTCAACGACCTTGCAAAGTTTATCCGTCGGGCGCACGATGACGGTCTGGATATCATCTGCCAATGCGAATACGGGCAGTCGCGGAGCGCCGCCTGCGCCGCCGCTGTTTTGGAATATTACTGTCATGACGGTATTTCGGTATTTGCCGATTACAGATACTACCCGAACCAATTGATATTCAATAAGGTGCTTGATGCGATGAGACGTCTTTGATCAATTCAATACGCAAAAACACGACCGTGATTTCAAACACGGTCGTGTTTTCTGTATAATTTTATGTCAGCTTATTCTGACAAAACCTATATTCGGGTTAAGAAGGTCGAGCACAAGAAGGAATATGAAGATCGCGGCAAGAGTGAGAGAAACAAGCGCAAGTACCTGTATCCATTTGTTTTTCGTTGCGATCACGCGTTCGTATATCATCAGGAGCCGCTCTCTGTCATCAATTCTGATGTTTGCATCCGGCACTGCCTGCCCCATTGCATCAAGCATTGCCTTTACGGTCGAATAACCGGGATCGGAGGTCTGCCCGGATAAAATACGTTTGACGGTCGGAAGAGGGACACCGCTTTTGTCTGCGATTTCCTGACTCGTCATTTTTGTCTGTTCTTTTAGTATACGGAGGTCGTCAACTATCATTTTCACACTTCCTTATCTTATTTGATACCGTATATGATCGATAATGATACCCGATTTCACATTATTGAGCCTTGATTTTCGGGTAAAAACATTCTACAATATTCGTGAAAGCAAGAGGATCGGTACATATTGTGTCGAAAGCGGTTTTAAACAGTCGATGCCTGTCGGAACCCTGCGAAATCCCCGAACCGTTGTCTGTATTATATCACATATTTTAATAATTGTCAATAATTTGTAACAATTTCCTATAAATAAAATAATTATTATGAAATTTTCGGTGATTTTTTCGAACATCATGTGCAAGATTCCGAATAAAGGAAAATTTTCGCGGACAAATATCCGCGATAAAATAAAACGGAGGTAATACATAATGAAACGAAAATTCAGAAACTGGATAAGGCTTGCGGGAATACGTGCGTTGAAGGCTTAAGTGCAGGCGGTTGCGGCGGCAGTCGGGAGTACGGCAATGTTCGGCAGGGTCAGATGGCTGACCGTTCTTCCTGCCGCTCTGCTTGCGGGACTTCTTTCACTGCTGACATCGGCAACCGAACTGTCCGAATCGGAGGAAAAATAAAAAACATATCGCAGGCGGCATGACCTGTTGCATTTTTGCGGGATATTTGCTATAATCGATATAGCAGAAAGAAAAGTGAGGAGCAGTAAAGACGTGAGAAAATATCCTACCGTGAAGAAAGAATATAATTCATGCCTGTCCGATTGGGGACCTTATTCGAAAACGCATGCGGGAATAACCGCAATCGAAAACGGTGATGACGCCGACAGGGTGGAGTTCAGCGTTTTCCCCGGCTATTTCCGCGGACCGATAACGACGCCCTGCGAGCTTTGGCAGGGGAATCATTACCCGTGGTATGCCCGATCCGATCTGCGCTTCTATACTTACAGATTTGAACTTGAATGGAAGGATCGGGTGTATGCGGATGTTTCCTACCTTGTGAAAAACGATAACGAAGTGATCGTCAGGGCTTCACTGACAAACGCAACCGAAATGCCGCAGAATCTTTGCCTGCATGCGCTTGCGGAGAGAGCCTTCGTGAATATACCGACGGTCGTCGGTGCGGAGAAAACAATCGATCCGCTTGCCTATGACAGTATCGGAATAAAATCGGACGATCCGCATGAAGGTCTGTGTCCCGACGGGAAACTGAGGGGAGAAATCATCCGGAACGGCTTTTGCTTCGGGCACGCACTCGGCTCGCCTTTCGGCGGTGCCGAAGGAGACACCGCTTCCTATACACTGCCCGATTGTAATGCCGATACGTTGTTTGTCCGTGCGAGAGGAAACTGCCGGCTTCGGTTTGACGGAGCCGCCGTGGGTGAAATTACGGTTTCCGGAGACGAGTCCGCTTTTTATGACCTGCCGCTTTGCGGCGGGACGGAACTGTCGGTTACCGTTGTCTCACCGGGCAAAATCGAGATCGATGCGCTGGCTCTCGGCACGGGCGGCAGTCTGCCGCACATTTCCGGTTCCGATAAAAAAGTGCGCCCGACTCTCGAAAAAAGAGACGGCAGCGTCAGGATAGCGTATAACGGTATGAAAAACGTATATGCGATCGCATGGAACACGGAGGGATGCGTGCGTGAATTTCTGACCTCGGATATAGACAGGCTGATGCCTTATTCGGTGCAGAATCATGTCAGCAGTGTGATCGGTCGTGACGGAGATCGGCAGTATACCGATGTTTTTATAAAGCCGATACCGATTGAACCCTTTTCAACCGTCGGGCTGTCTCTGCTTATCTGCCGCGGGACGGCTGATGACGTCGATGAAATGCTGTCTGCTTTCGGGGCGGAAACCTCTGCGGAGCCTCCGCAGATACCGGCGGATACCGATCGTTACAGCCTCGGTCAGCGGCTTATGCGCGCCGCCATGCTGACAAACGTGGTATATCCGATACCGCTTCAGGGAAATTATATCCGTCACTTCACACCGGGAAAATGGTGGGATTCGCTTTATACATGGGATAACGGCTTCATCGCCCTCGGCTTCTGCGATTTTGCACCGCGGCTTGCGGAGGAATGTCTCAATACCTATCTTACCGATGTCGGAAACGTTCATGCGGCATTTGTGCATCATGGCAGTATGCTCCCGGTACAGGCATATGTTTATAAACGTCTCTGTGATATCTCGGGCGGGGATGTCGGTACGGTCGGCAAATATTACGCACCGATGAGGCAGTATTATGAGTTTTACGTCGGGAAGGACAGCCGCTCACGGACGTGTCGCCTGAAAAGCGGACTTCTTTCCACTTTCGGCTACTTCTATAATTCGGGCGGTTGGGATGATTACCCCGCACAGCGGGCTGTCCATAAGACCGGACTTGCATCCCGATGCTCGCCCGCGGTAAACAGCGCGCACGCAATAAATTTTGCACGTGTCATGGCGCATACGGCGGCGCTTCTCGGACTTGATGACAGTGAATATCTCTCGGATATCAGACATTTCAGACAGCTTCTTCGCGATCTTTCATATGATCCGGACAGCGGGTACTTCGGCTATCTTCTGCATGATGAAGACGGCAGACCGACGGGGATACTCCGTACCGACGACGGTGAAAACTTCAATATGGGTTTTGACGGAGCATACCCGGCACTTGTCGGTGCCTGCGACGATAAGGAACGTGAGCTTATTATCGACCGCATTATGTCGAAAGACGCAATGTGGACCGAAATCGGAATGTCGGTAGTTGACAGATCCGCACCATATTACAGCAGTACCGGATACTGGAACGGCTCGGTCTGGATGCCGCATCAGTGGTTCGCATTTCTCGGAATGCTTGAGTACGGCAAAAACGAATATGCGGCAAAGATCGCGTTTACCGCCCTTGAGTTGTGGAAAAGGGAAACCGATTATTCATACCGCTGTTGTGAGCATTTCATGATCGATTCGAAACGCGGCGCCGGCTGGATGTGCTTCGGTGCGCTGTCATCTCCCGTTGTGATGTGGTACGCATGCCTCTTCTGCGAAGGAAATCTGACACTGCCGGTGTGCCTGCGTCTGTCGTCGAAAAGTTCTGGCGACGGCTTTATCCGCTTTACAGCCGAGCCGTGCCTGACAGAGGACGGATATTGTACTGTGATTGCGGTTCCGGGAGGAGAAAATGCCCGCGTGACCGTAAACGGGAAAGATGCCGTTGCCGATAAATACGGTAAGGCGCTGTTTATAAAGCTTGCAAAAAACGATGTTTCGGATGTCGGAATAACGTGGTAATGCGAATCTGCACTCCCGAACCCCGCAGATCGGTTATGACAATGTAACTTTTTTTTGAAGTCGTCAACGATTATTGTTTTTTGAACGGGGTTGTGCTATAATACAGAAAAAACAGAGGAGCTGTTGCTATGCTGAAGTGGCTTGATAATTTCTGGTACCACCACAAATGGGCTGTCATTATATCGTCTTTTTTTGCGGTGTTCATATTGATAGGAATCGCGCAGATGGCAACGCGTACCGAATATGATCTGAAAATGGTGTATGCCGGACCGTCGGTAATGATATCCGACGAAAATACCGGGAAGGTCAGATCGGTCTTTGCCGGATTCGTCGAAAAGGATATAACCGGGGACGGCAAAAAAACGGTTCTGCTGAATGCCTATTCTGTCCTTTCGGATGAACAGCTTAAACAGATGAACGATGAAGCGAAAAAGGAAAACGATTCGGTATATTACGATTCGTCGCTGCGCGAAAACGCAATAAAGGATGTTTCGACCCTGCTTGCGACCGGAGAGGTCACGATATGTCTTTTCGATGAGTACGTGTACGGCAGATTCGCCGGGAGAGATTTCTTTGTCTCGCTTTCGGATGTGCTCGGATACAGACCCGAAAAAAGCTATGACGATTATGCCGTCCGCATCGGGGACACCGATTTCGGAAAGTTTTTCATGACCGACGGTCCGATTCCGGAGGATACGCTTATCTGTATCAGAAAGCCCGCGTATCTCACCGGTTCCGGAGATTCGAAGGAAATGACAGAGGAATACGAAACAGCGCTTGCGACTTTCGGGAAGATTCTCGGGTTCAAAGCGCCGGAATAAGCCGAAAAAAACGGTCGTCATGCATCGACGAAGAAGAAAAATCCGTAGGATATGAAATGACGGAAGACCGGGGAAATTTCCGAATCGCGGATGACAAGGACAAGACATATTATTATCAGAATGACCGATGCAAGTGCCGTCATTCTCATGTAATCGTTCGGTTTTCCGTTTCGTTTGTTCGGGTCCATACCGCAGAGGCTCCTTTCGCCGTATATCATATCTTATTGGCTGATGCGCTTTTGTATGACATGCGAAAGCCGAAAAAGGATTGTTTATTTTGTACAATCAGACAAATAATGTTTTGTGCAAAGGTACAAATTATTAAATTCTTGAAAATTTGAGTCTCAAACCATTGAATTAAAAAGAGTTTGATGATATAATGTACAGGAAAAAATGTTAATAAAACCGATACTTTGCTGAGTATTAAGGGGGAAGATAGTTTGAAAAAAACAGTTGCGCTTTTGCTTTGTCTCGTCACGGTCGCTCTGGCACTTTCCGGATGCGTGAAAAAGGAGGATCCGGGTACCGAGATGAATGTATACATGAACCGTCCGACGACGTTCGATCCTGCGGTTGCATATGCCGATCAGGCATCGGCACAGTTTTTGTCCTTTTTGTATCAGGGTCTTTTTACATTGAATTCGAAGGGTGAACTCAAGAATGCAATGTGTAAAAAGTATACCGTCAAGGATAATGTCATTGAGTTTACGCTCAATGATACCTGTTGGTCTGACGGTACACGCGTTGATGCGGATGACTATGTTTATGCATGGAAACGTCTTCTCAATCCGGAATTTCAGTCCGAGGCGGCTTCACTGCTGTTCTACATAAAGAACGCAAAGGAAGTAAAGAACGGCGATGAGCCGATCGATAACCTCTGCCTGTACGCTTCCGGCAATTCGATAATCAGAGTCGAGCTTGTTGACGCTTCCTTCGCCGATAAGTTCATTTACAATACCGCAAGCGTTGCGCTCTTCCCGCTCAGAGAAGATGTTGTCAATAAGATATCGGTCAAGGAGCCTTTCTATGACAGTAAGGTGAATCCGGATACCGGAGAGAGTATTCTCAAGGGGAACGAGTTCCTGACAACATACAGTTGGAGCACACTCAGCACGGTAACGGTATCGTGCGGTCCGTTCTACGCAAAGCGTGTCGCATTTTATCCCGATTCCGGCAATGCGACGGTAATTCTTGAGAGAAACAAGTATTATTACCGCGACACCGGAGAGACGAGCGATGATCCTCTTCAGAAGGAAGTTGTTCCGTTCAGAGTCAATGTCGAGTTTTCGACCATACTTGATATGAGCGAAGCCGGCACGGAAGCATACGGAAGATATACGTCGGGCACACTCAGCGAGCTGAACAACCTTCCGATGCTTTATAATTCCAGCCTTCCGCTTGCAAACCGTACAAAAGACGATTCGGTACACGATCTGAGTGCGACATATACCTACTTTTTCAATGTAAAGAATCCGATGTTCGAGAAGAGCGAGGTCAGAAATGCCCTTTCGGCTGTTCTTGACAGAGAAAAGATTGCGTCGATCGCTGTCTACGGTAAGGCTGCTACCGGTCTTGTAACCGACGGTGTTTTCTACACAACGAGAAAGACATCCTTCCGTGAAAAGGCGGGAAATGTCATGGGTGCTTCCATGACCGTCGATCAGGCAAAGAGCATGATTTCCGCATCCGGTGCCGAAACAGGTGCTATAAAACTTTCGGTCCGTGATAACGAATCGGAGATAGCAATCGCCGAGTATGTCAAGTCGGTGTGGGAACAGCTCGGCTACACCGTTGAGATTGAAGTGCTCAAGATCAGATCGATGAAATATTATCAGGTCGTCGGCAAGAAAAAGGATACCGAGGAATATGATGTTCAGTCGGTTTATGACGGACTTACAAGAGATCTGTACCTTGAGAAATATCAGTCGGGCGAGTTTGATGTAATCGGAGTTCAGTACAGTATGATGTCCACCGATCCGTTTACGTCGCTTTCGCAGTTTGCCGCAAAATTCTCGGGTAATGCTTATGACTTTACCGAATCCGCCGAGTCGTTTGAAGAGGTTACGCATATAACCGGTTATAACAGCGAGGCATACAATAAGCTCATATCCGATTATTTCGATGCATCCGATGATGATAAGAGAGCAGAGATACTTGTCGAGGCAGAAAAGCTCCTGATGAAAGATTTGCCTGCGTCTCCGCTTTACTTCATGCAGAGCGGTTCGGTCAGCAACGCACGACTCAAGAATGTAACCTATACTTACGACGGCTTTGTCAATTTCACCCGGGCTACTGACAGCGAATATAAGTATACCGTGGAAGCAGCGGCAGTAATACTGCCGAAAAAGATCAGGTATTCGGTCGTTTGACATGTGCTTTGAATAAAGGTGCAGGGGTGAGTCAGCTCGCCCCTGCTGTTTGTGTTACAAAAAGCAGGAGGTAAAAAGGTGGTAACACGCTTGTATGATAAGAAGGATATAAAAATATTTATTCTGTTTATATTGAATAATCTGAACCGTCCGATGAAATATGAAGATATAAATGATACGATCATGCAGGACGGAATCGTCGGCGGTCTTGATTTTGCGGACTGCTTTGCCGATCTGATAGACGCAGGCAATATACAGGAGATAAGGGACGAGGACACCCTCTATTATGAATTAACGCTTCAGGGCAGACAGGTGGTCGAAAGTCTTCAGAACGATATACCGAAATCGGTGCGTGCACAGGGGCTCAAATCGGCGTTCAGACTTCTTGATTTTAAAGAACGCGGCTCCGAGATTTCGGCAAAGTATTCTCTCCGTGACGACGGAAAATATGACCTGTGTTGCAGTATAATCGATGAAAAACAGCTGTCGCTTGAAATAAAACTGATAGTCGAAAGTTCAAATCAGCTTGAACTTATGATGCATAATTTTGATGACAGACCCGAGGTGATGTATCGCGGAATCGTCGCTTTGCTCACCGGCGACATGGAATATCTGCTCAATGATTGAAAAGCGAAAATTGTGAATTATTGTGTAAATTGTGTCACAATGCATAAAAATTATCGAATATAACGCAGAAAATAAGAGCGAATTTATACATTTTTTTATAAGTAACTTAAAAGTGACAAAAATGTAAATAATATATTGACAATCTGAAAAATGATGTTATAATGTGGTTAATAATAGTAATATAACCACAGGATTGTTTTCGGACAGAAAGGGCAGTGTCTTTGTGAAACCGGAAAAGGAAGGACGCACCGGGAAGTCGGAGGAAGTGCTGAAAATTCTGCGATCGATGCAGGGCGGATCCGACGACATGTTCGGCGAGCTTTGTGAAATTTATAAACCTCTTGTGGAGAGAACGGTCATGTCAACTGCCGCGCGATATGCGGAGTATAATGTTGAAGCAGATGACATAAAGCAGGAAGCGACGCTGGCGCTTTATAACGCCGCTATGAAGTTCAACCTGAAACAAACTGCCGTGACCTTCGGACTTTACGCAAAAATCTGCATGCGTAACAGAATGATTTCGGTCGGGAGAAAACTCATGAGACCGGGCGGAAAATTCAAACGTCTTTCGACATTGTGTCCCGATTATGCAAATACAGTTGATGACAGATCAGTGCATCCCGCGCAGAACGATCAGGGTGCGCAAATACCGGAGGAAACTCTCGGACTTCTTTCGCGCTATGAACGCAGAGTCTGTGAACTTTATATTTCCGGCTGTTCATATAAGGATATGGCGTCAAAACTCGGACGCAGTGAAAAATCCATTGACAACGCTGTTTACCGTATACGTGCAAAGATAAAAGGCACGGCGCGGTGACTATATACCCCGATAGCTTAAAGAAAAGCACCTTTTCGGAGATATCGGACAAATCCGTTTCGGGGGAAGATTTATTTTTTTATTTTCAAAGCGAGGTAAAACAAATGTACCAGGACATCACATTAAAGTGCAAGGATTGCGGTAATGATTTCGTCTTTACGGCAGGAGAGCAGGAATTCTATGCTGAAAAGGGATTCCAGAACCAGCCCCAGAGATGCAAGGCATGCCGCGATGCCAAGAAGAACGCAACAAAGCCGGCGAAGGAAATGTTTGTTACGGTTTGCGCAAAATGTGGGAAAGAAGCAAAGGTTCCTTTCCAGCCGACAAACGACAGAGCTGTATACTGCAGCGAGTGCTTTGCGGCAATGAGAGCACAACACTGATTTCTTTCGGCAGAAGCTGACCTCTTTTCGATGCTTGGCTGAATGGTGTGAGTGATTTCCTAAATCATATAGACCGTCAGGGACACATTTCGGTGTGTCCCTTCTGTTTTTTTTTATAAAAACAGAAAAAAAGCTATACTTTTTTCTTAAAATATGTTATAATGCCCTTTGATGACGTGAAAAACAATTGATCAATTGATCGGACTGTAAAAATACAGTCGGTATGGGCAGGGGTCTGATTTATGAGAGAAAATGAGTATAAGAAAAAAAACGGTGCGGCAAGATCGGGGAAAAATGATATCGGCGATGTCGGTATTGAAACGGATGAAAGCCTGATTTACGGGCGGAATGCGGTGATTGAGCTTCTGAGAAGCGGAAAAACCGTGAATAAGATTTTTTTGCGCACGGGCTCATATGAAGGCTCGCTGACGGTTATAGTCGCAGAGGCAAGATCGGCGGGTGTGCCGATCGTTGAGGTGGCAAAGGAAAAGCTCGATAAATTGACCGGCGGTGCAAACCATCAGGGAGTTGCGGCATCGGTAGCCGATATTGTTTACGCCGAGCTTGATGACCTTTTCGGGATTGCCGCGGAAAGGGGCGAACCCCCGTTTTTTGTGATAGCCGACGGCATTGAGGACCCGCATAATCTCGGTGCTATCATAAGATGTGCGGAGGGAGCGGGAGCGCATGGAGTAATTATCGCAAAAAGAAGAAATTGCCTTGTGACTCCGACTGTTGTAAAGGCATCGGCAGGCGCAATCGAACATATGGCGGTCGCGCGTGTCGGGAATATAGCTGCCGCAATAGATGAACTGAAAAAAAGGGGAGTCTGGATATACGGTGCGGAAGCCGACGGGACAAGCGTTTATGATGCCGACCTCTCCGGAGCGGTAGCTTATGTTGTGGGAAGTGAAGGCAACGGTCTGTCACGGCTCGTCCGTGAAAAGTGTGACTTTGTCCTTTCGATACCGATGTACGGAAAGGTGAATTCGTTCAATGTTTCGTGTGCGGCGGCGGTTATTCTCTGCGCGGCGGCACGGGCACGGCACAAAATTTGATGTTTTCAGGGTTACTGATTATACGGCGGAAAGGGTGATTTGTTTTGAACAGTAACGATAATGGAAAAAAAGAGTCGCCGAGTGCAGATCAGCTCCTTAAAAGAATACGCAGAAATATAAACGGTAAGTCTGCCGATAACCATAGGGATGTGCCGCCCGAAGCCGATGAATCCGAAGCGGAGCATGACAGAAAAACCGAAGCCGGCTCCGAAAAGAAGATTACGCTCGAAGAGTTCTACGGATATGACCCCATAGTGCGCGCGCCCGGGTCGAACATAGATCACAGGGGGCGGACGGCAAAGAACAGACAGTCGAAAAAGATAAGTGCCGACGAAGAAGAGAAAAAAACAAAATCCGACAGCGACACCGAGTATAATCTGATGTCAATCTTCGGTATGGAAAAGCGGACTGATGACAAACAATCGGAAGATGTTGCCGAAGACGTGACCGAAGCCGAGGAGGATGATGATGAGGCTCTATTTTCCGAAGATAACCGAACGGACAACTGCTTTGAGTATGATGACGAGTCGCAGGATGAGGGTATAAGATCCGGATATAAGAAAAAGTATGTGAGAGCATTTCTGAATATTGCGGGAGTCGCGCTTCTGATGCTGTTTGTCGGGCTGATCGAATATTCGTCACTGCTTTCTTTGCACCTTCCTGCTTTTCTCGATATTGCATATTATCCCCGGGTCGGTTTGCTTCTTGAGCTTCAGGCGCTTGTGCTGGAGGTGGCGATAATGCCCAAAAAATTCCTGCACGGTCTTTATGTGTTGCTGCGCGGGAAATCGGGAGCCGACGGAGTATACGCACTGACCACCGTTGCGGCTGCTTTATATATTTTGGTAATGATCGGCGTTAACCGTCAGGATGTCAACCTGACGGTCTTCCCGGCAATGCTGTCGGCGCTTCTGGCGGCTGTTTCGGATTTTCTTGACCTCAAAAGAGAGATATACAGCTTCGGTATCGTGTCGGGCAAAAGCGATAAACTGACGGTATATCGGAAGAGTAAAAAGGAAGCGGCGGCGGAAATATCCGAAATGTCCCGCTTTTTGCCGGATGATAATAAATATCTTGCCGTAACAAAAGCGAAACGTATATCGAATTTTTACAGAAACATGAATGCGGGCTCGTCGGTAACCTCCGGCGGAAAATTTCTGATAATGGGCGGACTTCTGACTGCACTTGTTTTCGGCATATATCTGTTTGTAAGGCGACACAGCCTGCTTTATGCGTTTGTCGGCTCATATACCGCGCTGATGATGGCACTGCCTTTTTCGGCTTATTTCATTTATGCATACCCGCTCTGTCACCTGTCAAAGCGTGCGAGGGCAAACAGGAGCGCAGTTATCGGTCCGCGGGTTCTTGAACGGTTTTCGGCTCCCGCAACCGTCACATTCGGCGATGCAGATGTTTTCGATGAAAACGGAGTGCGTCTCAAAAGCGTCAAAGCATACGGTAAAATGCCTATGGATAAGGTGCTCAGATACGCGGCGGCAGTCCTTTGTCCGACCGGCGGATCGCTCGGAAAGGTGCTTGAGAGTATAACCGAATCCTGCGATATAACCGACGATATGGAGTTTCTCAATGTTTCGGATGATGGCATTGAGGCGGCGGTTGACGGAAATCATGTGCTTATGGGCACATATCACTTTATCGTCAGGAATCATCTGACGATTCCGTATGACGAGGATATGGATGAGGGCGATGACGTCTTTATGTATATGTCGGTCGGTGGAGAAGTGGTCGCGAAGCTGCGGCTGACCTATGTTCCGAACGCCGACTTTGAAAAGGTCCTGCAAAAGCTTTTTTCGGCGGGGATGACTGTTGCGATAAAGACTTTCGATCCGAATATCGATTTGTCACTGCTGTGCAAAACTCTCGGAATAGATGAAAAACAGCCGATAAAGATCATACACACTCACAATCCGCTTGAGGTTTATGAGGTAAAACAGTCGGTAGACAGTATTCTCGTCTCGACAGGGACCCTGAAACAGCTTACCGACACACTGCATCGGTGCAGTAAGGCAAGTCATGCGGTCAGCATATGCTCGGTCCTTTCGGCTCTTTCGATTGTTATTGCCGCAGTGGTGATGGGCGTTACACTTACAATGACCGATATTACCGAGATACCGTCGATTTATATTGCTCTTTACCAGATTTTCTGGCTTATACCGACCGTACTCACATCAAAGTTTATTTCCTGATTGAAAGGTAGTTTAATATGAATTCGGACCACTTTAATATAAAGGATAAAATACTGCGTCGCGTTGAAAAACCGGGACGGTATATAGGCGGCGAATTCGGAGAGATAATAAAGGATAAACAGAATATAAAGGCGCGTTTTGCTTTTTGCTTTCCGGATGCTTATGAGATCGGTATGTCCAATCTCGGCATACGTATACTTTACGGTTCACTCAACCGCTTTGACGATATATGGTGCGAGCGCACCTATTGCCCGTGGGTCGATATGGAAGAGGAGCTGAGGAAAAACAATGTTCCTCTCTGGGCGCATGAATCGGGAGACCCGCTTTGCGATTTTGACTTTGTCGGGTTTACTCTCCAGTATGAGCTGTGCTACACAAATGTACTCACGGTTCTTGAACTCGGCAATATTCCGCTTTTGTCAAAAGACAGGGGAGAAAACGACCCCATAGTGATCGGCGGCGGTCCGTGTACATATAATCCCGAGCCGCTCTGCGACTTCTTCGATGTTTTTTCAATAGGCGAGGGCGAGGACGCACTTCCCGATATATGCCGCCTTTATATAAATATGAAGGAAAGCGGCTCGTACAGCAGATCGGAATTTCTTCACGAGGTTGCAAAACTTCCGGGTTTCTATGTTCCGTCACTGTATGAAGTCAGCTATAAGGATGACGGCAGGATAGATGCGTACAGACCGGTGTATGACGATATCCCGGAACGTATAACGAAACGGATAATGAAGGATATGGATACAGCCTATTATCCGGATAAGGTCGTTATGCCCTATATCGAAACGGTACAGGACAGGATAATGCTTGAGGTTTATCGCGGATGCATAAGAGGATGCCGATTCTGTCAGGCGGGCATGACATACAGACCGGTCAGAGAAAAAACAGTTGACGTGCTTGACAGACAGGCAAGGACTCTCTTCGAAAACACGGGTTATGACGAAATATCCTTGTCCTCACTGTCAATCTCCGATTACAGCTGTATAGATGAGCTTACCGACAGACTTCTCGAATGGACGAATGAGGCAAAGGTCAATATATCGCTTCCGTCACTGCGTGTAAACAGCTTTACCCCGGAACTGATGGAAAAAATATCGTCGGTGCGGGCATCCGGCATAACCTTTGCGCCCGAGGCGGGAACGCAAAGACTGCGCGATGTAATCAATAAATGTCTTTCGGAAGAGGACCTGATGCGCGCATGCAATGTTGCTTTTGACTACGGCAAGAACAATGTCAAGCTTTATTTCATGATCGGTCACCCGACCGAGACCGACGAGGACGTGTGCGGAATCGCCGACCTTGCAAAACGCGTCGTTGATGCTTATTACGCAAATCCGAACACCAAAAGGTCAAAGGCGCCTACCGTGACGATTTCGGTGGCATGCTTTATCCCCAAGCCGTGTACGCCTTTTCAGTGGGAGCCTCAGTGCGAAATGGCTGAATTCAAACGTAAACAGGAACTGCTTTACGAGCGGGTTTCTCATTATAAGCATGTAACCTATCATTGGCATGACGCGAAGGTGAGCCATATAGAGGCAGTGTTTGCAAGAGGCGACAGGAGACTCGGCAGGGCGCTTCTTGAGGCGCATAAACGCGGAATGAAATTCGACGGCTGGGACGAATTTTTTGACTACGATAAGTGGATGGCTGTTTTTGCCGATTGCGGTATCGATCCCGCCTTCTATGCAAATCGCCGATATGATTTTGACGAAACTCTTGCATGGGATATAATCGATTGCGGAGTCAGAAAGGAATTTCTGCACAGGGAAGCCGAACGCGCATATAAGGGTCTTACGACCCCCAACTGCCGCGAGGCGTGCTCGGGTTGCGGAGCAAACCGACTTGGAGGTGAAAGATCATGCTGTCCGAAGGCACGGTAAGAATACTTTTCTCAAAAACCGGGAAAATCAGGTATATCTCTCATCTTGATCTGTGCAGAACATTGAAAAGCGCGTTCATAAGGGCAAAAATTCCGCTGAAATATTCGGAGGGCTTCAATCCGAGACCGAAAATGGTATTTGCTCTTACGGTATCGGTCGGAGCCGAGAGTCTTTGCGAACTGCTTGATATCGGTATAACCGAGCCTATGGAGGAGGACGACTTTTGTCTGCGGCTCGGCAATGCGCTGACCGATGATATCGGAATAATCAGGGTGTACAATCCGACAACAAAGTTTACGTCGCTTGCATGGTCGGATTACACGGTTACGGCGGAGCATCCGTTTGTTGCGGATGAACTTGACGGAATATTCTCAAAGCCGATGATAGTCGAAAAGCACGGTAAAAAGGGAAATGTCGAGACAGATATACAACCTCTTGTAAAGGCATATTCCGCAGAAGCGGACAGACTGTTTCTTACATTGTCAGCATCGCAGTCGGCTTTTTTAAATCCCGAATATGTCATGAAGGCAATCAATGCCGCAACCGATAACAGATATTCATTTTATTCAATCGTCCGGACATCGGTGTATGATGCCGATATGAAGCTCTTTGAATGATGTCGTAGCCGCGCCTGTTACCCGGGCGCGGCTTAAAATATTAACAAAATGTAAATTATTGTTTAAAAGCCCGGAAAAATAAAAAAAATCAAGTATTACTATTGATTTTTTCGGGCTGTTGTGATAGAATATCAAGGCTTGATGCGTAGATGGCAAAAGTTGCTGTAAAACGGACGTATAACACCCGAAACAGATGCGTCTGACAGGTAATTTTGCCGGAGTATGTCCGATAATCGGGCGAGGAAGAAGCGGAGCTTGCCGCGTGTATCCTGTTTGCGGGATCTTTTTCCGGACTGGCAGTAGAGAGTTGCACTGCAAAAGTTCGGTTTTATGATGCCGAAGCCGGAAACGCACGGAAGAGTGTACCGCGTCTTGACCTCCGGTGTACAATTGATAAGGAGGAAAGCAAAATGGCTACAAGTGAAAAGGTCAGAATCAAACTGAAGAGCTACGATCATACACTGATCGATCAGGCTGCGGAGAAGATCGTCGAAACCGCAAAGCGCAACGGCGCAGTGGTGTCGGGACCCATCCCGCTTCCCACCGATCGCGAGATCGTTACAATCCTTCGTGCAGTTCATAAGTATAAGGACAGCCGCGAGCAGTTTGAAATGAGAACTCACAAGAGACTGATCGATATCGTAAAGCCTTCTCAGAAGGTAATCGAATCGCTTCAGACACTGGAACTTCCTGCCGGCGTTGAATTTGAGATAAAGCTCTGATAAGACGCGGCGAAGAAAGTTTTATGTCAAGTTGGCAGACATAAAACGCCAACCAATAACTAAAACAGGAGGAAATCCAAATGAAAAAAGGCATTATCGGTAAGAAAATCGGTATGACCCAGATCTTCGATGACAAGGGAAACGTAATCCCCGTAACCGTCATTGAGGCAGGCCCCTGCGCCGTAACGCAGGTGAAGAACACGGAAACCGACGGATATGAAGCAGTTCAGCTCGGTTTCATAACCAAAGACGAAAAGAAGGTAACAAAGCCGGAGGCAGGACTTGCAAAGAAAACCGGCGTTGCGGCAAAGAAGCACCTCAAAGAGTTCCGTCTTGATGATATTTCCGGATATAAAGTAGGCGATACCGTCACCGCCGATGTATTTGCGGCAGGTGAAAAGGTCGACGTTACCGGAATTACAAAGGGACGCGGATACAGCGGTGCCGTAAAGCGCTGGAACAATGCTACACTGAGAATGACTCACGGTACCGGTCCTATCCACCGTCAGCCCGGCTCAATGGGAGCAAACTCCACCCCTTCGAGAATTTACAAGAACAAGCATATGGCAGGTCAGTACGGTAACGAGCAGGTGACTGTTCTCAACCTTGAGGTTGCCAAGATAGATGCGGAAAAGAATATAATCGCGGTAAAGGGAGCGATTCCCGGAGCTCGCGGCGGTATCGTATTCATTCGTAATACCGTAAAGTCTAAGTGAGGAGGAAGAAACGATGCCTAATATGAAGGTTGTTGATATGGCTGGCAAGGAAGTCGGACAGATAGAGCTTAACGAAAGCATTTTCGGTGCCGAAGTTAATAAGACGGTCCTCCATTCTTACGTCAGAACATATCTTATGAATCAGAGACAGGGCACTCAGTCCACTCTCACCCGTACCGAGGTTTCCGGCGGCGGAAGAAAGCCCTGGAAGCAGAAGGGTACCGGTCGTGCAAGACAGGGCTCGACCCGCGCTCCTCAGTGGACACACGGCGGCGTGGCACTCGGACCCAAGCCCAGATCATACAGAATAGCAATGAACAAGAAGGTCAGAAAGGCTGCAATGATTTCGGCTCTTTCGGCAAAATGCGCCGACAGCGAGCTGATTGTAGTCGATAAGATCGAGACCTCTGAGTTCAAGACAAAGACAATGGTTGCAATGCTCTCCGCAATCGGTGCCGCAAAGAAGTCGCTCGTCGTTCTGCCCGAAGCAGACAAGATGGTTGTAAAGTCTTTTGCGAACATCGAAGGTGTGACAACCGCAAACGCTTCCAATGTAAATGTATATGAGATACTCAACTGCAACAGCCTTGTTATCACAAGCGAAGCAGTGAAGATTCTCGAAAATCTCATTCTGAACAATAAGGAGGCTGACGCGTAATGAGAACAGCATACGATGTTGTACTGAAGCCCATTATCACAGAAGCGAGCATGGACGGTATCTCGTCCAAGAAGTATACCTTCCGCGTCGCTTCCGATGCAACAAAGCCCGAGATCGCCGATGCAGTTGAAAAGCTGTTCAAGGTAAAGGTCAAGAGCGTGAATACCGTCACAATGAAGAAGAAGCCCAAGACTGTCGGCAAGTACGCAGGATATACCGGCGAATGGAAGAAAGCTGTCGTAACTCTGACGGCTGACTCCAAGTCGATTGAATTCTTCGACGGAATGATGTAATAAGGAGGAAACAGACAATGGCAGTTAAGGTTTATAAGCCTACAACTCCGGGCCGCAGACAGATGTCTGTTCCGTCTTTTGATGAAGTAACCAAGCATTCTCCGGAAAAGAATCTGCTTACCGTAAAGAAAAAGCACTCCGGCAGAAACAGCTACGGCAGAATAACTGTTCGTCATCAGGGCGGCGGAAACAAAGTTAAATACAGAATAATCGATTTCAAGCGTCAGAAGCTTGATATGCCTGCAACCGTTATCGGAGTCGAGTACGACCCGAACAGAACGGCATATATAGCCCTTGTGGAATATGAGGATAAGACAAGATCTTATATCATTGCTCCCTCCGGACTTACGGCAGGTGACGTAGTCATGAGCGGTGAGAAGGCGGACATAAAGCCCGGCAACACGCTTCCGATCAGCGCAATTCCGGTTGGTATTTTTATCAACAACATTGAGCTTCACCCGGGAAAGGGCGCACAGCTTGTACGTTCTGCGGGAACGGCGGCACAGCTTATGGCAAAAGAGAACGGAATGGCACAGGTAAGACTTCCTTCCGGTGAAGTTCGCCTTGTCCGTCTTGACTGCAAGGCAACGATAGGACAGATCGGCAATATCGAGCACGATACGATTTCGGTAGGTAAAGCCGGAAAGACACGTCATAAGGGTATCCGTCCGACCGTTCGCGGATCGGTCATGAACCCTGTCGATCACCCGCACGGCGGTGGCGAAGGCAGAGCGCCTGTCGGTCGTCCCGGACCTGTTACTCCTTGGGGCAAGCCCGCACTCGGTTACAAGACCCGTAACAAGAAGGCACGCACCGAGAAGTTCATAGTCAAACACAGAAAAGGTAAATAAGAAGGAGGCACACATAGATGAGCAGAAGCCTGAAGAAAGCACCGTTCGTGGAAGCAAAGCTCTATACCAGAATTGCTGCTATGAACGAGGCAGGAGAGAAAAAGGTTATCAAAACATGGTCGAGAGCTTCCACCATTTATCCCGATTTTGTTGGACACACGATTGCCGTGTATGACGGCAGAAAGCACGTTCCGGTATATGTCGTAGAGGACATGGTCGGACATAAGCTCGGTGAGTTCGCGCCTACGAGGACCTTTAAGGGTCACGCAGGTTCAAAGACATCCAACAACGGCAAGTAAGCCGGAATATTAGATTTCGCAAAACAAGCGAAGGGAGGCAAAAGTCTTAACTATGGAAGCAAGAGCATATCTGAAATATGCAAGAATTACCCCCCGCAAAGTCTGCATCGTGCTTGATCTTATCAGAGGCAAGCAGGTGGACGAGGCAATGGGTATTCTTAAAAATACACGCAGAGGCGCGTCCGAGTATCTGATCAAACTTCTCGCAAGCGCTACTGCAAACGCCGTAAACTATGCGGAGACGCATAACATAGCTGATTTTGACAAGAGCAATCTTTATGTATCCGAGTGCTTCGTATGCCCCGGTCCCACACTCAAAAGAGGACAGGCAAGAGGCAGAGGCGGATTTGATCGCCTTCTCAAGAGAACCAGCCATATGACCATCGTCGTAAAGACGAAGGAATGAAATTCAGCGAAGGAGGTAAAGAAAAGTGGGTCAGAAGGTTAATCCTCACGGACTCCGTGTCGGAGTCATAAAGAACTGGGATTCCAGATGGTTTGAAAAAGACGAGACATTCGGTGATACCCTTGTTTCGGATTATAAATTGAGAACCGCCCTGAAGAAACAGCTTCAGGAAGCAGGTGTGCCGAAGATCGAGATCGAACGCGACAGCGAAAAAGTCAGAGTCTTCATCCATTGCGCAAAACCGGGTCTGGTAATCGGACGCGGTGGCGAATCGATTGAAAAGCTCAAGGCTCAGATCGAGAAAATGGTCGGCAAGCCCGCAATCGTAAATGTAATAGAAATCAAGCAGCCCGATCTCAACGCACAGCTTGTTGCAGAGAATATCGCAGGTCAGCTTGAGCGCCGTGTTTCCTTCCGTCGTGCAATGAGATTCTGCATCGGCAGAACAATGCGCCTCGGAGCAAAGGGAATCAAGGTTATGCTTTCGGGACGTCTTGCAGGCGCCGATATAGCAAGAACCGAGCAGTATCATGAAGGTACTATTCCGCTTCAGACCCTCAGAGCCGATATTGAATACGGCTTCTGGGAAGCAAACACCACTTACGGAAAGATCGGTGTAAAGGTCTGGATTTTCAAGGGAGAAGTTCTCCCCGATGTAAAGAAAAAGTTTACTGTTATGCCTACTGTTGAGCAGGTGCCCGCAAGAAACGACCGCCGCGGCGATCGCAGACAGGGTGACCGCAGACAGGGCGACCGCAGACAAGGCGATCGCAGACAGGGCGACCGCAGACCGGGCGGAAACAACAACTTTCGTCAGGGCGGAAACCGCAGCTTCGGCAATAACGGTAACAGAACGCCTAAAGAAGGGGGTAACAAGTAATGTTAATGCCGAAAAGAGTAAAGTACAGACGTGTTCAGCGCGGTCGTCTTAAAGGAAAGGCATCGCGTGGAAATACCATCACAAACGGTACCTACGGACTTGTTGCAACCGAGCCTGCATGGATCACGAGCAATCAGATAGAGGCTGCCCGTATTGCGATGACACGTTACACCAAGCGTGGCGGTAAGGTCTGGATAAAGATATTCCCGGATAAGCCGATCACCGAAAAGCCGGCAGAGACCCGAATGGGTTCAGGTAAAGGCTCGCCCGAATACTGGGTAGCAGTTGTAAAGCCGGGCAGAGTTATGTTCGAAATGGACGGCGTAACACCCGATATTGCGAAGGAAGCAATGCGTCTTGCAGCCAATAAGCTGCCGATAAAGTGCAAGTTCGTAGTTAAAGAAACAACCGAGGAGGCATAAGCAGTGAAAACCAGCGAAATCAGAGAAATGACTGTCGAAGAGCTTGAGAAAAAGCTTCTCGAACTGAAAGAAGAACTGTTCAATCTGCGCTTCCAGCATGCGGTAAATCAGCTTGATAACCCTCATAAAATGACAGAAGTCAAGAAGGATATCGCTCGCGTTATGACCATTCTTCATGAGAAGAACGCATAAGTAAGGGAAGGAGATTCGATCATGGCAGAAACAATAGAGCGCAACCTCCGTAAGACCCGCGTCGGCAAGGTTGTAAGCAATAAAATGGATAAAACTATCGTAGTCGCAATAGAAGACAACGTAAAGCATCCGAAATACAGCAAGATCATTAAGAGAACACTTAAGGTATACGCTCAGGATGAAAAGAATGAGTGCGATATCGGAGATAAGGTTCTGGTAATGGAGACAAGACCTCTTTCGAAGCTGAAGAGATGGCGTCTTGTCGAGATAATCGAAAAGGTTAAGTAATCGAGTCAATACAACAAAGATTGTGTTGAAAACAGGAGGAAATAATCGTGATACAACAGCAAACTCGTATGAAGGTTGCCGATAACACCGGTGCCAAAGAGATCATGTGTATTCGCGTCCTCGGCGGTTCCGGCAGACGTTACGCAAATATCGGCGACGTTGTGGTAGCATGTGTAAAGAAGGCTACTCCGGGCGGAACAGTCAAGAAAGGCGAAGTTGTAAAAGCAGTTGTTGTAAGATCCGTTCACGGCGTAAAGCGTGCAGACGGCTCGTACATCAAGTTTGACGAAAATGCAGCGGTAATTATCAAACCGGATAAGACCCCTGTGGGGACCCGTATCTTCGGGCCTGTGGCAAGAGAGCTCCGTGATAAGGATTATCTGAAGATCCTTTCGCTCGCTCCGGAAGTACTGTAAGGAGGAAACGACAATGGCAAAAATGCATGTAAAAAAAGGCGATACCGTCGTTGTTCTGTCCGGTAAGTACGAAGACAAGTACGAGAAGCCCGGCGTGGTTAAAACTGCGAAGGTTCTTGAGGTATCTCCCAAAGAGGGAAAAGTAATAGTAGAGGGCGTTCACACTGTAAGCAAGCATTTCAAGGCAAGAAAACAGGGTGACACAAGCGCGATCCTTAAGGTCGATGCCCCCATTTATGCCTGCAAGGTTCAGCTTTACTGCCCCGACTGCAAGGCAGGCCGCCGTTCGACCGTAAAGGTGATCGACGACAAAAAGGTTCGTGTTTGCACAAAGTGCGGACACAAGTTTGATTAAGAAGGAGGAGCAAGGTAATGTCAGAACTCAGAGAATACTATAAAAAAGAAGTTGCTCCTGCTCTTATGAAGAAGTTCAACTATAAGAGCGTAATGCAGATCCCGAAGTTTGATAAGGTTGTTGTCAATGTCGGCTGCGGCGATGCCAAGGAAAATTCCAAGGTAATCGAAACCGTAATCGCGGAGCTTACCGCAATTACCGGACAGAAGGCAGTTCCCACATTTGCACATAAGTCGGTTGCAAACTTCAAGATCAGAGAAGGCATGAAGATCGGCGCAAAGGTTACACTTCGCGGCGAGATCATGTACGAATTCATTGACCGTCTCTTCAATCTGGCACTTCCCCGTGTCCGTGACTTCAAGGGTATCAACCCCAACGGCTTCGACGGAAGAGGAAATTACAGCCTCGGACTGAAGGAACAGCTCATATTCCCCGAAATCGAGTACGATAAGATCGATAAGATCCGTGGAATGGACATCGCGTTTGTAACGACCGCCACAACGGATGAGGAAGCCAAAGAGCTTCTTACGCTGATGGGCGCACCGTTCGCAAAATAATATTTACAGGAGGGAAACAAAGAAATGGCTAAAAAGTCAATGATAAACAAGCAGCAAAGACCTCAGAAGTTCTCTACCCGTGAATATAACAGATGCAAAATCTGCGGTCGTCCTCATGCATATATGCGTAAGTACGGTATCTGCCGTATATGCTTCCGCGAGCTTGCATACAAGGGCGAGATTCCGGGCGTGAGAAAGGCTTCCTGGTAAATCTGACCGGGATAACCTGTCAAATTAGTAAATATAATTTGATCTCCAACTAATCGGAAGGGAAATCGAAGGATTTCAACCGCCGATATGCAGCCCTTCGGGGCAGCAAGAACAAATCACTTGCATAAGGAGGAAAAAAATATGCAAATTTCTGACGTAATTGCGGATATGCTGACAAGAATCCGTAATGCAAACAACGCAAAGCACGAAAGCGTTGATGTCCCCGCATCCAATATGAAGAAGGCAATTGCCGATATTCTTCTTTCCGAAGGATATATCAAGGGCTATCAGGTAATAGAGGATGGCAAGCAGGGAGTAATCCGTATCACACTCAAGTACATCGGCAAGCAGAAGGTCATTCAGGGACTTCGCCGCGTGTCCAAGCCCGGTCTTCGTATATACGCAGGCTGCGAGGACATGCCCAAGGTCATGAACGGACTCGGTATTGCGATCGTATCGACATCAAAGGGCGTCATGACCGATAAGAAGGCTCGCGAAGAGAATGTCGGCGGCGAAATCCTTGCGTTTGTATGGTAATTGAAGGGAGAGTATAGATATGTCAAGAATTGGTAGAAAACCTGTACTGGTCCCCGCAGGAGTAGAGGTAACACTCGGCGCCGAGAATACCGTAACCGTAAAGGGACCCAAAGGGTCACTGACCGAGAAGTTTCACCCCAACATGACAATCGAGGTTGAGGGTAACGAAATAATCGTAAAGCGTCCCGATGACGAGAAGTTCAATAAATCGCTCCACGGTCTTACACGTACACTTATTCATAATATGATTACCGGTGTAACCGAGGGTTTTACAAAGCGTCTTGAGATAAACGGCGTCGGATACAGAGCCGCAAAGAGCGGAAAGACGCTTCAGCTCTCACTCGGATATTCACACGGCATAAGCGTAGAAGAGAGCGAAGGAATCACATTCGAGGTGCCCGACTCATCCACGATTATCGTACACGGAATCGATAAGCAGAAGGTCGGAGAAGTGGCAGCAGTCATCAGAAAGAAGAGACCCCCGGAACCCTACAAGGGCAAGGGAATCAAGTATGCTGATGAGCACATCCGCCGCAAAGCGGGCAAGACCGGTAAGTCCGGTAAGTAATGAAAGGAGTACAATAAGATGGTATCAAGAAAAGACTCCAACATTCAGCGTAAAAAGAGACACGCAAGAGTCAGAGCGAAGATTTCGGGTACGGCTGAGCGTCCGCGCCTTTGCGTGTATCGCTCAAATGCCAATATTTCTGCTCAGATCATCGATGATACGAACGGAGTGACCCTCGTTGCAGCTTCTTCCTATGAGAAGGAATTCGAAAACGGTGATAACAAAGAAGCGGCAAAAAAGGTTGGCGAGCTTCTTGCACAGCGTGCGGTAGCCAAGGGCATTTCGGAAGTAGTTTTCGACCGCGGCGGATATCTCTATCACGGAAGAGTACACGAACTTGCCGAAGGCGCACGTGCCGGCGGACTTAAGTTCTGATAAACAGGAGGAGAATATGGCAAAAAATATAGAGGCAGAGACGCTCGACCTGCAGCAGAAGCTCGTAAAGACCAAAAGAGTTTCCAAGACGGTCAAGGGCGGTCGTATAGCATCCTTCGCGACGATAATGGTTGTCGGCGACGGCAACGGACGTGTAGGCTACGGACTCGGTAAAGCATCCGAGGTTCCCGAGGCAATACGCAAAGGAATAGAAGATGCGAAGAAAAACATGATAAAGGTATCGCTTGACGGCGATACGATTCCCCATGAGGTTACAGCCGAGTACGGCGCCGGAAAGGTAATGCTCAGACCGGCACCCGAAGGAACCGGTATAATTGCAGGCGGAACAATGCGTGCAATATTCGAGATGACAGGAATCAAGAATATACGTGCAAAATGCCTTCGTTCCACAAACCCCACGAATGTCGTGAAGGCGACATTTGCGGCACTGGCTCAGCTCCGCACGGCAGAGGAAGTTGCAGCAATGCGCGGACTTTCTGTAGAAGAGATAACGAAATAAGGAGGATACAAGATAATGTTAAAGATTACACTTGTAAAGAGCCTTATCGGTTCGCTCCCCGCACAGAAAAAGACAGCGGCTGCGCTGGGACTTCGCAAGATCGGTGACTCAAAGACTCTCGCCGATACCCCCGCAACAAAGGGACAGATCAAAGTGATCGCACATCTCGTTTCGGTAGAAGAAACGGCAGAGTAAGCCACTGTGAAGGCTATTGAAAAAACCAATAAGGAGGAATTAGTATGAAGCTCCATGAACTATCACCGGCGGCAGGCTCTGTAACAAAGTCCTACCGTAAGGGTAGAGGCGCAGGGTCCGGTAACGGAAAAACAGCCGGCAAAGGTCATAAGGGTCAGAACGCACGTTCAGGCGGCGGTGTTCGTCCCGGCTTTGAGGGCGGTCAGATCCCGCTTTACAGAAGACTTCCCAAAAGAGGTTTCTGCAATGCAAGATTTGCAACTGTTTACAGCATAGTCAATGTTGAAACACTCAATTCGTTTGAAGACGGCGCAGTCGTTGACATGACAACACTTCTTGAAAAAGGTATTGTCAGAAAAGAAAATGACGGACTCAAGGTTCTCGGCCGCGGCGAAATCACCAAGAAATTAACCGTAAAGGCAAACATCTTCTCGGCAAGTGCAAAAGAGAAGATCGAAGCTGCCGGCGGAACTGTTGAGGTGGTATAAGTGAAAACAGCAATAAGTAAAATCAGAGACATCTGGAACGCAAAAGAGATCAGAAACAAAATTCTGTTCACAGTGATGATCCTGCTTGTTTATCAGCTCGGTTCGGCAATCCCGGTTCCCTACGTAAAATCGGAGATTGCATCGCTGTTCCAGCAGACATACGGTGGATCGATACTTGAATATCTGAACGTTCTTTCGGGAACGGCACTTGCACAGGCAACCCTGTTTGCACTTTCAATATCACCGTACATTACCGCTTCTATCGTCATTCAGCTTTTGACTGTTGCCATTCCGAAATGGCAGAGCTGGTCGAAGGAAGAGGACGGACAAAAGAAGCTCACGCAGATCACCCGAATCGCAACAGTAATTCTTGCGGTAATAACCGCATGGGCATATTACGGAATCCTGTCAAGAAACAGCTGGCTTTATTCCGATGGTGTCTTTGAAGCCATCGTAATTATTTCGTGCTTCTGCGCAGGCGCCGCAATCATCATGTGGCTCGGCGAAAAGATCAATGAAAAGGGTATCGGAAACGGTATTTCCATGATTCTTTTCGCAAACATCATTGCAGGATTTCCCCGCAATATCTCGGGCGTCTGGAATCTCTTCTCCAAATGGGGATGGGGAACCGCGATAGCGGTTGTCGGTGTGCTGATTTTCCTCGCAATCGTTGTCTTCATTATATTTGTGACCAACAGTGAGCGCAGAATACCGGTACAGTATTCAAAGCGCGTCGTCGGAAGAAAGATGTACGGAGGTCAGAACACAAACCTCCCGCTGAAGCTTAACATGAACGGAGTAATGCCCGTCATTTTCGCTTCGTCGATCGTTTCGCTTCCGGCAACAATCGGAACACTTCTCGGACATAAAACATCGGATAAAGGCTTCTGGGGTGTATTCCTCAAAATATTTGAGGCAACATCACCGCTTTATATAGTGCTTTATCTCGTGCTGATAATCGCATTCGGCTATTTCTATACGCTGATATCCTTCGATCCGGTTGAGGTATCCAATAACCTCAAGCGTAACGGCGGAACGATACTCGGTATACGTCCGGGCGCTCCGACAGCAGACTATATAAAGAAGATACTCAACAGAATTACACTGATCGGATCACTCTTCCTTATAGTTGTTGCGGGTCTGCCGCTGATTATAAACGCGATAGCGGTTGCACTTCCTCAGAAGTGGAACCTCTCGGGTATAGCCGGACTTGCGTTCAGCGGTACATCTCTTCTTATCGTGATAGGCGTTGCACTTGAAACATATCGCGACATTGAGGCACAGATGTCGATGCGTCACTATAAGGGCTTCCTGCAGTAATCGGGTACAAAAGGAGAAAATATTGTGAAAATAATGTTTTTGGGAGCACCCGGTGCAGGAAAGGGTACACAGGCGGAAATTGCGGCGAAGACATATGATATTCCCGCAATTTCAACCGGTGCAATTATAAGAGAAGCAATAAAGACCGGAACAGAGATGGGCAAAGCCGCGCAGTCGTATATCGAGGCGGGCGCGCTCGTCCCGGATGAGGTGGTTATCGGAATAATCAAGGAGCGCCTTGCAAAGGATGACTGCAAAAACGGGTTTATTCTGGACGGTTTTCCGCGGACTGTCGCACAGGCAGAGGCGCTTGACGCCATGGGCGTTGAAATGGATGTCGTTGTTTCGCTTGAGGTTGCCGATGAAGCAATCGTTGAGCGTATGAGCGGCAGACGTGTGTGCGATAAGTGCGGAGCAAGCTATCATACAAAGTATAAGCCTTCAAAGGACGGCAAGTCCTGCGACAACGACGGAACTGCTCTTACCCTGCGTAAGGATGACAGCCCCGAGGTCGTGCTGAACAGGTTGAAGACTTATCATGAGCTCACAGAGCCTTTGAAAGACTACTACAAATCAAAAGGCAAACTCAAAACAGTCCTCGGTCAGGAAGAGGTCGCCGATACAACAAAGCTGACTCTCGCCGCGATCGAAAGCGTGAAGTAAATCACGTGGGTGGATGAAGAATGATATCACTCAAAAACGAAAAACAGATAGAATCAATGAAAAGAGCCGGCAGGATCACCGGCGAGGCTCTGCTCGTTGCCCGTGAGGCGATTCGTCCCGGCGTGACAACAAAGCATCTTGACGATCTGATCAGACATTATATCGAGAAGTGCGGTGCGAGACCGTCATTCCTCGGGTATGGCGGATTCCCCGGAAGCGCCTGTATAAGTGTCAACAGTCAGATCATTCACGGTATACCTTCCCCGAACGTCGTTTTGAAGGAAGGGGATATCGTGAAGGTAGATGTGGGCGCTTATATCGACGGTTTTCACGGTGACGCAGCAAGAACATACGCTGTCGGAAAGATAAGCGATGCAGCCGAAAGGCTGATCCGGGTTACCGAAGAAAGCTTTATGAAGGGTATTGAACAGATAAAGGACGGAAACAGACTCGGTGATCTCGGAGCCGCGATCCAGGCGCATGCCGAAAAAAACGGCTATTCGGTCGTAAGGAAGTATGTCGGACACGGCGTCGGACATGATCTGCATGAATCACCGGATGTACCGAACTACGGAACGCCCGGAAGAGGGCAGCGGTTCATTCCCGGTATGGTTATAGCAGTGGAACCGATGGTAAACGAAGGTACCGCGGATATAATCGAGGCTTCCGACGGCTGGACCGTGCGGACCGCAGACGGAAAACTGTCGGCACACTATGAGAATACGGTTGCCATTACACAGGATGGTATACTGTTGCTCACGAAATATGATTAAATGTATCTGTATAAATGATTGGAGGGATTCTTCTGGCAAAAGATGATGTAATTGAGTTTGAGGGCGTAGTTGTAGAGGCAATGCCCAACGCAACCTTTAAGGTAAAACTGCCTAACGATCATATAATCGTTGCGCATCTGTCAGGTAAGCTTCGTATGAACTATATATGGGTCTTGCCCGGCGACAAGGTGACCGTTGAGGTTTCAATATATGATCCGACCAAGGGTCGTATAACCTGGCGTTCTAAATAAGAAAGGAATGGTGTATAATGAAGGTTAAACCGTCCGTAAAGAAAATATGCGATAAATGCAAGATAATCAAGCGTAAGGGTACAGTAATGGTTATTTGCGAAAACCCGAAGCATAAACAGAGACAGGGTTAATTGAAAGAAGAGGTGAAAAACTAAATGGCACGTATAGCAGGCGTAGATATCCCGAATAACAAGCGCGTTGAGATTGCACTTACCTATATATACGGTATTGGCAGAAAAAGCGCAAACGATATACTCGCAGCAACCGGTATCGATCCCGATACCCGTGCAAAGGATCTGACCGATGCCGATATAGCAAAGCTTCGTGACGTAATCGAAGAGAACTATAAGGTTGAGGGTGACCTCCGTCGTGATGTCGGACTTGATATCAAGAGAATGGTAGAGATCAACTGCTACAGAGGTATCAGACACAGAAAAGGTCTGCCCGTAAGAGGACAGAGAACCAAAACAAATGCGAGAACACGTAAAGGTCCCGCAAAGACAATAGCAAATAAGAAGAAGTAAGGAGTGAAAACAGCAGATGGCAGCAAATAATGCAGCAAAAAAAGTTGTCAGAAAGCGCAAGGAGCGTAAGAATATTGAAAAAGGTGCCGCTCATATCCGCTCGACCTACAACAACACCATCATTACAATTACCGACATAAACGGAAATGCTGTTTCTTGGGCATCGGCAGGCGAGCTGGGCTTCAGAGGCTCCAGAAAGTCAACTCCCTTTGCAGCACAGTCGGCGGCTGAAACTGCGGCAAAGATCGCAGTAGAGCACGGAATGAAGACGGTCGAGGTATATGTAAAGGGACCGGGTTCGGGACGTGAATCAGCAATCCGCGCACTTCAGACAGCAGGTCTGGAGGTTACACTTATCAGAGATGTAACACCCATTCCCCATAACGGATGCAGACCGCCTAAGAGAAGACGCGTTTGATTACAAGAAGGAGGAGAAACAGAAATGGCAAGATATATCGGACCCTCGTGTAAGCTTTGCCGCCGCGAAGGCAGAAAGCTTTTCCTTAAGGGTGAAAGATGCACATCGGGCAAATGTGCACTTGACCGTCGTCCTACAGCTCCCGGCCAGCATGGCGCAGGCGCAAAGAAGCCGAAGGAATACGGACTGCAGCTTCGTGAAAAACAGACTGCAAGAAGATATTACGGAGTACTTGAGAAGCAGTTTTCAAGATATTTCAAGATGGCAGACAATATGGAAGGTATAACCGGCGAGAACCTGCTTCGTATTCTTGAGACACGTTTTGATAACGTAGTATACAGAATGGGCATGGCACCCAGCAGAAACGAAGCGCGTCAGCTCATTCTGCACGGTCATATCAGACTTAACGGAAAGAAAGCAAATGTTCCGTCTATCATTCTCAAGGTCGGTGATGTTATCTCTGTAAGAGAGGAAAGCAAGTCATCGGTGAGAATAAAGCAGCTTATCGAGGAACTTGAGGGAACACAGGCACCTCAGTGGCTCGAAGTGGATAAGGCAAACGCTACCGCGAAGGTAATCGCACTTCCGAAGAGAGAAGATATCGATTTTGACTTCAACGAGCAGCTTATCGTAGAATTGTATTCTAAGTAATACAAACCTCCGCAATGCTCCGGTTTAGGGATAAACCGCCAAAACAAAAGCATCAAAACTAAAAGGAGGGTATCTTTGTGATAGAAATGATAGAAAAGCCCAATATAACAACCGAACAACTTAGCGAAGACGGCAGGGAAGGCAGATTTGTTGTTGAGCCTCTTGAAAGAGGCTACGGCACAACTCTGGGTAACTCTCTCAGAAGAGTACTTCTGAGCTCACTTCCCGGTGTCGCTGTCGTAAGTATTAAGATTGACGGTGTACTGCATGAAATATCAACCGTTCCGGGTGTCAAAGAGGATGTAACTGAAATCGTTCTCAATGTCAAGGGAATAGTTGCGAAACTTCATGCAGAGGGACCTAAAACTGTATTTGTTGATATGACCGGTCCTTGCGATGTCACAGCAGGTGATATAAAGCAGGACGCGGATATCGAGATTCTGAATCCCGAGCTTCATATAGCAACACTCAGTGAAAATGCAAGATTCTATATGGAACTTACCTTTGATCACGGCAGAGGATATGTATCCCAGGATCGTAATAAGCAGATAGCGCTTGACGCTGCGAATGATCGTTCGCATTCGTTTGTTGCAACCGATAAGACAAAACAGTCGGTGGCACCTGCACTCGGTACGATCTTTACCGATTCGATATATACGCCGGTCTATAATGTCAGCTACACCGTTGAAAAAACACGTGTCGGATCGATCACCGATTTCGATAAGCTGACAATGGAAGTAAAGACCAACGGCGTGATATCGGCAAAGGAAGCACTTTCACTCGGAGCCAAATTCCTCAGCGAGCATCTCACCCTCTTTGCCGATCTCTCGGAGGGCACAAGAGGAACGCAGATAATGGTCGAAAGTAAAGAGACCGAACAGGCACAGGTTTTGGGGATGACCATTGAAGAACTTGACATGTCTGTGCGCAGCTTCAATTGTCTGAAGCGTGCAGGCATCAATACAGTTGAAGATCTTATCAATAAAACCGAGGAAGATATGATCAAAGTCAGAAACCTCGGTAAGAAATCACTTGAAGAAGTGATTGCAAAACTTCATTCTCTCGGACTCGACCTCAAGCATGAGGATGAGTAAGGGGAACAGACGAAAAAGTATAAGGAGGTAACCTAAAATGCCAGGTACCAGAAAACTCGGCAGACCTACCGCGCATAGAAATCTCATGCTTCGCGGCATGGTAACCTATCTTCTTGAAAACGGAAAGATCGAGACTACCGTAACAAGAGCAAAAGAAGTGCGTGCACTTGCTGATAAAATGATTACTCTCGGAAAGGCAAATACACTCGCGTCACGCCGTGCGGCTCTCGCATTCATAACAAAAGAAGATGTTGTGAAAAAGCTTTTTGACACGATTGCACTTGCATATGCCGACAGAAACGGCGGCTATACTGCTGTTTATAAGCTCGGTCCCCGTCGCGGAGACGGCGCAGAGATGGCTGTAATCAAGCTTACGGGTCTTGAAATCGCTCCCGCAGAGGATAAGAAAAAAGCAAAGAAGGCAAAGAAGGCTGTGGCTGATAAAAAGGCTGAAGCATAATTTCGTTGCGATTATATGAAAAAAGTCCTGCGAACCGTAAGGTTAGCAGGGCTTTTTTCAGTTTTCCCTGACAATCATGTATTTCTTCCCGCTGTCATCAACAGTGAGCAAAAAAACTTCGGATAACTCTATGCATTTGTTTTTCAGGTAGTTGTCTACCTCTGCTTTGCTTATTTTAAGACCTTTTAGCGCAGATTCGTTGTATTCGCCCTGCATAATAAGTGCATGTGCGATCCCGCTTTCTTTCGGTGTCCTGATTTTTTTCATGTCGTCATATGTCGGCGCCCTCTGACCTATTTTGGAAAAAACCGATATGGTCCCGGAAGGTTCGAGAACTGCATATCCGATTTCGCTCGGATCGGCAATGCCGCTCGTTCTCAGAATTGATAGAAGCTCCTCCGGTGAAATGCGGTTTTTTTTAAGTTCTTTCTGATCGACCTTTCCGAATTTTATCAGATAGCTCGGTGAGCCCTGAATCAGTCGCCTTATCTTCGGAAAACGAAAAAGTATAATGGGTATGCCCGCCTCAAGGATAAATATAATCGAAATGGGTATTGCCGCGGTAAGAAGTGAGCAGTCGCTTTCGGTAATCGGTACAGCGGCTATTTCCGAGAGTAGGAGCGTGCTTATGAATTCTGAGACCTGTAATTGCCCGATCTGCCTTTTTCCGAGTAGGCGTATAACTATCATTAAGGATAAATATATGATAAGCGTTCTGACGATTGAGTTCAACATAATACCGTCTGCCTTCGTTTTTTATAAGTATAAGAAAAATCCGAAAAAAAATACGAAAAAAAGAGAAAAAGGTATTGACAAAGAGAGGGAGGTGTGATATAATACACAAGCTGTCCGAAAGAGAGGGCAGCGATCGGTCCTTGAAAATTGAACAACAAGAGAGA
>CAKSQF010000006.1 GCA_934486825.1 uncultured Eubacteriales bacterium | reverse complement strand
TATGTGTGATGTGGAAGCCCTGCGGAAGGAGATGACCGATCATCCCGAACGCTTTGCCGACCTGAACGGGCGGTTTACGGCGCAAAGGAACAAACCGCCGATACCGACCGTCATACTGCCACAGGACGAGGCAAAGATACTGCGCGAATACATAGCAAAATGTTGGAGCAAACATCCCGATGCCTTGCCGAGCAAGCTGGCGGCAGAACTGACCGGCTTGACGGTGGGAACGCTCAACCGCCATGTGGCAATAGGCAACATCTTCGGCGCAGTGGTTGGTGGAAAGGTGCTTATCAGCAAGCAAAGTCTGATCGGGTACCTCATCGCGCCGGATGTGGTGCGGAAAGTTACGACAGTACAGATGAAAAAACTACTTGCAGGGTACAGGCGGGCATCAAAGCAATAAAGAGCAAAGGAACGGTCTCAAGATGTGCTTGAGGCTCTTCCTTTGCTCTTTGTTTGAATCTAAAGAACAAGAAAAGGCACTTGGATTTTAAGTACCCCTGCATAATCAATCGTTATTTCACTTTTTTCGTAAACACAAACATTCCGATTCCGTCCCTGCCGACATCTTCTACGCCCGTGATGGAAAAACCGCATTTGTTGATGTAAAAGCAGGCGTTTCCGATCAGGTAAGTCGGCGTCCGCAGTTTCCATATGGGAGCGGTCGTGTAATGTTGCTCAATTTCCCGCCATGCATGATAGCCATAACCCTTGCCCTGATATTCCGGTGCAATAAATAACCGATCAAGCAGATTAACGGCAGGACTGCTTATATCAAGCACGGCTCCGCCGATAAGGGAATCCCCCTCAAAGAAGCTGAGAACGGTTTTGCCGGGACACCCCATGGCGACCTCCGGTGTCAGATCCGGCTCGCTGTCATCGTCCTCATCTTCTATCAGATTTTCAGGGCAGGGATTTGACTCAAAGGCATCATCATAGATAGCATTTAATTGGTGCAAGTCTTCTCTTATGGTCTTTTGAATTCTCATCCACAAGGTTCCTTTCTTATACGCTAAAATGAAAAGCTAATACAAACCACTTTTCAGTAACTCACTTCATAACTTTTTCAAAGCGGAACATTTCATCCGGCCCCTCGCCGGGGAATGATTGTTCGTCTTTCTCCGGCGGATTCGGATCCGGGTGCATGGCGGAGAAAAACTCAACGGCGTGAAAACCGCATTTGTTGATATAAAAATGGATATTGCGCTTTTCAAAATATGGCGTGCAGGTCGCCCAGACCTTGGTTTCGGGGTGCAGAGCTTCCACGGCAAGCCAAGCGCCATAGCCGATGCCTTTGCTGTGTTCCTTCGGCGAAACGAAAAGAAGCTCCAGCTCATTGTGATGTGTCTCTTTGTCGATTTTCAGCACCACACCGCCAACCTTTCTGCCTTCATACAGAATCCGGTATGCTTCGCTGTCGGGTGCATCAATGCTTTGCTCAATGGTTGCGCGGGAAATGATCTCTCCATCCTCCTCAAAATGATCGTCACGCAACCCGAATTCTTCCACTGCGCCGTATTTGAAAGACTCCTGATTATCAAGGATGAACTGCTCGCGGTCGCCCGCTTCCAGCGGGGCAAGGGTTACTTTTGTGTTGTTCATATGTACCTCCCAAAAAATAAAAAATGCCCGGTCATTACGAAGTAATAACCGAGCGCACTCGACACCTAATCCGGTATGCGGCCTGCAAGGCTTGCGCCTTACGATCCCCGAGCGTTACGACGCTCTACCTCCGGTGACATGATATGAATCAGCCGAACCCGGAAAACCGGAATCCGGCTGATTATTTGGCGGAGAGGAAGGGATTCGAACCCTTGTGCGCTTTCGCGCAAACTGATTTCGAGTCAGCCCCGTTATGACCACTTCGATACCTCTCCGTATATGTTCACCCTCAAAAACGAGGGAAACAATCATTATTCAATTTTTTAGAAAACTCGTTAGATAAGCCGGTCAGAAAAATCATCAACCACACGAAAATCCAATAAAATCAAGGCTTTTCGGCGGTTTTCGGTGGCACAACTACTCAAATGCGTACATAATTTCGAGTCAGCCCCGTTATGACCACTTCGATACCTCTCCGTATATGTTCACCCTCAAAAGTGAGGGAAACAATCATTATTCAATTTTTTAGAAAACCCGTTAGATAAGCCGGTCAGAAAAATCATCAACTTTTCGGAACATCAGATAGCGCCGGACTTTTTGCCGATACCGGGGATGACGAACAATCGCACTTCATGACTGTCCATCATCCCGTTATTATTGCATAGTTTGCCGCATCGGCTTACCCTGATTCCAAACTAACTGTCGCTACACGCAACAATGATATTATATCACATGTCTTTTTGTTTTTCAATAGTTTTTCAAAAAAAACACATGTATATAATTGCCATTTTATCGAATCTGAAGCGGCATTTATATGTCAGTATCAATAAAACCTTTTTCGCAAAGCAACTCTGCTATCAGAACTGCTCCTCCTGCCGCCCCTCTCAGGGTATTATGCGACAGACCGACAAACTTATAATCAAACACACTGTCCTCACGAAGTCTTCCGACAGAAATTCCCATTCCGTTATACAGATTCCTGTCAAGCGCACTCTGCGGGCGGTCATTTTCTTCAAAATAAGTTATAAACTGTGCGGGAGCACTTGGTAAAGAAAGCTCCTGTGCTATACCTTTGTAGTTTTTCCAGCATTCTATTATCTCTTCCCTTTCGGGTTTGTTTTTAAAATTAACGAAGACCGCCGCCGTATGACCGTCGGTAACCGGAACGCGTATACATTGTGTTGTTATAACCGGCGACTGGGCAGGAACGATTTTGCCGTCCTCAACTTTTCCCCATATACGAAGCGGTTCCTTTTCGCTTTTTTCTTCTTCACCGCCGATATACGGGATAATATTATCTATCATTTCCGGCCATTCTTTAAAAGTCTTACCGGCACCTGAAATTGCCTGATATGTTGTGGCAACCACAAGAGTCGGCTCATATTTCAGAAGAGGCGTCAGAGCCGGAACATAGCTCTGAATCGAGCAGTTCGGTTTTACTGCAATAAATCCTCTCTTTGTTCCGAGACGTTTTCTTTGTGATTCAATAACAGCAAGATGTCCGGGATTAAGTTCAGGCACAACCATCGGCACATCCGGGGTCCACCTGTTTGCGCTGTTGTTTGATACAACCGGTATTTCTGCCTTTGCATATTTTTCTTCAAGGGCAAGAATCTCGTTTTTCGGCATATTTACAGCGCAAAAAATAAAATCGACAAGCTCTGCGGCAATGTCGGTGCGGTCCGAATCAACAATTATCATGTCGGCATATTTTGACGGAATCGGCGTCTGCATCTTCCATCTGCCGTTTACTGCCTCACCGTATTTCTGACCCGCGCTTCTTTTACTTGCAAACAGCGCCGTAACCTCAAACCACGGATGCTTATCAAGCAAAGTCAGAAAACGTTGCCCTACCATCCCGGTACATCCTATCACACCAACTCTGTATTTTTTCATAGATGATTATCCTTTCAGACTGTTTATATATAATAAATTATACACGATTTTTTTCTCTTGTCAATCAAATTGACAGAAAAAAATCATGTTTATTAAAGTGATACAAAAATTTTTTCCAACTGCTTGACAAAGTATATGATTTGATGTAAAATAAAATGAATATGAGAAGAATGCACAGTTGTTCACCATACTGTTTTCGGAGGCACGTTTATGGCTAAAAGCATGACAGCATACGGCAGGGCCCGTAAAGAATACAGTGACAAAATAATTACTGTTGAACTGAAAAGCGTCAACAGCAGATATTTTGACCCTCAGGTAAAAACAAGCAGAGTCTACTCGTCTGTTGAGGACAAACTGAAATCACGTGTTCAGTCCTACATTTCACGCGGGAAAGTTGACATTTATCTCGGAGTTGAACTTACAAAAAAGGCAGATACGGTTATAAATATTGACACGGCATACGCAGGTGAATACATAAATGCATTGAAAAAACTTGCTCTGACTTTCGGACTGCGTGATGATATTTCGGTTATGTCGGTCGCACAGAACAAGGAACTTTTCACGGTTGTTACTTCAGAAGCCGACATGGAAAAAATCTGGGAAGAGATACTTCCGGTTGTTGATGAGGCATTGTCCTCCTTTGACGATATGAGATCTGCCGAAGGACAGCGCTTGTATGAAGATCTATCCGAAAAAAAGAAAAATATTATCTCCATGGTTGATGAAATCGAAAAGCTCAGCGCAAACTGTGTTTCCTCCTACAAGGATAAATTCGAAGCACGGATAAGAAAGATTATAGGCGATTTGTCTGTTGAGCTTGATGAGCAGCGGATTATTACCGAATGTGCCGTTTATGCGGACAAGGTCGCGATTGATGAAGAACTGGTCAGACTACGCAGTCATTTCGAGGCTTTTGACGAAATATTCAGATCGGTCGAGCCGATTGGACGCAAGCTCGATTTTCTTATTCAGGAAATCAACAGAGAAACGAACACAATCGGTTCAAAATGCTCTGACAGTGCCATTGCACACATAGTTGTGGATATGAAGAGCGAAATCGAAAAAATCAGAGAGCAGATTCAGAACATTGAGTAAAGTCGGGAGAGTGTCTGACAATGTCAGTTAAATTTGTTGGCGTGGGATTCGGAAATTATGTGGCAGTATCGAGAATAATCAGCGTAAGTTCCCCCGAATCCGCACCTGTAAAGCGTCTGATACAGGATTCACGTGATGCGGGAACCGTCATCGATGTATCGTGCGGAAAGAAAACGAAGTCTGTTATTGTAACCGACAGCAGGCATGTTATACTAAGCGCCTTATCGACGGAAGTTATTGCCGCCCGTTTAAACGGCGAAGAAGATCATCAATCGGACAGCGACTCATTGTCGGTTGAACAGTAAACAGGAGAGATATTTTCAGTATGGACATTTCAAATAAAGGAATTTTGCTTGTTTTATCCGGACCCGCCGGCAGCGGAAAAGGGACGATTGTAAAAAACATTCTTGAAAGAGACAGCATGATACGACTTTCAGTATCGGCGACGACACGTGCGCCGCGCCCGGGAGAGATCGACGGGGTGCATTACAGTTTTGTCTCTTCCCGGAAATTTGAAGAAATGATTGCATCCGATGAAATGCTTGAGCATACACGCTACTGCGGAAATTACTACGGAACACCGAGAGAGCATGTAAACAAAATGCTGGAAAGCGGCATATCGGTTATACTTGAGATCGAACTTGAGGGTGCCATGAACATCCGCAGGCTTTGTCCGGATGCTGTCCTTGTTTTGCTTCTTCCGCCTGATTTTAAGACACTTGAGAATCGCTTGAGAGGGCGACACACAAACACCGAAGATGATATAAAAAACAGACTCGAACGTGCAAGAACAGAGGTCTCGTTTTTTGATAAATATGACTATGTTGTGATAAATGAGGACAATATGTATGAAAAGGCGGCCACAACCGTTTTGAACATACTTGACTCCGAAAGACATCGCACATCAAGAAATCAATCCATACCGACCGACTTTTTCGGATAAACAAAAGGAGAACACAGAAAATGATAATCAAACCGACAATCGATCAATTATCGAAAGGCAAATACAATCGCTACACGCTTGTTCAGGCAGCAGCGAAGGGCGCAAGACTTATTACGGATGAGTATATAAGAGAGCGCGAGGAGGCTGAAAAGTTAATTGCGAACAAGGAAACCGACAAACCGATAGTCCAGCTCATCAATCGTGAATTCTGCGACGAAAAAGCGGTAAAATCCGCAATAAATCGTTTGTATACAGGCGAATTTGTAATAGAAAACGCTCCCGGTATCGACGGAACGATCGATAAATAAAACTCAGTATTAAAAGAAAGGAGATAACTTATGATTTACCGTACGGTTGGAGTTCATGTTATCTCCCTTCCCTTTTATGCGGACAGACTTTTTGAATATTATCTGCCGACCGAGCTTTCCGATTCGGTAAAGCTCGGCAGTTTTGTAACCGTTCCGTTCGGCGGATCAAACAAAAGGATGAATGCTGTCGTTTTTGCTCTTGCGGAAAGAGAGGATATTTCCGAATTAAAACCGATAGATTCGGTAAACCGCGACATCACTCTGACGGAAGAGGAACTCAGGCTTTGTCTTTTTGTCAAGGAACAGACATTTTGTTCGGTTGCCGATGCAATAAAACAGGTTATTCCCGCCGAGGCTATGACAAAGCTTACGACGGTTTACAAGGCATGTCCTCCGTCGGCAGACCGAATCCGGATAAGTAAAAATGCACTCATTGTATACAGCGACATTCTGCAAAAGGGCGAAATATCTGCCGAAAAACTTATCGCTTCTTACGGTGATGGAACCGAAAAGATTCTTGCAAGACTATCCGAGTACGGATATATTGAGAAAGTAACACATACTTCGGCAGGAAAAACGGGAGCGTACGAAGAATATATTCACATTGCCGTTTCGGATGAAAACTATGAAAAGATCAGATCGTCGTTAAAAGGATCGAAGCAACAGGCAATCATCGGTTTTCTTCATGAAAACGGCAGTACGCCGTATGAGTTACTCAAAGAGAAATTCGGACAAATACGTTCAACAGTTGACGGTCTTATAGAAAGAAAATATATTTCTTCCGAAAAAAGAGCAAAAAATGCCGATCCGTACCGAATCGACCAAATAGAAAAAAGAAACAATTTTGAATTGTCCGATCTGCAAAGATCAGCGTTTGAGCGTCTTTCGGAGCTTATCGAAACAAATGAACCGAAAGCGGCACTTCTGCACGGTGTTACCGGAAGCGGAAAAACAATGGTCATTAAGGCGCTTATCGACAAAGTGATCGCCGCCGGAAAACAGGTAATTGTACTTGTCCCCGAAATATCACTGACACCGCAGACAGTATCATTTTTCAGTTCATTTTACAGTCAAAGAACAGTTGTTATTCATTCTTCTCTGTCCAGAGGTGAACGGTTTGATGCGTGGAGACGTATAAAAAACGGTGAAATCGATATTTGCATAGGAACGCGTTCGGCAGTATTCGCTCCGTTCAACAAACTCGGAATGATAGTCATCGACGAGGAACACGAGCACACCTATAAATCGGATCAGACCCCGCGTTATCATGCACGAGACATTGCAAGATTCAGGTGTGCGTACAACAAAGCGCTTATGCTCCTTGCCTCCGCAACACCGTCCGTCGAAAGCTACTACAAAGCATGCAGCGGAATATACACACTTGTTGAGCTTGACAAAAGATACAATAACTCAAAGTTACCGGAAACTGTCATATGTGATATGCGTCTCGACGCCGGCAGAGGCAGGTTGTCCCCTATCGGTACTGTTCTTGAGGATGCACTGAAAAACACATTTGAAAACGGCGATCAGGCGATACTTTTTGTAAACAGGAGGGGATATAATAATTATCTTTCCTGTCGTCTGTGCGGAAACGTTCTTACCTGTCCGCATTGCAGTGTTTCTCTTACATATCATACCGGAAGCAAAGGTTCGGAACGCGGTTACCTGATCTGTCACTATTGCGGGTATCGTGAAGCTGTTCCGAAATCATGTCCCGAATGTGGCTCCGATGATTTCAGCTATATGGGCTTCGGAACGCAGAAAGCAGAAAGCGAGCTGAGTGATTTATTTCCGGATGTACGCATTTCAAGGCTTGATGCCGATACGGCATCGGCAAAATTTGCGTCGGACAACTTACTCGATTCTTTCAGAAAAAAAGAGTCGGATGTTCTGATCGGAACGCAAATGGTAACAAAGGGGCATAATTTTCCCGATGTAACCCTCGTCGGTGTATTATCTGCGGATGATTCGCTTTATGTAAGCGACTATCGTGCGGGAGAGCGCACATTTGCGCTTATAACACAGGTTATCGGAAGAGCGGGAAGAGGCGAAAAGCCGGGAAAAGCAATCATTCAGACATATTCACCGGATAATCCTGTTCTGATTGAGGCGGCGGCTCAGAATTACAAAGACTTTTACAACAATGAAATCGCAATGCGCAAGTCGCTTGTTTTCCCTCCGTTCTGTGATATTGCTCTGATTACACTGACATCGGGCGATGAAAAGATTCTTTCAAATACTGTGGCAATATTTGCGAAGCAAATCACGCATCTTGCAAAAAGCGAATACTCTGATATTTTTCTTCAGATATTCGGACCGTTTGAAGCACCCGTATACAGGGTAAATGAAACCTATCGCATGCGCTTTATCGTTAAATGCTGCTTTAATAAAAGAACAAAGGCAATGCTCGCATCACTGATGTTCGACTTTACAAAAAATGCGGGCAAAAAGATAAATCTGTCTATTGATATAAATCCTTCAACAGTTTGAACATTATAAATATTACGGGGTATTCTGAAATGGCATATTTAAAAATTTTAACCGAACGTGATCCGGTGCTCAGAAAAAAATGCAGAGAGGTTGACAGTATTACATCAAGAACGCTTACGCTTCTTGATGATATGCTTGAAACCATGAGACGTGCAAACGGTGTCGGACTCGCCGGTCCGCAGGTAGGAGTCCTTCGACGCATCGTAGTAATTGAATGTGAACCCGGCGAGGTTTACGAGCTGATAAACCCGACGATTCTCCAAAAAGAAGGTGTCCAGACAGGACGCGAAGGATGTCTGTCGATCCCCGGCAGAGTTGGGATCGTCACCCGTCCGGAAAAGGTTACGGTTGAAGCAACAGACCGTAACGGGGTCAGACGTACCGTCACCGGAACGGGATTGCTTGCAAGAGCGCTTTGTCACGAGATCGATCACCTTGACGGAAAATTATATACCGATATTGCGGAGCGCATGCTGACCGACGAAGAAATTGAGAAAGGTGACGACTGATGCGTGTTTTATTTATGGGGACACCCGACTTTGCGGTTCCGAGTTTTACTGCTCTTTGCATTAATTTTGAAGTTGTAGGAGCGGTCACACAGCCGGATAAACCTAAAGGAAGAGGATGTCATTTGGCTTTTTCCCCGATCAAGGATACTGCCCTGAAGCTGAACATCCCGGTTTATCAGCCGTCAACACTGAAGGACGGTGCTTTTCTTGATGATCTGAAGAAAATAAATCCGGATATTATTGCGGTTGTGGCATACGGGAAGATACTTCCGAAATATCTGCTTGATTATCCGCGTCTCGGATGCATCAATCTTCACGGCTCACTCCTGCCGAAATACAGAGGTGCCGCTCCCATGCAGAGGGCGATCATCGACGGCGAAGAGAAAACGGGTGTTACAACCATGTATATGGCTGAAGGTCTCGATACCGGGGACATGCTTGAAAAAGCGGAAATTTCGATCGACATAAATGACGATTTTGAAACAATACACGACAAGCTTTCAACACTGGGCGCCGAGCTTCTTGTGTCCACATTGAAAAAAGTCGAGCAAAGGCAGCTCATTCCTCAGAAGCAGGATGACGCATTTGCGACATACGCTCAGAAAATCGAAAAAGCCGACTGTTATATTGATTTTTCGAAAAGTGCTTTCGAAATTCATAATCTGATCCGTGGATTGTCTCCGGTTCCGCTTGCATATACAACAAACCGGAACAAGATGATAAAGATCATTTCGTCGGAAATATCGGAAAGAAGCGGTTCAAACGATTGTCCGGGAAAAGTGTTGTCGCTGAAAAACGGCAAAATAACAGTTGCATGCGGAAGAGGAGCAATAAGCATTACAAGGCTTACTCCCGAAGGAAAAAGACCGATGCTTGCTTCTGATTTTATCAACGGACGACAAATTGATGTCGGTGAGGTCCTCGGGCAGCAATGAACATACGTGAGCTTGTGTACAAATCGCTCATTTTAACCGAAAAGGAAAAAAAATTTTCGAATATAGAGCTGAATAATAAAGTAAAATCGTACTCCCTGACGGGAATTGACAAAGCTCTGTTTACATCATTGTACTATGGTGTAATCGAAAGAACCGTCACGCTTGATTATTTTATCGGAATTTACTCCTCAAAATCCTTTTCACGCCTCGATCTCCCGGTCATTGTTCTGCTGAGGATGGGAATTTATCAGATTGTTTTCATGGATAAGATTCCGGACAGCGCGGCAGTCAATGAAACAGTCAGACTTTCATCACGGTACGCATCACGTGCAAAAGGGTATATAAACGGTATTTTGAGGAAGATCTGCGCCGACAAAGAGCATCTTGAATACCCGGACAAAAAAGAAGACGAAATAAAGTGGCTTTCGGTTTTCTATTCGGTTCCCGAATGGATATGTCGGCTATGGAAAAAAGATTATCCGGATCATACCGAAAAAATGATCGCCGAATTATCGGTTAAACGTCAGATAACATTCCGTGTAAATACACTGAAAACCACAAGAGATGATCTGCTGAATTCATATGACTGTCTTACGCCATGCAGATTTTCACCATTTGGTGTCAGATTGAATTCCGCACTGCCGTTGTCCGAATTTTCACCTCTTATCGATGGCAGTTGCTTCGTTCAGGATGAAGCATCCCAGCTTGCCGCTATAATTTGCGATCCGCATGAAAAACAGATTATTGTTGATGTATGCTGTGCACCCGGCGGAAAGACTTTTTCGGCAGCTATGCTCTCGGACGATAATGCGGAAATTATCTCATGTGATCTGCATGAAAACAAGCTTTCACTTGTCAGAAATGAGGCAGATATTCTCGGAATAAAGTCGGTAAAAGTCTTTGCACATGATGCCTCTGTTCCGCTAACGGATTTTATCGGAAAAGCGGACAGAGTAATATGTGATGTTCCCTGCTCCGGTCTCGGCGTTATTTCACGAAAAAGCGACCTCAGATACAAGCCGGAAGAATCAATTGTCGGTATTGACGATACTCAGTATGCTATACTCACCGCATCTTCGAAATATCTGAAAAAGGGCGGAATACTTGTATACTCAACCTGCACACTCAGAAAAGCTGAAAATGAAGATGTAGTACAAAAATTTGTTGATAACAATCCGGATTTTTCTTTGTTGCCCTTTTCTTTCGGAGATATTTCATCAGACAGCGGTATGCTGACATTTTTCCCCGATATTTATCACACGGACGGTTTTTTTGTCGCGAAAATCATAAGAGACAACTGAAAATTACGAATACAAAACAAACCCTTTGCTATGACAAAGGGTTTGTTTTGTATTACTGATTTACCTTGAATAATTGTTTAATGTCTTTCTCCGAAGACTCTCAGATAATAGTCTTCGAGAGTCGGTTCGACAGGGGTTGCCCCATCGGTCGGAGCCTCGTCGGCAAGTATGCGCAGAAGCAACTGACTATTGTTTTGCGATATATTTATAACATCAAATTTGCTTTGCATACTATCAAGCTCGTTAACGTTACACTTGACTTCCCAAACACAACCGTTGATTTTAGCCGCAAGCTGATGCGGCGGTCCGAAGTCGGTTATCACACCCTTTTTAAGGAATATCGCCTCTTTTGCGATATTTTCTATATCGCTTACAACGTGAGTTGCAATAATTATTATTTTCTTAAGCGAAATACCCGCAAGGTAATTTCTGACCGATATTCTTCTCTTCGGATCAAGACCGGCTGTCGGCTCATCAAGAATAACGATTTCCGGATCGCCTATAAGTGCCTGTGCAAGTGCAAGCCGCTGCTTCATTCCTCCGGACAACTCAGATATGCGGCGTTTCGGTATATCGGCAAGCTCGACTGTTTCAAGCGCTTCCTTTATCTGTTTTTCTGCATCGTCTCTGTTTATATCCTTGAGTGAAGCAATGTACCACAAAAAGCCTTCGACCGTGTAATTCGGATACATTCCGGGAAACTGCGGCATAAATCCCAATTTTTCACGAAACTTTTTGCCGAGCTTGCGTATATCCTCGCCGTTGTATCTGATTTCGCCGGAGTCTGCCGACAAATTATCGGTAAGGATATTCATCAAGGTCGTTTTCCCTGCTCCGTTCGGACCCATGAGTGCATATATTCCCGGCGTGAGTGTTGCCGAAAAACAATCAAGTGCGTGATTTTTTCCGTATGATTTATCGACTTTATCAAACTGCAATACCATTTATATCACCTCGTTTTGTATACACTTCTGCAAAATATCCGATATGAATACATCGTCGCAGCTACCGCAACCGCAACCCATGACAGAGTAATTATAATTGCCTTTGTCAAACCGCCGGACTTCAGACAAAGAATCAGGAGTCTGTCAACCGACAATAATGTTGACAAATCAAAATTCGACATTATTTTCATCCCAAGCAGTGACAGCATATAAGGGATAAACAATGTAACGAATACGGCAGCCGTCAACCATTCCGACCTTGTAATACAGGATACCGAAGCCACGAGCAGACCGAAAAGCATATAGGTAAATATTCTGATTATTGCAACGAGCAATATGTAATTTCCTATTGTGATTCCACTCTGAAGCGACAGATATGACTTTATTACAAAAAGCGGCGAAGCCGTGCATGACATATCATATCTTGCGAATACGAATATCAGATCAACCGCGGTAAAAATCACGGAGAGCAACGCAGATAAAATGCATGCAAGCCCGATCTTTGCCCAAAATGCCTTTTTCTGACCGTTTCCCGTGCTCCTCAACAGCTTTATAAAGTCGGTTTCGTATTCTCTTGCAAAAATCCCGCACATCAGAAAGACAAGAAGAATAACGAGCACATACTCAAAATCATGTGAAAAGAGCTTGCCGAAGCCGATCTCAAATACGGGTTTTGCCGAAATACCGATTTCATCACGTTTTTCGATAAGAGCGGCAAGCTGTTTCTGATAATCTTTATAATTATCAATTTCGTTTTTTGCCTCGTTCAGCTCTTCCCTGTAAGCTGAATATTCGGTTTGCGTAATACTCCCGTCTTTACGCTTTATCGCCATCATGTTGGCATATGCTTCTGTCGATATTTCTGTATAGTGATCGCATTTTTCCGTAACAGCTTCATACGTATCTTCAAGCGACAGTCCCGAATAGCTGTCCATGATTGCTTTTTTAAGCTCATCATCATAATATATTTCACCGTCAAAGGTTACAAATGAAAAGATAAGCTTTGCAAAAATGAGCAGGATTGTTATCGTCACCACTTTTGCCCGAAAAATCTTCTTTGCTTCATAAACAAGCTGACCTTTTGTGTTGTGCCGCGACATGTGTATGAATTCGGATATCCGTTTGATTATGCCTTTCTTTGACGATCCGACACCCATGCCGAACCTGATCCAGACGAAGTATATAAGCAAGACGAAAATGACTGTAAGCGAAGCAAAATAGATCGGAATCGTCAGTGTATCCGCTATCGGATGACCGAAAAAGTGTACCGGTGTCCATACCGCGAATAATTTCTCCGCCGATGAAACTGTTATTAAATTCGTAAGCTTGAAAAAATTCTGATTCTGTGTAAATATTGATATTACATACGATATACCTACATATGCCGCCGAAATTATCATCGACAGAACACCGTTGCGTACCGTGACCGAGAAAAATCCCGTAACAGCACAGATTGCATATGCACCTGCAAGCATCAGCAAAAATGTAAGAATAAAGCATGTAAATGTGCTTATGACATATGTCGATGCATCAAAAGCACCGATTTCCTGTATCGCGGAAAAAGGAGACGAAAAGCCGACCCTGAATCCTATTATCAGAAATGTTGTAAGCACCAGAAGAACCGAGATTGCGAGAATGAGAATGAAAGCCGCAAGAAGCTTGCAGGATACTGTTTTTGCCCTGCCGTTTTTCGCCGAGCGCAAAACAAGCTGCATTCCGCTGTCTTTCTCGATCATGAACATTCTGCCTCCGATGAAAATCGCGGCAAGTATCATGAACAGGTAGGTTCCGCTGTAAGAAAACAAAAGATCCCAGCCGTAAACAAGATTCTCGGATAATTTCACATTTTCGATCGCGTTTTTCGTTTTTTCGATCATCCGTATCTGATATCTGTACGAAAAACTGTTCTTGCTGTATCCGTTAGCAAGATAATTCTTTACCGATCGGATAAGATCGTTGAGCTTTAACTTATTTGCTTCCTTGTAATCCTCGTTTTTTACGGTATGTTCATAATATTTTTTTATAAGCTCAAAATCATCCATCTTATCGGAGAAGGTGTAGGGAGCCTCCGGTTTTTCCGGTGGCTCTTTCTGCCTTCTGTCCGCATTCGGACCGAAGCGCGATCTTATCCAGTCATTGAAATCGCTTTCATATTTTTCGTATTCTTTTTCGTACGTTTCATAAATCGTGCGAATCTGCTCGGGATTCTTTCTGTTGACCTCGTCAACAGCTTTCAGATCGTCAAGATAACTAAGTTCGGGTCTGCTTTTGACAAATATGTAACATAGCACGCCGTTGACAAGAAGCAGAGCGGCAATAATTATTGGCATCAGCCTGCCCGACAACAGCTTTTTCAGTTCATAATAACAAAGTCGCAATGATGCTTCACCACCTTTTCAAGTGAATGTTTTTTGCAAAGGGCGGTTTTGACAGCCGTAGCAAAGCGACTGTCGGTAACCGCCCCGCATTTTAAATGCCTTCGGAATTACTTTCTCTTTTCGATATACATATTTCCCAGACCTTCGGTAACAAAGTATGCCTCGTTTGTCTTGAAATCAAGCAGTGTTACGTGTACTTTGCCGTCTCCTTCGGTCATAAAAGTTCCGTTTTTGTCTACCAGCTGCATGTGCAGAATTGCGCACCTGTCGTTTACATAATTCAGATCATGACCGTCAAAAAGCAGTCCCGAATCGGTAAGCACATCTTCTGTTTCAAGCGTCTTAATATTGGTTCTGCAAAGCCTGCCGTTGTTGAAATTGTAATAATACTCATTTTCTTTACCATACGGATAATCAAACGGCGTGAAATAGAAATAGTCGCCGAATATGCCGAGATCGCATTTTTCAAAAACACCTTTCGCGACAAGCTCGCTTTCGGATTCGGGATTGTCAAGCGGCACGCGTCTTATATTATAGGCAAGCGGGTAGAGGTTCACTTCCGGACTTGTCGTTGGAACCTCCTTCTTTTCGTAATCGGCTCTGAAATAAATATACCCATTATGGATAAACAAACCGACATTCATGTCGCCGGGAGTAATTTCATATATTTCAGGTGCCGTGAATATTGCTTTGTATTCGCCGAGTTCCATATCGGTGACGTAAACCGTACCGGACAACCACTCAAAAAAGTAGAATTTATCCCCGTCGGCGTGCATCGGCTGTATTCGTTTGTCTCCGAAGTTCAGTTCAACGGTTTTACCGGTTTTTTTGTTTACCGATTCAATTATCCACTGATCCTTTCCGTATGTTTCGGACACAAATACATAGTCACCGTATGTCATGAAAAAGTTCGGTTTGCCTTTAAGCCCGCTTACCTTTTCCTTTGTGTTTGAAGAACCGCTGTATCTGTACAAACAATAATTTGACGAACCGACCGAATTTGCATCGAGTGTCGCCTGGTAGAACACCGGATATGAACCGCCGCTTTCATAAGCATCAAGCGCAATTATTCCGTTGACATATGCGGGACAATCTCTCATATTTGTATGTTCTTCATTGCAAACCGGATGCTTGGGCTGACCGAGCTTACCGTTATATCTGATTTCATCCTGTGTGCGTTTTTTGCTGTATTCCCTCATTTCTCTTTGTAGGTTTGAAAGATCGGTATAAACAATAACACTGTCTTTATCGACATAAAAAGCGAAGTTCTGATATACCATCGGACTTCCGAGACCGCTGTAATAACTGAAATACGGCTTGAGCGAATAATCGTAATTGCCGTAAGGGCATTTTTCCTCCTGTCCGTTATTATCATTATTATTGTTATTATCGATGTTATCATCATTATATTTACATCCGGTCAGGGCAAGTGACAGGAGAATAAGAATACATAACGATCTTATTATGTGCTTCATACAAATACTCCTTTTTAATAACATAAATCATTATAAACAATCATCAGCTGAAATATGGGCGGATTTCCGCCCATATTTTGCAATAAATTATTCCAACTCATCAAGATAATCGTGTCCATGGCTGAGAATCTGCGACAGCGTCTTTCTTATTGTATATGCGTAGACTTCACCGGTAACCAAGCTTCTGTAACCGCTCTTGATTCCTGGATAACGAGTAAAATCTTCGGTCGGAATACTCGGATAGTGATCCTCCGAGATTGATGTGCAACCCAAAACATAGTTTACAACCTTTGTTTCGTCAAAATTGTAAATATATTCAGGATCCATACTGTAAAAATAGTTATGGTTTCCGTCCAAATAATTTAAATCAATTACATAGCTTTTTCCCGTGAAATTCGTCGATTCCGATGTGTTATACCTGACGCCGAACAAATTATTCATATAAACGTGGTCGTTAGTAGGCACCGTACTACTTGTAAACAAATTTCCTGTTACATGACCTCTGTGAAAGGTCTGACCTGTATGTTCAATAAAAAATTGTGTACAAAAATACGTACCAAGTGAATCTTCAAATTCATAATAAAAGCAATACGGCAAATTGTCATTGCTGCTTTCGGCAGCGTGAACGGGGACAAGTGCGAAAGAAACAAGAATCGATACAAGAATTAAAACCGAAATAATTTTTTTCATGGAATTATTCTCCTTTACTTTTTTATTTTTTTACCGGTTTTTAAACTTCGTTCTGTCATTTGCGACTTCATGCTACCTCATCCATAATCACCTCTCACATGTTTTTTTTACCAATTTCATTTTACACAACAAAAACAGGTTTGTCAATATATTCTTTGCATTTTATACATTTTTGTAAAATGTATACAATTTACGCAGCAAATTTTTGACAGACGGCAACTTTGCCTTGCCGAACTGTTTTCTTTCTTTTCACGGCATTGGCTTGACTATGATGCTTGTGCCTTCGGCATCGTCAACATAATAAACTTCGTTTGTCTTGAAATCGTACAATATTATATATTCAATTGAATCGCTCTCGGTAATAAAAAGTCCCTTTTCCGTTACAGGTTTGATCGTTGTAATTATACAACGTGCGTTCATGTATGTAAAATCAAGAGTTTCTCCGAAAAACAACCCTGAATCGCTTATAAAATCTTCTGTTTTTAGTGTTGTAAGATCGGTTCTGCAAAGTCTGCCGTTGCTGAAGTTGAAATAGCAGTAAGCGTTATCCTGCTCTTTGGGGTCGAACGGTGTAAAATAGAAATAGTTCCCGTATATGCCATGGTCGCACATTTCAAAAACATCTTTTGCTACGATCTCACTCTCCGCATTCGGGTTATCGAGCGGCACACGTCTTATGTTGTAAACAAAGGGAGTTATATACTGCACCGGTTCGGTGCGTGGAACAGCTACGGGTCTTTTCTCGTAATCGTCTCTGAAATATATATAACCGCCGTTTATAAACATCCCGATGTCTCTTTCGGTTACTCTTACGGTATATAATTCCGGAGGTGTAAAAATCGGTTTATATTCAGCAAGCTCACGATCCGAAACATAGAGCGTACCTGTAAGCCATTCGTAGAAGTAGACTTTATCTCCGTCGGCATGAATCGGCTCGATTCGTTTTTTATCGATCGACACAGAAGTCACTTCTTTTGTTTTCTTATTGATCGCTTCAATCGCATAATCACCTGTCCCGTAAGCTTCGGAAACATAAACATAATCGCCGTACGACATAATGCGTGACGGTTTGCCCTTTAGCCTGCAAAGCTCATCTTTTGTATTGCTTAAAAGGCTGTACCTGTAAAGATAATATGGTTCGGTTTCGAATTTTGCACCTTTTTTCTGTTGTGTTATATAAAAAACAGGATATGAACCTGCACTTTCGTATGCATCAAGAAGACGCATAGCGTTTCTTCCCATGTACGCAGGGCAGTCATTATAATCCGCATGATCTTCATTGCAAACCTTGATATGCGTCTGACCGAGAAAGCCATTGTCTTCATATTCTTCCTCGCTGCGTTTATAGCTTCTCATTTCTCTTTTCAGGTCTGAAAGATCGACATATGAGAGCATTTGTTTCGCATTTTCACCGAATGCATAATTCTGGTACACTGTCGTATAATGCCTTTCGCTGTTATCGAAATAAGGCTTCAAAGAATAATCGTAGTTACCGTAAGGACATTCTTCTTTTTTCTCATTGCCGTCTACATCATCGTCATTATATTTGCATCCCGTAAGAACAAGTGAAAGCAGAACAAGGATAGCTAACGATCTAATTATGTGTTTCATACAAACGCTCCTTTTTAATTAAAGATTTTTATCTGCCTATATTTTACACTTCATTTTATTACTTACGGCGTATCATCCACAATCACCTCTAACATGGTTTTTTTACCAATCTTATTCTACACAATAAAAGCATGTTTATCAATATATTCTTTGTAATTTATATTTTTTGTGAAAAGCATACAATTTACACAACAAAATTTTGACAGACAACTTATATACGTTGTCAGTTTCGCGGCGTTACAACAGCCGATCCACCACCACCGCTGATATAATATACCTGACCTGTTTCGAAGTCGTATAGCATAAGATATATCATAGCGTCACCGAGAGTTACGAATATTCCTTTTTCGCTAACGGGTCTGATACAAAGAAGAATACATCTGCTGTTGACATAGGTATTATTTATTCCTTCAAAGAAAAAGCCCGAATCGTTGAGAACATCGGTGGTCTTCATTGTTGTCAGATCGGTTTTGCAAAGTCTGCCGTTATTGAAATTAAAATAGCAATAGGCATTGTTCTGCTCCTTGGGGTCGAACGGCGTAAAGTAAAAATTATTGCCATATACTCCGTGATCGCATCCCTCAAAAACATCCTTTGCAACAAGCTCGCTCTCGGCTCCCGGGTTGTCAAGCGGCACTCTTTTTATATTGTAGACAAACGGAGTTATATACTGCACGGGTTCTGTCTGCGGAATCGGAACCTGCCTTTTTTCATAGTCGGCTCTGAAATATATATAACCGTTGTCAATAAACATTCCTATGCCAATTTCATTCACCTTTACCGTATAAACCTCGGGAGGTGTAAAAATCGGTTTATATCCGGCAAGCTTACGATCGGAAACATAGAGCGTACCTGTCAGCCATTCATAGAAATAGACCTTATCTCCGTCGGCATGGATCGGTTGAATCCTCTTTCCGTCAAGGTTCAGCGTTGTTTTTTCGGCTGTCTTTTTATTTATCGCTTCTATATGATATTTATCGTCGCTTTTCGCCTCAGACAGATATATATAATCTCCATACGACATCATAAACAGCGGTTTACCGTTCGTATCGCATATTTTTCTTCGTATATTCGATCCTGTATCATATCTGTACAGCGAATATGTAACCGAATAAGAGCTGCCGGGGTCAGCGTTATCCTCATCTTGCCCAACAGAGTAAAATACAGGGTAAGAGCCCGCGCTCTCATATGCGTCAAGAACCATAAATGAAATCGCGGCAGGGCATGTTTGAGCGGATGTATGTTCTTCATTACACACTTCATATTGCTTTTCACCGAGCTTCCCGTTTTTTTCATACTCTTCCTTGCTGCGTTTATATGTACTCATATCCCTTTTCAAATCAGAAAGATCGACATATACAAGTTTGCCGGACAGACCGATAAAAAAGGCAAAATTCTGATATACAATCGGAACATCGAGATCGCTGTAATAACCGAAATACGGCTTCAAAGAATAATCATAGTTACCGTAAGGAGATTCTTCCTTTTTCTCATTGCCGTCTATATCATCGTCATTATATTTGCATCCCGTAAGAACAAGTGAAAGCAGAATCAGGATAGCTAACGATCTTATTATATGCTTCATACAAACGCTCCTTTTTTAATCAAAGATTTTTATCTGCCTATATTTTACACATTGGTTAGTTATCAATACTACTTCATCCACAATCGCCTCTCATATGTTTATTTTACCAATTACATTCTACATAATAAAAACGAATTTGTCAATATGCCGTTATAATTTATATAATTTTGTACAAACTATACAATTTCGGCAATAAAAATTCGGCAGAGAAATTTTTTCTCTGCCGAATCATCGTGTAAAGCTATATTCAGTTATTTATTGCAAACACACGGATCATGCCGTCAATGGCAAGGCAATCGTTCACGATATCATCCGGAATTTTTTCGTCAACATCAACTACCGTATATGCGTATTCACCCTTCGAAGCGTTCTGCATATGCTCGATATTAAGCCCTCTCCCGGCAAGCTTTGTCGCAACCGATGAAATCATTGCGGGAATATTTTTATGAAGCAGGCATATTCTCGAACAGTTTCCGCGATCAAGCACGACCGTCGGATAATTGACGCTGTTCTTTATATTTCCGTTTTCAAGATAGTCAATAAGCTGATCGGCAGCCATAACCGCACAGTTATCCTCCGATTCTTCGGTTGATGCTCCGAGGTGAGGTATAGTAATTATACCCGGGACACCCACGGTCGCTTCCGTCGGAAAATCAACAACGTATTTTGCAACCTTTCCCTGATCGATCGCCGCTTTGATATCAGCTTCATTTACAAGATCGGCTCTTGCGATATTCACGATCCGCACGCCGTTCTTCATTTTTGCGATTGTCTCCGAATTTATCATACCTTTCGTCTCTTTTGTTGCCGGAACATGAAGGGTTATATAGTCACTGCGCTCATATATTTCATCAAAATCCACAGCCTTTTCCACAGCCGAGGAAAGCCGCCATGCGGCGTCAACAGACATAAACGGATCAAATCCTATAACCTTCATTCCCAGTTCAAGCGCGGTATTTGCAACCATGCCGCCGATAGCGCCGAGTCCGATAACACCGAGAGTCTTTCCGCGAAGTTCAACACCCGCAAACTTCGATTTTCCCTTTTCGACAGTTGCGGCTACGTTTTCGGTAAGTGTCGATGCCCACTGCACACCGGCATATATATCGCGCGATGCGAGAAGCAGGGCAGCTACGGTCAGCTCCTTCACCGCATTTGCATTTGCGCCCGGCGTATTGAACACAACAATTCCCTTTTCGGCACATTTTTCAACGGGTATATTGTTCACTCCCGCACCGGCTCTTGCAATTGCCCGAAGCGAAGAGTCAAACGCCATATCATGCATTGAAGCACTTCTGACCATTATTGCGTCGGCATTTTCAACAGCGTCGGAAACAACATATTTTTTTCTGTCAAAACGCTCGGTTCCATGAGCCGATATTTTATTGAGAAGTTTAATATTCATTACCTGTCACCCTCCTTTTTGGGATGCTTTTTCGAAAACGCGTCCATAAATTCAACAAGTCCCTCAACAGCCTCATAAGGCATTGCATTATATATGGATGCTCTCATGCCGCCGACGCTTCTGTGACCCTTAAGGCTTTTGAAGCCGGCTTCGGATGATTCCTTTACAAATGCTTTGTCGATCTCGGGATCGCCTGTTACAAACGTAACATTCATTATGGAGCGTGCGTCCGGCTGAACATTGTTTATATAATAATCCTGACTGTCAAGATAGTCGTACATAAGCTTTGCTTTCTTATGGTTCAACTCACTCATTGCAGACACGCCGCCCATCGAAATAACCCACTTATAGACAAGTCCTGCCATATAAATGCTCCAGCACGGAGGCGTATTATACATAGAGTTATTGTCAGCCATAAGCTTATAATCAAAAATGGTCGGTGCGTCCTCGCGCATATGACCGATAAGATCATCGCGAACAATAACAAGAGTAACTCCCGAAGGTCCCATATTCTTCTGAGCGCCGGCATAAATCAGCCCGAATTTCGAAACATCAATCGGCTCCGAAAGAATACATGACGACATATCGGCAACAAGCGGAATATCGCCCGTATCCGGGATATATCCCCATTTTGTACCGTAAATAGTGTTATTGAAGCAAATATGCACATAATCTGCGTCCGGTCTGAAATCATTACGCGACAGTTTCGGAATATATGTGAAGTTTTTGTCGGCAGATGAAGCAACAAGACGGATATCTCCGTACTTCTGTGCCTCTATGTAAGCTTTTTTGGAAAACAGACCGGTAACCACATAATCCGCTTTTCTGCTGTTGCAAAGCAGATTCAACGGAACGGCGGAAAACTGCGTTGTGGCTCCGCCCTGAAGAAACAGTATTTTATAATTATCCGGGATACCAAGAAGAACTCTCAGATCGGATTCGGCATCGGACAGTATTTTTTCAAAGTCGGGAGATCGATGACTTATTTCCATAACGGAAAAGCCGCTGTTATTGTAGTTACAAAGTCCCTTCGCAGCTTCATTGAGAACGGCTGCGGGTATCATTGACGGTCCTGCTGAAAACGTGTAGTTCTTGTTCATTTTGTGTACCTCGCATAAAAGTTATTTTATTTTGTAATGAGCGGGAATACCGTTCAAATACTCGATTTTCGGTTGTCCGCTTATCAGCGGAACAATATAGTCAATGCACGCATCGGTGACATTGTTGCCATCCGCATTTATAAACTCGGAAGGCACCTGCTTCACCCTGTTGGCTACTTTATCTATTTTTATCGGCTTATATGTCACACGATAGGGAGATTCGTGACGCACATATGTTATAAACACACCGCTCTCTCCGTCGATTGCCGCTTCGACGGCAAATCTGCCGACTCCGAATGACTCGTCTATGTCGGTTTGCGAAAGCGCAAACGATGCGCATCTCTGCGGCAGACTGAGATCAAACGATCTGACCTTGCACCCGATCTCATTTTTTACGATCATTTCAAGAGTCTTTCCGGCACCCGCAAGATATTTGTGTCCGAACACATCGGTAACGCCGTTCTGATTGCTTTCTCCAACATATCTGCCGTCGGCAAACCTTATTCCTTCGGAAACCGCAACGACAACATTGGGATGTAGCTTATGAGCGTTTGTTATATCCGAAACAAATTTTTCGGTACTGAACGGCACCTCCGGAAGATATACATAATCGGGTGCCATACCGTTGAGTCTCGGAACTGCCGCCGAACACGCAAGCCAACCGGAATCTCTCCCCATGATTTCGACGATTGTCACCGATTTTACCGTGTAAACCGCACAGTCGTACAGTATGCTCTGCATTGTTGCGGCGATATATTTTGCGGCACTGCCGTAGCCCGGGGTATGATCGGTCTCACAGATGTCGTTATCTATTGTCTTCGGAACGCCGATAAACCGCATATATCCGGCACCGTAGTCCTTCGCCAGAGCCGAGAGCTTATCAACCGTATCCATTGAGTCATTACCGCCGATATAGAAAAAGTATCCGATGTTGTTTTCCTTCAGTCTGTCAAAAATTCTTCTGTAAACATCCGATCTTTCCTTGTCATCGATCGCGGGCAATTTTACCCGGCACGAACCGAGGGCGGCAGCGGGAGTCAGCTTCAACAGATCAATGCTCCCGTCGTTTTTTTCGAACAATTTGCCGAGATCCAGTATTCTGTTATCAAGTATTCCCTCGATACCGTTCTGCGCTCCGAAAAGTGTTCCGATATTCGGAGACTCGACGGCGGCTGTAATTACTCCCGCAAGAGTTGCGTTTATCGCCGCTGTCGGTCCGCCGGACTGTCCCACAATTGCATTATACATTTTCAGATTCCTTTACTTTGTATATTTTTTTTTGGAAAAAGCATTTTTTTCAAAAAATATTTTTTTATCGGAGTAAAAAATGCAAGTTTTACGAAAAAATTAGAATATGTAAAGATAAATTGTGCTTTTTGAACAATAGTCCTTTATATGCAAAAAACGCACACAACCGTGTGCGTTTTTTTATCTGGTGACCCGTACGGGAATCGAACCCATGTTTTCGCCGTGAGAGGGCGACGTCTTAACCGCTTGACCAACAGGCCGTACCAAACTCAATGCTCGTGTATTATATCACATTGTTTCAATAAATTCAATTGACAAAATAGCCAAAATAAATTGCGGTTTTTGAGCAATTTTGACATATATCTTAACAAACATCAAGCACGGACCATCCGCCGGCATCTGCACAGCGGATGGTCCGGACAGTAATCAGTCCGCGTTTTTCAAATTGTTCAGATAAACAGTATATTCTTCAAGACACATATTCAGCTCGCGCATTTTTTCGGCGTGGTATCTGCCGACAAATCTGAAATGCCACGGCTCGTATATTATCCCCGTAACATCTTCTTTGTCCTTCGGAAAACGCAGAATGAAGCCGAATTTGGTACAGTTCTCTTCAAGCCATTTTCCCGCCTCTGTTTCGCCGAATTCCTGAATCAGATGCAGATATTTTGACGGAAGAGATGTCTGCACCATATCAACAACAAGTCCCGTCTGATGATCGCTTGTACCCGGACGACATGAATACGTCGCAACATTTTTTTCTTTTTCTTCCTGTGTTATAGGCAATGTTCCACTTGCGGTCTTTCCGCAAGTGGGACACTTGTTGTCCTTCCCCACCCAGTTTATGTCACAGTCTTTACATTCCCAGCGGTATGTTCTTCTTACATTTGAATAGAACACGGTGTTCTGCTTATCGTAATTTCTGTAATCACTTACCACATACAGATCGGATATTCCCTCCGCCTTTGCCTCGAGTATCATCGCAGTCAGAGCTCTCAAAGCCGTCTCGTTCATATTTATGTCCATAAAACGCGAGTATTTATATTCCTTGATCTCTTTCGACGATATTATGTTGGCAAGCGTCGGATAGGTAAGCTCCTGATCTTTCCCAATAGGATTTGCGGCATTGACAAGCAAAAGATATATATCGTCCCAATCCTCTCCTGTCGGGTTCATATACTTTTCGTATTCCGACAGATCAAGTACAAATTCGGGCGGCTCTGCGACGGTGGTAACCGTTGTGGTTACAGTCGTAACAACAGATGTGGTGGTCCGGGGACCGGTTGTTGTTTCGGGATATCTTGTTGATGTATTCGCCGAGGTTGTCGGCGAAGCGGTCGTAATCGTTGGTTCCGATGTTGACGGAGACACAATTGTTGACAGTTCGGTCGTGGGATAAGTCACCGCCTTTCTTACAGATGCTATATTCACCGCCAATGCTATGGCGAACGAAAGCAACACTACTATCAGGAAAACAGCCGCAAGACTTCCGGCTATGCTCTTTTTTGATTCCTTCATTTTTCTTTCCTATTCTCTCCTATTGTGTTTGCCCGAGCGGCTTCAGTACCGTATCGCATTCATCGGGAGCGGAAACGGTAAGACCGAATTTCCCTTCCGAACTGTACAGCACGTTTATCCTGTGGTCGTTTTTTTCATCGGCTTCGACAGATATACCGTCTATATAAACATTTATAAACGAGCACGGGACAAACAATTCCCCGTTTGAACCGATATATGCTTTACCGTCCATTTGAATGCTTGCTCCAGAAAGGACAGCCGTGCTGCTTCCTTTTTTCAGCAGTATCCTGTCAGCCCTGTCATTACGCAGAAAAAACCTGAACTCATCATTGTCTCCGGACACCGAAAACCCGCACAGCTCGGATACATAAGAAAAATTTACGTACATCACTCCGTCTCTGAAGACCGAATTTTTGGCATAAGACAGTGTTTTTCTCGTTTTTGTATTGTCCGCACCTACCTTATAGACATATTTTTTTTCGAAAAATCCGTGAAGCGGCTTTTTGACAAGCACCAGCATAAAACCGGATATCAACGACGTAAACAGCAAAAAAAGGGCAAGAACAGCAATAAAAAAGAGCGAAATTCTCTTTTTTCGCAATGACCCTTTGTTTGATTTTTTCTTCAAACCCTTCACCGACCTCTCCATCGTCATTATATCAATATTTCACGACAATGTCAAGACCGCAAAGTTATTATTTTTTTCAAAAAAGTCTTGACAAGCGGAATTTTATGTGATATAATGCGGTGAAAAAGAAAGAAGAATTTCCCGTTCTCGCCGCTATCGAGAGTATGTTCGCTATCGGCTAATAGTTTTAAAACCTGATTCGGTTTGCGAATCGGTTTTATGTCTGTCAGGTGCGGGTTTCTCCGCACTTTTTTATTTTATCGGAGCACAGATATTGGAGGTGTTTGCAATAGCCAACAACAACGAGAAAGAATATCAGATAAACGAAGAAATTCACAAATCCGGAATACCTCTTTCAAAACAGGTCAGAGTTATCGGCGCTGAGGGAGAACAGCTCGGAACGCTCACCCTTTCGGCTGCCCTTGACACAGCTTATGACAAAGGGCTTGATCTGGTACTGATAGCACCGCTGGGTGATATTCCGGTCGTAAAGATCATGGATTACGGCAAGTTCAGATTTGACCGTGACAAGAAAAAGAAGGAAGCAAAAAAGAATCAGCAGAAGGTTTCTGTCAAAGAGGTCCAGCTTTCATGCCAGATTGACGTTAACGACTTCAATGTCAAAGTCAACAATGCAAGACGGTTTCTCAAGGGCGGCGACAAGGTAAAGGTTCTTGTTTTGTTCAAGGCGCGCCGTCAGCTTGCGCATCAGGATGTCGGAAGGGACCTCCTTGAGAAGTTCACCGCTGATGTCGCCGATCTCGGAACCGTTGATAAGCCGCCTGTAATGGAGGGACGATCCATGACCATGCTGATCGTTCCGATTAAAGCGACTGCTTCAAAATAATTCAGTCTATGTTTTTTGATTTGAGAGGAGATTTATTATGCCAAAAATGAAAACGCACAGTGCGTCAGCCAAAAGATTCAGCCTGACCAAAACCGGCAAAGTTAAAATGAATCATTCACATCACCGCCACAATCTCGGTATTAAAACAACAAAGCGCAAGAGAGCTCTTCGCTCCGGCAGCTATCTCAGCACCTGCTTTGAGGCAACAGTGCGCGAAATGATTCAGAAGTAAGATATTCAGGAGGTAATCGAAAATGGCAAGAGTTAAAGGCGCGATGATGACGCGCAAAAGAAGAAAGAGTGTTCTCAAGGCTGCCAAAGGATATTGGGGCAGCAAATCCAAGCATTTCAAGATGGCAAAGCAAGCCGTAATGAAGAGCGGCAATTATGCTTATACCGGAAGAAAGCTTAAAAAGAGAGACTTCCGTGCTCTCTGGATCACAAGAATTTCGGCACAGGCAAAGGTATGCGGTCTTAACTACAGCACACTTATGCACGGTCTGAAGCTCGCCGGTGTTGATCTTAACAGAAAGATGCTTGCCGAGCTTGCGGTAAACGACAAGGAAGCATTCGCAACACTTGCGGAAAAAGCAAAAGCCGCACTTTAATATAAAACAAAAACCCGCACACGCGGGTTTTTGTTGTTGGAACGGCGTTTTTTGTATCAGATCGGAGATAATTATGGAAACAATAACCTCGCGCAACAATCGGACGATTATTGAATGTTTGAAACTCAGAGATAAAAAAAGCCGTGACCGTACCCGATTGTTTTATTTTGAAGGAATAAAGCTGTTCAGAGAAGCGGTTGACTGCGGTTTGCCGCTTAAATATGTCTTTTTTACCGACAACTGCAAAGAGCAGATATGCAGATTGCCTGATGGAACCGAAGCATTTGAAGTAACCGATTCGGTATATGAAAAGCTGTCGGATGAAAAATCTCCGCAAGGTATATTTTGTGTTGCCGAACATATTGACAAATTGCATAAATATGCTACAATATATAATAATGTTGATTTATCGAAAAAAATATGCGGAAGCGGTTATTTTATCGTAAACTCGGTACGTGATCCGGGCAATCTCGGAACCATTCTGCGCACCGCTCTTGCAATGGGTATTGATTCGGTGATAATGTCCGATGACTGCGCCGATGTATACAATTCAAAAACCGTCAGAGCCGGAATGGGTGCTGTGTTCAAGCAACCGACTGTTCGGGTAAAGGATATAAACTCCTACTCCGCTTCCATGTCGGACGACGGATATAAAATATATGCTGCCGTTCTGGATGACAATTCGATTGCCGTATCCGATGTGAAAAAGAGCGGTAAGGGCGTCTGTTTTGCAGTCGGCAACGAAGGTCACGGTCTCCCGGGATCATTTATTGAAGCATGTTCGGGAAATGTAAAAATCCCCATGGAAGACAACTGCGAATCGATGAATGCGGCGGTTGCGGCATCTATACTGATGTGGGAACAGCGCAAAATCAACAGAAACATCTGACCGTCATTTTTAAGAGAGGTGTCCGTATGTCTGATCTGAAATATTGGGTCTGGCTGAGTCTTTCTGTCAACCCGGGTTCACGTGCCGGTGACATTCTGCTGCCGGCATTTGATTACGATGCCGAAAAAATTTATAACGCAAGTGAAGATGATTACAGCAAAATTGACAGCATAGATAAATCACTTGTCGAACGACTCTGTGACAAGGACATGTCGGATGCCGACGAAATCATCGACTATTGTCATCTGAACAATATCGGAATATTGACGTACGACAGCGCGTACTATCCGTCGCGTTTAAGGAGAATCGAACGTGCGCCGATACTTCTCTACTATCGCGGAAAGCTGATAGATATTGATGACAATGTCGGAATAGCTGCTGTCGGAACGAGACGATTTACCGATTACGGCAGGAGAGAAGCATATAAAATCTGTCGCGATCTTGCAATCGGCGGTGCAATAGTAATAAGCGGAATGGCGCGCGGGATCGACAGCATATGTCATCGTGCGGCACTTGATGTCAATGCGCACACGATAGCGGTGCTCGGATGCGGGATCAACAAGGTTTATCCGCCGGAAAACGAGGATCTCATGAACGAGATAATCGAAAAAGGCACCGTTTTTTCGGAGTTCAGACCGTTTACCGATCCGATCGGGACAAACTTTCCGATAAGAAACAGGATAATAAGCGGTCTGTCACTCGGCACACTTGTTGTTGAAGCGGACCTGAAGAGCGGAGCTATGATAACGGCGAGATATGCCCTGAAACAGGGTCGTGATATATTTGCGGTACCCGGAAAGATCGGCGATGCAAACAGTCTCGGAACCAACGAACTTATTCAGAAGGGTGCAAAAATGGTTCAGTCCGGAGTAGATATCCTGGGCGAATATGAGTTTTTCTATCCGCACAGAATATCGATCGATAAGCTCCCGCGTTTTTCCAAATTCAAACTGAACCCGTTGAGCAGAAGCAAAGCCGAAAAGAACAAGGTAAAACCGGACGTTACCGAATCCGTGCCGGCTAAAACAAAGGAAAACGAAAAGACGGATTATGTTGCCGAAAGCGATTATACAGGTTATAATTTATCGGAGGAGGCGACCGAAATACTGTTATCCATGCCTCTCGGCTCCGCACTTACAGGTGATGAATTGTCAAGAGGCAAATTCAGCACATCCGTAATACTCAGCAATATGACAAGACTCGAAATAAAAGGTCTTGTAAGAAAATTGCCCGGCGGGAAATTTATAAGACTGAAATAAAAACAAATACAATCTGAAAGGAATAAAGCATTGTCTATTCTTGTAATCATGGAATCCCCATCGAAAGCCAACACGGTACAGGGCTATCTCGGATCGGGATACAAAGTTGTTGCATCGGTCGGACATGTACGTGACCTCGCAAAAAGCACTCTCTCGGTTGATATAGAAAATAATTTTGAGCCGCATTATATAAACATACGCGGAAAAAGCGACGTAATCAACGATCTGAAAAAAAGATACAAATCCGCAACAAAAACATATCTCGCAACCGATGCCGATCGCGAAGGCGAAGCAATATCCTGGCATCTGGCAACGGTTCTCGGTATTCCGATTGAGGAAACGAAGAGAATAACCTTCAATGAAGTAACGAAATCGGCAGTAAAAAATGCGATTAAACAGCCGCGTACGATAGATATGAATCTTGTCAATTCGCAACAGGCGCGCAGGATTCTCGACAGAATTGTCGGCTACAAGCTCTCGCCATTCCTCTGGTCAAAAGTGAGAAGCGGGCTGTCAGCAGGTCGCGTACAGTCGGTTGCCACAAGAATCATTGTAGACCGTGAACGTGAGATAGCGAACTTCGTTCCGGAAGAATACTGGACGATAATCGCCGATCATCTGTCAATCGACGGAAACGAATTCAAATCCAAATTTTACGGAACCGCAACCGAAAAAATCGAACTTCACTCAAAAGATGATACCGACAAAATTGTCAAAGCGATAGAAGGCAAGGATTTTATTGTCTCTTCGGTAAAAAAATCGGTAAAAAGAAGAAATCCTCTTCCGCCGTTTACCACATCTACTTTGCAGCAGGACGCATCGAGAAAGCTCAATCTGCGTACGGACAGGACGATGCGCATCGCTCAGGAGTTGTACGAGGGTGTAAATATCGGTGCCGAAAACGGAGGAACGCAGGGTCTTATCACATATATGCGTACCGATTCGATCCGCGTGTCATCCGAAGCCCGGGAATCGGCGCGGAAGTATATAAAGAACGTCTACGGTGATGCATACTGTCCCGAAACTCCCAGAACATATAAAACAAAGTCGGACGCACAGGATGCACATGAGGCTATCAGGCCTTCAAACATGAGCTACACCCCCGAGCTTTTGAAAAAGCATCTCTCCTCCGATCAGTATAAACTCTACAAGCTTATCTGGGATCGTTTTGTTTCAAGTCAGATGTCATCGGCAGTTTACGATACGGTAAGTGTTGAAATAACGTGCGGTGGATATCTGTTCAAAACAAACGGTTCAAGCATCAGATTCAACGGCTACCTTTCTGTTTATGATGATATAACCGATAATACATCGCCCGATGATGATATAGTGACCAAGCTTCCGCCGCTGAACGAGGGCGATCCGCTTGCAACGAAAGCGGTAATACCGCAGCAGCACTTCACTGCTCCTCCCGCCCGTTTTACCGAAGCATCTTTTGTCAAATTTCTTGAAGACAAAGGCATCGGACGTCCTTCCACCTATGCAACCATCGTTTCGACGATTATTTCAAGAGGATATGTGCTGAGAGACGGAAAAACGCTTGCTCCGACAGAGCTTGGTGAAACCACCACCGACATAATGATCGAAAATTTTCCCGAGATTGTTGATTGTCGTTTTACGGCAAAGATGGAAAATGACCTCGACTCGATTTCGGACGGAAACGTCAGCATGACCGATGTTTTGGGAAAATTCTATGACAGGTTCAAGGTGGACCTTGAAAGAGCCGAATCGAATGTCTCGAAGAAAGAGTTGAATCTTCCGGTCGTGGAAACAGACATGATCTGCGACAAATGCGGAGCAAAGATGATCGTAAAATCGGGACGCTTCGGCAAATTTGCCGCCTGCCCGAACTATCCGACATGCAAAAATACCAAGCCTCTCATATCACCCGACGAAAAAGCCAAAAACAAAAAACAGCTTCCTGCAGACGGTGAAAAACGCATATGCGACAAATGCGGTGCCGAAATGGTACTTCGCAGCGGAAGATACGGTAATTTTTACGCCTGCTCCCGCTACCCGGAATGTAAAAACACAATAAAGGTACAGAACGAAATCGGTGTCAACTGTCCTCTTTGCGGCAGTCCGATTATCAGCAAAAGCGCACACGGGCGAACTGTTTTCTACAGCTGTTCATCCTATCCGAAATGCAATTTTTCGTCATGGGATAAGCCGACGTCCGAAAAATGCCCTGACTGCGGTTCCATGCTTTACGTAAAAAAAGGCAAGCCTCTCCTTATTTGCAAAAAAGAAGGCTGCGGATACACAAAGGACATAGTTGACGAGGTTTCGTCGGACGATAATACGGATCAATGAAAAACAGAATCAATGTTTTCGGCGCCGGTCTTGCCGGAGCCGAAGCCGCATGGCAGGCAGCCAGATTCGGCGTGTCGGTAGACTTATACGAAATGAAGCCGAAAAAACACACTCCCGCACATCACAGCGACGGTTTTTCGGAGCTTGTGTGTTCAAACTCTCTTCGCTCAAACCAGCTGTCCAATGCGGTCGGACTGCTGAAAGCCGAGCTTTCACATACGGGAAGCCTTGTTATGGATGCGGCATACAGGACCGCTGTTCCGGCAGGTTCGGCACTTGCGGTTGACAGAAATCTTTTTTCGGAATATATAACCGAAAAAATCAGATCCAACCCGCTTATAAATATTCATTGCGAAGAAGTCACCTCAGTCCCGGACGATGAAATTACGGTGGTTGCAACCGGTCCCCTGACATCCGAACCATTTTCAAAGTATCTCTCGGAATTTCTGGGAAACGAATCGTTGCACTTTTTTGATGCGGCAGCGCCGATTGTCGATGCATCGACAATCAACATGGAAAAAGCATATTTTGCTTCCAGATACGGAAAAGGCGAAGCATGCTATATAAACTGTCCGATGAACAAAGAAGAGTACGAGCTTTTTTACAGAGCTTTAACTACTGCAAAGGAAGCCGAACTGAAATCGTTTGACAAAGAAATGCAGGAGGATCTGACGGTATTTGAAGGTTGTATGCCTGTTGAAGTCATGGCAAAGCGCGGTATTGACACACTTCTGTACGGACCGCTTAAACCGGTCGGACTGCCTGACCCGAAAACCGGAGCGGAGCCGTATGCCGTTGTGCAGCTGAGACAGGAAAATGCCGAAAAAACAATGTACAATATTGTCGGATTCCAGACTCACCTTACATTTGAAGAGCAAAGACATGTTTTCCGAATGATCCCGGGACTTGAAAATGCCGATTTTTTACGATACGGCGTTATGCACAGAAACAGCTTTATCAATTCACCGAAGCTGCTTTCTCCCGACTATTCATTGAGAAAAAATAAAAACATATTTTTTGCGGGACAGATGACGGGAGTCGAGGGATATATTGAGTCGGCGTCTTCGGGCTTTGTGGCAGGACTGAACGCCGCAATGACGATGCTCGGAAAAGACAGGATAGTATTCCCTTCCGCAACGGCTATCGGAGCTCTCGCAAATTATGTCAGTTCGTCAACGTCGGCATCATTTCAGCCGATGAATGTCAATTTCGGCATAATAGATCAGCTTGATCGCAAGGTGCGCGGCGGCAAGGCGGCAAGAAATGAAGCACTGTCGGCACGTGCGTTGGAAATTACAGATAATATCGTACTTCGTTTTTTCAATTGATAAAGGAGAAGCAAAATGAAGATAATAGTTGATGCAATGGGCGGAGATCTCGGCCCGGAAGAAGCGGTAAAAGGAGCACTCAGTGCCGCCGAAAAATTCGGAAAAGAAATAATTATTGTCGGAAACCGTGATTCAATCAACGGTGCAATAGATAGATTCGGCAAAAATATCAATGGGATTTCGGTTATAAATGCGGATGATGTCATAAAAATGACAGACGATCCGATGTCGGTCAGAACAATGCCGAATTCATCAATGCGTGTTGCGATAGATCTTCTGACAAAGGGAGAGGGTGATGCTCTTGTCAGCTGCGGAAACACCGGGGCATTGCAGACCGGTGCCACCCTTTATGCAAAGCGCATCAAGGGTATTCATCGTGCCGCCATCGGTGCGATCATGCCGCTTACAAATCCCGTTCTGCTACTTGACAGCGGAGCAAATGTCAGCGTGACCCCCGAGTATCTTCATCAGTTTGCCGTAATGGGATCAATATACATGCAAAAACAATACGGCATAAAATCGGCACGTGTCGGACTGCTTAACATAGGCTCCGAATCCAAAAAAGGGACTCCCCTTCAAACCGAAGCCTACAAACTTTTATCGGATTCGGAAGACATAAACTTTGTCGGAAATATTGAAGGCAAGGACATACCGTTCGGAAAATGCGATGTACTTATTACCGACGGATACACCGGAAATGTATGCCTTAAAACCATTGAGGGAACGGCGGCATATATTTTGGGTCTGCTGAAGCAGATATATACGAAGAATCTGCGCACCAAGCTGGCGTATCTGCTGATAAAGAAGGACATGTCTTTTCTGAAGTCCAAAATGGACACAAAGGCGCATGGCGGTGCGCCCATTCTCGGTATTGCTCACCCTGTCATCAAGGCTCACGGAAACTCCGACGCAAGAGCCATGGAAAATGCAATCAGACAGGCAATCGCATTTACCGAGGGCGGTATCATAGAAGAAATAGCATCAAAAGTGAATGAAAACCGGAGCTGAGTCCGGTCGGAATATATCTGTTTTCTTGAAAGGAAATATTTACCGATGAGTATAAGAGATCCTCATAATCTTGAGAATGTGCTTGGATATACTTTCAATGATAAAAGCCTTTTGATCCGTGCGCTTACACATTCGTCTTTTGCAAACGAAGAAAAAAACAAAGGAAATACAATTCAGTGCAATGAACGCATGGAATTCCTCGGCGACAGCGTTTTGTCAGTTGTTGTCAGCACATATCTTTTTAAAAAATATCCGCACCTGAATGAGGGTGAACTGTCGAAAATGCGTGCTTACGCGGTCTGCGAAAAAGCACTGGCTGAATTTGCCGCCGATATTGAGCTCGGAGAATATCTGAGACTCGGTCACGGCGAGGACAATCCAAACGGAAGAAGCAGACCGTCTATTACCTCCGATGCGTTTGAAGCGGTAATCGCCGCCATATACCTCGACAGCAAGTCTGTACATGAAGCCGAAAAATTCATATTGCCGTATGCAATAGAAAAAATAAACGAATATGATTCGGAACGCATGGGAACTGACTACAAGACCCTTCTTCAGCAGATAATTCAACAGGAAAAAGGGGAAATCCTTGAATACATTATTGTTTCTGAGAGCGGCCCGTCACACAACAAAAGCTTTGAAGCGGAAGCAAGACTGAACAACAATGTTATCGGCAAAGGAAAAGGCAGAAGCAAACGCGAGGCTGAACAAATGGCTGCAAAAGAGGCATTGACGCTTTTCGGCGAAAACTGATATCATGAAAAAAACAAAACATGTTACCGTTCCGATTTTCGTCCCCCATCTCGGATGCCCGCACGACTGTATTTTCTGCAATCAGAAATCAATTACAGGCGTCAGTTCATTTGACGTTTCCGAGGCGGACAGGAAAATAGAAAATATTCTCTCAACCGTTGACCCAGAAATTGAGAAGCCCGAGATTGCCTTTTTCGGTGGTTCATTTACCGGAATTGACCGTTCTCTCATGATACAACTGCTTGATATCGGTCAAAAATTCATTGACAGCGGACGCGTATCATCGATGCGTTGCTCGACAAGACCGGACTATATTGATGATGAAATACTGTCAATTTTAAAAAACTACGGTATGAAAACAATTGAACTCGGTGTTCAGAGCATGTCGGATACAGTTCTCAGCGCCTCATCAAGAGGACACACTGCGGAAACGACGCGCACGGCTGCCGATAAAATTATCTCAAACGGGTTTGACTTTGTCGGGCAGATGATGATAGGACTTCCCTTTTCAACAGTCAATGATGAAATAAGCTGTGCAAAAGCCATTTCGGACATGGGAGCAGTCGGAGCGCGAATATACCCCACTGCGGTATTTGCTTCTACCGGGCTTGAAAAGCTCATGCTTGCCGGGCAGTACAAGCCGCTTGCTCTTTCGGATGCGATTAAAAGAGCCGCGGACACTGCGGAGATATTTATTGACCGCTCGGTCAGGTTGTTGCGCATAGGATTGTGCGAAACCGATTCGCTGCATGACAGCGGCGGAATCATTGCCGGTGCATTTCATCCGGCAATAGGAGAAATGTGTTTTTCAGAGATATATTTACGTCGTATCTGCAAATCTCTTGACAGCTGCGGTGGTCTCTGCGGTATGACTGCTGTTATTTATGTTCCTGCAGGCAACATTTCGAAAGCAGTCGGTCAGAACGGTTCAAACAGGTTGTTTATCGAAAAAAAATATCAGCTTAAAAAGGTTCTGTTCAGAGAAGATATTACTCTTGAAGATTTTGAAGCAAAAATCAGCATTATATGACATATCTGCACCAGAAAGGACAAATGAATGCGTCTCAAATCACTTGAACTTCACGGATTCAAATCATTTCCCGATCGCACAAAAATAAACTTCTCCGAAGGAATGACGGTTATTGTCGGTCCTAACGGCAGTGGAAAATCGAATATTTCGGACGCTATACGTTGGGTCCTCGGAGATCTTTCGGCAAAGAACATCCGCGGAAACAAGATGGAAGACGTAATTTTCGGCGGAACAAACGGCAGATCGCCGATGTCTTTTGCCGAAGTATCACTTACAATTGAAAATACCGGCGAAAACAGAATTGAAAATGATTTTGATGAAATAACGGTAACGAGAAGATATTATCGTTCAGGCGACAGCGAATATCTCATAAACAACAAAATATCCCGGCTGCGCGATATAACCGAGATGTTTATGAACACCGGAATCGGCAAAACCGGATACTCCATTGTCGGACAGGGACGTGTATCCGAAATAATTTCACAAAAAAGCGAAGAACGTCGTCTGATCTTTGAAGAAGCAGCCGGAATATCAAAATATCGCTTCAAAAAGCAGGAGGCGGAAAGACGACTTGCCGACACAGACGAAAATCTTGTTCGTATAACCGATATTGTAAGTGAGCTTGAAGGACGTATCGGACCGCTTGAAAAAGATGCCGCAAAAGCCCGTATATATCTTGATCTGTATGAAAAGAAAAAAGAAGCGGATATCGCGGTTTCTGTGTTTGACATTGAAAAAATCAATACCACAAGCAAACAAATCGAAGATGATTATCAAAGTTCCGAGCGAGAACTTGAGATTGTTGACGAAGCCATTTCGTCATACGATACAAGAGTCGAAAGGCTCGGCGAACTGCTGACTGAAAACAAATTATCTTACAATATGTCAATAAAGGAAGCGGGGAAAATTACAGAAGAAAAGCATCGTCTGGAGAGCGAGCTGCTGGTGATGCAAAACGATATCGGGCACCTGGATGTCCTTAACACCGACATAAAATCAAACTTCGAACAACTTCAGACAGCCATTGCAAACAAAAAAGCCGAGATAGATGTCGCCGGGATCGAAGAACATAATTCGAAAAAAAAGGTTGGAGATTCGGAGGGAGATTACCGACAGATATCAGCCCTTCTTGAAAAAGAACGCGCCGAAGCTGCAAATCTGCACCGGAAAATCGACGAAACATCAGAGAAAATCACTTCAGTCATGAGCAGGCATACAGACGCAAGGATTGAGCTGTCTGCCATAGAAGAAACTCAAAGTTCTCTGAGCTCCAAGAAGTCGGACATACAAAACGAAATTGACGATATAGAAAAATCGATCGATCAGACAAACAAAAAAATCGATTCAATAAACAAAACACTTGAACAGTATAAAGACAAGCTGACGGAAATCGAACGGAGCAAAAATGTTTTTGCGGAAAAAAGTAACGAACGTCAATATACGCTGAAAAATCTGCGCGAAAAATATGCTTCACTTATTACGGAAATATCCGCTATGGATCAGCGTGCGATAACATTGAAGCGTATGGAGGAGCATTTTGAAGGTTACTCAAGAAGTGTAAAATTCATTGCAGATGCGGCAGATTCGGACAGAATATCCGGCATCTACGGACCTATATCCCAGATCATTCAGGTTGACAGAAGGTACAGCATTGCAATTGAGACTTCTCTCGGTGCGAATATTCAGAACATCGTTGTCGAAAACGAATCGACAGCCAAGGCTGCAATCTCTCTGTTGAAACGTGAGGGCGCCGGAAGATCAACATTTTACCCTCTGACATCGATGAAGCCGGCAAATATAAATCTTCATGATTATGTTATCAAATCGGCAGGCTATATCGGCATTGCCTCCGAATTGTGCACATACGAAAGAAAGTTCTATCCGGTTATTTCAAATTTACTTGGCAGAACACTGATTTTCGACAATCTGGATCACGCTTCGGATGTCGCAAAAAAAAGCGGATATTCCCTTCGCATTGTTACTCTTGACGGACAGATTATCAATGCGGGCGGTTCGTTCACCGGCGGATCGGCAAAAAGAGACAGCGGTATTCTTACCCGTTCGATTGAAATAGAAGAAATAATCAAAGCAAAAAAAGCAAGCGAAGAAAAAGCGGAACAGCTTAAAAGCGACATGGACAAGTATTCTGCCGACACCGAAGAAAACGGTGAGGAAATGAATCGGCTGAATGACGAATTTGCGCTTTTTTCGGCTCTTTACCGTTCCGAGCAAACCGCACTGTCTTTTCAGAACAACCGCCTCTCCGAGCTTACAGAACGCAAGAGAGTATGCGATAATTCTCTCACACAGCTTTTTGCCAAAGAAGATGAAAAAGCTGAAAAGCGAAAAAATCTTATAGCAGATTGCGAAAATCTGAAAACAAGCGAGAACATACTTCGCGAAAGTCTGGAAGCGTTTAACAACGAACTCACATCGCTCGACAGGAGGATCAACGGACTTGTATCAGAGAAGAATGACTCGTTCACCGTGATGACGATTTGTCGTAAGGAGTATGAGCTTTCGCAAAAAAATCACGAAAAACTCACCGAAGAACTACACAACCTTGAAAGTGATTACGAAACCGTCATACAAAAGCTCAAAAGCAATTCAGAACAACGCAAAGCGCTCATTGAAAAGATATCGGGTTGCCGTAATTCGATGGAATCCCTGTCGGAACGTCTTGAGTCCGCGCTGAAAGGCGAACGCGAGTTGTCGGACAAATCAATTGAACTCGAAAAAGAGATAAATGATCTAAGACAGACAATGCGTGAAAAAACGCGCGAACGCGAGACTTTGTTTATACGATATACAACGCTTAAAACAAAGGTTGAATCCGTATCGGCTGAAAAATCAAAGCTTACGGACAGGCTGTGGGAAGATTATGAACTGACATTTGCCGATGCGGCAAAAATGAATTTTGAGCCGGTAACGGATGAAACACGTCAGAAACGCGTTGCAGAGCAGTCCAGGCTCCGTTCAAAAATTCGTGAGCTCGGGAATGTCAACGTGGATGCGATTGAGGAATATTCCAAGGTTCGCGAAAGGTTTGAATTTCTCTCGTCGCAGTTAAATGACCTTAATAAATCAAAAAAAGAGTTCACCGACATAATTACAAAGCTTGAAACCGAGATGTGTCAGAAGTTCAGTGAAACCTTTGAAAAAATAAATGAAAACTTCAAACAGGTTTTTTCGGAGTTGTTTGGCGGCGGCACGGGATCGCTTTCGTTATCCGACCCGGAAAACGTACTTACAAGCGGTATAGAAATAAACGTCGCGCCTCCCGGAAAGATCATCAAAAATCTGAAGCTTCTGTCCGGCGGAGAACAGGTATTCGTAGCTATCGGTATATTCTTTGCCATACTCAAGGTCAACCCTTCCCCGTTTTGTCTGCTTGACGAAATTGAATCCGCACTCGACGAGGTAAATGTTGACAGGTTCGCCGAATATGCAAAAAACTACTCGGGCAACACACAATTTATAATCATTACTCATCGACGCGGCACAATGGAAGAGGCGGACAGTCTGTACGGCGTAACCATGCAGGAGCGTGGTATATCAAAAATTCTTTCAATAAGTGTAAACGAAGTTGAGCAAAAACTCGGAGTGAAGCTCTGATCTGAAAGGAAATATATATGGGATTTTTCGAAAAACTAAAAAACGGATTATTCAAATCAAGAAACTCATTTTTCGGGCGTATAGTTTCGCTTTTTAAAAGAGGTATTGACGATGAAACACTTGACGAGCTTGAGGAAATACTGATTTCGGCGGATGTCGGAGTCAATTCGACCGAAGAAATACTTGACAAATTACGCGAACGTGTAAAAGAAGAAAAAATCACCGACGGCGAGGAAGCAACCGCGATACTCAAAGAAATTCTGGTTGAAATGATCGGCGAAAGCAAACCGCTGGATTTGTCAACAGAACCGTCCGTGCTTTTGGTTATCGGCGTAAACGGCGTCGGGAAAACAACATCAATCGGCAAGATCGCAAATCATCTGAAAACAGACGGAAAAAATGTTATTCTTGCGGCAGCCGACACATTCAGGGCAGGCGCAATCGACCAGCTTCAGGTATGGGCAGACAGAGCCGGAGTTGATCTTGTAAAACAAAATGAAGGAAGCGATCCTGCCGCTGTTGTATTTGATGCGATCAGCGCCGCAAAAAAACGCGGAGCCGATGTACTGATTGTTGATACCGCGGGGCGACTCCATAACAAGAAAAATCTGATGGCAGAACTTGCAAAAATCAACCGCGTTATTGACCGTGAACTGCCCGGATGCGCAAGAGAAACATTGCTTGTGCTCGATGCAACAACAGGTCAGAATGCAATAAATCAGGCAAAGGAATTTAAAAACTGTGCGGACATTACCGGACTTGTTCTGACAAAGCTTGACGGAACCGCAAAGGGCGGAGTTGTTTTTTCAATAAAAGAACTCCTCGACATTCCGGTCAAATATATAGGCGTTGGCGAGCAGATCGACGATCTGAGACCGTTTGACCCGGTTGAATTCGTAAATGCATTGTTTGATTAAGGCGGAGTAAACGGTATGAAAATAGTTCTTGCGTCAAGAAACCGAAAAAAAATAAAAGAGCTTCGGACCCTTCTTTCAAAAGAAGGTTTTGATATCGACATACTCTCTCTTGATGATATCGGATATTACGGCGACATCGAGGAGAACGGAAGCAGTTTTGAAGAAAACGCAGTAATCAAAGCCTCAGTTCCGGCAAGCCTTGGGTACATCGGCATTGCCGATGACAGCGGACTGTGCGTTGACGCACTTGACGGAGCGCCGGGCATATATTCCGCACGTTTTGCCGGTGAGCCGTGCAACGATTCCGAAAACAACAGAAAATTATTGGCTATGCTCGGAAATCTTCCGGAGGAAAAGCGGGGAGCATGTTTTGTCTGCACAATTGCCGCTGTTGCACCGAACGGAAGCAGAATTACCGTCAGAGGTGAATGTCGCGGAAGGATTCTGACCGAGCTGCACGGAAAAGCCGGATTCGGATATGATCCGCTGTTCTTCTATGACAGCCTTGGTAAAACCTTTGCCGAACTGTCACAGGAAGAAAAAAATCGTGTCAGCCACAGAGCAGTTGCAATAAAGAAATTTTCGACAGAATTCAAACATTTTTTGGAGAATAATCAATGACAGGAAAACAAAGAGCATATCTGAGATCACTTGCTACAGCGCTTCAGCCTATTTTTCAGGTCGGGAAAGGCGAAATCACAGACGAAATGACAACACAGATCGGAAACGCTCTTGAAGCAAGAGAGCTTATAAAGATCAAGGTTCTCGACAACAGCGCCTATTCTGCAAGAGAAGCTGCAGATATAATATCCGAGGCAACCGAATCCGAGGTAATTACCGTTATAGGGACAAAATTTGTACTTTATAAAGAATCGCAGAAACACAAAAAGATCGATATTAAATCAATGGTATAAAAAATGACCGATTTTGAACGACTCGGAATATACGGAGGGACTTTTTCTCCTCCGCACAACGGACATCTGTATGCCGCATCAACATTTCTGAATAAAATAAATCTTGACAGACTTCTGATTATACCGACATGCATACCTCCCCACAAAGAGGTAGTTTCAAACAATCCGAAAGCGCGTCTTGAAATGACCGAGATTGCCTTTTCCGAGCTTACGGAATACGGAAAAAAGATTTTTGTTGACGATTTCGAATATGTATCCGGCGGCAAAAGCTATACAGCAAACACGCTTGAACATTTTTCATCAAAAAACAGACATCTCTTTTTCCTGTGCGGAACCGATATGTTTCTGACTCTTGACAGTTGGTACCGACCGGACAAAATATGTAGGCTCGCAACCATCGTTGTAATGGGCAGATATCGTGGCGAAAGCAAATCGGCGATAGATGCTTACGCAGTAATGCTCAAAAGCAAATACGATGCTTCAATTTCAATAATTGATGCTCCGCCGCTTGAAGTTTCTTCGTCACAGATACGAGATGCCGTGGCAAATGGGAATGACATATCGGGCATGGTCCCGGATTCTGTACGCAAATACATTGAGGAAAACAAATTATACCGGAATGAACGAATCGGATATTCAAACACTGAAAAATGAAATACAAAAGGATATAAGCGGATACAGGTACATTCATACCCTCTCGGTAGCAGACGAATGTATCAGACTCGCAAAAATGTATTCACTTGATGCGGACAGCAGCATTTATCTGCAGTCAGCCGCGCTTCTTCACGATATAACCAAAGGATACGACACAAAAAAACAGATACAGCTTGCAAAAGAGCTCGGACTTACTCTTGATATTGACGATCTGCTCTGCCCGTCTGTACTTCATTCTGTTACCGGCGCGGCTTATGCCGAGAAATTTTACGGCAGGTATACCAATCCGATAGTCGTATCCGCAATAAGATGTCATACAACCGGAAAACCGGATATGAGTACAACCGACAAGCTCCTTTATCTTGCAGACTATATTGAGCCAACAAGAAAACACGAAAGCTGCGTGTACCTGAGAGATTATTTTTACGAGAACAAAGATAACCTCGGTTTATCTGTTCTTCTTGACAGAACATTACTGAAGTCCTTTGATCTGACCATAATGCATCTCCTTGAAGATAATACTTACATTCACACACAAACAATAAAATCACGCAACAGTCTGATTAAATCAATGCACTTATCAAACCCATAAAAGAAAGGAAAATCGATATGACAGAACAAGCAAAAATCCGTGATTTGTCAGCAGCAGGTTCATCCGACATAGCACAATCAATCGCAGAGATACTGAACGGACACAAAATAAAAGATCTGACAGTGCTACGCGTCGATGACAAGACGGTTCTGACAGATTATTTCGTCATATGTACATGCAGTTCATCCACACAGGTTAGAGCTCTTGCGGCAGAAATTGAATACAAGCTGTCGCTATGCGGTGTTAAAATGTGGAATATGGACGGTTACAGTGAAGGAAATTGGGCGGTTATAGATTTCGGATGCGTTATGGTTCATATATTCAGTCGGGAAACACGCGATTTCTATAAACTTGATAAGCTATGGGCAGATGCCGAAAAAATAGATCTGACAAGTATACAAAACGAATCCGACTGAAAAAGGAGACATTTGAAAATGAAATACGATTTTAAAACTATTGAAAAAAAATGGCAGAAAAAATGGGACGAAACAGGCGCGTTCAAAGCTTGTGACAACTCGGACAAGAAAAAGTTTTATGCTCTTGTCGAATTTCCGTACCCGTCGGGTGCCGGAATGCACGTGGGGCACATAAAAGCATACTCCGGGCTTGAGGCAATATCACGCAAAAGACGTATGCAGGGATACAATGTACTTTTCCCCATCGGCTTCGATGCATTCGGTCTTCCGACCGAAAACTACGCCATAAAAACCGGAACTCACCCACGTATTGTAACAGACAAAAACATTGAGCATTTTACCGAACAGTTAAAGCAGGTCGGCTTTTCGTTTGACTGGAGCCGTACAATAGATACCACCGATGAAGATTATTACAAATGGACACAGTGGATCTTTTGCAAAATGTTTGACAAAGGACTTGTATTCAGGGACAAAACGCTTGTAAACTACTGCCCTTCCTGCAAGGTCGTGCTTTCGAATGAAGACTCACAGGGCGGTAAATGCGACATTTGTCACAGCGACGTTGTCCAGAAATCCAAAGATGTATGGTATTTAAGGATAACAGATTACGCCGACAAACTGCTCCAAGGTCTTAACGATGTCGATTATTTGCCCAATATCAAACTCCAACAGGAAAACTGGATCGGCAAGTCAACCGGAGCATTTGTTGACTTCAAAATCGACGGTACGGATGAAAAGCTTGAAATATACACAACACGACCGGACACAATGTTCGGAGTTACCTTTATGGTAATAGCTCCCGAACACCCTATAATTGAAAAATTAAAAAACAGAATAACAAATTACGGTGAGCTTGAAAACTATAAAAATGAGTGTGCCAAAAAAACCGAATTTGAACGCACACAACTTGTAAAAGACAAAACAGGTGTAAAAATCGCCGGAATTGATGCCGTAAATCCTATTAACGGCAAAAAAATACCCGTTTTTATCTCTGATTACGTAATGATGGGGTACGGCACGGGTGCAATCATGGCTGTCCCCGCACATGACGAACGTGATTATGCTTTTGCAAAAAAATTCGGTGCCGACATCATAGAAGTCATAAAAGGCGGAGATATTGACAAGGAAGCATACACCGGCGACGGCGAAATGGTTAATTCGGATTTTCTTAACGGCATTACAAATAAAAAAGACGCCATATCCTGCATGATCGATAAACTTGAAGCAATGGGGACAGGCAAAAAAGGCGTCCAATACAAAATGAAGGATTGGGCATTCAATCGCCAGCGTTATTGGGGAGAGCCGATACCGATCATACATTGTCCCAAATGCGGAATGGTTCATGTTCCTTATGATGAATTGCCGCTTCGCCTTCCCGCTGTTGAAAACTTTATGCCAGGTGAAGGCGGCGAAAGCCCGCTTGCAAAAATCGAATCATTCGTAAAATGCAAGTGTCCGAAATGCGGATCGGATGCAAAAAGAGAAACCGACACTATGCCGCAGTGGGCAGGATCGTCATGGTATTTCATCAGGTACATCGATCCGCACAACGACAAAGAAATTGCTGATCCCGACAAAATGAAGTACTGGCTCCCCGTCGATTGGTATAACGGTGGCATGGAACACGTTACACGGCATCTGATATATTCAAGGTTCTGGTACAAATTCCTTTATGACATAGGTGTTGTTCCGACATCTGAGCCGTATGCAAAACGGACCGCGCAGGGACTTATACTCGGTCCCGATGGTGTTAAAATGTCAAAATCCCGCGGAAATGTAATAGACCCCAACGAAGTCGTAGAAACCTATGGAGCAGACACGCTCCGTACCTATGTTCTCTTTATGGGCGACTATACATCAGCCGCCCCTTGGTCTGAAGCAAGTGTACGCGGATGCAAGCGTTTTCTTGAACGCGTTGCCGACCTTCCCGATATCGTAAGCGGCAGCGGACATACGCCAGAGCTTGAATCCGCCTTCCACAAAACCATCAGAAAAGTTTCTTCCGACATCGAAGACATGAAGTTCAACACGGCAATTGCCTCGCTCATGTCTCTTATAAATTCAATAAACGAGTGCGGGAAACTGACAACAGATGAGCTCAAAATATTTATTAAGCTTCTCTGTCCGTTTGCACCCCACCTCTGCGAAGAAATCTGGTCGGGACTCGGCGAAAATACACTTCTTTCCCTGTCCGGGTGGCCCGAATACGATGAATCCAAAACGGTTGACTCAACGGTTGAAATAGCAATACAGATATGCGGAAAGTTCAAAGGGACGGTTGTTTTGCCTGCATCTGCAAATAAGGACGAGGTTATAGCCGCTGTTAAATCCAACGCAAGAGTTTCCGAGCTTATTGAAGGAAAAACGATTATCAAGGAGATCTATGTTCCCGGCAAGCTTGTAAATATTGTCGTCAAATAACCGAAAAACGCTCCAATTTATCTGCGTAAATACTTGACAAACGAATAAAAATATAGTATAATACCAACGATGATTATATTCTCTTTGCAGAATGCGAGGGGAGGGAAACTTACAAAATGGCAGAAATCAGAGTCAAAGAAAATGAATCTCTTGACAGCGCACTCCGCAGATTCAAAAGACAATGCCAGCGTTCGGGCGTCTTGACTGAGCTTAAAAAGAGAGAGCAGTATGACAAGCCGAGCGTAAAGCGCAAAAAGAAATCAGAAGCGGCAAGAAAGCGCAAATTTAAGTAATTTGTTTGTTACTTTATGCCAAAAAACAACGGGATGTCACAAACGACATCCCGCTTTGTTTTTATAAAAAATTATGACGCTTTAAAAGCGTCATAATTTTTTTATCAATACATTCCGCCGCCCTGCATTGCTGCCGCACGGGATGCAGCCTCTTCGGCTTTCTTGTCTTCCTTTATGTCGGAAACAAGTGCCTCGGTCGTAAGAACCGTTGCAGCTATCGACGCCGCGTTCTGGAGAGCAGAACGTGTAACCTTGGTAGGATCAACAATTCCGGCATCAATCATATCAACATATCTTTCGTTGTATGCATCAAAGCCATAGCCCTTTTTCTTGGAACGTGCAATCTTATCGACCACTACGCTTCCTTCATATCCGGCATTTTCGGCAATCTGACGTACGGGAGCTTCAAGTGATTTCTTGACAAGCATGATACCGGTCTTTTCGTCGCCTTCTGCATTTTTAAGAAGTGCATCAACATTCTCGATAACATTAAGATATGCTGTTCCGCCGCCCGAGACTATTCCCTCTTCAACTGCAGCCTTGGTTGCATTGAGCGCATCTTCGATACGAAGCTTCATTTCCTTCATTTCGACTTCGGTTGCGGCACCGACCTTAATAACGGCAACACCACCCGCAAGCTTAGCAAGTCTCTCCTGAAGCTTTTCACGGTCAAATTCAGATGTCGTTGTTGAAATTGCGGCACGAATCTGACCGACACGAGCGTTGATTGCCTCTTTGTCACCTGCACCGCCGACAATAATTGTGTGCTCCTTGTTTACTTTTATCTGCTTTGCGGAACCGAGCATATCAACTGTCGTGTCCTTAAGCTCAAGACCAAGCTCGGATGTAATAACCTGACCGCCGGTGAGTATAGCAATATCCTGAAGCATTTCTTTTCTGCGATCACCGAACCCGGGCGCCTTTACGCAACAAACATTTATTGTTCCGCGAAGCTTGTTGAGGATCATCGTTGTAAGAGCCTCGCCCTCAACATCCTCCGCAATTATAAGGAGCTTTCTGCCTGCCTGAACGATCTGTTCAAGAAGAGGGAGAAGATCCTGTATCGAACTGATCTTCTTATCGGTTATGAGGACAAGCGCATCGTCAAGAACCGCCTCCATCTTATCCGAATCGGTCGCCATGTAGGGTGAAAGATATCCGCGATCAAACTGCATACCCTCAACAACCTCACAAAGTGTTTCGGCTGTTTTGGATTCCTCCACGGTAATTACTCCGTCGGCGGTAACCTTTTCCATTGCATCGGCTATAAGCGCTCCGATCTCATCCGAGCCGCTTGATACGGCACCGACTCTTGCGATATCACTCGAACCGTTGACCGGCTTTGAGTTTGCTTTAAGTCCGGCAACAGCAGCGTCAACAGCCTTCTGAATACCCTTACGGAGAATCATCGGATTTGCGCCTGCGGCAACATTCTTCATGCCCTCGTTAATGAGTACCTGTGCAAGAAGCGTAGCGGTAGTTGTACCGTCGCCCGCCGCATCGTTTGTTTTTGTTGCAACCTCTTTTACAAGCTGAGCACCCATATTTTCCTTGGGATCGTCAAGCTCAATTTCCTTGGCAATGGTAACACCGTCGTTTGTAATAAGCGGTGCACCGTACTTTTTGTCAAGAACGACATTACGTCCCTTCGGACCCATAGTAATCCTTACTGTATCGGCAAGTTTATTTACTCCTGCCATAAGAGCATTTCTGGCATCTATGCCAAGTACAATTTCTTTTGCCATAATTAAAAAACCTCCGGATTTTATTCAACAACCGCAAGAATATCTCCGATTGACACAATCGTATACTCTTCGTCGTCAACTTTGACTTTGCTGCCTGCATAATTGCTTATTATTACTTTATTACCAACCGCAATGTCGGTAATTGCTTCAACTTTTCCGTCACTGTTTTTTGCGCCGGGTCCTATTGCAACAACCTCCGCAAACTGAGGCTTCTCTTTGGAAGCGGCGGTAAGTATCAAACCGCTTTTTGTTGTTTCTTCCGCTTCAACCATCTTCAAAACTACGCGGTCAGAAAGAGGTCTTATTTTCATTATGATATCTCTCCTTTATCAGTTGTAACTTTATTGATTTGGCACTCTTTCATTCAGAGTGCTAACTCACGATTCCTATTGTACCCATTTTTCTGAAAAATGCAATAGGTTTTTTCAATTATTAACACATAGTTAACACTTTTATAAAACAATTGCTAATATCGATATTCATGTTCTTATTGCAGAACGCCGGCATAAACTTAAACAGAATAAAAACGGAGAAAATGCAATGTACCGTATGATATCAGCAATAAATGAATATATATTTGCACCAGCCATACCGGCGATCCTTATCCTCTTCGGACTGTACCTCGGAATAAAACTCAGATTTTTCAATGTTACCAAAGCAGGCACGATTATCCGATGTCTGCTGAGCAATGAAGAAAAGAAAGACAGAATTTCATCGATCAGGGCAATGACACTTGCGCTTGCCGGAACGCTCGGCGTCGGGAATATAACAGGTGTTGCATCCGCAATTGTTTCCGGCGGACCCGGAGCGATATTCTGGATGTGGATAGGGGCTTTTTTTTCGATGCTGATAAAATACTGTGAAATAGTCGTTTCAATGAAATACCGTGTCATAAACGGCAACTCTTTCGCAGGCGGCGCAATGTATTATATGAAAAGGTACATAGCGGTTCCCTTCTCTGTTTTGTGTATTTGCGCCGCATTTGCAATCGGAAATTTTCTTCAGATGAACGCTGTTACCGAATCGGTCAGGACAATATCCGACATCAATCCGATTTATGCAGGCATAATCATAGCGTTTATTGTCTGGCTGTCAATAAGCAGAGAAATCAAATGTATTACTACTGTCACCTTTATTATTGTCCCTTTAATGAGCATAATATATTTTATGCTGTCACTGGCAGTATTAATTGACCATATCGAAATAATTCCGCAAATATTCAGGTTGATTTTTCGGTCTGCCTTCAATACAAAGGCATTTTTGGGCGGAGCGGGAGGCTATACAATATCAAGATCAATAAGATACGGGATCAGTCGCGGCATTATATCCAACGAAGCGGGATGCGGCACCGCTCCGATGGCTCATGCCACATCAACGACAAAAAGCCCTGTAAAGCAGGGCTTTTGGGGGATCTTCGAGGTTTTTGCCGACACGGTAATCATGTGCAGTCTGACTGCATTTGTAATTCTGTGCTCAATTGATAAACACATAAATCTCTCCGGCATGGAGCTCGTAACAGAATCGTTTGCCGAAACTATCGGAGCATCATCGGGAGTAATAATTACCGTTTGTATTCTGATGTTTGCGATAGCTACAATGATCGGCTGGTCGTACTACGGAATTACCGCATTAAAATATCTGTCGGCTAAAAAGGCATACATCAATGCATACATTTTACTTTACTGCTTATCGACAATAACAGCCTCCGTAATGTCTGCCGATTTGATGTGGAAAATTTCAGACTTCTGCATCGGCTGTATGACAGTGCTGAATATTGTTGCTCTTTTAAGCCATACAGACGAAGTCAGAGGAGAAACCGAAAAATTCTTCGAAAAAATCAGGCTGTCAAAGCGCACGCAGAAGTGAAAGAACGGGTATATCTGCCTTTTGAAGAATATTTGTAAAATCCTTGCGCGAAATATTTTTACATATGAAAGACGTGATTTCACCCTTCGGATCGGAATACAGAATTTCTGTTCTGTCGATCAAATCGGCAAATATCCTTTCGACATCCGACCGCAGTCCCTGAACCGCCGCATACATCGTAATCGGCACCGTACTTTCATCACATACCGTATCTTCATCGGCAACCTGCCATGTTTCCTGCTTAGGTTGCTTTGTCGGAAGATGCTTGGCAATATCTATTATATCGGCGAGGACGGCACTAGCGGTAGGCAGCGATCCGGCACCCTGTCCGTAAAACATCACATCACCGACGCAGGAGGCACCGATCATCACGGCGTTGAAGACTCCGTCAACCATCGAAATAGGATTGCTTGCCCTGACAAGGCAAGGTGAAACTCTGATATCGATCTTCCCGTCATCAAGCTTTCTGGTTGAAGCAACAAGCTTAATGGCGGCACCGAATTTTCTTGCAATTGACGTATCATCCTGCGTGATCTTTTTTATACCTACGGTTGAAACCATGGAAGGAGAGATCAGAACGCCGAAAGCCAGTGCAGAAAGAATACATATCTTTCTCGTCGAATCGTCGCCGTTTATATCGGCACTGGGATCTCTTTCCGCATAACCGAGCTTCTGAGCTTCAAGAAGAGCCTCGTGCATCGATTTGCCGTGCTTTTCCATCTCGGTAAGGATATAATTTGTGGTCCCGTTCAAAATGCCGTTGATCTCAAAGATTTCATCGCCCGCAAGCGCCGTTTTGATTGATCTGACAATCGGTATGCCTCCGCCGACGCTTGCCTCGTAAAGATATCTGACGTTGTGATCTCTTGCAGCATCGCAGAGAATGTTACCGAAGTTTGCCACAACCTCTTTATTTGATGTCACAACATTTTTCCCGGCGCAAAGGCAGGAAAGTGAATACTCAAATGCCGGCTTTGTTCCGCCCATTGTTTCACAGACTATCTTTACCTCGGGATCTGAGAGTATCACATTGAAATCATGCACAACACGGTCCGAAAGCGGATGATCCGGGAAATCACGCAGATCAAGAATATATTTTATATTTATACAGTCCTGCAACTCTTTGCAAATCAGATTGTAACCCTTTTCAACAGCGTCGTATAAACCGCTTCCGATCGTTCCGAAACCGAGAACAGCAATTTGTATCAAAATATCACCCCTATTATAATGCGATATGCGGATATTATATCAAAAACATGTCATTTTGTCAAGTTTTTTATACGTCATTCCGGCTATCATGAGAATAAATATTGACTTTTGACGATTTACAATATATAATATCAGGTAAAGACGAACAAATTGGGTTGATTATATGAAATTATTTAAGAACACACACGGAAGAGTTTTCCTTGTTGCACTTGCGCTTTTGCTGCAACTCGCTTACCTTATCTATATACTGTTTGCGGCAGGAAATTACAATATTATTCTTTATACACTTTTAAAGGTTATCTCATTCCTTGTTGTCGCTCACGTCATAAATTCCGAGTCAAACCCGAGCGTAAAGCTTGCCTGGGTTGTTCCTATTTTGATTTTTCCTCTGTTTGGCGGCGTAATTTATCTGATGTTCGGCGTCAAGCATCCTATACGTGATAAAAAATTCCTGTACAAAAAAGCCGATGAGCTGACTTCGGAATTCAACACCAATGACAGCGAGGTCATAAACGAGCTTGAAAGCATCAACGGTCACATAGCCGGTCAATGCCGCTATCTTTCAAAAAGCGGCTTCCCGGTTTATAAAAACACACTGACGGAATATTTTCCTCTCGGTGACGTCAATTTTCCCGTTTTACTTGACAGGCTGTCAAAAGCCGAACACTTTATCTTTATGGAGTATTTCATAATTGAAGAAGGTGAAATGTGGGGAAAAATTCTTGATATACTCAAAGAAAAAGCGGCATGCGGTGTAGATGTGCGTCTGATATACGACGATGTCGGCTGCATGTTCAAGCTTCCGGATGATTATTACAGGCAGATTGAATCATACGGCATCAAATGCGTTGTTTTTAATCCCTTCAAGCCCTTTCTTTCGGCGGTAATGAATAACCGCGACCACAGAAAAATCACTGTAATTGACGGCACGACTGCATTTACCGGCGGAATTAACCTTGCAGACGAATATATAAACAAGGTCAACAAATTCGGACACTGGAAAGACAACGGGGTAATGATAACCGGAGAAGCAGTCAAAAACTTCTCCCTGCTTTTTCTTAATCAGTGGAATTCTTTGAAACCGACCGACAATGATATAAAAAAGTTCATAATACCGGCAAAAACCGGGGTTCATGCCGAGTCTGACGGGTATGTACAGCCTTACGGTGATTCACCGCTCGACAATGAGATATGTGCCGAAAATGTATATCTGAACATAATCAACAATTCAAAAAAGTATGTATACATATACACTCCTTACCTGATTATTGACAATGAAACGGTAACAGCTCTGACACTTGCCGCCAAACGCGGTGTTGATGTGCGCATTATCACACCCGGAATTCCGGATAAAAAAATCGTATACCAGCTTACAAGGTCGTATTACCCTGTTCTTATCAAACACGGTGTAAAAATATATGAATACACGCCGGGGTTCGTGCACGCAAAATCATTTGTATGCGATGATGAGGTAGCAACTGTCGGATCAATAAATCTTGATTACAGAAGTCTTTATCTCCATTTTGAGTGCGGATGTTATTTTTACAGGAGCCGTGTCGTTGATGAATTAAAAAAAGATTACATCGAAACTCTGCAAAAATCAAAGCCCGTCGAGCAGATGACGATACGTATCGGTGTCCTGAAAAGACTATGGTTTGCTTTTCTGAGACTGTTTTCCCCGCTTATATAAAAAAGCTATCGAAAAAGCCACGGTATTTACCGTGGCTTTTTTCCGCGTATCAATAAAATGTTGCAACCGGTTGCTCGGGCTGTGATGTCATCACGATCTCGGTCGCCGAAAGAATCGGTCCCTTACCGCTATATATCTTATGCTTTCCGAAGGATATCTTTGCGGTTACTATTACCCAGTCCTTGGTTTTGAGGCTTACCTCGCAATCAGACCTGCATACCATTGCACAGTAGCTTATATCGTTTGAGCAACAAACCATGACGTGCCTGCCGACCGCAAATTCGTTTTTTGCAAGCTTCGGCGATGTTGCAACAATTCCTTTGAATTTCACGGTTTTTCCGTCATACTTTTCGGGTTCTTCCGTAAGGTCCCTGTACCATTCGGCAAAATCCTGATCCTTTATTTCGATCACAGGGGCATTTATGTCAAACGGCAGAGGATCCTTCGTGTCATCATACTCAAATTCTCCGCTTTCATACTCATATCCAATTGAGCAACGTCTGTTAACCGCACGGACGATTTTGTGGATAGAATCCTTATCGGTGATATCGGTTGCCCTGTTAAGAATAACCGCTTCACAGGACTGAAGCTTATCTACCGTCAGCTGACGCATATTTGTATTAAATGTTTCAAACGAACCGGCATCCGCAAACATCATTTCCTGATAAACCATCCAGTTTTCCGGAAGTGCCTGATAAAAATCATTCAAAAGCCACATTCCGTTATACTCAACGATAACCCGGTTACATTTATGCTTATCCAAAAGCGCCGTCAGACAGCTGGCGGTAAGCGTCGAAGAATCTTCAATATATTCAATATATACATTCGGCTTTGCAAAAGCAGTCGGATCGTACTCTTCGGCACCCTCTTCGCAAACAATCAAAAGAAATCTCTCACCGGAATTAAAATTCGGATCGGAAAGGGTCTGCTGTATTACAGTTGTTTTTCCGCCTTCAAGAAATCCGGTAAAAAGGTAAACTGGTACTTCCATTTTTATCTCCTTAATCTATCAAACAGAGAAAAGCTCGGATATTGCCTTTTTGTCAATATGCGACCCGATAACGCAGACAAGACCGGTGACTGCGGCAGGACCGCTCCGCACGTCCGGTTCGCCCGGAACATAATCAAAGTGTATCCAGTTTCCGTCCGTTCCCTCGACAATACCTTTCGCACGAAGAATCAGACCGAATTTTTCGTCATTTTTCAATTCCGAAAGAATTGACAGAATCTGTTCGGAACTGTATTTTGCGGTAGTCTCGATTCCCCAGCTTGTAAATACATCATCCGCATGATGATGTCCGTGTTCTTCATCGTCGTCGTGATGATGATGACATTCGCAATCCGGGTCGTCGCACTCTTCGTCATCATCATGGTGATGGTGGTGAGGATGTTCATGCTCTTCATCGTCGTCGTGATGATGGTGACATTCGCAGTCCGGATCGTCGCACTCTTCGTCATTATCATGGTGATGGTGGTGAGGATGTTCATGCTCTTCATCGTCATCGTGATGATGGTGCGCATGAATTTCATCGGCAAGTCTTGAAAGCTCGGATTTCAGAGTCTGCTTCTGCTCCATTGCTTCAATGATACTCGCACCGCTGAGCTTGTCCCAGTCGGTGGTAATTATTGTCGCATCCGAATTTTTCTCTCTCAGCATTTTTACCGTTTCGGATATTTTTTCATCGCTCAGTTTCGAAGTATGGCTGATTACAATGCAGTTGGCATTTGAAATCTGATCGTCATAAAACTCACCGAAATTTTTCATATACATCTTGCATTTTGATGCATCAACAACCGTGGTAAACGACGAAAGCTCTACATTTTCCCCGACAACGCTTTGAACTGCACGTATAACATCGGAAAGCTTACCGACTCCTGACGGTTCAATAAGTATGCGTTCGGGATTGTATTCATCGATAACCTTACGGAGTGCTCTGCTGAAATCACCGACAAGAGAGCAGCAAATACAACCGCTGTTCATTTCCGTGATCTTTATCCCGCATTCCTGCAAAAAGCCGCCGTCTATACCGATTTTGCCGAATTCATTTTCTATCAGAACAACTTTTTGTCCGTCAAAGCCGTCCTTCAGAAGCTTTTTTATAAGTGTTGTTTTTCCGGCTCCGAGAAAACCGGAGAATATATCGATTTTTGTCATGTATATCCTTCTTTTCTTTATAAAATTCCGTGGTTATCATATCACTTTGGCTTTACAATGTCAAGATATTTTGCCTTTATATTTGAAAAATTAATAAAAGTATGATATAATGTTCAATGAAAATACAAAAACGGAGTAAACACATGCCGGATATAGCTGTTCTCATTAAACCCGCATCATCACTTTGCAACATGCGTTGCAAATACTGCTTTTACGCCGATGTCAGCAGCAGGCGGGAAATCAGGTCATTTGGAATAATGTCGCACGAAACGTCGCATATGCTTATAGACAAGATATTCGGGCAGGCAAAAAACTCGGAGCAAATAAGTTTTGCTTTTCAGGGAGGCGAGCCGACACTTGCCGGTCTTGATTTTTTCAGAGATTTTTGTTCTTACTGCGATGAAAAGAATAATAAAAATCTCAAGATCAGCTACGCAATACAGACAAACGGAATCCTCATTGATAATGATTTTTGCGCATTACTGAAAAAATATGATTTTCTTGTAGGATTGTCGCTCGACGGCGACAGGCAAATGCATGATTTTTGCCGCGTTGACGAAAAAGGCGGAACCTATGAACGCGTCATTGCCGCATCAAAATTGCTTGAACAACATTCGGTCAGATTCGATCTGCTCACGGTTCTGACAAGGCAGATTGCCGACCATCCGAAGCAGCTTTGGAATTTTCTGAACAGAAACAACTTCGGCTTTATACAGATAATTCCCTGTCTGCCCGAGCTTGAAAACGACGTCGGACACGAAGTATATTCACTGACACCTCGGAAATACGGAAGATTTCTCAAGGAATTTTTCCGCCTTTGGGCAGACGGCATATACAATTCAAATTACATAAGCGTACGTCATTTTGACAATTATGTGAGGATAGCAATGGGTGAATATCCCGAAATGTGCGGCATGACGGGGCGCTGTGCAATTCAGCTTGTTACAGAGGCGGATGGGTCGGTTTATCCATGCGACTTCTATGTTCTCGATAACGAGAAGCTCGGAAATATCAACGATTCATCGATTGATGATCTGAAAAAAAGCCAAAAAGCCGAACTGTTTTTGAAGAAAAACGCAGAAACAATCGGTCGGTGCGAAAACTGCGGATATTTCGGCAGATGTGAAGGCGGCTGCCGACGCTTCAGATCCTTTTTGTTATCCGAAAGCAATTACTGCCCGGTCAAGGACTTTCTTGATGAAAGCAAAAACGAACTTGCGCAGATTGCCAAGCTCGTTTTATACCGTCAGAACACGTAAAAAACCGATTCAGAACGGGAACATAGGATAGAGTGCGCATGAGGTCAGCCCGGCAAAAGCGCCGACAACAACATCTCTTACAAAATGGACTCCGCCCGCAACTCTCAAAACGGCAATCATTGTCCCGATAAAACAGAAAATAATTCCGAGTCGTATATCCGACTGTGCAAATGCAACCGCAACCGCAAAAGCCGAAAATACGTGTCTGCTCGGAAAAGACCGATCGCATCTCGTTTGGCTGAGTATTGGCTTCAAACCGCAGATTTCGCTCGGTCTTTTTGCATTTATAAACATCCTCAGCAGTGAGATAACAACAAACGACACAGCAGGCACGCTCAGGGTTTTTACAAGCAAATATCTGTCGGTAAGAGAAAGGTATATTTCGTAAACCGGATAAAGTATAAAACAAACAGCCGTAAGAATTTTATCCGACAGTACGATCACCCGCACAAGGCGCGATTTTCCCCGGATTTTTTTATTCAGTTGCACATAAAAGTCAGCTCTCATTTTCCGAAAGACTTTCCGCATATCTGACCGTTTCCATCGCATCTTTTGCATAAAAATCCGCACCTATTGAATCGGCATATTCCTTTGTAAGCACAGCCCCTCCTACGACCACCTTTCCGTTAGGATACTCCTTTTTCAGAAGCTCCACCGTTTCCTTCATTGACGGCAGGGTCGTCGTCATCAATGCAGACAGACCGACAAGCACAGCCTTGTTCCGGACTGCGCTGTCAAGTACGACATCCGGCGGAACATCCTTGCCGAGATCTATTACATTGTAGCCGTAATTTTCAAGAAGAGTGGCGACAATATTTTTTCCTATATCGTGAATATCCCCTTTTACCGTCGCAAGAACGATTGTATATTTTCCGTCTTTTTTCGGCAAAAGCAATCTGATTGCCGAGAAAGCCGCGCCGGCGGCGTCAGCCGCCATAAGAAGCCTCGGCAGAAACACCTTTTTTGCTTCGAACTCACGACCTATGGTGTCAAGTGCCGGCACTATTTCTTCATTGATTATTTCAAGCGGAGCTTTTAACGCCGAATCCCTGATTGCAAGATTCTTTGCCTTATCAGACATTCCCTTTACAATTGAGTCAAACAGAGTCAAATCCGGGTTATTGCCTGATTTATTGTCCTTTTTCTCCCCTGCTTCGGTTATTGAAGAAATAAAATCAGAACAGTTTTTGTCACGTCCGAGCACAACCTCGGTCGCACGGCAGACATTCATTATCATATCCGAGTACGGGTTGACAATCGCCGCCGAAAGTCCGTTCTGCATTGCGCAGGCAAGGAATGAACTGTTTACGTTCTCCCGTCCGGGAAGTCCGAATGATACATTTGATACTCCGAGGCATGTTTTTATACCCATAGAGCTCAGGCGCCCGACTGTTTCGAGTGTAACCGAAGCGGCGTCGGGGATTGCCGACACAGCCATTGCCAGCGGATCAATAATTATGTCATTCCTGCCGATTCCGTATTTTGACGCATTGTCAATTATCCTTTCGGCTATTGAAACGCGTTTTTCTGCCGTATCGGGAATCCCGTTTTCATCAAGCGTCAATCCAATAACAGTTCCGCCGTATTTCTTTACCAGCGGAAACACGGATGACATTGATTTTTCGGTACCGTTTACCGAATTGATAAGAGGCTTCCCGACGTAAATCCGCAATGCCGCTTCAAGTGCAGCAGGATCCGCGGTATCTATCTGCAACGGAAGATCACAAACTGATTGAACGGATTTGACAGCGGAAAGCATTACTTCTTTTTCATCAATATCGGCAAGTCCAACATTGACATCAAGAATATCCGCTCCCCGATCGGCTTGCCCCGTCGCTTCGGACATGACATACCCCATATCGCTGTTCAGAAGCGCTTCCTTGAATTTTTTCTTTCCGGTAGGATTGATCCGCTCGCCTATAATTACTGTTTTACCGTCAAAGCAGACAGCATGCGTTGACGACGAAACAACAGTCCGATTTTTATCCGCAACTGTTTTTGACGTCATATTGCGCGTCTCTGAAACAAGCTCCGATATATATTCCGGTGTTGTTCCGCAGCAACCGCCGATAATTACGGCACCGGCAGAAACAATATCCGACATTTCGGAAGCAAAGAGCTTGGGAGTTGTAGTATACACCGGTTTTTCGTCGATCATAGCAGGCAAACCAGCGTTTGGTTTGACAATCAGCGGTAAAGAAGTAAGTGATGCAATACGCTTTGTAACATCAAGCATATCAGACGGACCGAGAGAGCAGTTCAGACCGAGAGCACTAACACCAAGCCCTTCAAGCATTGCAACCATTGCCTCGCAGTCGGCACCGGTAAGCATGCGACCGCTTTTATCATAAACGTTTGTAACAAAAACAGGCTTTTTTGAGTTTTCTTTTGCCGCAATCACCGCCGCCTTGGTTTCAAGACAATCGGTCATTGTTTCAATAATTATGACGTCGTATTTTGATTCGTCGGCAGATCTGACCGTCTCGGCAAAAGCATTTACCGCATCTTCAAATGTCAGATCGCCGTATGGCTCAAGCATCTTCCCTGTCGGACCGATATCAAGACCTATATAGAGATCTTCCCCTCTTTCGGACAGGCATACGTCTCTTGCTGTCTCCGCCGCACCGAGCGAAGCCGTCATCATTTCTTTTATTTCGGCTTTCGTATACTTTAATCCGTTTATGCCGAAGGTATTGGTATATATCAGATCGGACCCCGCCATATAGCAATCAACATGATGTCGTACAACGACATCCCTGCACCGGATACTGTACATTTCGGTTCCTTTTGAAATATCGACGCCAAGTCCCTGCAACGAGGTTCCCATACCGCAATCAAGGTAAAAAATACCTTTTTTTATCTTTTCACAAATATCAGTTCTCATAATTCAATAGGTTATCAACTTATTTTCCCAAAATATCGGAAATATTTTTCATTATATTACGCGCAACATCGGGGTTGTTCATAGAGTAAACATGAACTGCGTTTATCCCGTTTGCAAACAAATCGATTATCTGCTCGGTAGCATATGCGATGCCCGCCTGACTCATTGCCTTCTGATTATCTCCGAACCGATCCACAATCTGCCTGAATTTGCCCGGAAGATATGTCCCCGAAAGCTTACAAATCCTTGCAATCTGTTTTGAGTTTGTCACCGGCATAATTCCTGCAATAATCGGAACCTTTATTCCGGCATCTCTGACCTTGTACATGAAATTATAGAAAATATTATTGTCGAAAAACATCTGCGAGGTCATGAAATCGCACCCGGCGGATTCTTTCAATTTCAGATTCTCGATATCATGTTTTTGGTTTTGAGATTCGGGATGACCTTCGGGATAGCAGGCACCTCCTACGCAGAAATCGCCGCGGGACTTGATAAACTCAATAAGGTCGGATGCGTGGCGAAATTCGCCCTCACGATATTCCTCCGGCAGATCTCCTCTGAGCGCAAGTATATTTTCAATCCCCGATTTTTCGGCTGAAGCGAGCTTTTGTTCAATACTGTCTGCGGTTGCGCCGACGCATGTAAGATGCGCTATCGCGGTTACACCGAGCGCCTGTATATCGGATGCAACCGAAAGAGTGTATTCGGATGTCCCGCCGCCTGCCCCGTAGGTTACACTCATAAAGGTCGGTTCAAGCGAAGCTATTTTTTCGGCAGCCGACAAAACACTCTCAAAATTTGATGAATTTTTCGGAGGAAACACTTCAAATGACAACGACGGATTGTCCGTTTTTTTCAAACAATTTTTTATTTTCATTATACATCACCTATCCGAAAGGTATACTTTCTTTCTAATGATATAACAAAAATACAAAAAAGTCAAGTAAATAATGATTTTTGATGCGGCATACCGTTTTCGATTGTTCGATTTGTCTATTATCTACAAATCGACAGGCGTCAATCGTACTTTTTTAGGAATATAATATATTGATTTTTTTGCTTATATGTGGTAGAATATCGTGCGTGCGGAGGCATAGCTCAGCTGGTTAGAGTGCATGCTTGACATGCATGAGGTCATTGGTTCGATTCCAATTGTCTCCACCATACCGATCCCGAGTGATATTTCGACGATCGCATCAGAAAAACGGGTGCATTTGCATCCGTTTTTTTTCACCATTTAAAGATTCGGAGGTAAGAAATGAATAAAAAAGACGTCAAAACAATGATTAAATTCGGGAGCATGGCTGTTTTTATGGCATCGGTCGCCGGTTGTTCCTATTACCTTACGGAAAAACTGGTTTCGGTTGCAATAGACCGTAAAATGCCGAAAGCACTTGAAAAAACAAGAGAAAGCATCGCCGGTTCCGAAAAGCTTCGTCATATCTTCGACATGCAGAAGTCTGCCGCGGAAAAGCTCGAAAACAGCGAATACGAAACATACGAGATTGCCGCATACGACGGCGAAACGCTGGTCGGTCACTTCAAAAGAGTTGAAAATCCGAAAAGAACCATAATTGCCTTCCATGGCTGGAGATCTTCATGGTCAATGGATTTCGGTCTGATCGCCGATTTTTGGTTAAACAACAACTGCAATGTGCTGTTTGTGGAGCAAAGAGGACAAAACGGAAGCAGCGGCAGTTATATGGGATTCGGTCTGCTTGAGAGATACGACTGCCTTTCGTGGGCAAACTGGCTCAGCGAGAGAAACGAAGGACTTCCGGTATATCTTGCCGGTGTATCCATGGGTGCGTCAACGGTTCTGATGGCTTCCGAGCTTAATCTGCCGGACTGTGTTCACGGGATAATGGCTGATTGCGGATACACTTCTCCGTATGCAATCTGGAAGTATATCATGGAAAAAAATCTTCACCTTCCGTATACCGGTTTACGTGCAAGAATCGTTGACGACATGTGCCGCAGAAAGCTTAACAACCGCAACAGCAGACATTCGTGCTGTGACGCATTGCAAAACTGCACAGTTCCGGTAATTTTTGCTCATGGTGCAGACGACCACTTCGTTCCTGTTGAAATGACATATCAGAATTATCTTGCATGCAAAGCACCGAAGCGTCTTCTTATCGTTCCGGGCGCAGATCACGGAATGAGTTACCTTATTGAAAAAGAAAAATATGAAAAAGAATGTCTGTCTTTCTGGAATGATTACGACGGGAATTCTTCAAAAAACAAAGACAACGAAGAGAAAAAATGCGAATAAAAAAATTTATAGGTGACAAAAAGTTTTATAAAACAGTCCTGCTGCTTGCCCTTCCGGTAATTATACAGAACGGTATATCGAATTTTGTAAACCTGCTTGACAACCTTATGGTCGGCAGCCTCGGAACCGAAGCCTTTTCGGGCGTGGCGATAGTGAACCAGCTGATATTTGTATATCAGCTCATGCTGTTTGGCGGTATATCCGGAGCGGGAATATTTACGGCGCAATACTTCGGAAGAAAAGATGTTGACGGAGTACGATATACCTTCCGTTTCAAGCTTTTAACCGCCTTTGCGCTGACTGCACTCGGGATTACGGTTATTTTTTGCTTCAGGGATTTCTTCATCGGAAAATTTCTGACCGAGGACAATTCCGGTTGTGATATCTCACTTGCAATGAAATACGGGAAAGAGTACATAACATATGCACTTGCCGCACTCGTTCCGACGGCTCTCGCACAGGTTTATGCATCGACCCTGCGGGAAACAGAGCACACCGTAGTTCCGATGGCTGCCGGTATAGCAGCTGTTTTTGTAAACGGCATTGCAAACTACATACTGATTTTCGGTGCTTTCGGTTTGCCTGCGCTCGGAGTAAAAGGAGCGGCAATCGGCACAATAATTGCCAGAGTATCCGAGCTGCTTATTGTTATGATCTGGACGCACAAAAACAGCGAAAAAGTACCGTATATAAAGAAAGTATTCAAATCTCTTTACATACCGGGAAAACTGTCAAAAAATATTATTGCCAAGGGAACACCTCTTTTTGTCAATGAGTTTCTTTGGTCACTCGGAATAACCGTTATGAACCAGTGCTATTCCACGAGAGGTTTAAGTGCTGTTGCCGCCGTGAATATTTCATCGACAATCGCAAATATATTTAATATTTTCTATATTTCAATGGGGACGGCAGTCGCAATAATGGTTGGCGGTCTGCTCGGTGCCGGAAAAATCGACGAAGCCAAAGACACCGATCGGAAGCTCATTGCATTTTCCTCGGCTATATGCGTAATAATCGGTTTGATAATGGCATTGTTCTCGCCGCTTTTCGTCAGATTCTACAATGTCGGAAATGATGTAAGGCAGCTTGCAATATACCTTATAATTATTTCGTCCCTGATGCTTCCGATCAATTCATTCACGCACAACTGTTACTTCACTCTTCGTTCCGGCGGTCAGACAATGATTACCTTTCTTTTCGATTGCGTATTTGTATGGGTTCTGAGCGTCCCGACCGCATACTTACTTGCACACAAGACATCAATTGATATTATAACGCTTTATTCAATCTGTGTTTCGCTTGATATTTTGAAAAGCATTGTAGGATACTTTTTCCTCAAAAGCGGAATATGGGCTAAAAAAATTGTATAGCACAAGGAAAAATCCTCGCAGAAATTTTCTGCGAGGATTTTTTCGAACATATTTTGTCAGATCTCACCGATCATTTCAAATGCAATCGGCTGATCCGACATTATGAGAGCCATGCCGGAACGGACGACGATACTTGAATCGGCTCCGACAAATTCATTTGAGACACCTATGGGAAAATCAAATCCGATTTCGATACTGTCCGCATGATATTTGAGACCGCGAATCGAGACAACCGACTTTTCGGAAAGCGAAAAGACAGACACTTTTCCTTTTGATTCTTTGGGAAATGTCACTACCGATTTACTCAAAGCCGTCATTGAAAAGCCGTCACAATCAATCATTCCGATACCGCCGTTCGCTGCAATAAATGACAAGGTCTGAATATTGGCAAACGAATGATCGGGACGTCCGCCGACGGCACCTATAAGAGCGAACTTTTTATAACCCGATTTCATTCCATATCTGACAGCAAGCATAGTATCGGTATCGTCTTTCTCCTTCGGAAACACAACAGATTCAATACCGTCGGGAATATAACCGAGAGAATCAAAATCACCGATTACAACGTCAGGATTTAAGCCGATACGTCCGGCATAGCGAAGCCCTGCGTCAGCCGCGACAACAATATCCCCTTCTCTTTTTTTTCGTGTAAAAGACTCGCCGGGGTCCATTGCCGCGAGGACATAACAAATGCCGCTCGGGGGATTATTTCTTGTTTTCAAGATATACGGCAAGCTTGTCAATCGTATTCAAATCGGACGAAAGCTCAATTGACACACCGAGAGTATCCTCAACCTTTATGAGAAGCTCTGCCGTATCGAGCGAATCAAGCCCCAATTCTTCAAACGGGACATCACTTCTGATCGTCGAAGGATCAACCTCTTTGTACTCTGCAACAATTTCAATAATTCTTTCTTTCATACATTATTCTCCTTAAAAATTTCTACCGCCCGGCAAAAATTTATTTTAAAATATTATCGACTTTATTATATCAATTATGACAAAAAAATCAATAATTATGTTTGTATATTAACATTTTATTCATAAACAAGATCAAATATTATCAAGATCATCGATCCACACCGAGGCAGATGCGTCCGAAGGCATACGCCAATCACCCCGCGGTGAAAGACTTACCGAACCGATCTTGGGTCCGTCCGGCAGGCATGAGCGCTTGAACTGCTGTGTAAAAAAGCGTCTGACAAAAATTCTCAACCATTTTTTTATGGTTTCCCTGTCAAATACGTCCGACCACGCATAGCATGCGATACGGTAAATTTTCGATGGCGAGAAGCCGCATCTCAGGAAATAATAGAGGAAGAAATCGTGAAGATCATACGGACCGACAATCTCCTCCGTACACTGAACAATCTCTCCGTTTTCCTTCGGCGGAATAAGCTCGGGAGAAACCGGAGTATCGAGGACATCCGAAAGCACGCTTCTCTGCTCGTCGCTGTCTGTCACAGCTGCAAAATAGGACACGAGGTATCTGACAAGTGTTTTCGGAACAGAGGCATTGACACCGTACATTGACATGTGATCTCCGTTATAAGTCGCCCAGCCGAGCGCAAGCTCGGACAAATCACCCGTACCGATTACTATTGCGTTTTCCTTATTAGCCAAATCCATAAGGATCTGTGTACGTTCCCGCGCCTGTGAGTTTTCATACGTTACATCCGTTTTGCCCGGATCCTGCCCTATATCTTTGAAATGAAGGCTGACTGCATCCGAAATCGGTATGGTTCTGAAATCAACACCGAGAGTCACACAAAGCTTTTCGGCGTTTGATTTTGTACGCTTTGTGGTTCCGAAGCCGGGCATTGTAACCGCTATTATGCCCGAACGGTCAAGTCCGAGTATATCGAAAGCCTTGGCGGTTATCAGAAGTGCCAGTGTGGAATCAAGTCCGCCGGAAATACCTAAAACAGCTTTACATCCGATATGACCGATCCTTTTTGCAAGACCGTGAGCCTGTATTGAAGTAATCAGTGAACATCTTTCGGTAAGAAGCTTTGAATCATCGGGTACAAAAGGATGCTTACGTATCTTCCGTGTTATTATCGTTTCTTCGACTGTAAGGGAAAATCCGACTGTACGCGGTCTGACTGCATCCGAACCGCGGAATGTCGTTATACGTGAACGCTCGGTCGAAATCCTGTAAACATCAATCTCCGAGGACGCATATCCCTCTCCGAAAGGCAGGGACTCCGAAAGAATCGATCCGTTTTCGGCTATAATATTGTGACCGCCGAAAACAAGGTCGGTAGTTGACTCATTATAACCTGCATTTGCGAAAACATAACCCGATATGAGTCTTGACGAAAGAGATTTTGCAAGCTGTCGTCTGTATATATCCTTTCCGACAACCTCATCGGAAGCAGACGGAGTCAGAATAACGGTTGCTCCCTTTTCGGCAAGAGCGCATGACGGCGGTACCGTAACCCATGCATCCTCACATATTTCTATTCCTACGGCAAGTTCGGGAACCTCGTTGCAACGAAAAATCTGATTGGTTCCTATAAAACAATCTTCACAGATTTCGGCAGCGGAGTCGGGACTGTTCCACGGTGTAAAATTTCTGCGTTCGTAAAATTCGCCGTAATTCGGGAGATTTGTCTTGGGGACAAGTCCGAGAATTTTACCGGAACACACAGCAGCCGCGACATTGTATAGCTTACCTGCATGGCGGTACGGCAGACCGACAACAAAAAAAACAGGTATATTTTTCGTTTCTTCCGCAATTTTCTTAAGAGCTTCGGCCGCTTTAGCGATTATAAGCTGAGAACCGAAAAGATCACCGCATGTATACCCGGTAATCGAAAGTTCGGGAAAACAAAGCAGTTTAACGCCCGATTCATATGCTTTTTTTACTTCGCTTATGATGACGCCGCTGTTAAAATCCACATCCGCCACTTTTAAGACCGGAGAACAGGCAGCTGTCTTTATAAAACCGTCCTTCATACAGTTTTACTCCTTACATTTGCTACACAGAGCAATATTTCCACCTTTTACGCACAGGCAAACTTGACAAAAAAACATATATATGCTATAATCCAACGTAAAAGTATTTTACTCAGCTATTATACACTGTGTTGCTTTTTTTGTCAATATTTTTTAAGTGAAAAGGAGCATCTTCGATGGATACAAAAATGCTATGTAATGACAATTTCACCATGTTGTTCGACTTTTACGAGCTGACCATGGGAAACGGTTATTTCAACAGCGGCAAGAAGGATTGCATCTCTTATTTTGACGTTTTTTTCAGAGACATACCCGACGGCGGCGGTTTTGCAATTGCCGCAGGTCTCGATCAGGTAATTGACTACATCGAAAAGCTGAATTTTTCGGAGCAGGATATAGAGTATCTGCGCTCAAAAAAACTGTTCAGCGAAGAATTTCTCAAATATCTGAAAACCTTCAGATTCACAGGCGACATTTGGGCTGTTCCCGAAGGAACACCGATCTTTCCGGGAGAGCCGATTCTTACGGTAAGAGCGCCCGCAATCGAAGCACAGTTTGTTGAGACATTTTTGCTTCTGACACTCAATCACCAGTCGCTTATTGCAACGAAAACAAACAGGATAGTAAGAGCCGCGGACGGACGACCGGTATCAGAATTCGGTTCAAGACGTGCTCAGGGAACTGCGGCAGCGATACTCGGCGCACGTGCCGCATTCATCGGCGGATGCGATTCGACTGCATGCACGATTGCCGACGAGCTTTACGGAGTCCCTGCCGGCGGCACGATGGCACACAGCTGGGTTCAGATGTTTGACAGCGAATACGAAGCCTTTGACACTTATTGCAAGATTTACCCGACAAGTGCGACGCTTTTGATCGACACGTACAATGTAATTAAAAGCGGTCTGCCCAACGCAATCAAGGCATTCAAAGCAAACGGCATAACAAAGTGTGCTGTAAGGATTGATTCCGGCGATATAGCATATCTGTCAAGAAAGGTCAGGAAAATGCTTGATGAAGCCGGTCTCCCGGATTGTAAAATAGTCATATCCAATTCTCTCGACGAATATATAATCCGCGATCTGCTCAATCAGGGTTCGCAAATCGATGCGTTCGGAGTCGGCGAACGCCTTATTACCTCAAAATCGGCACCTGTATTCGGCGGAGTATACAAACTGTCGGCAATTGAGGATGCAAACGGCAATATAATTCCGAAAATAAAAATCTCCGAAAACACGGCAAAAATAACGAACCCGCATTTCAAAAAGGTTTACCGTATATATTCCAAGGATACCGGCAAAGCGGAGGCTGATCTGATCTGTATTCACGACGAAACAATTGACACCTCCCTTCCGCTTACGATTTTTGACCCGGTATATACATGGAAAAGCAAGACTTATGAAAATTACGAACTACGTCTGCTGCTTGAACCGATATTCAAAGACGGAAAGCTGGTATACAAACGTCCGACGACCGCCGAAATACGCGCTTACTGTAAAGAACAGCTTGCAATGCTTTGGGATGAAGTCAAACGCTTTGAAAACCCGCACAATTACTATGTCGATCTTTCACAGAAGCTGTGGGATCTGAAGCAGGAAATGCTCAAAAGACGTTAAAAACACCCCGAAGATGTCACCGATCACGCTACATACGTATCGTTACGACAATCTTCGGGGGATTTTATTTTTTCAGCATCTTTTGTATTCCGAGTTTCTTTCTGATTTTTCCGTTATAAAGAACCGCAAGTCCTCCGACCGCATAATCGAAAAGGACAAACGCTATATTTGCAAGAACCAGCAAAAGCCAGATCATTGTTTCTTCCTCTATACCGAAAACTTTTCTTCCGATAAATATCAGGAGCAGGAGCATTGAATTTGCAAAAAGCAACTTGCATATATATGAAAAAACACGCGGCAGCTTTTCGCAAAAAAATTTCACTATCGGATAACATCCAACGCACAGTATATACATAGGCGTGATGAAATACGCGGGAAAAAGGACAAGGCACAACGCGGAAGTTACCGCATAAACAAGAATTGCATACTTTATTCCCATTTCTATGATTGAAAGAACAATTACCATCGATGCAAATGCGGCAAACGTGAGGTCGAGATCGCCGAGCAGACCGCCGAGCCAGAGTATCACAACTCCTACTGACGCCAAAATCGCGGAAAGAACCATTTTTTTCACAGTAATCTGATTTTTCATCCGTTCACATTCTCCGTAAATTTAACAGCAGGAACAGCTGTCACCGCCCATACATTCACAGCAACAATTCGCACACATAAGAGTCTGGCATATATCACAGGCAGAGCAGCCTCGGTCGTCGGCTCCGCCCCCCTGGTATGTTCTGTACCCCTGTCCGTAGCTGTTACTCTGTTCGCGGATATCATTGAGTGCCTGTTTATATTCGGCATTCTGCGGTTCAAGATAACATGCGGTCTCAAAAAAACGCATCGCGTCGTAGTAGAAACCGCGCCTTGTCTTTACAATTCCCATAAGGAAATTCCATTCGGCATTTCTGCCCTGTCCGGGAATACTGTTCAGCACTATATCTGCTTCGGAAAATCTTCCCTCGTTTACAAGATTGCGTGCATGGACAAGCTCACCGTTATATCTTGCGTTACTTGTTGAATACTCGGCACCGCCGGAGGAGTATGAGTTTTTACCGGACGCACGCTCCTTCTGTATCTCATCGTACGCCTCATTTATCTCTTTCATCTTCTCCTGAACAAGATCCGAAAGAGGATTATCAACATAATTATCGGGGTGATATTTTCTTGCGAGGTCACGATATGCCTTTTTTATTTCTTCATCGGTTGAGTTTCGGGACACACCAAGTGTTTTATATGGGTCATTCATACAGACTTCTCCTGATTGATTGTGATTTCTTCTGCTTTGCTGTTTATTTTCGATAGCACTCGTTTAACCTCTTTCGGCATACCAAAATATATTATATTCTGCACGATCGAAAGAAGACCTCTGTCTGCGAACTCAATAAGCACAAGTGCCTTTTCTGCATCCGACAGTTCAAGATTCATTGCAACCTCGATCGTTTGCGCAAAACCCTCTTTATTGTATTCGCCCGACACAATGAAAGGGTTGTAATTTCCGGTTTTCAGATCCGAATCGATATCGTCAAGCGCGTCTATTATATATATCCACTTTCCTATGTGGAAGCCGAACTCATAAAAGCATCTTGCCAGCGGCACCGGATCCAAACCGAAGGAAAAAATTTTTCCGAGAAGCGACCCGAAAATTTCCGCAGGGACATAAACGCTTACAGCGCCGTTTTTTTCTGTTTCCGAAAGTCTTTCAAGATCATTTCTGACATCCTGCTCAAGCTGATCGCTCTCGCATTTCTTCCTTGCAAGCTTCTTTGCCGACGGCAAAAAAACGCTGAGCAACGCTTTTTTTGTTTTTTTTGAGTCCGCTATATCATCAAGGAGCTTGCAATAAAGCAGTAATGCGGCAGAAGAAGCGGCATATGTCAGTGCGCTGTTTTCTTTAAGATAAAGCCTTTTTTTAAACGGATGTGCAATACACCTTGTTTTACCGAATTCAGGCTTTTCGTCGGAAACACCCATGCGCATCAATGCAAGAAATACAAAATCATACGACAGAGAAAAAGAAAAGAGTCTGTGGCGTCTGCCCATTGAGCGGCAAAGACCGCAGTAGACCGCATTGTAAAAATCCTTTTCCTTTACCTTCAATTCAGGGACATGAGCCTTAATATATCCGAACATTTCCACCCCATATGTATCGCACATTTTTTAATATTTTAGTAGAAGAAAATATTCCTGATATAACGCATAATTTAATTTTTTGTAAATAATACAGTCATCCCGACAACGCGGTTTTACGTTGTCGGGATGACTGTAATTATCTGCAGGAGTTTTCTTTATTATCTTCGTTTTTATTGTTTTTTGCCTTGTTTTCGGAACTCTGATTTTTGTTCTGATTCTGATCTTTACAGTCTTCCTTCGAATTTGTCTTATTGTTCTTGTTCTGATCTTTCATTTTCAGATCTCCTTTAAAAAAGTATTTACAAAAGAATTATTGTCTGCTATAATTCATTTTATACACATAAAAAATTTTTCAGGAGATTACATATGAAAGAAAAATACCCGCTTAAGCTGAAACCGGTCTTCAAAGAGACAATATGGGGAGGAGACAGACTGAAAAAAGAATTCTCCAAGAAATGTGATCTGAAGCGTCTTGCGGAAAGCTGGGAGCTTACGTGCAGAAAAGACGAGATGAATCTTATCGCAAACGGCAGATACGCCGGAATGACACTCGGAGAATATATAGGAGATTTCAACGACTTCCCTCTTCTTGTCAAGCTTATCGATGCAAACGACAGATTGTCCATACAGGTACATCCGGACGATGATTACGCAAGAAAAAACGAAAACACCGGTTACGGCAAAACCGAAATGTGGTACATCGTTGATGCTCTCCCGGGTGCGCAGATTGTCTACGGACTGAAAGGGCAGTTCAACCGTGACGAATTTTCGAAAGCAATAAGCAGCGGAAGCTTACAGGGACTTCTGAACTACACGGATGTACATAAGGGCGACGTATTCTTTATTCCGTCCGGGTACGTCCATGCAATAGGCTCCGGAATCATCATTGCCGAAATACAGCAATCCTGCGACATCACATATCGCGTATACGATTACGACAGAACCGACGCAAGCGGAAACAAAAGAGAGCTTCACGTCGAAAAGGCGTTGGATGTCATAAGAAACTTTGACAAGGACGAGATAGATAAGCTGCAATTTTCAAACGGCGCCGGTGAAAACGTCATTGTCAACTGCAAATATTTCAGAGTGCGCAAAATCACAGCCGACACGGTTATCGATGCGTCCGATCGGTTTGCACATATTCTCTGCTTATCGGGAAGCGGAAAAATCGGAGGGGAAATCATATCAAAAGGAGACAGCTTCTTTATACCGTCGGGAACGGGAAAGATAAGCCTTTGCAGTGAAAATGCAGAGATTCTGGTCTCAGAGCCAAACATGTAATTACAGTCCGATTCAATCCTCAATCGGCGTATTATCTGGAACAAAGGTTGCACAGGAAAGCATGAATGCGATAAACGCATGCGTATCCTCAATAAGTCTGCGGTTTTCGTAATCATTATTTCTCGGACTGCAAAGACCCGCATGAGTCGTGTACGGCAGGATAAATTTAAAAACAACATTATTGCTATACCTATCGGCTACCGAGAATTCCATGTTGTATCCGCATATATCGATCAGCTTCTGAATCAGGACGAGATCAACATCATGTCCGTGCGCAAGACTTCCGAGCTTTGAAACATCTCTCTCGGATGAAACATAGAAGGGAGGAAACAGGACGGTAAACGAAACAACAAAAAGAGCGTCTCCGTAATAATTTTCGGATACCTCAACCTTTACCTTCCTGTTTCTTGTCAACTCACAGGCAAGAGTCAGAATATGCGTATAAAACAGAAGAAAATCACGATAATTGAGTCTCTTTCTACTGTAAAACAACTTATCGGAAATCGACATATCGACATTATAGCCGAATTCTCTGAAAACGCCGCTTACATTGTCCGAAAGAATTTTAAAACATTCGGGAGCAGGGAAAGAATAGTCCCGCCTCTGATCTCTCAGTACAATTGATATCATATGCTCAAGTCTTTTTGAAATCTTCTGTGTGAGGATATTGGTATTCCTTCCGGGAACCTCCCTGCTTTTCTTATCAACAGCGATTATTATATCGCAAATATCCCTGGCATGGAGTGCAAGGTTGTTTTCAAGGGATGACAAAACATAGCTTGAGGCATAAGCCTGCAAATAGCACAGAAAAATCCAAAGAGATGCCTTTTCACCCTTCCATTCATAATTTACGACAAAGGCGCGTGCATTTCTGTCACCGGTAAAGACATCAATAACTACCGGATCGGTGTTATCGGTGATCGAATCTATTGCGTTCTTTCCTATCTGAGTAAGGTGGGTGTGGATATCTGTTTTCCTTTTCGGCAGACGCACCTGTTTTACAGCCGCATCGTTTTTGTATTGTACAAATCCTTTCAGATCGCAGATTATAATCGGTATTGATAAATCGTCAAACCCGTTTCTGTCTGTTTTATACCTCATTTTTCCCTCCGAATTTATGTTATTCATTTTGATATTCTATTTTATCACATAATTCATATTTTTTCCATAGATTTTTTGAACATTTTTTTATATTACTGTAACAAAAATAAAAATTACGCGAAAAATACTTGAAAAAGAGCTTGAAATGTTCTACAATGTATACGCAAAAGTTTGCAAATCAAATATATCTATGTTGGAGGACACATTATGTCAGTTAAAGTTGCAATTAACGGCTTCGGTCGTATCGGACGCCTTGCTTTCCGTCAGATGTTCGGAGCAGAAGGTTATGAAATCGTTGCAATTAACGATCTTACAAGCCCCGAGATGCTCGCAAATCTTCTTAAGTATGATACTGCTCAGGGCGGATACTGCGGCAGAATCGGCGAAAATCTTCACACCGTCGATTACAAAGACGCAGAGTACGAAGAGGACGGCAAAACAGTCAAGGTCCCCGGAGCTATCATAGTTGACGGAAAAGAGATCACAATCTACGCTATGCCCAAGGCAGCAGAACTTCCCTGGGGCGAGCTTGACGTAGATGTCGTTCTTGAGTGCACCGGCTTCTACTGCTCGAAGGCAAAGAGTCAGGCTCACATCGACGCAGGCGCAAAGAAGGTCGTTATTTCCGCTCCCGCAGGAAATGACCTCAAGACAATTGTTTACAGCGTAAACGAAAATACTCTTACTCATGACGATGATATCATCTCGGCAGCATCCTGCACAACAAACTGCCTTGCTCCCATGGCAAAGGCTCTTAACGACTTTGCACCGATTCAGAGCGGTATCATGTCCACTATTCATGCATATACAGGCGACCAGATGATTCTTGACGGCCCTCACAGAAAGGGCGACAAGAGACGTGCACGTGCCGGTGCCGCAAACATCGTCCCCAACTCCACCGGTGCCGCAAAAGCAATCGGTCTTGTCATCCCCGAACTGAACGGCAAGCTTATCGGTTCCGCACAGAGAGTTCCGGTTCCGACCGGCTCCACAACCATCCTTACCGCAGTCGTCAAGGGTGAGAATGTCACAAAGGAAGCAATCAATGCAGCCATGAAGGCAGCGGCTTCCGAGTCTTTCGGATACAACGAGGATCCCATTGTTTCTTCCGATGTTATCGGAATGAGATACGGCTCTCTCTTTGATGCAACCCAGACAATGGTAGCAAAGATTGCAGACGACCTCTATGAGGTTCAGGTAGTTTCGTGGTATGACAACGAAAACTCCTACACCAGCCAGATGGTTCGTACAATCAAATACTTTGCAGAGCACTGCATAAAGTAATCTGATATTTCAGAAAAGGACCGCCTTTCATAGGCGGTCTTTTTTATTCCCCAAATTTCTGCCTCTGCATAAAATGAAAAAGAAAATAAATACAGAAAGGCAGTGGCAATATTATGGCTCAGAATGACAGAACGGGAAAACTGATAATCAGTGTCAGAACAGCCAACGGTTCTATTCCGGTTGAAGGTGCAAATGTTACGGTAAGAAGTTTTGACGAAGGTGAGTCGTCAGTGATCGCGGTACTGAAAACCGACAACTCAGGAAACACGCCGTTAATTGAAATCGGTACCCCATCTTCGGATATTTCGACATCGCCCGGAAACGGAAAAGGCTACACATCGGTAATAATTGAAGTAGACAAAGACGGATTCATCCCTATGGAATTTATCGGCGGTGCAATTTTTCCCGGTATAACCACCGTACAACCGGTAAATCTCATGCCGGAATCGGAATACAACGGGGATTATGACAAAATAATTCTGAACGAAAGCGAGGCGGCTACCCTTTGAGTCAACAAGGTTTTCCCGTTATACCGAACAATATAACCGTGCATCTCGGACCGCCGAACTCCTCGGCTGCAAATGTAACCGTGTCATTTCCGGACTACATAAAAAATGTAGCTTCGAGTGAAATATATCCGACGTGGCCCGAGGAAGCTTTGAGGGCAAACATCTATGCACAGATATCTTTTGCTCTCAATCGGGTTTACACCGAATATTACAGAGCACAGGGATATAATTTTGACATAACAAATACAACCGCATATGACCAGTCATTCGTAAACGGCAGGGATATTTTCGAAAATGTCTCGGACATAGTTGACGATATATTCAACAGCTATATCAGGCGCAGAGGAAACATCGAGCCTCTTTTTGCCTCATATTGTGACGGTATCAGAACAACCTGTCCCGGGCTTTCGCAATGGGGATCGGTCACACTTGCCGACAGCGGGCTTGATTCGTTTGATATACTGAAGAACTACTACGGAGACGATATTGAAATTATCAGTAATGTTGAGATAACAGACATTGACGAAAGTTATCCCGGTGTCCCGCTTTCGATAGGAACAAACGGAAACGAGGTCCGGCTTATACAGACCCGTCTGAACCGGATATCCACCAACTACCCGGCAATACCGAAAATATCCCCCACCGACGGAGTTTTCGGACAGGAAACCGAAGAGGCTGTAAAAGCTTTCCAGAAAATATTCAATCTTGAGCAGGACGGAATAGTCGGAAAACAAACATGGTACAAAATCATATATCTGTACAACGGAATAAAACGGCTTTCCGAAATAATATCCGAGGGAATAAAATACGGTGATATCGAGCGACAGTTTTCGGAAAATCTCGGTCCCGGCTCTGAAGGAACAGACGTTGCCGGACTTCAGTATTTTCTCATACTTATATCGCAATACAACGACAGTATTCCGACTCCCGAGCTGACGGGCGAATATGACGATTCAACAGTTGATTCGGTTGAGGCGTTTCAGCGTGAATACGGTCTTGACATCACCGGGATAATTACGCTCGCCGACTGGCGTCAGATATACAATGTATATTCGGGAATTATTAATTCCCTGCCCGATTCGGAATTTGAAAACCGTTCAAAACCATACCCCGGTGTGACGCTGAGAATAGGCTCGCGCGGAAGCGATGTCACTTATCTGCAGGAATATCTGAACACCATAGCAAGTGTATACCCGGAGATTCCGACGATTACGGTTGACGGAATTTTCGGACCGGCAACCGATGAGGCAGTACGAGCCTTTCAGCGGCTTCGCGGTTTGAACGAAACCGGAAATGTCGGAGCAGTGACATGGGAATATATCGGAGAAACCTACGATGATATTGTTCTCGGTCTTTTCAGATCGGATGGTCAGTACCCGGGTTACGATATCGGTTAAAACAGCGAAGGAGGTATCATTTTGAATCTTCGTAACGAACAACTTGCAATAATCGAAATTCAGCAGAATCTGCTTGAACTGTTTGAAGCGGGATACGATCTGCCGTATGTAATCCCCGACGGTATTTACGGCAACGTGACACGAAAAGCCGTAAGTGAATTTCAACGGACAAACAAAATTCCATCAACCGGCATAGTTGACTTTGAAACATGGACGTTACTTACCAACGCCGCGCTCGCCGCCGTAGCAGACAGAAGGGACGCCTCCGGCATATTTCCGTTCAGCGTTTCCCTGTCATCCGGTAAAATAAAAAAAGGTGAGAAATTCGACCTCGTTGCAATAGTCCGTATAATGCTCGGCAAACTTTCCGGCTTTGACTATGAGGATACCGTGATAAGCTGTATATTTGATGATGATCTTGAAAAACGCATAATTGATTTTCAAAAGCTGAATCTGATCGAACCGACGGGAGAAATCAACAAAGAAACATGGAACAAGCTTGCCGCCTCATACAACAACAGTATAGCGGGAAGTCCCGACAAATAAAGAACATCTGAATGACAAAATGCAAGTACGGCGAAAATATACTGACACAACAATCATTTTATCGGAGGATCCGTACAATGGTAAACAGATTTTCGCCGACCGCATGCAAATCGCTGAAAAAAGCGCAAATACTTGCCGAAACAGCAGGCACGCCATATGTAACAAGCGAACATATTCTGCTTGGTATTCTGTCCGAAAGCAATTGCTATGCAGCCAGGATACTGTACAAATACGGTATAGACTCATATATCGGCAAATCTCAGCCGGTCAAATCCGGAAGAAGACAACGGACAGCAAATCCGTGCGGAAAAAAAGCCTCATTTCTTACCGATGATTCAAAGAAAATAATTGAGGGGGCATATACCGAAGCGGTAAAATGTGTTTCCGACCGCATCACAAACGAGCATCTGCTCTATTCGATTCTCTGCTTTCCCGAATGTGCAGCCGCCAAAATAATAATTTGCAGAGGAGTGGTTCTATCGGAGATGAAAAAAGAGTTGCTTTTTTCATCCGAGCACGAATTAAAACCGATCGAACGAATCGTTCCGAATCAGGCAAAGATTCAGGTGTCATACCTTGAAAAATACGGCGTAAACATGGTAAACAAAGCAAAGCGCGGATGTTACACTCCGCTTATCGGTCGGAAAGACAAATGTGATGAAATAATACGCGTTTTGTGCAGATGTTCAAAAAACAATCCATGTCTTGTCGGCGATCCGGGGGTCGGAAAAACGGCTGTTGTCGAAGGAATTGCGCAGAAGATTTCCTCCGGTGTCCTACCCCCGGCGCTGTCGGGCAAACTGATTTATTCACTCGATCTTTCCTCAATGATATCGGGAGCCAAGTACCGCGGTGAATTCGAAGAAAGAATGAAGGGTGTTATATCCGAAGCGATATCCCATCCTGAAATAATACTGTTCATTGACGAAATACACACAGTTATAGGAGCGGGAGCGGCAGAGGGCGCAATTGACGCGGCCGATATGCTGAAGCCCGCTCTCGGGAGAGGGGAGTTAAGGATAATCGGTGCCACCACATATGCCGAATACAAAAAAATTGAAAAAGACAGCGCGCTTGAAAGGCGGTTTACCGCAGTAAAAATAAATGAGCCGACAACCGATGAGTCAATCGCCATCCTGAGAGGTCTGCGTGAAAAGTTCGAAAAGCATCATGGAATTTTGATATCCGACAGCGCAATCAAAGCCGCCGTAGAGCTGTCCGAAAGATATATTCCGGAGAAGCATTTGCCGGACAAAGCCATTGACCTGCTTGATGAAGCAGCCTCATGGCTGGCGCTTGACATAGAAAAACAAGCTGTTACCTGCAAAATCGATACTGCCGACGAAAATTCACACACTCGGTCCGATAAACCGATTTTTCTGAAGAGAACAAATATAGAAAAAGTGGTCTCACTGAGAAAATCGGTACCGGTCAACAAACCCAAAGATAATGAAATCATCCTTCTGCGGTCACTGTCGGAAACCCTGTCCTCTGAAATAACGGGACAGGACCGTGCTGTGAAAGCAGTATCGCTTGCGTTGTGCCGTGCAAGGTTAAGGCTTGAAAATCCCGACAGACCACTTGCGGTTTTCTTATTTACCGGACCGACCGGAGTCGGCAAAACAGCGCTCGCAAAAATTATTGCAAAAACCTTGTACAATGACAAAGAAGCTTTCATACGCCTTGACATGTCGGAATACTCGGAAAAACACAGCGTATCAAAACTGATCGGATCGCCCCCGGGATACGTCGGCTACGATGACGGCGGTCAGCTTACCGAAAGGGTTCGGCGGCATCCCTACTGTGTCGTTCTCTTCGATGAAATAGAAAAAGCCGATTCCTGCATATATAACATGCTTCTGCAGATATTCGACGACGGCAGTCTGCACGACTCATCCGGCAGAAATATCGATTTCAGAAATACGATAATTATTATGACTTCAAATTGCGGTGCGGACGAGCTTTCGGCAAAAATCCCGTCGCCGGGTTTCTGCCCGCTGCCGATCGACACCGATGTCTCGGAAAACGCCGCAAGAGATAGGCTGAAAAAACATTTCAGCCCCGAGTTTCTGGCGCGAATTGACGAAACGGTAATATTTCATCCGCTGTCCGATGGTGATCTGAGGAAAATTGCCGCTGCCACGGTCAACAAATGTATATCAAGTCTCTCGAAATCGGGGTACTGCTTCATTGTTGACGAAAACGTGATCGATCACGTAGCTTTTGAAAGTAAAAAAGAAGGGTACGGCGCAAGAATGATACAAAAGAATGTCAAAAAGATGATAGAAAACCCGATCGCCGAACTTATTTTATCCGGTGAAATAAAGCAAGGCGACCGTTTCGGTCTTGTTCTTGAGCAAAATGAAAAGAATATTGCGGTAATGTGCAAAAAAATAGCAAAAGTTGACCTGAAAACCTATTGACAAAATAGTCAAATTGATGATAGAATGTTTCAGACAGTCAGAATAAAAGGTTATGAAAGGTTTTAAAATGAGACAGTTGAGCAATTACCGGATTCTTCAGCGGAACGCGGACGGGTATGCCCACGTTGAGCTTGAAGGGCAAATACCGGATAAAATATCAGATTGTGAGCGCGTTTTTTGCATGGCATGCCGGGAAGATGATAATCTTATTATATTCAACTGGGCAAAATGCCGTTTTGAAAACAAGATATGGTCTATCGGATTCGATCTGCCGGAGGGCGGACTTTACCGCATAGAGATTGTTGCGGGCGATTCGAAAACACAGCCGCAGTTTTGCAGAAGAATCAAAATCATTTCACACATCGGGGTCGGCGACATATATATCATGGCAGGGCAAAGCAACATGTCGGGCTACGGACGAGACAGCGCATATGATCCCCCGGAACTCGGCGTTCATCTCTTTGCGAACAACGGCAGTTGGACCGTTGCCGCGCACCCGCTCAGCGATCCGACCGACACTATATACCCGGAAAATGCCGAAGATCATTCTCAGACATCCCCTGCCCTTTCTTTTGCAAGGAGCCTCAAAAGACATCTCGGCATCCCGATCGGTCTGGTTCCTGCCGCACTCGGCGGTTCTCCGCTCTCGGCATGGCATCCTGAGGAAAACGGATATCTGTACAGATCAATGAAGAGACGCATCGACGACATCGGCGATTTCAAGGGTTTCATATGGTACCAGGGCTGTGCGGACTGTGCACCCAGATATGCCGACAGGTATCTTGATCGCTTTAAGAGGATGGTCCGATTATGGCGCGATGATCTCGGTCAGAACCACTGCTTCATTACCGTTCAGCTGAACCAGTGGGCGGGCGGTCCGAGGGATCTCGCAACCGACAGATGCTGGGGTCTTGTCAGAGAGGCACAAAGACGTGCCGCAAAGGAGATTCCGGGTGTTTATGTCGTTCCTTCATCGGATATGGCATTGAATGACGGAATTCATAATTCGTCCGGTTCAAATGTCATGATAGGTGAACGGATGGCAAATACGGCACTGAAGAATATATACGGGAAAAACGGACAGGACGCACCGGATGTTGTATCGGTAACACGGATTGACTGTTCACACATTTTTGTAAAATACACAACCGATACATTTATTTTTCCGATGGACGGTCTTGCTCTCGGTGTTAATGTTGAGGACGAGCACGGGCTTATCGAATGTACCCAAACGGTATGTAAGGGGGACGGTCTGTTGATAACAACGGCAAGACCGTTTGTCCTCCCGGCAAACTTTCACTCAATGTGGAGGTGTATTCTCCCGTCGTTTATTCCGCGAAGCATGAACGGTTTGCCCGTTCTCAGTTGTTATAATGTTGAAATAAGCGAAAACAACGAATCGGAAACCCAAACCGATCTGAAATAAAATCAACCGAAAGGAATTAACATGAAAAAATCTTTTTTTGCATTTATACTTACACTTACCCTTCTGATTACCTGCGGATGCAACGGCGGCAATACCGCTGTCACAACCACGGCAGCAGGGGGCAATACAGATGCGGTCAACAGTCTCAACATTTCTTCGGAATATACGTTAGTATACGGACAAGGCATGTCGTCCGCTGCGGTCAAATCGGCTGAATACGTGCGCGACACTATTAAAAGCAAATATAATGTCGAACTCCGTATGACAAATGACAGCAGTTCGCAATCCGACAAGGAAATCGTCTTCAACGCAGAAAACAGAAGTGACTGCAAAAGCATAATGGACACACTCGGCGACGGAGAATATGTCGTCAGAGTCCTGCAAACCGACGGCAAAAAATCGATAATCATTGCCGCAAAGGGCGCGGACGCCATAAGCTGCGTGGCAACCGATTTTGTCAACAAAATCATTGAGGAAGCCGACGGAAAACCGACCGTGAAAGGAAATGCGGATATGACAGAAAACACAAACAAAATCGTTATAGCCGAAAAAGGCAAAAAAACCGATTACGTCATAAAATACGAAAAAGGTCAACAGAGGATCGCCAATTTTCTGAAGAAGCAATTCTCCGAAAAAATGGGAGTCGAAATCGAAACCATCGAAGAAGGTACAAATACCGAAAAATACCCATACGAAATTCTCCTTAATTCGGATATAAATTACAAGGCCATTTTCAAATACTACAACGCGGGTGACAACAAATACATAATAACCGCGAAAACCGCGGTTGACGGAACGAGGCTTCTTATTTACTTTACGGATAATGCCTCCGGATATATGGCTGTTTTGCGTTTTGCCGCCGAATACATGAAGGACGGAACCGACAGCGTAGTTCTCGATCGTTCGGTAAGATACAATAAGGCAGCCGATTCGGAAGACTTTCAGATGTACGAGGACTATCTCAGAAACGGCGACAACGGTGAAATAACCGACCAGTCAATCGTCAGAGAACTTGTTATCAGGAGAACCGTCGGAAACTACCCCGTACGCGATGCGACGGTTCTGCACGACGACAACGGCAAATTTTATCTTTGCTCAAGCTATCTCGGAGGCGACGGTCCGTACTGGAGAATATCCGAATCGGACAGTCTTGCAGGTCCGTGGGGAAAGATGCACAATGTACTGAAGCTTTCCGATCTTGCCGACAAATACGGCATGAACGCATTCAGAGATCAGTTCAACTGGGCACCCGAGCTTCACAAATACAACGGGGCATATTACATATTCACAACTTACTGGTGCACCGAAGAGGATCACGATTCCATTAACAACGAAGTTTGGAACAACATAAACATGGTTGGACACAGAGCGTCTGTTGTGCTTAAATCAGACAGTCCCACAGGACCGTTTGTTCCGATATCGAAGGACAGCAGCGGAAAACTCGCGCATCCCACTCCCGCAAACTGGGACACGATAGACGCCACCTTCTATGTTGACGATGACGGTCAGCCCTGGATGATATTCTCGCACGAATGGACGTCAATGCCCGACGGAGTCGGAAGTTTCTGCGCCGCAAAGCTTTCGGAGGATCTGTCAACATTCATCAGCGAACCGATCGAAATATTCAAAGCGGGATCGGAAAGCTGCGTAACCGACGGCTGCTGGATGTACAAAACAAAAGACGGACAGCTTCTCTGCCTCTGGTCAACCTTCGGTCCCGGCGGATATGTCGTAAGAGTTTCAAGAAGCAAGTCGGGCAAGATCGACGGTCAGTGGACGACCGATCCCGGTTATCTGTATTACAATGCAATGTTCAAGAAATTACCCGGAGGACATCCGAGCACCGTTGTTGACGAGCGCGGTCAGCTTTACATGGTTATACACACACCCAATAACAACACGGGCGAGAAAAAAGATCATTATGTTCCGGAAGCTCCGACATATATTCCGCTCATTGAAAGAGACGGAAAACTCATATGGGGGCTTGGCGCAAGAGACAAATAAATACCATACAAAATAGCCGATAGAATCTATCGGCTATTTTGCTCTTCCCTCAGGCGTTTGTATTTTTGCTTTGTTGCTTCCCCTCCTCTGAAATGCCGTTCCGATTTATTGACAAACAAAAGATGGGTTATCTCGGAAGAAAGTCCGGGATTTATTTTTTTCAGATTGGTCGTTACATCTTTATGTACTGTTGACTTGCTTACGCCGAATTGTCTCGCGGCAGATCTTACGGTTGCATTATGTTCAAGCATATACAGCGCAAGCCGTACAGGTCGCTCATCATCACAGATATGCATTTTCATTTGTTATCCTCTTTTTGTTTTCATATTTTATTACACTATATGCAAACAAAATAAGAAAAAAGCACCGAAAAAAAGATTTCGATGCTTAAATGCACAAAAAAGAAAAATCCCAACCTGCCGTGTGATCTTCAAATATGACCCTGCTAAGTGCAAGGCGGTGCCCTCTCCGATATATCTGTGCTTCCAACATCCCGTATATCCGTGACAAAAGCAGGGATTATACGGGGAGGCCTGCAATCTCCTTACCGGAAGTAGTCAGGGCTCCAATATCTATGTGTAGGTCCATTTATAAAAACCATCACGAACAGGTCAGGAAAAATCATTATACAAGCAATTCCCGATTCCGCAGTCCGGAATCAATTGCTCCCAAGATCAGTATATACAGTTTTACTCAAAAAAGAACCGGAGTTTTTTGGTAAAATGCAAATTATTCGGCGTCGTAATCAACCTCGTCAAAAAGGGTATTGTCAAAATATGATGCCGCCTTTTCGAACTCGTCATCGTCATCAACCGTTTCAAGCATTTCATCGCCGTTCTTATCGGTTACAAGCTTAAGAATGATATATTCATCGCTCTCTTCCTCAAACGGAATCAATGCATAATACATCTGTCCGTCAAGTTCTGCCTTACCTATACATTCAAATTCTTTCTCTTCACCTGATTCATCATCAACCAGTGTATATACTTCAACCTCTTCTTCGTCGTCATTTATTGCCGACATGTCTTTTTCTTCTGCCATCTGAATAAACCTCCAATATATGATGTTAACAACTGCCTATACATTCTATATGATTTTCGACAGTTTGTCAATACATAAAACCAATCAATTGAATTTTTTTGTAATTACGTTAAACGGTAAAAACCAAACGCGGATTTATACAAAAAGTTTTAACAATATGTATATTTTAATAAAATCCTCTTGAAAAATGTACAGAATATGATATAATTACTCAGTAAGAAGGTAAAGGAGCGGGACCAAGAGATGAATATTGCAAAGAAAATAGTGAAATATTTTTTGATTCCGACACTCTCAATCTCATCTGTCCTGATAATTTGCCTGCTCCTTTTTATGAACCTTCTTTATGCTTCCGGTGTATTGACCTTCGGTAAACCGGCGATTACTCTGGGAGGCGCACTCCTTTCTCTGTTGCTGTCCGCTCTTTTTTCAGCATGCAATCTTATTTTCAGAATAAAGAAACTGTCGGCAATACCGAAAATTCTGCTGCACTATTTCGCTACGGTTCTTTCTGTTTTTGTCGTTTCCCTGTTTACCGATTACAGCTTCAGAAGAGAAACGATACTTCTCGTTGTTGTATTCTCTGCCGTCTATTTTGTTGTGGTTCCGTTATCGATGCTTGTATACAACATCATCAAACGCAGAAAGTCGGAAGAAAAAACCTACGAAAAATTGTTTTAATCGGTAATCTTTGCGGCAATCTCCGGGGGATATGCTTCAAGCCTGTTTATGGCAAAACCTTTGGATGAGAAGTTGACTTCATATTCGGTGAGTATATTGTCCCGGTTATAGACACTGTTATGAAGGTCATTGGTCAGATTTGCAATTTTCCAGCCTGTGGCACTCAGTTCTTCGACCGTTGATTCAAACAGTCCAACGTTATCGGTTTTTACGCAAAGACAGCCGCTCTCTTTGAGAATTCTCTGATAAATATTCAAAAAAGTTCTGTATGTAAGGCGTCTTTTTGCGTGTCTTGCTTTCGGCCATGGGTCCGAAAAATTCAGATATATTTTCGATACCGATTTTTCCTCAAAGAAGTCGCACAGACGTGCTGCATTGACATTCATAAATCTGACATTACGAATCTGCTTTTCTTTTGCAAGCTCAAGCGCATTTATGAGCGCATCGGTTGAAAGCTCAATTGCAATATAATCGGTATCCGGATTACGTGACGCAAGCTCACAAATAAATCTTCCCTTGCCGCATCCGATTTCGATATCAAGTTCTTTCCTGTCCGGGTTTGGAAAATCGGCGGGCGAAGAAATAACATACTCGGCACAGGCATTCATTCTTGCGTCCCGGTTTTTCTTTTTTCTCATTCTCATTTTTATCGTTCCTCGTTTGTATTTTTATCACGGGAGCTATTATAACATTTATCCATAAAAAAAACAAGTATAAAACACAATTATTTTGAGAGGATTCATTCTGTATGACAAAACAACAGTTTTTAACGCAGTTGAAGGACAAATTGATGTCAAAAGGATTATCCGAATCGGATGCAGTTGCAAAATGCAATGCAATATCAAAAAATTTTGAAAAAATATCCGAAGCGGATGCGGCAAAGTATTACACTGACGCCAACATTGACATGATTGTAACAAAAATCACAAAATCAAGCGATACAGACAAAACTTCAACTCCCGTACAAGCGCCGACTATCGTGATTCCGAAAGGAGAAACAACAAGCAAAAGCAAGGAAAGCTCCGACAACAATTCAAAGACAACAAAAGCCGATGACGTTGTTATAATAAAAAACAGCAGCGAGAAAAACGAAACAAAAAGTCGTTTTTCCTCAATCAAGGTCAGCGGCGATCCCGATCAACATCCGCGTCTGCTTCTTTGGATACTTGCCGTTCTTTGCGCACCGACACTGTTTTTGATTGTATTCGCCATACTGGGGCTCAGCCTTTCGATAGCGGTTGCCATGGCAGGTTTGATTATTCTTCTCGTAACCGCCATTGCGGCAATTGTCTGCGGCGGATCGGGTCTGTCGGCTGTTGCTTTGATCTACGGAATTACGCAGATTATTTCCGAACCGCGCTATGTCGGACTTCACGAGATCGGTCTTGCCATGATGTTTGCGGGAATAACGATTGCGGTAAGCATTATTTTGTACAATATTGCGGTCAGATTCATTCCGCTGCTCTATCGTCTGATAGGCAAAGCTCTCAGAGTCGGTTGGAAAAAATTAAAGCGCTTTGCCGTTGCGGCATGGAAGGAGTGTGAGAATCTGTGAAAGTCACTTCGGTTATTTTTCTTATAGTTGCAATAGTTTTAACATTCGGTGGGTTCTTTGCCTGCAAATATGCGAGAAGAATCGCCCCGAATGATGTGGCAATAGACGGTGAAACAATAAAAGACGGTACAATTTTTAATGAAATAGAATATTCGGATCAAAATATATCGCGGATAGCGCTTGACTTAAAAGATTGTACACTCACAATACACGGTAATTCAAAAACATCATATGCAAAGCTCAAGAATTTTGAGCCCAACAAATATATCGGCTCGGTTTCGAAAAAGACCCTTACGATATCAAACAATATTTCAATAACAGATTATCTGAACCTTGACGGATCGGGAGCAAAGTTTGCCGGTGTATGGCGTACACTCCGTTCAATTGTACTCGGTGACGGCAAAGCAGACCGCGAGGTTGATCTGTATATTGCAAACGAGGAAGAAATCAAACAGATTGCACTGACTCTTTCCAATGTTACACTGAGACTTATCGATGTCAGCCAAACATGCGATATTTCGGTATCAGCCTCGAAATCGGATATAGAGTTCAACGGCATCTCACCGTCTTCGATAAAATTTGAAGGAAACTCCAGTAATATTTCCCTCCTGTCGATAGCTACGCCGAAGCTTACCTTTGAAACGAAGGACGGCAGCATCAATATGAGGAAGATTACCGGTGAAAAGATGTCGTTTGACGTTGACAAAACCGACATCAACATGATCGAGACATCTTTTGAAACGCTTGACCTCAAGCAGACAGAAGGAGATATCAGCATTTCCACTCCCTATTCAAAAGATAATTTTCAACGGTCAATTGTTTTAAGCAACGGAGAAATCAAGGTCGGAACGCTTTCCGATGATGAACCTGTTTCTGTCGGATCCTCCGATACTTACAAAAACGACACGCTTTCATCGTATATAAACATTGAAATCGAAAAAGGAAGCCTGACAATCAGGTATGGCGAAGAGATGATTCCTCCGAAAACAGAGGACAGTACCGATTCCGGTTCACAGCAAGCATAATTTTCTTCCGGATGATTTATTTGTCATACAATTTTGCAGTTTTTTTGTTATAAATCATTTCATATTGCACACAATATTTTTGTACTCTTAAAAAGGAGTTTAATATAAAATGATTGATAAAATAGCATTAAGCCTGCTTATAATAGGCGGTATAAACTGGGGAAGCGTCGGACTTTTCAAATTTGACATCGTTTCATGGATATTCGGCGGTCAGACGGCAATAGTCAGTCGTATAATCTATACGATCGTCGGATTGTGCGCACTTTGGTGTATTTCGCTTCTTTTCAGAGAACGCACTATGCCGCAAAGAAGTGCAGACTGATAAACAGAAAAACACATCATCCCCGTAAGAGGATGATGTGTTTTTTTATTTATTCATCTTTTTCTCGTAATCGTTTCGCCATCTGACAGCCGGTGCGGGATCATTCATTGTAAAAAGCGAACAACCGGCACAAGAAAGATATTCCATCATATTGCCGTCCGCGCCAATTGCCATTGATTTTCCGTTTGATATAAGGTAATCACACGGTTCTATGCCATGCGAAAGCAGATATCCGCAACATGCCTTCACATCGATTTCCTTTCCCCAGATGCAGGCATAATCCAAAAATGCTTCCGGCATATCTTCGCATTTATCAACATTATGCATTGCCGTATAAGGATAGTATCCGTGAAGTCTGAAACGCTTATTATATTTTTTGTATATATACTCAAGTACATATGCATCGAAGCAGTTGAACAATACCCGGTCATCATCGATTTTATTTTCTTCAAGCATGCGCACGGTATTTTCAACTGTATATTTTACGGCATCCATACCCTCCTCATGGCTGTACACCTTTATTTCAAGATCCATCGTAAGATTTTCATGAGGCGAGCAAAGCTTCAGGAACTCATCAAGCGTCGGAATCGTGATATTTTTTTCGGGATCGCCGACTCTGAGCTTTTTTACCTCTTCATATGTCATTTCATTTATTTTCCCACATGTGCCTGTTACTCTTGCGGTGTCATTATCATGTATCAGCACAAGCACTCCGTCCTTTGTTGCATGGATATCGGTCTCGATCATGTCAACTCCGGCATCAATGGCTGACCTGAATGACGGCATGGTATTTTCGGGGCAATCTTTCGGATTTCCCCTGTGACCGGCAATCAGTATTTTGTTTTTAGGTTCAAATCTCATTTTCGTTACCTCTCTTTTTTATATATTTCGGTATATCAATTCTGATAAAACCTACAATAATCGAAAGAATATTGAGAATCTCGCACACACACCCGGCATATGATTTTACGCAGTAATTATAAATCAGCCAGCTTATACTTGTAAAAAATATAATCAGGCGCACAAAAGATGTATTACTGCTGCCGTAGGCAATCGTAGAAAGCACTTTGGCAATTCCGCTGAGCAGGCTTTTCAGTCCGTCCCATGTCAAAAGTGCAAAAATGACAAAAAGAACACTGAAAACAATACTTAACGGCAATGTATTCTTCTTTTTTTCAATCATCTTTGCGAATATAATATTACGCAATGATCCGATAAGGTTCATGGACATCCCGGTATACGCACCGAGCATGCAGTACTGAACGGCAAAAAGCATCTCATTTGCCGTTTTGAAAAATAACAGTTTTTTTGATTTTTTACACTGGAAAGAAATCACGCTTGCAACAATCCCGACAATTCCGATCGTTTGCACAATGATATTAAAAAAAGCAGAATTCATTTTATTCCCCATTGTTTTTGATTTTTAAATGTGCTATAATCATATTACTTTAGCATAACAATGTCAATAGATGTTCGCAAAGTTTGAAATCGAACATTTTGTCGAACAAAAAGGAGATAAAATGCAATTGAACGGTCGCCAATCGGCAATAGTTGAATTTCTGAAAACCGAAAAACGTGCATCTGTCAAAAAGATGGCAGATTATTTCAACGTCTGCGAAATGACAATCAGACGCGACATAAAAGAACTTGAAGCAAACGGATATCTTCAGCGATACAACGGCGGAGCAATATATTTGGATGCCGAGAACCAGCTTCCGATTGAAACAAGGCGCTTTTTGCACGCAAAAGAAAAAATACAGCTTTCGGAAAAAGCAAAGCAATATCTTCATGATGATATGTCGGTATTTATCGACAGTTCGTCAACATGTGCATACATAGTACCTGTTCTTGCCGAATACAAAAAAATCATTCTGATAACAAATTCAATTCAATGTCTTCTGCTTGCGTCAAGATTTCACATAAAGACAATCATCGCCGGGGGTATTTTATATGAGCACGACATGTGTACGGTAGGCAGATACACAGAAGATTTTCTGAAAAATTTCAACATAGATGTCGGATTTTTTTCGGCACGAGGTATTTCGGATGATGGTATGATAACAGACAATGAGGAAGACCAGCTTTCGGTAAGGAGAGCTGTCATGGACAAATGCTCGAAAAAGCTTTTTCTTTTTGACAGTACAAAGCTTCACCAGACATTTATTTACAAGCTGTGCGACAGCGATGAAGCCGACGAGATCATATTGATATAAAAAACGGCAGTACGGAAAACCGATGTTTCCATACTGCCGTCATATTATTTATACATGGACTGTGTGACGTGGAATTTATCTCTCAATGCATTTGTCACAGCTTCAATCGCAACAATTTTTTGATTTTCATCAACACCGTCCGGGGTGAATTTAACATCTGCCGGAGATTTGCCTGTCAGGGTACAGGCGTAAGTAAGTCCCGCAATATATCTTCCAAGGTCGTATGACAAATGAAATCCGTCGCGCGTGATATTATCACCGACAAACGAAGTACGGGCGTTCTGAACTGCCGTTCCCGACGGAATAACCGACAAAAACCCACCATCCGGAACTATTCTTCCCTGCACAACGTCGGTTATTGATCTGTACATCTTCATCTGATTGCAACCGTATTTGGGGAAATCACCGTGTGTTGAATTGCCCTGATAAGCCCATGTCATATGCCAGACAAGCTTCGGCGAGTCACCGCATATTTTTCTGACTTCAGCTATCAGACTGTCAAGTATACCATAGCTTTCAACCTCACCGCTGAATCCGCTCGCCTGCTGCATCGATATATAATCCCAATCCTGTGAGGCAAGTGCGTCCGAAAGCTTATAATTATACTCGGTTGTCCATCCGTTACCGCTGTTCGTCCGGTATTCATATGCAGGATTATTATTCAGTATATTGTCGTAATGCCTTGAAAGCGAACATCCGCCGATATACAAATTACCGAGAAAAAAATCGGTAACCGACATACCCTTGAGTATATCTGCCACATATTCCATAGCGTCATCCGAAAAGCTGTTACCTATCGCAAGTATTTTCATAGTTATTTTACCTTTCTATTTTTCGTTTTCAGCATCGACAGACACTATAAGCATCTCGTCTGTTTTTCCGAGCATGGTTCCCGAATCGCTTATCTGTGCAACTGCTATCTTTGACGGGAGCTTGTCTTCACTTTCTATATCAATTGCAATCAGATTACTTTTAAGATATACTGTTTTCTCCATAAGTGTTCCGTCTGCCACAAGCTTCGACCAAGCTGTGAAATTCTCGCCGTAGACGTACAGAACTCCGTCGATAACCTCACATCGATCAATCACTATATCGGATACACCCAATTTCATATCAGTCATTTTCGGATAATATTCGGTATTTCCGTTATAAACATATCTCTGTGATATTCCGCCGAGCACATTATATCCGAGCATATCATATTCCAGATCATTCAGCCATTCCGAATATTTTACGTTATCCGAATAGTATTGATGGAGCTTTGTCAGCAAGCCGTTATGAACACCTATCTTTTTGAGCACATTTGCGGCAAGCTGATATGAATACAGATCACCGATTTCTTCTCCGGAATCTTCAAGTCCGTAATTTGAAAGAATAACATACGGCGTCTTGTATGTCGAACCGCTTTTCAGATCCTTTTCCTCAATTGACAAGCTCGGAAGGTGATCGCCGTAAAAAACAAGTACGGTCTTTTCGTCGAAATTTTCAATTGCTTCGACAAGATCTTTTATAAACAGATCTGTTTCGTTAAGCTGATTGGCATAATACTCCAATCCATTTATATCGGAAAGCCCGCCCTCTATCTTACCGTCTATAAATTCGGCTTTGATTTTCGGTTGATAATCCTCCGGCAGATCATTGGGCGGATATTTCCCATGACCCTGTACAGAGACAGTCATGATAAAATCAGATGTATCTGTGGATTTCAATGCGTTCATTATCTGTGCCGTCAACACATTATCCTTCGGCCACGCACCGCTTATATTGTATTCGACATCGCTCATATACTCAAGCGGAGTAAATGTCTGAAATCCGAGGTTTTTATATATTTTATGCCTCTGATAAAATGTTGCCTGATAGTTATGGATTGCATGGGTTGAGTACCCGAGTTCCATCAGGTTATATGCAACGGTTTCGCAGGTATAGCTGTTTAACACAGTCTTAAACGGATGCTCTCCCGGTCCGAAGAAATCGACACTCATTCCGGTCAATACTTCAAATTCCGAGTTGACCGTTCCGGCTCCGACGACAGGCATCGTAAGATATCCGCTGATTCCGCGCTCGCTCAGTGATGTGAAATTCGGTATGGGGTTCTCCGAGAATTTCACGTTAATCAGATCATTTACATCAAAAAAGGACTCAAGCTGAACAAAAATAACATTTGGTGTATCATCGGGACTGCTGTCGCTGTACTTTTTGAGTGCATTAAGTATCTCGTCCATTTTGTTCACAGAATAATCCTTCGGCGGCTCGATACCTCTGTCTACAATGCTTGTACAGAAGCAGTAAGGGAATCCGTAATTTTTATAAGCAATCGGAAGACTCGCAAATTTATCAGACAACAATTTTGTCGTCTGACCGAAAGAATATGATACAGGCAACAATATCAGAGCACAAATTGCCGTTACCAGCGAACCGAACAATCTGATTTTACTTTTCGGTGCTTTGATTGCGAGAAAAACAACGAAAGCAAGTGCAATCAGGATAGCAAAACATATCAGCACGATTTGAAAAACACTCAGATATATCCTGATTATCGGCATGACACTCGGAAGGTTCAGTATATCAATTATCGAAAAAGGCGTAACACGGTAGTGAGTTACAACGCCGTTGGCTATTCCGAGTCCCAGCCAGACCAAAGAAATAAATGTCGTCAGAAACAGCTTTCTGCGTACAAAAAATGACGGAAGAAATGTTATGAAAATAATCAGAGAATTAAAGCAGAAAACAAAAAAAGAAACAATCATAAACACTGTTCCGGATTTTATCGAATGTCTGCTCACGCACTCAATTATATACTCAAGAAAAAAAGACAGAAAGACATAGGTGCGCATATGTTCGAAAAGTATGAGATTGTTTTTTTCATCCCTTTCCACAAAAAAGAGGAGAAATTTTTTTGATACCGTTTTTAACGAACCGACAATCATTCTGCATATTCGGTTGATTCTGTCTTTAATAATTCTCATCTCCTTTATAAATCCAAAGGGTGCGGTAATCAGTGATCCGCACCCTCATCATAGTATTGGTTTTGCTCAACCGATTATACCGCGAAGGAAGTCGGCAGCCATTTTTATATCGTCAACAGGTGTGTCTCCGCATTCACGCTCAATGGTAAGGAAACCACGGTATCCTATATCATCAAGAGCAGCAAGGTATGCCGGGTAATCAACGCTTCCCTGTCCGAGAGGCATTTCGGCATAAGCCGGACCTTTGTCTTTCTCAGTATCGGGGATAACGCCGTAAATCATCTCGGGATTCTTGCGATAAAGCATTTTGCCGTCTTTTGCGTGAGTATGAACTATGTAGTCCCTGAGAGTATAAACCGCTTTGACGGGATCATCGCCCACAACCATAGCAAGGTTTGCAGGGTCAAGATTGACAGCAACGCCGTGTGAATCGAGGCTGTCAAGGAACTGTTTAAGGACAACAGCGGTTTCGGGACCGGTTTCGATCGCAAAATGCGCATCCATCGAATCGGCATATTCGGCAAGCTCAAGACAAGCATTACGCATAATCTCGTATCTCGGGTTAGACGGATCGGTCGGTACCACGCCGATGTGCGTTGTAACAACATTTGTTCCGAGCTTTTTTGCAAGATCAAGTATTCTCTTTGACTTTTCGACAAGCCCGTCGTTTAGTTCGGCATGTCCGAAGCCATGACCGAGATCTCCGCAAATCGCAGAAAAAACAAGTCCGGAATCATTCATCATTGCGAGAAGCTCTTTGATTTTCTCGTCTGTCATCTGCTCGGGCGAATGCTCACCGTAGGTGGAATGCATCTGTATTCCCTTTGCACCGATTGAAGCCGCCTGCTTTATCGCGTCTCTGGTCGGTAATTTGAACGATTCAAGCATCGCGCCGATTGGGAAATTAAACATATCCTATGCTCCTTATCTGATATCATTTATTAAAAAATGCCTTTACGGCAGATTTCAAAAAGTCATAAAATCCGAAAAATTTCAACCCGACAAACAAAACAACCGCAACAACGAAAATACAAACAATAAGAACGATAAGCCCCTTTGTTATTTTTATTTTGTTCTGCGTGTTAGGCAACAGCTTCATTTTTTTCAACGGGTTTATCACCGCCGAAATAAAGAAAATCAGTATAAGTGCCTCAAACGGAAAGGTCAGGAGAGCCTTTAAAACCGTAAGAGTGACACTGTAAAGCGTGTAGGTGGAATCCGGATAAAAAATCCGATAATAAAACACCATAACTATCGGATTGACAATAAAATTACATGTAACAACGACAGCGACTCTTGAAAATATTATCCTTATCGCCGACAAATCCGCTCTGTACAGAAAAATGCCGAAAACAAAGCATCCGAGCATCTCAACAAATATAAACGGAAAAAAGTACGCCCCGCTCGGGAAAATTATACAACTCAAAGTATCGCTTACAGCCCCGGATAAAAGCCCGACAAGCGGACCGTAAATCATCGATCCGGCTGCATTGATCCAGAAAGACAGATTTATCGTCAGATTCGGAGCAATCTGAAGAGAATTTGAATACGGACGCAGGGCGACACGGACAGCCACCACAAGAGCGGCAATCAGAATCATTCTGATATCCTTGAACTCATCGGCGGCAAGACACCAATACCGACGCGAAAAAGGAGTTTTGAACAAACTTGTACAGTCTCTTTTTTTCAACATATAAACCTCCTCCTACAGCAATCCGCAAAAAATTCGCCACACGAGGAAGCCCTTATGCAACAGCGGGATGCGGGATCATGACCGCAACGCAATCCGTTTTCGTCTGCGCGGCAACTCCCCGTCCGCACATCACTTCACGCCATGAACCCTACTCTGTAAGTATAATGATTATATCACAAACACTTATTTTGTCAATAGATTTTTATTTTTTTCGGCTTATATTTATTTATCTTTACAATTGCTCAGCGCAAACAATGTAATATCCCACGGAGGCAGATATTCGGGACGCCGCAGATAAAGTCTGTACTCGGGACATATTTCATGAAGATATAAGATCAGTTCAAAAAAATCGTTCGCGCGGTGATAGACAGACAAAGCAATGTCCGGCATACACCTTTTCATTGTTTCAAGCCCGCCGCGCAAAGCTGACGCTTCGTTTCCTTCAACATCAATTTTGATATAATCTATTTTTTCATCACCGACAATACTGTCAACAGTCGAAACTTTTACCGTACTTTGTTTCTTTCTTCCGTTCACGGACGAATTCCTGTTACCCTCCTGCGAAAACTGTGTCTCGCCCACGAAATCGGCAACACAAACGTTTATCGGCAGAATTCGCACACCGGTAATACCGTCGGCAAAAAGAGACAGCTTTCCGAAGGAACGCTTGTCCGGTTCAACAGCAATAATTTTCTGGATGTTGCCAAAATATTCTGTCATCCGGACCGCGCTATCACCGATATATGCACCGAGATCCAATGCAGTCACATATTTTTCAGTCGGCAGAAGCTCGTTGTACATATCGCCAACTGTAGAAAAATTATTCCGCAGAAATTCGATCTTACCGCTCAGTTTATATCTGACAAGGTCATCAAAGAGGTTAACAGAGCGCTCGTCAGACAAAAGTGATCGTGCTCTGATGACATTGTCGTACTCGGTCAGAAAAGCAGCTTTATCAAAAAGTCCGTTTCCGCAGACCGGAAGATCAGGAACGCGAACATCATAAGCATCGTCAAGGCTGTAAATAAAATCAAGTACCTCTCTCCTGCTGCTGCCGAAGGAGAGTATAATTACAAAATCCTCATATTTGTTTTTTATTTCAGAAAAAGACAACACCTTTTTTGAGTGAAATGTCTGTCCCCTCACAAATCCGTCCGAAGCAAAAAAATCGGATACAGAAATCCCGCGGCTCTCAAGAACCGCGAGAATCTTATCGGCACCGTCACCCATGCCGTACATTACGATCGGTTTTTTACTCTGCCGAAGTTCTTCCCACATGTCGTTCTTTTCGGACAAGCCGAAAATATCATACGGAAAATTCATCATAAATTACCCGCACAGTCTTTTCGAAATCTGCCTCCTCAACCGAAAGAATAATATTGTTCTCACGTGTTCCCTGATCCATCATTCTTATGTTGACATCAGCCTGTGCAACTGCCGAAATGATCCTCGATGCAGTACCTATATTTCTGACCATTCCCTGACCGACAACCGCAACAAGAGCGAGCCCGTCTTCTATATAAAGATTATCCGGATTTACGGCTTTCCGTATTTCATCGACTATTTCATGTCTGTGAGAATTCAGTGCAGAGCTTGACACAACAATACCGATTGTATCTATACCCGACGGAATATGCTCAAACGAAACATTGTATTTTGCCAGAACAGCCAACACCTTCAGCGCAAAGCCGACCTGACTGTTCATCATATCCTTTTCTATATTTATAACGGAAAAGCCTTTATGACCGGCAATACCGGTTATACCCTCACACATTTTTTCGATCGGAGTGCGCAATACTATCATCGTTCCCGAATCCTCCGGACGGTTTGTATTGCGGATGTTTATGGGTATACCCGCAATCCGCACCGGAAATACCGCCTCCTCATGCAGAACCGTCGCACCCATATACGAGAGTTCGCGAAGCTCCGAATAAGTCACCGTTTCAATGACAGTCGGATTTTCAACAATCCGCGGATCAGCCATAAGAAATCCCGACACATCTGTCCAGTTCTCATATAAATCGGCGTCGACTGCACGCGAAACAATTGATCCGGTTATATCGCTACCTCCCCTTGAGAATGTTTTTATGTTTCCGTCGGCGCCCCTTCCGTAGAAACCGGGAACAACCGCATATTCAAACGCCGACAGCCGGTCTCTGACTGCTTTATCGGTCTTTTCAACATCATACTGACCGTCCTCGCCGAAATATATCACATCTGCCGCATCAACAAAAGCAAAACCGAGATACTTCGAAAGTAAGATTCCGTTCAGGTACTCCCCGCGACTCGCCGTATAGTCGCGCCGTGGCGAGGTTCTGAGGGATTTTTCGATAACATCGTATTCTTCGTCAAGTGAAATATCAAGAGAAAGTCCGCTGATGATCGAATCATATCTATCCTTTATTTTATTAAAACAATCCGTGAAATCCTTGTCAGCGGCAGCAAGCTCATAACATTCGTAAAGCAGATCGGTAACCTTTTCATCTTCCCTGAAGCGTTTCCCCGGTGCAGACGGTATCACAAACTTTCTGGATTTATCAGATTCTATTATAGCGGCAACCTTTTCGAATTGTTTTGCATCAGCGAGCGAACTTCCGCCGAATTTTACGACCTTTACATTTATATCGCTTTTCATTACTTGTTATATATCCTTTCATTTCGGATCGGATTACGGTCCGAAATATCCTTCTGATTTGTTCATCGTTTTCACCTTTCTTTACATTATATGTTTTTTGATCTTTCTTGTCAAGTGTTTTTTCTTTTCAATGAGTTTTTTTGTTTTTCGTTAAGATAATATTAACATTTGTTTAATTATAGTTTCATAATTTTGTGCTACATTACTGTTTGATTGGGTATTAAAACGCTTGGTATACAGTTGGTTGCCGACGGTCTGAGGCGTTGATTTTTTTTGAAAGGAAAAGAGATATGGAAAACAACGAAAAACTCGAAGAGGCAGTAACAAAACTGCTTGACGAAAGAAAGTTTTCACAAATTAAAAGTTTGCTCGACAAAGAAAATCCGGTTGACCTGTCGGGATATTTATCGGAAATCTCGGCAGAGCAGCGCCCCGTTCTCTTCAGGCTCCTTTCAAAGGAACTGGCCGCCGAGGTATTCGTGGAAATGGATCACGATACCCAGCATGAGCTTATCAAGAGTTTTTCGGACAGCGAGCTCCGGGATGTTCTGAACGAAATGTTTCTCGACGACACGGTTGACCTTATTGAAGAGATGCCCGCAAATGTTGTCAGCCGTATTATCGCCAATACCGATTCACAAACGCGGAAATGGATAAACGAAATCCTCAATTATCCCGATGACTCGGCGGGAAGCATAATGACGGTTGAATATGTCGGGCTGAAAGCCGGAATGACGATTGACGAGGCGTTCCGCTCAATAAAGAAAACCGGCGTTGACAAGGAAACCATATACACATGCTACATCACCGACAACAACAGACATCTTATCGGTGTGGTCACCGTGAAGGATATGCTTCTCACCGACAAAAAATATGTATCCGACATCATGGAAACAAACATTATCAGCGTAAACACTCTTGAGGACCGTGAAAAGGTAGGCGCGATTTTTCTTGAATACGGCTTTCTGGCTTTACCGGTGGTCGATGCGGAAAACAGACTTGTCGGCATAGTAACATATGACGATGCAATGGATGTGCTTTCCGAAGAGGTCGAGGAAGACATTCAGGTCATGGCAGCTATTACGCCGAATGACGAGCCGTATCTGAAAACCGGAGTATTTTCCATCTGGAAATCAAGGATCCCCTGGCTTTTGCTTCTTATGATATCGGCAACCTTTACCGGTATAATCATTACAAGATTCGAAGATGCTCTTGCGGCATCGGTCGCACTTACCGCTTTTATACCGATGCTCATGGACACCGGAGGAAATTCGGGTTCACAGGCATCGGTCACCGTTATACGCGGTCTGTCATTACAGGAGATCAGGTTCAGAGATATTTTCAAGGTTCAATGGAAGGAATTGCGGGTCGCATTTCTATGCGGACTGACGCTTGCATGTGCAAACTTTCTGAAGATAATCGTCATCGACAAACTCATAATGAAGACACCGGGTCTTACGATTCCGGTCATAACAGTCGTATGCCTTACCCTTTTTGCAACAGTTCTGTTTGCTAAATTTATAGGTTGTTCGCTTCCGATTGTTGCACAGAAGCTGGGGTTTGATCCGGCAGTCATGGCATCGCCCTTCATAACAACTGTCGTAGATGCGCTATCACTTCTTATCTACTTTGGTTTTGCACATCTGATTCTCAAGTTGTAGACAATCCAAGAAAGAACAAAATACATGTCGGAATTTGATTTCGGCATGTATTTTTTTACTGTTTGCGTCCAAAATTATTTTATTGAGATAAATAAAGAAGGGATAAAAAATGAATACAATATGGACGCGTGCATATACCCCGAACAGCCGCCGCGAGCTTAACGAAAACCTGACAACAGATGTGGTTTTAATAGGTGCCGACATGACAAATATCCTTACCGCAATTTTTCTAAAGGAGGCGGGGTGCGGTTCGGTTGTTATCGAATCATCGACAATAGATAACAGCGACAGTGCAAGAATGACGGGAGATATAATGACCTTCTCTCCGGATATGCTGTCAAAAGCAAATCAATCGGGCAGGAACTGTACAATAAGTAACATCAATATGAGAAAAAATGCAGTTCACGAATTCGTAAGGCTCGAAAAAAAGTATATGGCAGACAGCCTGATGCAATTTGTTCGTGCAACCGCATACAGTGAAAAAAGTCGTTTGAAAATCAAAACTTTCTCGGACACAGCCATGTCGTACGGACTGTTTACAAATCCCAAGGCAGGCAGTGAAATGCCTTTCCCCGTAAAAGGCATCTCGGATTTTGAGGATCAGCTTGTTTTCAATCCTCTTTTATTTGCGGACACGCTTGCCGCCGAGTTGAATTTATATGAAAAAACGCCTGTTTTATCGATAAAAAATCACAAGGTCATAACAAAAAAAGGTGAGATCACGGCAGACTTCATTGTAACGAGTGACATGTACGATTATCCGGAGAAGAAAAAAACATACAGGGCAAGACAAATGGTATACGAGCTTGCAAATATAGATTTTTCCGACGGAATCCTTTTTGATATGAACGGCGAAATCAAATTCATAAAGAACAGAAACAGCGTTCTTGCCGTCAGTCCGTTTTTCTTTCCCGATCTTTCAGACCCGACTGTGCCGATAGAAAGGTTTGAAAAAAAAGTCAAAACATGCTTCGGGGACGCTGTCATACGAAACGTGTGGTTTACCAAGGACAAATTATATGTCGGAAATATCCCATATATAGTAAAAAGATCACCGGATATGCCATTTTGGCTGACAGCCTGCGGTTTCGATATTCAAGGATGCGTCGGAAGCATGATAGCCGCCAAAGCGCTGTCATACGAAATACTGAAAGCAAAAAACAAAGCAACAGGCAATGTGCCCGCTGAAAAAAACCATGATATTCGGTACAGATAGTGTCGTACTTCCGAAGGCAACACCGATTGAGGTGCTGCCTTCGCTTTTTATTGCTTTAGTCAGATAAAGTGCGGATTCATCTCATGTTTTTGTGCATGTATACAAAATATATTTTTTTTGCGAAAAACACTTTACAAATTTAGCGTGATAAAGTATAATGTCAGCATCAATCAAAAACGAGGTAAGGAAAAATGAAAAAAACAATTCTTTTATTTTTGGCGGTTCTGATGCTTTTTTCGGCAGTTGCATGTGCAAGCAGGAACGATTCGGACTATGAATACATAAAGAACAAGGGAAAAATCATTATCGGCATAACCGATTTTGAACCCATGGACTACAAAGAGAACGGGGAATGGACCGGATTTGATGCAGAGCTTGCGCGTCTCGTATTCAAAAAACTCGGTGTTGAAGTTGAATTTCAGGAGATCAACTGGAAAACAAAAGAGGGTGAACTGGCAGGCAAGACGATAGACTGCATATGGAACGGACTTACATGGGACAGCGAGCGTGCCGAAAACATGAGCATGAGCGATTATTACATGATAAACAGACAGGTTATAGTTGTAAAAAACACGGATTCGGACAAATACGCGAACAGTCAGTCGTTTGACGGCACGAACATTGCCGCGGAATCCGGGTCTGCCGGAGAGGAGCTGATCTCGAAAGCTCTGAACAAAGCAAAGCTTATCGAAAAAGACTCGCAGATTGATGCGCTCACAGAGCTTGTTGCAGGGACCGTTGATGCAGCCGTTATAGATTTCACAATGGCGAATTACCTTATAAACAAGGAAGGCAGCAATTTTTCGGGATTAAAGATTCTTGACGGCATCATAGATTCCCAAAATGAATATTATTCAATCGCATTCCGCCGCGGAAGTGATATTACCGAAAAAGTCAACACAATCCTCTCCGATCTGAAAAAGAGCGGTGAAATCGCCGATCTCGCGAAAAAATACGGACTCGAAAACGCACTGGTAAAATAATATGGGACAATTTACAGAAGTCACACTGTCGCTTTTAAACGGATTTCTGACCACTGTCGAATTATTTGCACTAACCCTTCTGTTCTCACTTCCGCTGGGTCTTCTGCTTACATTCGGCTCAAAATCAAAATTCAAGCCGCTTTCGCTGGCAGTCAGGTTTTTCATCTGGATCATCAGAGGCACGCCTCTGATGCTTCAGATACTCGTGGTTTTTTTCGCACCCGGGATTTTGTTCGGCAATCCGATTTTCGCCGGCAACAGATTTCTTGCGGCGCTGATTACCTTTGTTATAAACTACGCATGTTATTTTTCGGAAATATATCGCGGCGGAATTGAGAGCATATCAGGCGGTCAATATGAAGCAGGTCTTGTTCTGGGGCTTGACAAAAAACAAATTTTCGTTAAAATAATACTTATGCAGGTCGTGAAACGTATACTCCCCCCGATGAGCAATGAAATTATAACACTGGTAAAGGACACGTCACTTGTAAGAGTCATTGCCGTTGCCGAAATAATCAGAGCAGCAGAAAAATTTGCGGCAAAGGGGTTGATCTGGCCTCTCTTCTACACCGGTGCTTTTTATCTTGCTTTTTCGGGTCTGCTTACGATTCTTTTTGGAAAGCTTGAAAAAAAGCTCGACTACTACAAGATCTGAGGTGAAAAACAGTGTCACTTTTAAAAATCGAAGCCTTATCAAAAAAATACGGAAGAGTGCCGATTCTCCGTGACATCGGCTTTTCACTTGAAAAAGGAGAAGTGCTGTCGATTATCGGCTCATCCGGAAGCGGAAAAACAACACTGCTCCGTTGCATAAACTTTCTTGAGCTTGCGGACTCGGGAAAAATATCAGTCGGATCGCAGCTTATTTATGACGGAGAAGACAAAAAGTTCAGAACCGAGGCACAGATAAGAAAAAACAGATTGCATTTCGGACTTGTGTTTCAATCATTCAATCTTTTTCCGCAATACAATGCAATTGAAAACGTAATGCTTGCGCCAAAGCTTCTGAAAGCGGGAAACGAGAAGGATATCGAAGAACTTGCTGCTTCTCTCCTTGAAAAGGTCGGACTCTCCGGAAAGGAAAAAAACTACCCGTGTCAACTCTCCGGCGGGCAACAGCAACGCGTTGCAATTGCCCGCGCCCTTGCCCTCTCTCCGGACATTCTTTGCTTCGACGAACCGACAAGTGCTCTCGATCCCGAACTTACCGGTGAGGTTCTCGAAGTAATACGTGACCTCAAAAGCAAGGATCGGACCATGATAATAGTAACACATGAAATGAACTTTGCGAAAAACATCTCCGACAAAGTCATATTTATGTCTGACGGACAAATCGAAGAGGAAGGTCAACCGGACGAAATATTCGTCAGACCGAAATCAGAAAAAACCGCGCATTTTTTACAAATTATTTCTGAAAAATAAATACTGAAAAGGAACGATTACTGTGAAAAAAGAGCTGACCGAAGAAATGTACAACGACTTTTACCGATTGCTTTTGTCGCTGTCAACAGAAGAAGAATGTAAAAACTTATTTGACGATCTGTGTACCATAAAGGAAGTGGAGCAGATGGTACAGCGGGTTCATGCCGCAAAACTGCTTATAGAAGGCAAAACATACAATCAGGTAATTGAAGAAACCGATATTTCGTCGGCTACGCTCAGCCGCGTTTCCCGCTGCGTACAATACGGAAAAGGATATCTGCCGCTTATCGGCAAGATCAACGGCGACGACACAAAATGACTCCTCTGTAATCGGGAACGACATAAAAACAGCACTACCGGCGGACACCCCCGATGTCCGCCGGTAATTATTATTATTTTGTTTTTTCTACTGCCGCACCGACCAGTCCGACGAAAAGCGGATGTGCCTTATTGGGTCTGCTCTTGAACTCGGGATGGAACTGAACGCCGACATAGAATCTGTTTTCAGGTATCTCGACTGTTTCGACTATATAGTCATCCGGAGATGTACCGCTTATGCAAAGTCCCGCCTCCAGAAGAGTTTTTCTGAACTCATTATTGAATTCATAGCGATGGCGGTGACGTTCGGAAATTTCGGTTTTCCCATAGGCTTTATACATCTGTGTGCCCTCGGCAATCTTGCACGGATACGCGCCGAGCCTCAGAGTTCCGCCCTTTGCAACCTCTTCACTCTGGTCCGGGAGGAAATCGATAACCTTATGCTTTGACTCCGGGTCAAACTCTCCGGAATTTGCATCATCAAGACCCGCAACATATCTTGCAAATGCAATAACAGCCACTTGCATACCGAGACATATACCGAGAAAAGGAAGATCATGCGTTCTGCAATAGTCGGCAGTAATAATTTTTCCTTCGATTCCTCTGTTTCCGAAGCCGCCGGGGACAATTATTCCGGCGCACTCGGACAGTATCTCATCTGCGTTCTCCCGTGTAACCGCCTCCGAATCTATCCATTTTATTTTTATATATGCGCCGTAAACATATCCGGCATGTCTCAGCGCTTCCGCAACCGAAAGATATGCATCATGAAGCTGAACATACTTGCCTACTATACCGATGGTAACGGTTTTATTGCGGGCGTGCATTTTTTCAAGCATGTTATTCCAATCGGACATGTCAATTGTCGGAGCGTCAATTCCGAGTTCGCGACAGACAATTTCGGAAAATCTGCTCTTTTCAAGCATAACCGGTGCCTCATAAAGCTCGGGAAGTGTTATATTTTCAATTACGCAATCGGGTTTTACATTGCAGAACATGGATATTTTTCTGAATATCGGCTCTTCAATCGGTTCATCGCAACGGAGTATAATTATATTCGGGTTTATACCCATACCCTGCAACTCTTTTACCGAATGTTGTGTAGGCTTGGATTTGTGTTCGTCCGATCCGTGAAGGAAAGGGACAAGCGTCACATGAATGAACAGGCTGTTTTCTCTTCCCACTTCAAGTGACACCTGACGTGCGGCTTCAATAAACGGCTGCGATTCAATATCACCTATTGTACCGCCTATCTCCGTAATTACGACATCGGCATTGGTTTTTTTGCCGACCGAATAAACAAATTCCTTTATTTCATTGGTTATATGCGGAATAACCTGCACGGTCGATCCGAGGTATTCTCCGCGTCTTTCCTTACGGAGCACATTCCAGTATACCTTGCCGGTTGTCAGATTGGAATACTTATTCAGATTTTCATCGATAAACCGCTCATAGTGTCCAAGGTCAAGATCAGTCTCGGCACCATCCTCGGTTACATACACCTCTCCGTGCTGATACGGGCTCATTGTTCCAGGATCAACATTTATATAAGGATCAAGCTTCTGTGCGGCTATCTTCAGTCCGCGTGATTTCAAAAGTCTGCCGAGAGATGCTGCCGTTATTCCCTTTCCGAGTCCCGATACCACACCGCCTGTAACAAAAATATACTTTGTCTGTTTCATTTTAACCTCCGAATTTATTGAAAAATTTTGAATATAATGATTATAAATGCAACTGATCCCCAAAAAAAGCGTACGACAAAACACAGGATCTGTCCCGTGGTTGTCGGACGCCATTGTCCGCTATTCATTTATCATAGGTTCTGATAATGTGCTCGGCAACTTCACGACGCGACAGTCTCGAATTCATTGCCTGCTTTTCTATATAATAATGAGCGTCATTTTCGGTCATATTGAGGTTGCCGATCAGGAGCCACTTTGCTCTGTCAACAACACGTATATCCGCCATTTTTTCACGCAAGGTTCTGTTTTTTTCTTCAAAAAGCCCAAGTCTTGCATGGACGGCGGTTGCAAGCTTTATCGCGGTAAACAATATTTGCCGGTTGATCGGTTTCGGCAGGGTGAGCACCCCGAAATCTTCAAGCCTCGCACTGACCTGATCGTAAATATCACTCTTACACAGAAAAAGTATACCTATAGGAGTCTCAACATAATTCTGCACGAAATCGACGCCGAACTCATCGGTGAGCGGCGCATTGACAACAAGCAGATCAAAGTCGGTCGATGAAAGAATCCTTCTTGCTTCTCCGGCACTGCTCACATTGACTATCGGATCAAACTCGTCATTCGGAAGAAGCTCACATATGTGTTCATACATCTGACCGGTCGGTGACACAAGCAACATACTTTTAACCGCTTTTCCGGAGCCTATCATAAAACGCCTCCGTTATCGGTCAATAAACGCAGCAACGTCGTCCAGAACAGACGCAAGCCATCTGCTGTTCAAAGCAATTTGCCTCGCTTCATCAAGACTGTGCGGAACACTTTCAAGCGTATCGGTGAAAGAACTGCCGACCGAATAGAGATTGACATTCACGGGAGCCGGAGGAGCAAGTCTTTTTTCTATTCCGTCAATACCGGCGTGAATAAGGAGTGCGTAAGCAAGATACACATTCGCAGACGGATCCGGAGATCTCAGTTCAATCCTCCGGGATGTTCCTTTTGCGGCAGGAATACGTATAAGCTGCGAGCGGTTCTCCGCCGACCATGTAACATATCCGGGAGCCTTCATTTTTCCGAGACGCTTGTACGACTCTTCGGTTCTGTTCAGAAAAGCGGTTATTTCACATATATGCGAAAGAATACCCGCCATAAAGAAACCCGACAGGTCGCTCTTTTCATCGGATTCGACCGACATATTTATATGTAACCCGTTTCCGCTCTTATCTTCAAGAGGCTTCGGCGAAAAATCGGCATACAGCCCGTTTCTTTGCGCGGCGGTTTTAACAACCGAAAGAAAATTCATCGCATCATCGGCAGCAGCCATCGGATCGTTGTACCTGAAATCGATCTCATTCTGTCCGGGTCCCTCTTCATGATGTGAGCTCTCCGGATATATGCCCATATCAACCAGCGAAAGACAAATCTCTCTGCGGATATTTTCCCCTTTATCATCCGGAGCTACATCCATATATCCCGCATTGTCAAACGGGATTTTGGTCGGATAACCGTTTTCGTCGGTCTTGAAAAGATAAAATTCATACTCGGATCCGATTTTGACATTGATTCCCAAGCTTTTTGCCCTATCAACGGCTCCGGAAAGTACGTAGCGCGGATCTTTCGGGAAATTGTTTCCGTCCGGAGTTTTCACGAAACAGAACATCTTCACGACCTTACCCTGCGAAGGTCTCCACGGGAGAATACTTAGTGTGGACGGAACAGGCGACAGAAACAGGTCAGAGCCGACCTCATCACCGAACCCATGCACAGCTGACGCGTCAAACGATATCCCGTCATCAAAAGCTCTTTCAAGCTCATCGGGCATTATCGATATGTTTTTTTGATTTCCGTTCAGATCGCAGAAAGCAAGACGTATAAATTTCACGCCCTCTTCTCTGACAAAATCAAATACATCCTTTTTTGTATACAACGAAAATCACCCTACCCCGCTGTTTTTACAGAATCTTCAAACAATACTCCATTTTTATTCCGTAATTATACAATATGCTTCACGAGTTGTCAAGAGTTTTTTTGCAAATATTTTCGAAACCTCTTGACAAACCAAATCTTGTATGCTATAATCGCTCACATAAAGTGACATGGGTCAGCAGACATTTTGTCTGAGATAAGCTTTTACGATACAAATTTGATAGCGACAAGGGCGTCGTAAGAAAAGTGTGTATAATCACATTCGCGGTCATCCGCCTTATCACCCCTATGTCGCTGTTTTTTTAATGTAAAGGAGAACTGATTATGACATCTACCGCAGAACTGTTCGGATCTATGGTCTTTGACGATGACACGATGGAAGCAAGACTTCCGAAGGACACTTACCGTCTGCTGCAAAAAACCATAAAAAACGGTAAACATCTTGACCTCACAGTAGCAAATGTGGTTGCAAACGCAATGAAGGACTGGGCAATCGAAAAAGGTGCGACCCATTACACCCATTGGTTTCAGCCAATGACAGGTATCACTGCCGAAAAGCATGACAGCTTTATTACCCCCAAAAACGGCGGAAAGGTCATTCTTGAGTTTTCGGGCAAAGAACTTATACGTGGTGAACCCGATGCATCATCCTTCCCCTCCGGCGGATTGAGAGCAACATTTGAAGCGCGCGGATATACCGCATGGGATGCAACCTCGTATGCGTTCATTAAAGACGGCGTTCTCTGTATTCCGACCGTTTTCTGTTCATACGGCGGAGAAGCGCTGGACCAGAAAACAGCCCTCCTTCGTTCAATGGAAGCAATCGACCGTCAGGCAATGCGTGTACTTAAGCTGTTCGGACACACCGACATCAAATCGGTTAAAACAACCGTAGGACCCGAACAGGAATATTTTCTTGTTGACAAAGACCTTTACAATAAGAGAAAAGACCTCATATACACGGGAAGAACGCTTTACGGTGCGCGCTCGCCGAAGGGGCAGGAACTCGACGATCATTATTTCGGAACCATAAAACCACGTGTTGCCGAATTTATGAAGGAACTCAACACAGAACTGTGGAAGCTCGGAATTCTTGCAAAAACCGAGCACAACGAGGTTGCTCCCTCACAGCACGAGATGGCACCGATATTCACCACAACGAATATTGCGGCGGATCACAATCAGCTTACAATGGAAATAATGCAGAAGGTGGCAAAGAGACACAACATGGTCTGCCTTTTGCACGAGAAGCCGTTCGCCGGCGTAAACGGAAGCGGCAAACACAACAACTGGTCTATTTCTACCGATACCGGTCTCAATCTGCTTGATCCGGGAGATACGCCGTACGAGAACGCACAGTTCCTGCTCTTCCTTTGCGCTGTTATAAAAGCCGTTGATGAATATCAGGATCTGCTCAGAATATCGGTTGCATCTGCCGCAAACGACCACAGGCTCGGTGCGAACGAAGCTCCTCCGGCTATCATATCGATGTTCATAGGAACCGATCTTGCCGATATTCTGAAGGCGATAGAAACCGATGAACATTATGACGCAAAAGAACAGACGCTCATGCGCATAGGTGTTCATACTCTTCCCAAATTTCCCAAGGACACAACCGACCGCAACAGAACGAGTCCGTTTGCGTTTACCGGCAACAAATTTGAATTCCGTATGCTCGGCTCATCCGCATCTATCTCGCTTGCGAATACCGTCCTGAACACGACAGTTGCCGAAGAGCTTAAACAGTTTGCCGACATTCTCGAAAACAGCGAAGATTTTGAGGTCAGTCTGCATGACCTGATAAAGAAGACAATAAAAGAGCACAAACGCATCATATTCAACGGTGACGGCTATGACGAATCATGGATAAAAGAATCCGAAAAGCGCGGACTTCTCAATCTGAAGGCAACTCCCGATGCCGTTGCGCACATGCTTGACAAGAAAAACATCGACCTTTTCACATCAAACAAGGTCTTCACCGAAACAGAGCTTAAGTCAAGATATGATATATTCCTTGAAAATTACTGCAAGGTCATCCATATCGAAGCGCTTACGATGCTTGATATGGCGAGAAACGACATACTCCCGGCAATGAGTTCATATTCGGCGGAACTTGCGCATGATGCAAAAGAAAAGGCGGAACTGATTCCTGACATTGACTGTTCTTACGAAAAGGACAGCGTAAAAAATCTGTCGGCGCTTATCGGCATGACATACAGAGCCGTATGCAAACTTGAGAGCGACCTTCTCGCTTCGAAATCGATTACAGATAAGCTGAAGCTTGCGGATTTTTACAAGTCGGCGATTCTTGACGACATGAGGGAGCTTCGTATCCCTGTCGATGAAATGGAAGCAATATCTTCAGCCGAAAAATGGCCCTATCCTTCATACGGTGAGCTTTTGTTCGGCGTGAGATAACAAGACAACAGAATAAAATTTTAAACAAAGAGGTTTAAAACAGATAATGACCGAAAATCAAAAGATTATTGTTCTTGACTTCGGCGGTCAGTATAATCAGCTGATTGCGCGAAGAGTACGTGAGTGCGGTGTATATTGCGAGATCAAATCGTACAAAACACCGATCGACGTTATAAGACGCGAAGCTCCTGTCGGTATTATATTTACCGGCGGTCCTTCAAGTGTTTATGATGAAAAATCTCCGCAGGTCGATCCCGGAATATTCAGTCTCGGGATACCGATTCTCGGAATATGCTACGGCTCTCAGCTGATAACACATTCGCTTGGCGGAAGGGTTGCACCGGCACAGTCAAACACTGCCCGTGAATACGGCAAGACAGTGACATATTTTGATAACAGCTGTCCGCTTTTCTCGGACATACCGCAGGAAAGCATTACATGGATGAGCCACGGTGATTATATGGAAAAACTTCCCGACGGGTTTGGGCTGGTCGCACACAGCGACGCATGCCCTACCGTCGGAATAGCGGATGACTCAAGATCATTTTACGGTGTTCAGTTTCACCCGGAGGTCAATCATACGCAGTACGGAAAAAAAATTATATCGAATTTTCTTTTCCGCATCTGCCATGCAAAGGGTGACTGGACAATGGGCGATTTTTGCAGATCTTCCGTATCTGCATTAAGACAACAGATCGGAGAGCACGGTCGCGTTCTGCTTGCTTTGTCAGGCGGAGTGGATTCCTCTGTTCTTGCCGCTCTTCTTGCCGAGGCGATCGGTCCGAGACTCACATGCGTTTTTGTAGATCACGGTCTGATGCGTAAAAACGAAGGTGATGAGGTTGAATCGGCTTTTGCAAAGTGGGATATAAATTTTGTCCGCGTCAATGCCGAGGATCGCTTTCTGAGCAAGCTTGAGGGTGTCGCCGATCCGCAGGAGAAGCGAAAAATAATCGGCGCCGAATTCGGTTATGTCTTTTGCGATGAGGCAAACAAATTCGATATCACACAGAATGATTTTCTTGCTCAGGGTACGATATACCCCGATGTGATAGAATCCGGCGAAGGGGACGCAGAGGTAATCAAGAGCCATCACAACAGACTTCTTCCGCCGGAGGTTATGAAACGCTTCAAAGGTGTCATTGAACCGCTGCGGTTGCTCTTCAAAGACGAGGTAAGAGCACTCGGACGTGAACTCGGACTCCCGGAATCGCTTGTCACAAGGCAACCCTTTCCCGGTCCCGGACTTGCTATAAGGATAATCGGAAATATTACACGCGAAAAAGCGGACATGCTGCGTGATGCCGATTTTATCATGCGTGACGAACTTGTAAAATGCGGCGAGAGCAAAAAGCTTGCCCAGTACTTTGCGGTTCTTACGAATTTACGTTCGGTCGGCGTTATGGGCGACGGAAGAACATACGATTTTACTCTTGCACTCCGTGCGGTTACAACAGACGATTTTATGACCGCCGATTTTGCAAGAATCCCATACGACATTCTTGACAGAATTTCATCAAGAATTGTCAACGAAGTAAAAGGAATAAACAGAATTGTTTATGACATTACTTCAAAACCACCCGCAACTGTCGAGTGGGAATAATCAAAGGCACAGACGAAGAGAAGTAATTCGGGAATCCACGGTTTACAGAGAGCGCGGAAAGGTGAGAGCCGCGTAAGCGTACCCGTATGAATAACACTTCAGAGCCGCAATCCGAAATCGGTAAATGACAGTAGGTGCGCCGTGTCCGAGCGTTAATCGGGAAGGCTTGTCTGAGCCGTTGAGCGATTCCGCAAAGGAATAAATCGGGTGGCACCGCGGGAACACATAACCGTCCTGATACACAATGATGTAAAATTACAAATTTTTCACGTGTAAAAGGAGATGTATGATTATGTGTTCGATTATGGGGTATCTCGGCAAAAAGCTTACGAGAGAAAAATTTTGCGAGGGTTTTTCAAAAACAGTTTCGCGCGGTCCCGACATGTCAAAAATAATTAAGACCGACAGTGGATTTTTGGGTTTTCACCGACTGGCTATCATGGGACTTGACAGCAGCGGCATGCAACCCTTTTCTCTTGACGGTCTTTTTTTGGTATGCAACGGAGAAATATACGGTTACGAAAAGCTGAAAAACGAACTGAAAACCAAAGGATATTCTTTTTCAAGCGGTTCTGACTGTGAAATTCTTCTTCCGCTCTACAAAGAGCATAAAACCGATATGTTTGCCATGCTCGATGCCGAATTTGCGCTCATTATCTATGATGAAAAAAACAAGCAGATAATTGCCGCGCGTGATCCCATCGGAATAAGACCGCTTTTCTACGGATACGATGATGAGGGCGGAATAATGTTTGCGAGCGAGGCTAAAAACCTCATCGGTCTGACCGACAGAGTAATTCCCTTCCCGCCCGGACATTATTACTGCAACGGAGAGTTTATCTGCTATAACGACATAAGCCACCAACATACGGTATGTCATGACGACATGGAAACGGCGTGCAAAAACATACGCGAAAAGCTTATATGCGGCATCCGCAAAAGGCTTATTGCCGATGCTCCCGTCGGCTTTCTTCTGTCGGGCGGACTTGACTCATCGCTTGTCTGTGCGATATCCGCAAGGCTGTCGGAGACTCCGATAAAAACATTTGCAATCGGCATGAGCACAGATGCAATTGATCTCAAGTATGCAAGAGAGGTTGCGGATTACATCGGATCCGACCACACGGAGGTAATTATCGACGCGGAAGATGTCATTTCGGCTCTGCCCGAAGTCGTTTCTGTTCTCGGAACATATGATATAACGACGATACGGGCATCAATCGGCATGTATCTTGTATGCAAATATATACACGAGCACACAGAACTTCGTGTATTGCTCACGGGAGAAATATCGGATGAGCTCTTCGGCTACAAATATACCGATTTCGCTCCGTCGCCGATTGAATTTCAAAAGGAAGCCGAAAAGAGGATCAGCGAGCTGTACATGTATGACGTGTTGCGCGCCGACAGGTGCATTTCGGTCAATTCGCTTGAAGCACGCATTCCTTTCGGTGATCTTGATTTCGTAAAATATGTAATGAGTCTTGATCCGGCACTGAAAATGAATGTTTACGGAAAAGGAAAATATCTTCTCAGGCATGCATTTGAAGGTGACCTGTTACCTTATGACATACTGATGCGTGAAAAAGCGGCTTTTTCGGATGCGGTAGGTCACTCTATGGTGGATTATCTGAAAAAATATGCAAACGATATTTACAGTGACAGCGATTTTTCGGAAAAATCAGCAAAATACACATATGCAAAACCGTTTACAAAGGAATCACTTCTTTACAGGGAGTTGTTTGAAAAATATTACCCAGGACAGGCGGAAATGATAGCCGATTTCTGGATGCCGAACAAAAAATGGAAGGGTTGCGATGTCAACGATCCGTCTGCGAGAGTTCTTTCAAACTACGGAAACAGCGGCAAGTAATTATATTTTTTATCTAAAAGACTAACTATTAAAAGTCAAGAGGAAAAATAAAAAATGTGAAAAAAATTATCTGATTAAAAGCAGGCATGGC